>JAWKQR010000005.1:0-246740 GCA_041390025.1 bacterium
AACGCAGCGGATGTCGGGTCGACGTCAGGGCTGTAGATGAAGTCGAGCGCGGTGTCAGGGTGCGGAGAGGGCAACGCGAGGGCCTCGTCCACCGCTGCGCGGACGTCGGCCTCGACGTCTTTTTTGAGTTGCTCGACCTGTTCGGCCGTAAGGATGCCCTCGTCAATCAGGAATGCCGCGAAGCTGACGACTGGGTCGCGCTTGGCCTCGTCGGCGATCTCGGCCTCGGTCTTGTACATGGTCTCGTCGTCAGACATCGAGTGGCTGTAAGGCCGCACGACGTGAGCGTGAACGAGTGCCGGCCCTTGGCCAGAGCGGATGTATCGGCAGGCTTCCATCAGCTTGCCGTAACTCTCGACGGGGTCGCAGCCGTCGAATTCGGTAATGAACAAGCCCTCGAATCCCGAACATGCCTTGGAGATCGAGCCGCCAGCGGTCTGCACGGAAACCGGGACGCTGATGGCGTAGCCGTTGTCCTCGACCATGAACATAACGGGCAGCTTCATGTTCGCGGCGGTGTTGACCGCTTCCCAGAACTCGCCCTCGCTGGTCGCGCCGTCTCCGATCGACACGTAGATCACTTCGTCGTCGTGGAAGCCATCGCGCTCGGCGAGCTCTTCGACGGCTTTCATGATGCGCGCGACCTGCGAATTGCCGACGGCTTGGAGGTGTTGGGTGCCTGTGCAGGATGACTGCGAGACGATGTTCAGGTCTTTGTGGCCCCAATGGCAAGGCATCTGACGCCCGCCCGAGTTCGGGTCATCTGCAGCGCCCACGGCTTCGGCGAGGATCTCGGTGGGGGTCATCCCCAGCGCAAGCACAAGCGCGCGGTCGCGGTAGTAGGGGTAGAACCAGTCGTAGGCCGGCCGAAGTGCCTTCGCGGCAGCGACCAACACGGCTTCGTGTCCGGCGCCCGAGATCTGGAAGAAGATCTTTTGTTGGCGCTTGAGGTTGATCTCGGCGTCGTCCAATTTCCGCGACGTGTAGATGTGTCGGTACATCTGCACGAGATCTTCTTGGGTGAGTCCGTTGTAGCGCCCATCCGCGTCGGTAGTGAGCCGGAGCTTGGATTCGGTCGCGCTGCTTTTGATCTCGGTAGCCATGGTTGCCTCTAAGCCTGATCCAACTGATTCGTTGCTTCACCTAACACAACCGTTTTGGCGAGGTAAAGGGCTAGGCAACAAGTTTTCGAATGGCCTCAAACCCGCACCATTTGTAACGCATCGCGTCACGAGGTGGGGTCGGGATCCTTCACGGAGCCGTCGCGCCCTTGCTCGTCGGCCTTCTTGAGGAGCTCCTCGACCTCTTTGGTGTGTTCCGGGCCGATTTTCTCGCGCATTTCGCCCAGCGCACGCCGCGCCTCGAAGGCGGTCATTTTGTCGCGTTGGAAGTCCACACAGATCATACACATGGCAGCCTCACGGTCGTTGTTGCACGCTCTGAATGGTCTCAGGTCGACGTGCGGTTGTCGAGCCAGCGCCTAGGGGGAACGGTCCCAGCGCGCCGTGCATTCCATCTTTGATGCGTTCACGGTTGGGCATCTGGATCGACGCCGAGCTCCGCCGCCAATCGACGGTTGTGGGCATCGCCAAGTTCGCGCGCCTCGTCGAGGCCGACCGGGTGGGTGTCGATGCCCGCACCCCACACGAGACCACCCGTGCCGATCGCGACGCCAGCGAGTCCGCCGATACCAAGGGCCATCTGTGGCATCTCGCCGTCGAGCCCGCCGCCAAGGAATCCCACGAAACCAAGCCCGACTCCGACCGCGGTCAGAACACCGGAAGACAGCAAGACGGTGGTCTTCTTCGAGACATTGGCGGCCTGTGCCTCGGCGAGGTCGCCACGTCCGATCGCGTTGTAAAATTGGGGTTCATCAAGGTCTTCGCCCACGACGCCCTTCTTCCATGTCCAGGGCGTCGGCCCGAAGATCAGCCTTCGGTTGTGAAAGTCGCCGCGTCGCAGCGACATCGATTCTTCTTGATCGGCGACCCGCCCGGCATCGACGGCAGTGTGCGCGTCGCTCTGCGCTTGCATGAATGCGGGCGCCGGGTCGATCACGACCTCGCGCTGGAGGGTCGACCACGTCTTTTTCGCGACATCGTAACGGCTAAGGAACGTCTTGCTGCCGTTCTTGATCGGGAGCGCCCGTATGATCACCACCGTGTCGACGCCAAACTTTGCTGCTCTCTCGGCGATCACGTCATCGCCAAGCCCAGTAACATCGCCCAAGGGGGCGTCTGGAAGCACCTGCGCAGTCAGGTTGGCGACAAAAGCTTCTGCGGGCGGGCGGCTCGCGGCGTCCACGGCGACCACCATCGCCGACGTACACGCGCAGAAATCTTGGTCGGTGACCGGGGTTTGTGGTGTTGCCACTTGAAATAACAGTCCAAAAATCAGTGCATTCATCGGATTCCCTGCTCTGTGGCGCAATTGTGGTGGGATAGCGGGTTGTATGTCGAGACAAAGGTTGCGTATAGTCGCGCGAAATCATCCCATAGAGGAGGCGGCCATTTTTCGCACGCGCACCCTTTTAACAGCAGCACTCCTGTTGGCGGTCGAGTCATCGGCACTCGCCCAGGATCCCCAGCCAGGCCCGACGGACGCACAGCCCACGGTGGTCGAGGCGCCCACGGATCAGACAGGTCAAGCCGATGCGCCTCAAGACGCGACGGATGCCGAGGCGGAAACGCCGTCAATTCCGCTGCCGCAGATGGAGTTGACGCCGGTCGTCGCCGGCGAAAAACCGGTGCGAACGCGGGTTCCGGTCCCGTCGGAGCGCAAAGATGGCGGCATGCGGTCGCACGAACATGCCGCTGAGGCCGGGGATGCGGCGCCGCTGTCCGCGGGAGATGTTGAGTGGAACTTCAACCCTGAGTACCGAGTGCGCACGCTCAACATCGACCCCCTCGAGATCAACGGGGATTCGGCGGGCGACGTGCGATGGACTGAGCAGCGCTTTCGCATGGACACCACCGTCGCGAAGGTCGGGGTCGGCGCGATTCGCTTGCAGATGGACATGCTTGATGGGGTGTTGTTCGGCGACAACGGCGAGTTTCCCGACACAAACGGAGTGAGCCTTTCCTCGAACCGTCCCAACATACGGAAGTGGGCCGTTGGCCTGCCCGATGGGGCTGATCCGCTCGACCGCAAGAGCTATGTGCCGGTGCTTAAAGATGCGAGCCTCATCGACATCAACTACCTCTACGCCGACGTGTTCCTGCCAGTCGGCCTTCTGCGCGTGGGACGCCAGCCCAAAAAATATGGGGCGGGCATCCCGTCCCACGATGGCGGTCCTTACAACCGCTGGGGGGTCAGCAACAACTCGGACGCTGCCGACCGCATCTTGTTTGGGACCAAGCTCGACGAGGCATTCTACATCCTGATGTATGGCTATCAGCACGTCGCGGACCCCTCGATGGACAACGGCTTGATTTGGGCCTTGTTTTACGACTGGCAGGTCCAAGACGACATCATCAGCACAGACGACGACCTATCGAACGTGGGGACTAACCTCGAGTTTCGCCGCAAGACCGCAAGTTGGTTGGGCCTAAACTGGAAAGATGTGTTGGTCTCGGGTGCCGTCGTGTACCTGTCCAACAAAGAGTTCGACTCCAAGATCTTTGGTTTTCCGGCATCGGCGAAGGCAACCGTGGGCGACCTCACCTTGCAGCTGAACTACATGCACATCAACGGCAGCAGCCGCGAAATCTCGGAAGGTTTTGCGGAGCTGTCGGGCACGACACCGACCACACAAGACATCATCGCACACGGTTTTCAGGCGATCGCGGACTACGTCATCGGTCCGGTGACCGCGACGATGGAGTTCGATCTGGCCACGGGCGACGACGATCCGCGCGTGACCACCCCCATCACCTCGTTCAACTTTGCGCGCGACATGAACGTTGGTCTGTTGATGTTTGAGCATGTGCTGGCATTCGAGACCGCGCGTTCGGCCGCGGTGGGCATCGAAAACCTTGCGGGTCTGGATGCCGCGAGTTTCCCGGTGACCGAGGTCAGCACAGAAGGGCGTTTCACCAATGCCATCGCGTTGTTCCCGCAGGTCAAGGTGGACCTCTACAAGACGCCCAACACGGTCTTCCACACTCGCCTTGGTGCGTTGTTCGCGTGGTCGCAAGCGCCAGGTGGCGTCGTCGACCCAATCTTGACCTCGCTCGGCGAGGACGGGAACCGCATCGACGACGATGCGGTAAATTTCAACGGCGGAAGGCCTGACCGCTTCTACGGAACCGAGTTGGATTTGCAACTTGGGCTGACTTACAAGGAGTATTTCCACTGGACGGTCGAGGGCGCCATGCTGATGCCGGGCCCTGCGTTGTACGACCAGAATGGCGATGCGTTGAACTCTTTCCTCGTGGAGAACCGACTTGAATTCCGTTTCTAAACTGATTTCTGCCGCTGCCTTCTTCTCGATGGTGAGCTGCCAAACCTACGACGCTCCTCCCGAGGTTAAGCTGCAACTGCCCGAGGGCGGGGCGTTCGCTGTGGGCACTCCGCTGACCCTTGAATTTTCGGAGCCCATCGATCCCGCGACGCTCTCGGTGACGTTGTGGTACGACGTGCGCGACATCGAGGGCGAGATCCCCGCGGACGCCACGGCGTTGGTCAAATCGTGTACGCCGGCAAAAAAGACGTGTGGCGACGTGACGTTGACGATGGGTGCCAACAATCTCACCGCGACGCTTGAGTTCAATCTCGAGGGGTTGGGAGCTGCTGGGCCGCCGATCATCTTGGATGTCGAGCCCGGATTGGCGGACAAGGAAGGCAACGATACCGGCAATCATATCTACTACGACTTCCAGTTCAGAACGGAGCAGTTCATGAACACGGAACCGGTAGAGTTTGATGATGGCGTCTACATTATCGTGGGTTCGGTCACCAAACCGCTGCCGGCGGTCTTGACGTTGATCAGCGACGTCAAGGTTCTGCCGAGCGGCGAATTCCGACTTGCCGGGGGCGAGGGCGACCCAATCACGAACGAATTCGCGAACAACACACAGGTTCCTGAAGAGTTGATGGTCGATGAGACCAACCTTGGGTGGACTGCGTTCGTGTCAGGTTTCATTCGGTTGGAGGATGGCAAACGCCTGCTTGAGACCAAACCGATCCCGGTCGACCTCCCGCTTGGTCCAGTCACATTGAAGATGTCCGATGTGCGGTTGTTTGGCGAGATCGTGAAGAACGCCGAAGGCAAAGACCGGATCGAAGGCACGTTGTCGTTCTCGAAGATCACGCTCGTCAATGGGGCCCGCAGCACGGAGTACGAAGGTGGTGCAGCTGCGGTCTCGGCGGACTGGGTGCCGGCGGACCGAGCGCCGACTGGACATCCGGTGGTGTGCGGTGACCTGTGTGGTGTTGTCACTGGATTGTGCAACCCACCAGCGGATTTCCCGGGTGAGACATTCTGCGACGAGTACGAGGCAAAATGATCACTTTTGCCGTCGTGAATCGATGGCACATGGCTCGAAGAAGCGGTCGGTGATTTTCACCGCCCGCTTTTTTTTTGGTTCATTTTTCAGGCGCTTAAAAGGGTTGCACAGAAAAGCCACCGAAACCCGCGTGCCTGCAGGGCAAACGTGTGTAATTTTCATTGACGGACGGCAGCGACATCCCTAAGGTCGCCGTCCTTTATTCGGCGAATGGGCCGGGTAACTTTAATCAGTGAAACGGGACCACAGGAGGCACATGAATTGAAGACTTACGGACGACATATCTTGGTAGAATTCTTCGGCTGTGACGGAGAAATTCTCGATGACATTTCGCGGGTCGAAGAAGTGATGCGTGAGGCCGTTAAGGCGTCCGGTGCAACAGAAGTTGGCTGTGTATTTCACAAGTTCCAACCGATGGGTACCAGTGGCGTGATCGTGCTTTCCGAGAGCCACATCTCGATCCACACGTGGCCAGCTGAAGGATACGCATCGGTTGACTTCTACACATGCGGTGACTGTAACCCGCATGCAGGTGTCGACATCCTGCTCGAAGGCTTGAACGGCGAATCCTACGAACTGATCTTCGTTGAACGAGGTCAGGAAGGTAAGGACACGTCCATGTCCGTGGCAGACCACAGCACGCGTTCGAGGTTCAAGCCGAGCCTCGTCGCCGGAGGTGCTGCGTGAGCGAAAGTTTTTCTACCTTGATCTGGTCGAAGTAAGACTCGGTTCATTGCGTTAGGCCAGACTAGCACCCGGTAAAACGGGACTCTGCCAACTTGATATTTTCAGAAGGCGGTGTCATATGACACCGCCTTTTGTTTTGCGAGTTCCGGCGCGGCCGGGACGCCTTTCTTTCGAGGAAAATCATGGCTCTTTGGTACGACGAAATTCTGAACGATAACGTGCGTTTTGGTCTCAAGCTCAAGCAGACGCTTTTCATGGGCGAGAGTGAGTTTCAGACTGTGAGCGTCGTTGAAACCGAAGCCATGGGGCGTGCACTGCTCATCGATGATCTTTGGATGACCTCCGAGCGCGACGAGAAAGGCTACCACGAGATGATCGTGCACCCGGCCATGACGACGGCGCCCAAGATTGAGCGTGTGCTCGTCATTGGTGGTGGCGACGGCGGAACGGTTCGCGAGGTGTTGCGCTACCCTCAGGTCAAACACGTCGACATGGTCGAGATTGACGGCCTTGTGGTCGACGTCAGCAAGAAGTTCCTGCCGACGATTGGCGCGGCGTGGGACGACCCCCGTTTGCACGTCACGATTGGGGACGGCATCGCGTGGGTCAAGAACACCGAGTTGGCGCCCTACGACGTGATCATCGTCGACGGTTCCGACCCTGTTGGGCCTGCAGAAGGGCTGTTCAACAAGTCTTTCTACCAAGCATGCTTGGACCGGTTGAGCGACGGCGGCGTTTTTGTGACGCAGAGCGAGAGCACGATGGTGTTCCTCGACACCCACGTCGAGATGGTCCGCACCATCGCCGAGGTGTTCGGTAGCGCACATCCTTACTACCGCGATGTCTTCTTGTACTCCGCAGGCACATGGTCGTGGACGTACGCGTCCAAGACGACAACGCCCAAGGACGTCGTCGAAGAGCGCATGGCGTTCATCGAGGAGAAGACCGAAATCTACAACCGTGACATCCATATGGGGATCTTCGCGGTGCCGAACTTTGTGCGTCGGAGACTCAAATGATTTCGTTCCAGAGTGATGCATCAGCGCTCTATTTGGGGGCTTCTCGTGAATTCAGCGAAGGCTGTGTCGCCTTGTTCGGCGTGGGTTTTGACAGCACGACATCGTTTCGTCCTGGCACGCGCCTCGGCCCCGACGCGATTCGCATGGTCAGCGATGGCCTCGAGACCTACTCGCCCGACCAAGACCGGGACACCGAGGACGTCGCGTTTTGCGACTTGGGCAACCTTGAGCATCCCTACGGCAGCCCGACGGTGGTACTTTCGCGCGTTCATGCCGCGTGTTCGGAAGTACTGACGAAGGGTGGTCGGCCGCTGATGATGGGCGGCGAGCACTCGCTGACGCCTCCCGCCGTGCGGGCCGCGTTTGAGAAGTACCCTGACCTCGTGTTGGTGCAGTGGGACGCGCATGCGGACTTGCGCACCGATTATCTGGGCGAGCCGAACTCACACGCCTGTGCAATGCGCCGATGTCTGGACTTCTTGGGTGCGGATTCGATGCTGCAAGTAGGCATCCGTTCGGGCACGCGCGAGGAGTTTCAGGAAATGCACCAAACCGAGCGTTTGGTGGCACCGACCGCTGAAGCTTTCGCGCAGCGCATGAAGGCGTTTGAAGGTCGTCCGGTTTATCTGACGGTCGACCTCGATGTGTTTGATCCCGCGTACCTGCCGGGCACGGGCACACCCGAGCCTGGTGGCATCGATTGGCCGACGTTTGCGGCGATGCTCAAGGTGCTTGAAGGCTTCCAGCTGGTCGCTGCGGACGTGATGGAGCTGTCGCCAGCGCTTGACCCAACGGGTGTGTCATCGGTGTTGGGCTGCAAGGTGGTCCGGGAGATCATCTTGCATCTGGGCCGCTAATCACGCGTTCGGCTCGAATCTGAGCGAAGCCGAGTTCACGCAATACCGAAGACCGGTAGGTTTGGGTCCGTCGTTAAAGACGTGGCCCAAATGCGCGTCGCAGACACTGCACAAAATTTCGACGCGGTGCATGCCGAGCGTGAAATCAGCTTTCTGTTTGATTTTTGCGGTGCGCAGCTCGGTCCAAAAACTTGGCCAACCGCATCCGCTGTCGAACTTCATGTCCGCCTCAAAGAGGGGAGTGTCGCAGCAAACACAGTGGTAGGTGCCGGGCTCTTTGTGGTTCCAGTAGATCCCGGTAAATGGGCGCTCGGTGGCCGCGTGTCGTGTGACCTGATACTGCATTGGGTCGAGTTTTTCTTTCCACTCTTCGTCGGGGATGTTTTTCCAGTCGGTCATGGCTTACCCTGCATGAAAGCAAATCGGAGAATGAGATGACACGGCCACTGTTAATGATTCCAGGACCCATCGAAATTTCGCCCGCGGTTCACGCGGCGTACCAGCCTTTGCCACCTTCGCACGTTTCCCCGGGGGTGATCGAGGCGTTTGGCGCGTCGCTTGAGCGGATGCGAGAAGTGTGGCGAGTGGATACATCGTACCAACCGTTCATCGCATCGGGCAGTGGCACGGTGGCAATGGACATGGCGATCTCGAACGTCGTCGATTCGGATGACCGCGTCCTCATTGTGAACACGGGTTATTTCTCGGACCGAATCGCCGAAATGGCAAACCGTCGCGGCGCGACCATTGAGCACGTGCGTTGCGAGGCGGGGTATGTGCCAGCGTCAGACGCAGTGTCCGCGGCCGCAAAGGCGTTTCGCCCAACGGTAGTCATCGCAACGCACGTGGACACCTCGACTGGGGCGCGTGTGGACGTGCCAAGCATCATTTCCGTCGCGCGCGAGCACGACGCGCTGACGGTATTCGACGGCGTCTGTGCCACCGCTGGTGAGGCGTTCGAGATGAAGGCGTGGGGCGCTGACGTGTATCTGACGGCCTCGCAGAAAGCGATTGGGCTGCCGCCTGGCTTGGCGCTTTTGGTGGCCAGTGAGCGCGCCATGAAACGTCGCGAGCGGATTGAGAACCTGCCCCCAATGATTCTGGATTTCGCGCAGTGGCTGCCCATCATGCACGCCTATGAAGCCCGAAAACCCTCGTATTTCGCCACACCCGCCACGAATATGGTTTTGGCGTTGGAGGCGGGGCTCAAAGAGTTGACTGATGTGGGCATGTCCGAAGTGGTGGCGCGTCACCAGCGTGTAGCCGATGCCATGCGCGCGGCGTGGAAACAGCTGGGGCTGACGTTGCTTGGGCCATGGGAAAACGCCGCGAACACGTTGTCCGCGATTCGCTACCCCGCGGGCGTGGACGCCACAGTGGTTTCGACCATCGGCGCAAACGGGGCGATCGTGGCGGGCGGGTTGCACCCAAAACACAAAGCCGAATACTTCAGGGTGGGGCATATGGGTTATACAACCACCCAAAGCGAATGGTTGGTTCAGACGGTGAATGCGGTCGAGTCCGCGATGAATCATCACGGTCATCGATGCGGTGGCGGCGTGGAAGCGCTCATCTCTGCACTTGCCAAATAGACACAGAACGCACGGAGAACCATGAAAAAGGTACTTGTTAGCATCCTTCTTTTTGCCGCGGTCATGGCGTTTGCGTCACCCGCGATGGCGCAAGGAAAGGGCTTCACGATCGGCTTGGGGCTTGGACTTGGGCATCAAGTTTTCTCTCCGGATGAGGGGCGATCGGAGTCCGAAAACGGGCTTGCGGGCCCGACTTTGAAAATCGGTGGGTTCCTGCAGCCCAACTTGGCGATTTTGTTCAAGGCGACGGGGACGGTGACGTTCCCTGACACGAACAATGACCGCACCGACGCGACGATCTCGCACTACTTGCTGGGTCCGGCGGTCCAGTTCTGGCCAACCGACGCCATCTTTTTGGAGGCTGGGCTGGGGTATTCTCGGGTAACGCTGACGATCGAGGGCGACGGGTTCAAGGTCAGTGACACCGATACGGGAGCGGGTGTGATGGGGGCTCTTGGTTATGCTTTTTGGCGGCAAGGCCCCCACGCGCTAGGGGTGTCACTCGAGCTCGCGGCGGGGAATCACGACGCGGTCACGGTTTACTCGGCGGGTGTGGCGTTCAACTGGCAGTACATGTGATTAGCGCGCTGCGACGCCCGAATTCGGGGTCCCCAGATCGGCGGCGGCATTCATGGCGGCACGTGCCCCACCATTGTCGAACGCGGCCGAGACCTGATTGGACTGAGCATCCGAGTAGGTCGCGACCGACTGTCCAAGGGCGTTGACGATCTCAACCGCACCATCCATGTCGCGAACCTTCGCCACGACCTTTCCGTCAGCATCCAACATCGTCAGACCGCCTTCGGTGGTCACAAACGTGAATGCGTTTTCGACGTTGCCGTTGTTCAACATTTGAACGTCCATCTGGTCGCCGTAGTTGACCATGATCATCGTGTGCGTGTCGTTCAACGCGACCGTCTTGGTCTGAGGCGTGTCACGTGAAGCCATTGGATTGCTTCCGGTCCAAAACTCCAACGTGTTGAAGATGAACAGGTCGGCGAGACCGCCCAATGGGTAAATGGGGATGATGTTCAGTCCTAGGAACACGAGCCATTTGACGAACTTGTTGCCTGAAACGGTGTCGTTCCAACCGTAGATCCCTCGGGTGAGCGCGAAGTTGCCAAAACAGCCCGTCGATACCGTGACGGCCGAGATAAGCGAGACAGCGAGTAGCTTCGAGACAAGACGGTTTTTCATGGGTTCCTCCATTTTGGAAACGTAACTTGGGGCCTACGCTACACCCGCAAGATCTGGGGCCAAAGTTCAAAAATGGCGCAAGACCCATCGCAATCCTGAGCAACCCACGTTGCAAATCCCCGCGGTCGGGGCTAGTTTCCGCGCAATTCAGGAACTCCTAACTCGAGGGCAACATGGCGCGCGAATTCATCTATCAGATGCAGGGCCTCAAGAAATTCACACCCGATGGGAAGCAAGTGCTCGACGGCATTTGGCTTTCATTCTTTCCGGGGGCCAAGATTGGTGTCGTCGGTCCCAATGGTGCCGGTAAGTCGACGCTGCTGCGCATCATGGCTGGCCTCGACACGGAGTTTCAGGGCGAGACTTGGATCGACCCGTCGGCCAAGGTTGGGTACCTGCGGCAGGAACCGCAGCTCGACGAGTCGTTGGACGTGCGTGGCAACATCGAGCTCGGGGTCAAGGAAACACGCGACCTTCTGACAGCTTTCGAAGAAATCTCGCTCAAATTCGGCGAGCCGATGAGCGACGACGAGATGAATAAGCTTATCGAGGAGCAGGGGAAGCTGCAGGACCGCATCGACGCGGCGGACGCGTGGAACTTGGACCGCACGTTGGACATTGCCATGGACGCGCTTCGGGTGCCGCCTGGTGATGCCGACGTCACGAAGCTGTCCGGTGGTGAACGTCGCCGTGTGGCCTTGTGCCGATTGCTGCTGGCAAAACCAGACCTGTTGTTGCTCGACGAACCGACGAACCATTTGGACGCCGAGACCGTCGCGTGGCTTGAGCGCGCTCTGCGCGAATACCACGGCACCGTCATCATCGTGACCCACGACCGCTACTTCCTCGACAACGTCACGAAGTGGATCCTTGAGCTCGAAAGTGGCAAGGGCATTCCTTTTGAGGGCAACTATTCAAGCTGGCTGGAGCAAAAGCAGAAGTTGCTTGAGCAGCGCGACAAGTCGAACTCGGCGAAGTCCCGCATGCTTGCCCGCGAGCTTGAATGGGTCCGTATGGGCCAAAAGGCGCGTCAGGCCAAGAGCCAGGCGCGTTTGAAGCGTTACGACGAGATGCGCCGCGACTTCGAAGAAAACCGCGACGCCGACCGCCGCAAAGAAATCATCATCCCACCCGGACCTCGTCTGGGCGACGTGGTGGTGACGGCGAAGGGACTGCGCAAGGGTTTTGGCGACCGACTGCTCATCGACAATCTGTCGTTCAACTTGCCAAAAAACGGACTCGTTGGCGTCATCGGACCCAACGGCGCGGGCAAGACGACGTTGTTCAACATGATCACGGGCGTGGAAAAGCCCGACGGTGGCGAGTTCATCGTGGGCGACACGGTCAAGATTTCGAACGTGACTCAGGGCCGCGACGGCATCGACGACGAAAAGACGGTCTGGGAGATCATTTCGGGCGGGGCCGAGACCATCGCGATTGGGAAACGCGAGGTGAACTCTCGCGCCTACGTTGGGGCGTTTGGCTTCAAGGGCCGCACGCAACAGCAGAAGGTCGGCACATTGTCCGGTGGTGAGCGAAATCGCGTTCACTTGGCTCGCACCCTGTTGTCCGAAGGCAACCTGTTGTTGCTCGACGAACCGACCAACGATTTGGACGTCGAGACCCTGCGTGAGCTCGAAGACGCGCTCGAAGACTTCGCGGGTTGTGCGGTGATCATTAGCCACGATCGCTGGTTCCTCGACCGTATCGCGACGCATATCCTCGCCTTTGAAGGCAACTCGGAGGTCGTGTGGTTCGAGGGCAACTACGAGGAGTACGAGAAGGACCGCCGCAGCCGTTTGGGCGTTGCCGCTGACCAACCTCAGCGCATCAAGTACAAACCGCTGACGCGCAACTGAGCGTCGTTTCAGCACAAGAAACAAAAGCGGCAAGCCTTGGCTTGCCGTTTCTTTTTGGTGTGTGACCGACTCAGGTTTCGGACTGGAACCCGTGCATGCGCTTCGCGTGAGGCTCTGGGTCGGCCCACGGCCAGTAAGCGCGAATGAAGCGTTCAAGGCGTGGGAAGAAGTCGAGCTTTTCAAGGATTGGGTTCATCCAGCCCGTCGTGATGCAGTAGTAGCGGTCATGCGGGATGGTGTGGTGCACGTTGTGATGGTCGACTGACATGATAAGACCAACCTTCATCATCCCACGTACGACCAATGGTGGGTTGTCCATGTGCGACCACTTGTGGATCTGGTTGGTCGCGAAAATGCCGAGGAAGTGCGTCAACAGGACCACCTCGAAGAAGGCGCCGATGAGTCCTGTGTCGGGCACCAGAAGCAGCACGGGGAAGCCGAACAACAGCAGGACGATGCAGTTGTTGCCGTTGACCTCGATGAAGTCGTGTCGGGTGATGCCTTTGGGGTCGGTGTGGTGTTCGCGGAAGGGACGAATGAACATGGCGCCGAGAACGGGCATGTCTTCGTCTCCGAAATTGTCGGCCAACCAATGCACCATGCCGGCGCTGAAGTCCGCCACAAGAAGGCCAGCGAAGACGCCAGCAGGCATCAACCAGAAGAGTTGGTCTGCGATGGCTGGATCAAACGTCGTCACCATGTTGAAGACCAGGTACGCGAGCCCGCCCAAGAAGGCGATGATCGCGGCGATCTCCATGATTCGGGAGTAAACGGAGTAGGTGTAGTGGCCAAAGAGCCACTTCGTCGGTGCGGATGCGTCGTTCATATTCAGTATCGGTCCTTACGAATGCGCCGGTAGCATAGTCGATTTACGCCGAGGAAAAAACGGTGTCCGGCCGATTTCGGTGGATTCACTGCACAAAACCGACCGCATCGAGGTCGAACCCAGCCGAGGGCGCAACACCTGCGTCACTTTTGTCACGTATTCGCAAAAAACGCGTTTTTTCAACACCTAACGCGCTCAGGTCGAAGGGGTCGCCGCCTGTCACGGATGGGTCGAGGGGGATCACGTCTTCAGGGTCGAAGGCGTTGACGGGGTGCCAGCCGGCGCAAGTCTCCGTGTCGTCAGGAGGGTTGCACGCAAACACAGACCACGTGTCGCCATCGAGGCTCACGGCGACCTCACCATATTCTGCAAACACGGTGTCTGGTGCCGAACGCGGCGTGAACGCGTTTTCAAACACGATGATGTCGGCGCCGGGCCCGTCGACGACGGTGACACCCAGATCGAGGATGATTTCGCCTCCGACGCCTAGTGAAAGCACGTCGAGCGATCCCGACGAAGGTCCCTTGGACACAGGTGGCCCCAAGACGATGCCCGGCATCTCAGATTGGCCGTAGCCTGCTCCGTCCCCGGGCGTAAACGACACCACCGCGCTTGCATAAGGCAGCGACGGTTCATCGTCTGCGCATGCCGTGAGTAACAACACCCCTGCGACGAACCACCGACTCATTGACGGGTCATCTTGGTCCACGAGAATCCGCCGCATCCCTCACCATCGAGGTCAGTGGGGTCGGCGATCTCGGCGCTGTTGAGCGCGTCGTCGAGTGTGTCCAATCCGAAATCGACGGTGCAGTAGTAGAACGAATCACCGTCGATTTCGGTCCACTCCACCAAGGAGTACTTGTCAGGATTGAACTCATCGTCGGGCCCGTTAAGGAGGACCGCGAAGTTGTCCGTGTTGTCGTAGAGCTCGATCGATGTGGGCGCGATGCCTTCCCAGGTGGTGGCGGTGATGACTTCGGTGGTGTCGAAGTTCGTGGTCCACGTTCCGATGACCTCGATCTGGTCAGCGTTGTTGGCGTTGTTCGACTCGTTGGTCGTGTTGTTGTTTGTCGCGTTGTTTGTCGCGTTGTTCGACGCGTTGTTCGACGCGTTGTTCGTCGCGTTGTTGGTGTTCGCGTTGTTCGTCGTGTTGTTTGACGAGTCGTCATCACCGCAAGCGATGGTCAACGAAACAGCAAGAAGGAGGATGGCTCGGTAACGGAACATGGTGTTCTCCGTGTTGTCCGAGCGAAAGGAGAGCGAAACGCAACACCCATTGCTGCGCATCCCCTCGCTTCCGACCCGAAGCGATTAGGTCACTAGCAAACCGAGTCAATATCCTGGCTCACGGGTCTACCTCGCCTGACACCTTCCCGGTTGCCCAGTGGTTCTTTGTCAGGTTTGTCGCCGATCACAGTTGCGGGGGCAGCGCTGGTTTTTCACCAAACTTCCTGCCTCGGTTCGCGTGTCCCGATAAGGGACGCCGGCGGGATACCACCGGGATCGCCAGAGCGTCAAGCTGACGTGGCGCCCAAACGGGTTGGGTGATAGATCGTCGAGGTCTTCGCAACGAGGTCGACATGCCGCGCGTCTTGATTCTGCATACCGGTGGAACCCTTGGGATGAAGGGGACGCCCCTTGAGCCGGATGCGTTTGCCTCACGCCTTCAGGACGCGGTGCCCGAGCTCGCCATGATCGCCGACATCGACACACAGATCGTGTCGAATCTGGATTCTAGCGATGTGGGACCTGAGCTTTGGAGCGATCTGGCGCTTCGTATCGCGGATGCACACGACGACTACGACGGCTTTGTGGTTGTGCACGGCACCGACACGATGTCGTACACGGCGAGCGCGTTGAGCTTTGCGCTTGAGAACATCGGCAAACCAGTGATTTTGACGGGCGCCCAGCGACCGCTGGCGGCGCTGCGATCGGATGCGCGGCGTAATCTTGCTGATGCGATGGAGCTGGCGACACGTGCGGTCCCCGAGGTCGCGATCTGTTTTGATGGGCTGTTGCTGCGCGGCTGTCGCACAACCAAAAGCAGCGCACGGGATTATCGCGGCTTCCTTAGTCCCGACTGTCCACCGTTGGCGACATTGGGCGTGGACGTGACTTTCGGCGCGCACATACGCAAGCCTCAGGGGCCCCTGCGTGTGGATGCGCGGTTTGACAACAATGTGGTGTTGGTTCCCGTCACACCGGGAATGCAGCCGGACCTGCTGCGAGGGCTCTTCCGTTTGGAAGGACTCAAGGGAGCCGTTGTGGTTGCGTTTGGCACCGGTACCGTGCCGACCTCGGTGCGCCCACTGGCGCCGGTCATCGCCGAAGGCGTCGACGGTGGGCTCGACATTGTGGTGATCACGACGTCGTCGGGCAAAGTGGATTTCGGCCTGTACAAGAACAGTCTACCGCTTGAGCGCAGCGGCGCGATTCCCGGTGGAGAGATGCGCGTCGAGGCTGCGATGACAAAGCTGATGCACGCTGTGACCGCGTTTGATGACCGCGACGAGCGTCGTGCCTATCTGATGCGCGATGTTGCGGGTGAGATGACGACCTAACGCCGCCGACGGACCAGGCCAACCAACCAAAGACCAATGAACCCGACCACCGTGGGGTCGCCGGTCGCACGTGCCCGAGCGTTGATGGCAATCGCACATCCGTCGCAACGCGAAGCGTTAAGCCGCGCATGGTTCGAGATGCGAGCGCATTCGTCCGCGTGCAGTGAGAATCACGACGTCGGCTAGTCGGGCATCGGTGGGCTCATGTCACTCTGACCTTGATTGGGGTGGTCCGCAACTCGGGGGGGCGCAACAAGCAGCCCGGGTTCATGCGAACCTATGCACACGGCGAAGACGGACATCGTGCAGCCGAACGCCTTGGACTCCAAAATTTCGTCGAAATCTACGGTGTCGCCCGGTTGAAGTGTCCATCCGCCAATGGTGCGCAACGCGTGGGTGCCCTCGATGCTTGGGTAAAAAACCACTAAGTCACACGCAACAACGTCCGGCTGATTTCCGATGTTTCGCACGGTGCCCTTGATCCGAAAATTCCATCGGATTTCGCTATCGGTGCAAGGCTGACACCCGTTCTGGCCCATCGGTTGCCCGGGATTATCGGGGTCGATGGCAGCGCTGCACTCGTCGTCGACCGAGAGGCCGTCGGGCAAATGCGGGTATCCGTTGGGATGTTCGTAGAGTACGGTTTCGACCGAAAAGTTCTGCAGATCGATATCGTAAATGTCGAGTCCACAGCAGTTGTCGGCGATTTCAACCGGCGGTTCAAAAAACGTCGAGTTTGGAACCTGGTATAGCCTTCCGTTTGCACACGCAATGTCTCCGGCCCGAGCCCTGGCGTTTTGAGTTCCGTCGAGAATGAACGCGGCTTCGGGATGGAGCGGACACTCAACGCCGCTGTCGTGACCGCCGTCGTTCTGGGTGCTGTCGAGGCCGACGTCCGAGCCGGAATCCGGTTCGTTGAGGTCCCACTTGCCCGCGGTGTCGCTTCCGCAGCTCGTCAACAAAAGAATCGACAAAAGATAACGCATTACCGAACCTCCGATAGCCCGTAGGCATGATGTCCGAAGGTGGGGCAGTCTCGCCTCGCGTCGATCGCATTGGTTTTTTCAACGAACTTGTAGAGCATTTCTCCACGCTCCGAATTGGGGTCGTCAGGATCACGGTTACAACCCCAGTTTTCGACGGTCGGAATGATCTTCAGGCGGTATTCGCCTGCCTCTTCGCGGCAGAACTCAAAGCTCTCGGAGTTGTCGTCGAACGACGTGCTCATCCAATAAACTCACCGCTTGTTGCTGTGTTGCTGAGTTGCTGTGTTGCTAACATCAACGCATGCGCTCGCGAGCAATGCTAGCCCTAGCCCCGCGTTTCTGATTTTCATTTCCCCCCTCCAACGTGATGGTAGACGCCCTCGACGCTACAGAATGGCAGAGGTAGTGTCAAAGGTCGCACTTTCGCACGCCATTGTGCTTGTGAAGCGTCGCAGGCCACGCATAATGCGCCCGGCGGAGATCGAAGTTGATGATTCGATGGCTTCCGTCGCTGACGTTGGCGCTTCAGTCTGTTTCCTATCCGAAAACAACCTTGAACGCTCACAGGTCAACATGAGGTTCAGATGCCGCGTCTGCATACCGGTGGAACCCTTGGGATGAAGGGGACGCCCCTTGAGCCGGATGTGTTGGGTCATCGACACACCCGGTGGAGAGATGCGCGTCGAGGTTGCGATGACAAAGCTGATGCACGCTGTGGCCGCGTTTGATGACCGCGACGAGCGTCGTGCCTATCTGATGCGCGATGTTGCGGGTGAGATGACGACCTAACGCCGCCGACGGACCAGGCCAACCAACCAAAGACCAATGAACCCGACCACCGTGGGGTCGCCGGTCGCACACGAGACATGCCCGAGTCCGACCACCTGGCGAGGTTGTTGCCCGATGACAAACTTGTCGGTGCCGCCGTTGGGGTTGCCACAGCCGTCGAACAGTCCGGTGTCTGCGTTGTAGCGGTCACAAACCGTCGTTTGCGCGCACGCGTCGCCGACACCGTCGTTGTTGCCGTCGAACTGGTTCGGGTTCGAGATGGTCGGGCAGTTGTCGAATCGATCGTCGACATCGTCGTCATCGTCGTCGGTGTCGCAGAGGTCGCCAAGTCCATCCGAGTCGCGGTCCTGTTGGTCGCTGTTGGGAACGTTAGGACAGTTGTCTGAGCCGTCCAAAACGCCGTCGCCGTCGGCGTCTTCGTCGCATGCATCGCCGACACCGTCGGCGTCCTCGTCGGCTTGGTCGACGTTGAACACGCCAGGACAGTTGTCCAGCGCGTTGTCGACGCCGTCCGCGTCGACGTCATTTGTGTCGGTTTCGGATACACCGAGCGTGACCCAAGCGGGCGCCGTGTAGTTGCCTACCTCGGCGGCCATGGTGCCTTGTTCGCGCACCCAATCGCTCCACGCAAAGACAGACGAATAAACGGACCCATCGCATTGGCCTGGGCCGCGCGAGAGCGCACCCAAGACACGACCTTCGGCGTCGATCGGCGCACCACCCGAGTCCCCCTGACATGTGCCATCAGAACCGACAAACTCGGACCCCGCGGCTTGTTCGTTGAACGGGCAGGCGTCGCCAAAACATTGCACGGTGCGTCCGTCTAGGCTGCGACGTGTGCCTGCGCCCGAGCCGTTACCGATGTGCCCATATCCCACGGCCGTGTAGACCTCACCGGCCTCGGGCGCACTGTCGATGCGCGGCACCAATGGCGTGGCTTCACTGCTAGGAATGGTCTCGCTTAGGACGAGCAAGGCAATATCGAACCCGCAGGTGTCGTTTCCGCCAGGTGGCGTCAGGATCTGTGAGACACGGTGGTATTGCGACGGGTCGTCGCTCATCTGCGTCTGGGTGGTGACGTACATCGATGTCGCAGCGAATTTGCCGCCAAACGGGGTGTTCCCACAGACCACAAACTGCGAATCAAGCTCGGCCACGCAGTGTTGTGCGGTCAGCACGAGGTTTGGTGCGATGAGACTGCCGGAACAAATGGCCGTCCCGCCCTGAAGCTGCGCCAGAATTCCCACCACAGCGGTTTGTGTGTTGTTGACTTGGCCGCCGCGTATCTCTTGTCGGAACGTCGCGAACTGCGGGTCGTCAGCGCCGCTTGTGCACGCCGCCAAAAGAACTGTGAGTATGGGAAGCCATCGCATCATACTCAGTACAAAAGCATGGAACGTGCCACCTTGGACTACATCTGGTTAAATTGTGCGGTGTTTATGTAATGGTCTGATTGTGAACGGGTTTTTGCTTCGGGTCGCCGGTCGGATCGCTCGCGTACGTGTGGCTTAGGCGCCTCGATTTGGGCGGAACTGTCGTCACGAGGCCCCGTTGGACTGCCTCATGCGCTGTGTTGCCCATTCCAAGACGTCAAACCACGCGTCGTACACCGCGCTTGGTTCCACGCTGCGAAGCGATGCATAGACCTCAACCTGAGGAGTGCGGCGGCGCAGAAAGACCACCTCACCGGTCCGCGGCAATTGGTAGGCCGCGCCTTCTTCAGGATGCCACGACACAGGTTCGAGGCCTCGGGCGATGAGTTGTCCTTCGAGCAGGCGTTGCACCACGTCGTAAGCCTTCTGAAGCGAGGACGTGTTTGCGTTGCCCATCCGTTGATAGAAGTCGCGCAGGCAACCCCACAGCAACGACGCGTAATTCACAGTCAGGTAGGCATCGCGACGGCTGAAAAGTCCCTGCAGAAACAGGACTTCCTCACGAACCTTTAGAGGGCCGTCCGAATGCATTTGTTGTCGTGCGAGCGCGACTTCCTGGCGGGATTGTTCGACCAAAACGAGGTGGTCCAACGCATACTCAAGGGTTTGCCGTTCAAACTCGGGCACCAGGTCCCACATCCAAGGGCGCGCGAGGTTTTCGAGGGTATCCAATGCGTCCAGCCGGATCTTGGACACGGTCTCGGGCGACGCGTTCGCGTGGGGAAAGCCGCCGTGCAAGGCTTGGAACAGGGGTTCAATGCCCGAGATGCGGCAGCCGACTTCGACGTGATCGAAGCGCCGCTGTGTCACGGTTTGGATGGCGAACGCGAGCTGCGAGACCATGACTTCGAGCCGTCGTGGGTCGGTGCAGACGTGCATGCGGGCGAGCAGGTCGTTGATGCACATCGAGACATCGATCGTCGCGCGCACCCACGACCGAAAGAGGCCTTCGGTGATGGCGCGATTCGCAAAAAGTCCTCGGAGGACAGGTATTCGGTGACCTCTCGGGGCGACGCGTCAAGCCTCAACAGCGACATCGCGCCGGGCTCAAGAGGCCAAAGTTGCCCGAAACTCGTCTGGCTGTCGTAGCTTTGGATCGTCGTGCTGCCGCAGACCCGGCACACATACAGGACGTGACTTCCGCCCTCCGGCAGCCATGGTGGCGGTCGGATATTGGTGTGCTGGATCAGGGGTCGGTAGTCGCAGGCATCGCAGCGACGTTGAAAAGCCATGGGCGGAGTCTAACACCTCTGGGCAAAGGGAAAGTTACCCGGAGCTGCGACGTTATGCGCCCTTGTTGAATTTGAGCGTGATCTTCATCAAGACGTCTTCTTTGATGAGGTCGTCAGGCTTCCAGCGTAGACGATATTGAAATCGCTGCGCTTGAGCGTGAACTCGCTGGCCGCCATGATGTCCGAGCCTTCAGTCTTGATGATGGCGGGGAAGGTGATGGTCTTGGTGATCCCGCGGATCGACATGTTGCCGGTGATGTCGTGTGTTTTGCCTTCGCCGGCAGCCTCGGTGATTGACGTCGACTCGAACGTGGCTTTGGGGAACTTTTCGACGTCAAAGAAGTCAGGCGACATGAGGTGACCGGTGAGTTTTTCGGCGTCCGTGAACACCGAGGTGGTGTCCACTTCGAATTCGACCTTGGCCAGCTTGCCGTCGGCGTCGGTCATGCCTTTGCCGGTGAAGGTCTTAAATCCGCCCGTGTGGTCGCCGGTGACTTTCGCACCCACAAAACCGATGGACGAACCGTCAGCGACGAGCGCGACCTCCTTCATCTCGGCCGCGGGTTTGGCAGCCGCTTGATCGGCTGTCTGTGCAGCGGTTTGTGCCGCAGTCTGTGCGGCTGTTGAGGGTTCAGTCACCGTCGCTGCCGGTTTGTTGTCGATCTCGGACTTGCAGCCGAGGGTCAAAACGAGTGCGGATGCGAGGAGAAGAAGCTGTGTTTTCATGTGCTGGATCTCGTAATAAGGGTGATTTAGCGGGCTTTCGATGCAGTGACGCCGACGAAGGTTCAAAAAATCTTGGGGATTTCGAACCCCGCACGTGGTTTGGGCATCCTTGAAGGCGACCCTGACTCAATGGAGAACCATATGGCACAAGTTACTCTTGGCGGAAATCCGATTCACACCAACGGCGAGCTCCCAGCGGTAGGCAGCAAGTTGCCTAACGCGACGTTGACTGGCGTCGACCTAAAGGACGTTTCACTCGCGGACCTGCACGGCAAGAAGGTCCTCAACATCTTCCCGAGCGTCGATACCGGTGTGTGCGCGGCGTCGATTCGCGAGTTCAACAAGCGCGCCGCCGGCCTTGATGGCGTTTCGGTGTTGTGTATCTCGAACGATCTGCCTTTCGCCATGAAGCGTTTTTGCGGGGCCGAGGGCATCGAGAATGTCCACAATTTCAGCGGTTTTCGTAGCTCGTTTGCGTCGGATTTTGGTGTGGAAGTGACCGACAGCGGGTTCGCCGGCTTGATGGCACGCGCGGTGGTCGTGACTGACGCGGACAACATCGTCCAATACGTCGAGCTCGTCCCCGAAATCGGCCAAGAGCCCAACTACGACGCTGCGCTGGCGGCGCTGGGTTAGTTCGACTTGACGTCGTAGCCCTCTACGAACCCTCCGAGCCGATCGTTGGCGCACGAGGGCAGATACACGCGGTTACCCACCACAAGCGGCTTGGTAAACCGGTTGGCAGGGCCTGCCATCGGCAGGTCGACCACAATTTCTCCATCCCACGCGCGGATGCCAAGCAGGCGAGCGTTGCCCTTTACCGTTTGGCCTCAGCGACCCAAACAACATCCAAGTTTGGTGCGATGTTTTGCGCCGTGGCGCGTGTCGTGTGTTCGCGAAAACGCGTGACCGCATCTGCGGTGCCAAAGTTTGGCGCCTGCCACAGCACCTTTAGCGATGCGGTCGGGCCATCGATCACCTCCAACGCCACAACGCCTGCAGGGTGGGATTTGTCAGGCATGAAGGTCGGCACGATGAGCACCGGCTTGCCATTGACGGTGACGAGCTCCGGGCTGCGTGACGATCATGCCGGCCCAATCCCATCGGCATGGGTCGTCCGGTGTCCCGCACACGGCGACGAGCTGTTTGCGGTCGTGCAATCTCCCCATATGTAGGTAGTCGACGAGATACACCGAGCCGTCTTTGGTGGGATACGCCAGCAGTTTGCCAGCTTCGGGAAGGTCGACGAGTGTGGGCGTGCTTCCCCCCACGTAGTCGAGTTTCTCCCAACACTCGAACATCGTCAGGCCTTCACAGGCGCCGGACTCGGGCCGCAGTGGACCATCGGATTCCAGTCGTCGAGGGATAAACAAGCTCTGGCACGACTCGACGCACGATGCCGCCGGGTCGTCGGGGTTAAAGTCCGCACAGGCGCCGGGATCGCACAAAGGGTCAAAGAGCAGGCCCGGCCGGACACGCATCAGCGTGTTCGCGAAGTCATTCCGTGCGAGGTCAAGTTGACCATTGCCAGGCGCCAAAACGACGTCGTAGGAGTCTTCGACTGGTACGATTAGCGGACCGGATGGCTGCCAGAGACCACCGCCGCACACGCGCATGCGCGACCCAGAGACGCCCGCCTGACCGCAATCGGATTCGGGTGTGGTCACCAAACGGCCCGATACGGGGTCCGCGCCCTTGCCCATGCATCGAGATTGATCTCAAACGCGAACCCATGCCAGGGCTGTATGTCTCGCACGTTGCCGAACGTGACGTACGCACGTCCAAAGGTCTCACCGGCTTGACGTCCGATAACGACCTCAGCCCTGGCAAGGGCGTTGCTTGGGAGGAACGTCACGGTGCCGCCGCCCGTCGCGGGCAGGGTGCCTTCGAGTTCGATGGTTTCAAACATCGGGTCAAGCGCGCGAGTGTCCAAATCGACGACACTGACGCGGTGCCGCAGACGGCTTGGTTGGGCGTCGCCGGCCTGATCGGTGTCGGTCGTGTAATAGGCGACGACCAGCTTGTCTCTCACCAGCGCGGGCGTGCCGATGATGACCGCGCTTTCACCATCGGGAGCAGGGAGGGTCAATCGCCACGCTTGGCTACCGTCGTTGGGATCGAGCGCCACGATGTCCGACCCAGCGGCCTGCAAAATGACCGAATCGTAGGCCAATGGTGACGCATAGGGACACGCGCCAAGTGCCGTCCCAGGCGCATTCTCGGTCGGAAACAGGCGCGTTGCGGTAATGCTAAGATCCGGGTTTTCGGCGTCAGGCGCGTCCAAGTCTCGGTCAACGCCCATGTCGGCGTACGGCAGGTCTGGCGTGGATTTCGTGTCGTCACAACCGGCGACGATGGCGAGCGCTAAAAGCAACCAACGCATGGGGGCTCCTACGTGTGTTCGTCGTCTGCAAGGTCCAAAAGCGTAAGCGCCCCCGAGGTCGGGGTGAGCTTTCCCTGCATCACTAACGCTTCAATGTCGTGTACGCGGCTCGCCGTGCGCTCCTTGAAGCGCGCCATCCACTCTTGGCTGACGATATCCCAAAGCCAGTGACGCTGTTGGTCAGCGCGACGTCGGTCAAACAGACCGGCCTCGGTGGTGACTCGCCGATGCTCAAGCACGGTGTCCCAAACTTCCGTGATACCCTCGCCGGTCAGCGCACTGCACGTTTTGACCGGCGGCACCCACGTCGCGTCGTGGGCCGAAAACAAGTGGATCGCGTTTTTGTAATCTCGACGGGCACGCTCGGCCGCGGTCTTGTTGTCGCCGTCGGCCTTGTTGATCGCGAGCAGGTCGGCGACCTCGAGGATGCCCTTCTTGATCCCCTGAAGCTCGTCGCCGGCCCCCGCGAGCATCAGCACCAAAAACGTGTCGACCATGTCGGCGACACGCGTTTCGGATTGTCCCACGCCGACGGTCTCGACGATCACCACGTCGAAGCCGGCTGCTTCGCACAGGAGCATCGTCTCGCGGGTCTTCCGGTGGACGCCACCAAGCGAGCCTTGAGACGGCGAAGGTCGGATGAAGGCGTTGGGGTGGACCGACAGATGGGCCATCCGGGTCTTGTCCCCAAGGATGCACCCACCTCGCACGCTCATCGTGGGGTCGATGGCGAGCAAAACAACATGAAGACCCTGTTAGACCAAAAGCATACCGAGCGCTTCGACGAACGTGCTCTTGCCCACGCCAGGAACCCCGGTGACGCCAAGCCGAATCGCTTTTCCGGTTCGGGGCAGCAAGGTGTCCAGCAGTGTTTGAGCCGTGCGTTGGTGGTCACGGCGATTGGACTCGATCAGCGTGATGGCGCGTCCAAGCACGGCGCGGTCACGCGCGGTGACCCCGTCGACGTACGCCTGCAGATCGAGTTGGGGACGTTTCACGCCGGGCTCCCAAGGTCGAGGCGTTCGTCGAGGACGTCGAGCAGCTCGATGGCAGCCTCAGAGATCACTGTTCCCGGGCCAAAAATGGCCGATGCGCCGGCTTCGAGCAGGGCAGGGTAATCGTCGGGAGGAATCACGCCCCCGACCACGATGAGGATGTCGGGACGTCCAAGCTTCGCGAGCGCATCGCGAAGCTGCGGCACCAGCGTCAGGTGACCGGCGGCGAGGGAGCTCGCGCCGATGATGTGGACATCGTTTTCGACCGCCTGCTGCGCGGTTTCTTCGGGCGTCTGAAACAGTGGGCCGATGTCGACGTCAAAGCCGATGTCCGCGAACGCCGTCGCGATGACCTTTTGGCCGCGGTCGTGCCCATCCTGGCCCATTTTGGCTACAAGTATTCGGGGACGTCGTCCCTCAAGCGCTTCGAAACGGTCGATGCGTTCGGTCAGGACACTCATCTGCTTGTCGTCCACGCCGCCTTCTCCTCGGTAAACGCCCGACACCGCTTGGGTCGGAGCGGTATGCCGTCCATAGACTTTTTCGAGCGCATCGCTCATTTCGCCAACGGTCGCGCCATGACGGGCTGCCACGACGGCGAGTGCGAGCAGATTGCCTTGTTGGGTGTGTGCGCACTGTGTGAGGTCGTTCAATGCTCTGACGACCGCGTCGTTGTCGCGTTCGGCCCGCAACGCGTTCAATCGCGCGATTTGCGATTCCCGCACGGCTTTGTTGTCGACCTTGAGGATCGGGATTTGTTCGTGTTCCGGCGGGTCAAACTGGTTGATGCCGATGATTTTTTGGCGCTTCGAATCGATGCGGGCCTGTGTTCGTGCTGCGGCTTCTTCGATGCGAAGTTTCGGAATGCCTGAGTCGATGGCTTTGGCCATGCCGCCAAGCTCGTTGATCTCTTGGATGTGGGCCCATGCGCGGTCCATCAAATCTTGAGTCAGCCGTTCGACAAAGAAACTTCCGCCCCACGGGTCGATGGCTTGCGTCGAGCCTGTCTCGTGTTGAAGCAGCAGCTGCGTGTTTCGTGCAATCCTCGCCGAGAAGTCCGTCGGGAGCGCGAGGGCTTCGTCGAGGCTGTTCGTATGCAGGGATTGCGTGTGACCGTGCACGGCGGCCATGGCTTCGACGCAGGTGCGCGTGACGTTGTTGTAAACGTCTTGGGCGGTGAGGCTCCAGCCGCTGGTTTGGCAATGGGTGCGCAGCGCCATCGATTTGGGGTTGGAGGGCCCAAAATCCTTGACCAACCGCGCCCAGAGCGTGCGCGCCGCGCGCAGTTTGGCGACCTCCATGAAGTAGTCCATGCCGATCGCAAAAAAGAACGAAAGTCGGGGCGCAAAGTCGTCTACCGCGAGGCCCACATCCAGCCCGGCGCGGATGTATTCGACGCCGTCCGCCAAGGTGTAGGCGAGCTCAAGGTCGGCCGTCGCTCCGGCCTCTTGCATGTGATAGCCCGAGATGCTGATGGAGTTGAACTTGGGCATGTGTTGCGCGGTGTACGCAAAAATGTCCGCGATGATGCGCATCGAAGGCGCGGGCGGGTAGATGTACGTGTTGCGGACCATAAACTCTTTGAGGATGTCGTTTTGGATGGTCCCACTGAGTTTTTCGGGCGCGACGCCTTGTTCCTCGGCCGCGACGATGAACAGCGCCATGATGGGCAACACCGCGCCGTTCATGGTCATGGACACGCTCATCTGGTCGAGCGGAATCCCATCGAACAGGACGCGCATATCCTTGATGGAGTCGATCGCGACACCGGCCATGCCGACGTCGCCTGTGACGCGGGGGTGGTCGGAGTCGTAGCCACGATGGGTCGCGAGGTCGAACGCGATGCTCAAGCCGCGCTGCCCTTGCGCCAGATTACGACGATAGAACGCGTTGCTCTCTTCGGCGGTGGAAAACCCGGCGTACTGACGTACGGTCCAGGGACGCGTCGCATACATTGTGGGGTAAGGGCCACGTGTGTAGGGCGCAATGCCGGGAAGCGAGTGCGCATGCGAGAGGCCGACGGCGGCCTCGGGGCCGTAGACAGAATAGACGTCGATGCCTTCGGGCGTTGCTGTTGCCGACGCAACAGCCTGGGGCACGGGCGGCTGGAGGGCTTAAAAATCGTGGTCCAAAAAACGACTCATGGGTGGGCCTCCAAAAGCTGCGAGAGCACGGCGAGTACGTCGGCGCCGATGTACACGAAATCGGAAACCCCGTTCTGGTTCCAGCCTGCTTCAAGCTCGCCGGGTCGACCGGCGACCACGACGCGATGCCCCGCGGCGGTGAGCTCCTTGGCTTGCTGCAAGCCATCGGTGGGGTAGTCCTCGTCGTGGCCGACGAGAAACACGACGTGTGGCTCAGCTGAGTCTTCGGGCGAAAACCCACCGGCACGCAACAGCCGCTCGACATAGTCCCGCCGCGCTTTGTGGCGTTTGAGCTCGCCGACGCCCACGATGCCCACGGCTTTGCCTTGGGCCCGGCGCGCGAGCGCTTCCCACCCCAGCCCAGCAAACGCCGGTTCAAAGGGGTCTCCGAGGCCATCCGATGATTCGCTTGGACGGTGAAGTTGCCGCAAGGCGGTGATTTCCAGTGCGTCTACGAAATCGTTGACTCCCACGAGCACCGTCTTTCGGGTCGCGACGGCGCGTGCGGATGCTGCTTGGTTGGTCTGCAAGCGACCAAACATGGTCTCACGAGCGGCCCCGAGGCCGCCCGCGCGCTCGAGGTCGAGGATGAGTTCCCATGCCGCCCTCGCCAGTCCATCGGTCAATGCTTCCAAGTACCCCGACCCGCCGGCCGCGTCCCACGTGCGCAGCAGGTGCGACTCTTCGCGCAAGACGTGGGGAAGGTTTGCTGCGATGCGCGTACCATCCGAAGGGGTTGCGCATCTCCAATCATGCGGCATCGCCGTCAACGTGTCGAAACCCGCGATCAAGCCAGCGGCTGTGGAGCACGCGCTGCGCAGGATGTTCGTAAACGGGTCATACGCGCTAAACGTTCGTATCGAGGTCAGGCCGTGGACGTGGTCGTCGAACGATGTGCCGTGCCATTGTTGAATCCTACCGAGGATGGCATCAAGGGCGCGTCGTTTTGCGATCGATTCGAAGACCATCGGCGTCAACGCCAATCGTAGGTGGAACGACGTTGCACCCGCGCGCAACCCCTCGAGTACGCCGGCGCCGATCGCGGCCAACTCTTCGGTGGCGTTGGCCCCGGCGAGCTCCCACGCGGCGCCATCAAGCGACACGTATCCAAGCAGGGTGTGGTGCTCGTCGACCGAGCTGACACCGGTCAAGAACGGGTCGTGAAACACGGTGCTGATCCATCCGATGGCATCATCTAAAAACGCGCCGGTTTTCGGGTGGGTGTCAACGTGTACGACGTCCTGCGCGCGGAAGGTCGCGCGACACTGCGCCTGCGTCCAATCGGCGCTGATGTGCACTCGGTCATAACGTTGCGACAACAGGCTGATGGCTTCGGCTGGGCGCGGGACGGCGACCAGTGCGGTCGTGCCCGCCATCCGTGGTCGAAGCGTTGACGCGGTTGGCGCGTAAATCGGCGAAAACCGCTGACCGCCGATCTCGTGGTCCAAGCTTGCGAGATCTTTTCCGGCGAGCGTTTTCGCGACCAACGATTCCCACGTGGAGCGGTCGGGGGTGGGGAAGTTGTCGTCCAGTTTTTGCGCGGTCATGACAGCCTCGTTGCAGCTGTCGTGTTTGTACGGCGTTGCGCCGAGGACTTCAACCCCTGCGTATCGCTTCGACGATCGCGGGGAGTACAGTGCCTGATTGGCCGAGGACACAGTGGTCAAACGACTGCGACATCGGCGTGGGGTCGCGATTGATCTCGACGGTCTTGGCGCCGGCGCGCTTGGCGAGCAAGGACCATCCCGCGGCGGGGTAGACGAGCCCGCTGGTGCCCACGCTGACAAAAACGTCGCATCGGGCGAGCTCTTCGTCCACGCGGGCTAAAGCGTCGTCGGGCAGCGCCTCTCCGAACCAGACGACGCCCGGTCGCAGTAAACCGCCGTCCGGCGCAGGAACCGGATACGATTCGAATGGCACCGGCAGGTCGTCGTACTCGATTTGGCTCGTTGTGCTTCGCCAGCGAAGCAGGGAGCCGTGAACTTCGATCACTTCTTTGGAGCCAGCCCGTCGGTGTAGGCCGTCGACATTCTGCGTCAGAATCGCAAAGGTGGCGCCGCGTTCGGTCAGAAGCCGCTCGAGTTCGGCGAGTGCCACGTGTCCAGCATTGGGTTGGCAGGCTAGCACCTTTTGGCGACGCTCGTCGTACCAACGCGACACCAACTCAGGGTCGGCGGCAAACGCTTGGGGCGTGGCGAGCTGTTCGGGGTCGTACTTCGACCAATAGCCCTCCAACGCATCACGAAACGTTGGGATGCCGCTCTCGGCAGAAACACCGGCGCCCGTAAGGAACGCGACGTGTTTGGCGCCAAGCAACAACTTGGCGATGGTGTCGATCTGCGTCATGGCTCGACCTCGAAATCGGCGATTCTAGGGTGCGCGGCGGCGGGCAAAGACTTTTTACGAATGGACGCGACGACACAATCGGCGCGCTCGTCCGTTGGGGTCCACACCATGACTTCTTTGACCGCGCCCGCTGGCGTAAACAACACACGCCCACGTACCAGACCGCCTTTGGGGCAATCCGCGGTTACTGTCAGGTCGGCATCCTCGATCCCAACGTAGAATTTCAGGGTGGAAGAATCTGTGCGGACGTCTGTCACACCCACCGCGAGGCATTCGGCGCGCGAGGGCTGCGCGATGCCGCCGGAGGTCGCAGCGACGATCGACGCGTCGACAGCGCCTAGGCTTCGTGTGTTCTTGAGGGTGAGCGATTCGCCGAGTTTGCACAGCACGTTGCGTCGCAACCCTGTGAAGGTGTCGACCACATCGGACAGTGTCACCGCTTCGGGCCGGTGCTCAACCGGCGCGGGTATGGCCTCTGTGGGCGCAGGGTCGGACTTCGTCACCACGGTTTTGGGAGGGGGGGCATCCGTTTTTGGCTGGAGTGTCGCGACTTCTCCCGGACCGGGCTGGCTTGCCCAGAACAGCACGCCGACCACAACGGCGCTCAAAACGGCGATGGCTCCAAGGGCTGCAAGGAGTCTGGGAGGTGGAGGTCGACGCTCGGGGGCGTCAACGACGACGGGGGGGTCGGGCTCGGGCTCGGGCTCGGGAACCGTGTCGTCGGCGACCTCAAACGCGCTGGGCGCCGCCGAAGTGTGCACCGCTTTTTCGACGGGGACGGACTGGGCGTTCGCGATCTCAGCGAGATGGTGTTGGATGCTCGCCATTGACCCCGGACGCCGTGTGGGAACTTTTTCCAAACACAGCATGACCAATCGCTCAAGTCCGCGCGGCAGAACGAGGTCGGGTGCCACCTCGGCAAACGATGGTGGTGGTTTTTCGACGTGGTCCAACACGAGTTGGTGGATCGTGGTTCCGGCTTTGAGCTCGAAGGGCGGCCGCCCGGTGAGCATTTCATAGAGCATCACGCCGAGCGCGTAGATGTCGACCGCTGGCGCGTCGAACTCTTTGGACAGGAAGCGTTCGGGGGCCATGTACATGGGCGAGCCAACAATGCTGTCCTCGCGCGTGAGCTCGGGCTCGTTGTTTGAGCTGTGCAGGTCTTTGACCAGCCCAAAGTCGACAACTTTGACGAAGTAAGGGTTGTTGCCGCGCTCGACCAACATGATGTTGGGCGGCTTGAGGTCGCGGTGGATGATCCCATGGTCGTGGGCGTCCGCGAGCGAGGCAGCGATTTGGGAAGCAATGTGGATGCTGATGTCTGGAGCGAGGCGTCCTCGCTCTTTCTCCAACTGACGCAGCGACTTCCCCTCTAGGTACTCCATCACGAGGAAGAGCTCCTTGTCGGCGAGCTCGCCGTAGTCATACACGATGACGGTGTTGGGGTGCGACAGCTGCGCACAGATGGCCGCTTCACGGAAGAATCGGGTTTCGCGGTAGGCACGTTCTTCGGCGGTGAGCTCGTCGGTCGTCAAGGTCTTGATCGCCACGGGGCGACCGAGCGGCTCTTGCACGCCAAGGTACACAGAGCCCATGCCGCCACGCCCAAGCAAACGCTGGACGCGGTATTTTTCTGCGATCTTGTCGCCCATTTGGATGGCCATGGGCGATCCTTAGTTCATTTGGGATTGCAGTTGAAGATCCCTTTTGCGGAATCTCCGAGCAAGTTGCAACCGTCTTGGATGAACGACGGGAACTGTTTCGACAGGGGCATGCACTCGGTGGCCATGACGCCGTTTTCAAGCAGCGGAGCGCACAGCTTCTTGGCCTGTGTGTATCGGCTCGTGCTGACGTACTTGACGATCTTTTCGAAGTATTTCGGCAGCCGCCCATCCCACGCGAAGTCTACGACACGCGGTTTGTTCGAGCGGGCGAGCTTGAGGCCCTTCAAGACATTGAGGCCGCACGTCTCGGTCTCGATCGGCATGGTGCCATCGAGGCGCTGGACCATCGAGACACGTCCGTCGGGTTCGACCGCGACTCGCGCGACGACCGTCTGTTCGAAAGAGTCTTTCAAGTCATTGAGAATGCACTTCTCGAGTCCGTTTGCGCCTTTGTTTCGCAGTGCCTCGTGGGTCTCCTCGTCGCTGACACCCACCAGAATGGGGAACTCCTGCCCCGCATGCGTCAATGTTGTTTTACCGGGCGAGAAGCAACGAAGCTGGTGTGCGCCATCCTTAGGCGAAACCTGGACGATCGAACGGTCGGCCGACGTGGTGTCTTCGAGGCCGGCGGCGTTGAGCGTAAACGATTCGCCTTGTTTGCACAGAATGGTCGAGGTGTCGCTGATGAGTTGTTCCACAGGCAATGGCGCGCGCACCGACGGAATCGCATCCGCCTCCGCCCGAAGCAAAATGCCTTTGTAGTGGTGCGTTCGAGCGCTATGAGATACGTCAAACACGCCGTGGACCGTGCGTCGGCTGCTCGGCAAGGCGCAGTGAGAACGCGTCCGCGAGCTCGGTGCGGTCAGGACACGCGTTCTGCCAGTCTGCATCGCATGCACCTGTACGCCGGGACGTGTGTTCTTCGCAGGGGCTGCGACCGGCGCGGGAGCGGGGGCGGCGATGCGCTGGGGCGTTTTTTCGAGCGTTTCGCGACGCTTTCGGGGATGTCGGCTGGGTCGAGCGCCTCACGCTGACCCACCTCGGAGTTAAACTGCGAGAACAGCAAACTGTCTATTGATGCCAGCAAGATATCAGGATAACCCATTCGCATAGTATTGGAGGTGGCTTGGCGGGCATCTCATGGGTTGCGCCCGAGAATTCGCGCACAGGATGCTCCATGGAACTAACGTCGGGCTGTTTGTCCATCAACGTAGGTTCACCGAACACAGGCAGGTCGTCGGCTGTCGCGTCCATGTCGTACCGCAGATCGGGCAACACCGAAATTTCGGGATCCGTGCGAAGCAGGTGATTGTGCTGTTGAAACTCTCCGAGGTCATGAAGCAGGTCCGTCATCGCGTACCGCTTGGTTGGGTCTTTTCTCGAGACACCGCATGACCACGTCCTCAAGCCCTGGGCAAGAAGAGGTTCGGCGAGGAGTTCGCGCATGCGCGGGGGCGGCTGATGTGCTGCATCATCACGTGATGTGAAGTGTGACGTCGCCACCCAACAGAAATGGTGGGCGCCCGACCAGCATCTCATAGAGCAGAACGCCCAACGCGTAGATGTCCACCGAGGGCGTGTCAGCGGAGGCAGAGGAAGCGCTCGGGCGCCATAGCGCATGGGCGATCTGCTGATCGTCTGCGCTCCTGGGTGCCAGCTCGGCGGCGTTCGAGGTTGCCGCGGTTTCTCACCGTGCCAAAGTCCACCACTTTGACGAAGTAGGGTTCGGCCCGCGCTGGACGAGCATCACGTTGGGTGGCCGAGGTCACGGTGGATGACGCCGGCGGCGGGGCGTCAGCCAAGGAGCTCGCGATCTGTGTCGCGATGTGAAGCGCCATCGCGACGCTCATCGGGCCTCGGCGTATCAGCTCGGACAGGGTCTGACCCTGAAGCAATTCCATCGCGATAAAAAAGCCATCATCGCCGGGCAGCTCACCGTAGTCATAGACTGTGACCGTGTGTTGGTGGTTCAGGCGGCTGCTGAACGCTGCTTCGCGAAAGAAGCGCTGTTGGCGGTGGTGGTTTTCCTCGGGCGTCAGACCGGTCAAGCGCAGAACCTTGATGGCGACCTGTCGGCCAAGAGGCTGCTGGACAGCACGGTAGACAGCACCCATGCCGCCTTGGCCCAACTGAGCCTCGATGACGTAACGCCCCCCGACGACTTGTCCCTTTTGAATCACGTTTGAAGACTAACCGGAACTTGGCCGTTCGGGAAGTGGACTGTTTCGCAACACACGTTGCAACGCGGCGCGCGGTTGTTCGGGCGCGTTCAGGAAATCTGACATGGATACTGAGGTTTAGGCGTTCAATCGCGTCGCCAAACCCTCCGGCACGGCGGTTGCTAAAGGTTCAGAGCAGATCGGCGGCAAATTCTCACAAATTTCCAATGCCCGTCGAACGAATGCCTCACACGCGTCGCGTAGGGTCGTTCGGAATTCCGAGAAAGGAGAGGATCATGAATACACGATGGATGAGTGCGGTTTTGGTTTCAACGGTGGCATTGGCGGTGGCGTGCGACAAGCCCGCTGAGAAGGCCCAGGCCCCTGCGGCGCAGGCCCCGCCTGCGGAGGCTCCCAAGACACAGCTGGAGATCGCGCAGGCCAATACAGGGCTGTTCAAACCGCTCCCAAAGACGTTTGCGTCCCCAGACCAGACCAAGGCCCAAGAGGATCTGGGCCGGATGTTGTATTACGAAACCCGCGTGTCGAAGAACCACGATATCTCGTGCAACTCGTGCCACAACCTCAAGACGTTCGGCGTCGACAACGAGCCCACATCACCGGGTCACAAAGGCGTGCGCGGCGGTCGCAACTCGCCGACGACGCTCAACGCAGCTGGGCATTTTGCGCAATTCTGGGACGGTCGTGAACCCGACGTCGAGGCGCAGGCCAAGGGCCCCGTGCTTAACCCTGTCGAGATGGCGATGCCCGACCCTGACACAGTCGTCAACGTGCTCAAATCGATCCCGGGCTACCCGCCTTTGTTTGCTGACGCGTTCCCAGGCGAGGCCGACCCCGTGACTTACGACAACTTCGGCAAGGCCGTCGGCGCGTTTGAGCGCAACTTGGTGACGCCTTCGCGCTGGGACAAATTCCTTGAAGGCGACCACACGGCGTTGACCGAGACCGAATTGAAAGGCTTCAACACATTCATGGCGTCGGGTTGCCAAGCGTGCCACAACGGGGCGCTTGTGGGGGGCGGTTCATTCCAGAAACTCGGAGCCGTCAAACCTTGGCCAAACCAAGCGGACCACGGGCGCATGGACGTGACGAAAAACGCTGCAGACGATTTGGTCTTCAAGGCACCCAGCCTTCGCAACATTGCCAAGACGGGGCCGTACTTCCACGACGGTTCGGTCAAGGACTTGTCCGAAGCGGTGGCGATGATGGGTGAGTACCAGTTGGGCCGAAAGCTAAACGAGCAAGAGACGGGCGAGATCGTCGCGTGGTTGAACACGCTGACCGGCGAGCTGGACATGAACTATGCCGCTCAACCCGAGCTGCCACCGAGCGGCCCCAAAACCCCTGCGCCCGACCCAAGCTAAGGTTTGATCAGCAGCTGCATGTGGGCGCTTAGTCCGCCGAGGTCCACCACAAAAGACTCGCGGATCTTGAAGCCAAGTTTTCTGGCGATGGGGTCCGTCTGGCGCGCGAATCGCGTCGTCCACGCCAGGCGACCACCGGGTTTGAGAATGCCCCATGCGTTTTCCAAGAACCCGCGCATCAGCTCACGCAGCTCGCTCTCTTCGCTGACGCGCCAACCCAAGGGCGGGTTCGTGACGATCACCGTGACGTGGTGGGGCAAAAATTTACGCGCGTCGGATTTGTAGACTTCGACCTCGGCCCCGAGGTTGGCGAAGTTCTTCTTGGCCGCTTTGATGGCCGCTGCGTCGTTGTCCGAGCCGATCAACCGCGAAAACTTCTCGACATGCGAGCGCTCACACAGTTCGAGCCCGGAGCCCATGAATGGGTCCCACACCACGTCGTCGGCTTGCGGCGCGCTCAGCCACACGAGCGCGGCCGCGACCGTCGGGTGAGACGCAGCAGGCACGTCGGCAACGCGCCATGGGAAACGGCGATCCTCGATGCGCGGCTCAAGGGTGACGTGCATCGATTTTTCGGCCACATCCACCACGACCTCCCAGTCACGCTCGACAGGGTCGTTGACGAGCCAGTCGACCGCGCTCGCGACACGTTTGGCGATCTCGATGGTGGTCGCGCGCTTTTTGCCTTTGGTCCAGCTAAGCCGAAACCGCGTGCCGTCGGGCGAAAACGCACGGAGAATCGTCGCGGCCTCGCCGCGGGTCAGCAGTTCGGTCACGTCATGCACGTCGTCGCCGGTGCGCGCGATATCCATCACAAAACGGAACGTCATCATCGTTCGGCACGCGAAGAGATCCCGAAGAGGACCGCGCGTTGTGGTCCGGACGAGGCCGGGAAACGTCTTGCATTCAAGGTCGGGCAGCTGTGCTGCGACAATGTGTTCGAGGCCTGGTTTGCATTCGAATTCGACCACCACGGGTTGATCCAAGCGGGTCTTCATCCGGATGGTGCGCTCGCCGGTGCGGCTCAGCCGTCGTTCGACCATGACTTCGTTGACCGTCGCGGCGCCGTTTGACGCAAGCCAAGCCCGGGTTGCTTCACCGCCAATCCGCCCAAGGCTTTTTTCGATGGCGCGTTGGGTCGCCTCGTCGGCACCTTCGGCAACCGCGAGCAGTTTGGCCTCAAGGACAAGCGCCGCTTCGTCGGACAGGTCTTTCCATTGTCCAATCGCGCCGATGGCCATGCGCTGGGTGTGTGGATCGTCGTCGGTGATGAGCGAGATCAGGGTCTCACGTGCGAAGTCGTCCCCGGTCGAGCCAAACTTTTGCAGCGCTTTGGTTAGGCGTCCACGCGCTGGTGTGGTCGACGCGAGCAAACGTTCCACCAGATGGCGGCATGCGGTACCGCCGGCGCGTTGCAACGCGCGCACGACGTCCTTTTCATGGGATTGGGCCTCGATCAGCTGGAAGAGCGGGTCGAAGTCTTTGGAGCCTGGGGTCCAAGATGGTGTCGTCAGTTTGTCTAGCAGGTCGTTCACGGGTGCCCTTCGCTGCCGCCTTTTTGGCGGCCATCCTCGTCGAATTACCGAGTACACGTGCTTGGAAACCCGCGCAAACACAAAGGCCCGAAAAGCCGAAGTGTATGGTTGTGGCGCTTGGACCCGGTCGCTACTAGAATCACGTCATGCGCATCACCACTTTGTTGTTCATCTTCGCGCTGGGCTGCGGCTCAGATTCTGACAAGTCGGCGACCACGTTGGCGGATACTGGCGTTGACACCTCGTCGACGCCGACCAACAACACGTCCACGCCCAAGCCAGACCCGGATCCGGCGTTCGAGAATCCATGCGAATCGGGCCCCTTGAGCGCGCCAATCCCGGATTGTTCGCCGACACCTTTGGCTTCGACGGGGGACCCTCGCGAGGATTGTGTCCAACGCATCAATCAGTTTCGTTGGGAGTGCCAGTGCTTGCCGCCGCTCGAACGGTGGACCGACGGGGAGGCATGTGCCGACCAGCAGGCCGCCAACGATGCCGCAAAAAACGCCCCGCATGATGGTTTCTCGAGCGGGATTTGCTCGCCCCGCGGCTTTGCGCAAAACGAGTGCCCGGGATGGGGCGGTTGGGATCGCGTCAACTCTGCGTGCCTTCAGCAGATGTGGGACGAGGGACCGGGGGAGCCGTTCTCGGCGCATGGGCACTACATCAACATGTCCAGCACGCAATACACGATGGTCGCATGCGGCGAGGGCGGCGGCTGGTTCGTCCAGAACTTCCAGTAGCTCAGCAGCCTTCGAGGTCTCGCAGGCGTTGGATTTCCCCAAGCAACGCGGGGTCGCGGACCAATTCAAACAATTGCTGGTCGTCGATCCCGAGGCTTTGATTCCCTTCGGCGGCTTGCAGCATGATCCAAGCGCGACCCCACACCGTCAAAATGGCGTTGCGCCAGCACGGGTCGGTGGAAAGCTTCGTGTAGGCAGCGGGGTACTCTGTGCGTGCCAACAGCAGGTAGCGTTCGATGTACCAGAGGAAGGTCAGAATGCCGTCCATGGCGCTGACGGAACCTCGGATGGAGTCTTGGAACGCGTAGTCGGTCGCGAGGGAGTTGACGTACTGGAGGGTTTCTTCGAGCACGGAGTTGAAACCTTGGTCGCCACCATCGAAGGTGCCGTCGTCGGGGTCGCCGTCCAAGTACACTTCGGCGTAGAAGTCACAGTCCCCGCCTGACACGTCACAACCGGGCCGTTTGCTGTTGTAGGTGTCGCCTCGCAGGCGGCTGCGTTCGAAGGTCGAGCCGCCGCGGGCGACGGTATCACCGCCAGAACATGAAATGGTCAGCTCGGGAGTGACGCCATAACCATCGTTTGGCAGCGTGAAGTCGTAAATATGCCCGCATTCGTGAACCACGGTCGACAACGACCCGATGGCGTCGTCCGCGTTGCTCGGGTTTCCAGAAAACGTCTGAACACAATCGAACTGAGTGTTTCCAAGCCCACCTTCGACGACCCAGGCGCCCACAGGGAAGCGTTTGCTCAGCACCGCATCGTAGAACGTGGGCAAATCTGCCGCCGAGAAACTCGCGAGCTCGGCCGAGATATCGGCGCCCGGGTTCGGCAGTGCCTCACGGTACTGACCGTCCACGCAGTTTGGATCGACCTCGTCTGCGGTGACAACGTTGTTGGTGTTGTTCGCATTGTTGGTCGTATTGTTGGTCGTGTTGTTGGTCGTATTGTTGGTCGTGTTGTTGGTCGTGTTGTTGGTCGTGTTGTTCGACGCATTGTTGCTGCCGTTGTTCGCGGCGTTGTTCGTGTTGTTGACGTCGATCACATTGTTTGACTTCGAGTTGGAGTCGTCGCCGCAAGCCACCAATGCACAGGCCAGAATCAAGATGCCGAATTTCATACGTTTCCCTGTCAATCGTTGAGGCGGCCACGGTAGTCGGAATCGGCATCGGAATCGAGGTTTTTTGCCAACTGCGTCGAACGCGCCGAATTGGCGGTGGTTCTTGAATGTGGAGGTGCGGCCTGTTAGGTTCCCCGCGGCCGCTTTGGCCCACATAAACCGGGTTCGTCCCCCTTGCGTACCGCCGCCCTCGCGCCGACGGAGTTTCGCCATGTCTTCTCGTGCCTCGATGCCGACAGCCCCAGCGCTGTTCAGCTACCCCAAGTTTCGCCCAGATCTCGCACCAGCACCTTTCCTTCCCATGAGCCGCGCCGAAATGGACGAGCTCGGCTGGGATGAGTGCGACGTCATCATCGTCACCGGCGATGCCTACATCGACCACCCAAGCTTCGGGATGTCGGTGGTGGGACGTGTTTTGGAATCGCAAGGTTTTCGGGTGGGCATCATCGCTCAGCCAGACTGGCAGTCCGCCGAACCGTTCACGATTTTGGGCAAGCCACGGCTCTATTTCGGCGTGACCGCGGGCAACATGGACTCGATGGTCAACCGCTACACGTCGGAGCGGCGCATTCGGTCAAACGATGCGTATTCGCCCGATGGCGCGCCCGACCGACGTCCCGACCGTGCCTCGATTGTCTATGCGCAGCGGTGTCGCGAGGCGTTCAAAGACGTGCCGATTGTGCTCGGCGGCATCGAGGGCAGTCTGCGTCGCACGGCCCACTACGACCACTGGAGCGAAAAAGTCCGACGGTCGATCCTTCTCGATTCGCGCGCGGACATCCTGTTGTACGGCAACGCCGAACGCGCTTTGGTCGAGCTGACCCACCGCATGGCGCACGGCGAGCCCGTGGACCAGATCCGTGATTTGCGTGGGACCGTGTACTGGACCCCGTCGGTGCCCGAAGACATGTTCGAATTGGACGTGACCGCAAAGATGACCAGCCCGTGGCGCCATCCTCGTGAGCAGACGGTCATTCGCATCCCGTCTTACGAACAGGTCAAGTCCGACACCATTGCGTACGCGCAGGCGTCGCGTGCTGTGCATGCCGAGACCAATCCGGGCAACGCACGTCCCATCGTTCAGGCCCACGGCAACCGGCATGTGTGGCTCAACCCCCCGCCGGTGCCGCTGTCGACCGAGGAGATGGACGGTGTCTACGACCTGCCGTACGCGCGCGGCCCGCATCCGGCCTACGGGAAAGCAAAGATCCCCGCGTGGGACATGATCAAAAGCTCGGTCATCATCGAGCGCGGCTGCTTTGGCGGCTGCACGTTTTGTTCGATCACCGAGCACGAGGGTCGCATCATCCAGCGTCGCTCCAAAGCGTCGATCCTTCGCGAAGTCGAGGCGATGACAAAAATGCCCGGGTTCACAGGGGTTGTGTCGGACTTGGGTGGCCCAACGGCGAACATGTACGGGTTGCAGTGCAAAGACCCTGCGATCGAGGCGGCTTGCCGCAAGCCTTCATGCGTGTTTCCAGACGTTTGCCCGAATTTGAAGACCGACCACAGCGAGCTCATCGACCTTTACAAGGATGCGCGCGAGGTCGAGGGCATCAAAAAGATCCTGATTGCGTCGGGCATTCGATACGACTTGGCCGTCAAAGACCCGCGCTACATCGAAGAGCTCGCCAAACATCATGTTGGGGGTTACCTGAAGATCGCGCCGGAGCACGTCGCGGACGGCCCGCTGAACAAGATGATGAAGCCCGGCATTGGCACGTACGACAAGTTCGCCGAGCTGTTCATGCAGGCCAGCGAATCGGCGGGCAAAAAGCAGTATTTGATCCCGTATTTCATCGCGGCGCACCCGGGCACCGAGACCGAAGACATGCTCGAACTCGCGTTGTGGCTCAAGCGCGAGGGGCTCAAGGTCGACCAGGTGCAGACGTTCCTTCCAAGCCCGATGTCCACGGCGACCGCGATGTACCACACCGGCAAGAACCCGTTGCGCAAGGTCACGGCGGAAAGCGAGGATGTGGTCATCCCCAAGGGCGGCCGCATCAGGAAGCTGCACAAGGCTTTCCTGCGGTACCACGACCCTGAAAACTGGCCGATTCTACGCGAGGCCTTGATGAAGATGGGGCGGTCGGACTTGATTGGCCGTGGGCAGAAAGCCCTGGTTCCGCCCGAGGAACGTCGTGCCGCGACGAAGAAGTCGCCCCCGAAGGTGACCGGGAAGAACAAGACGAAACGGCGGTAGTCTTACGGCAGTTTGGAAGCTGCCGGCCCACCTCGCTTGGGTGGGCAACCTCCGGTTGCCGAATGGGCGAAGCCCATCCCAGACCTAGGATTTGGTTGTCCCAAGTAACCCCGAGACGGCGTACGCAATCGACCCCAGAAACCCAGACAGGGCGTAAACGGTGTACATGTGTGCGGGCCACAGGACCGTGGCGATGGCTCCCAAAGCGAACAGCACGCTTGGGAACAGGACGCGTCGGTCTGAAACGATGCCCAACGCGGCCAATGCCGTCGCGAACATCATCAGCTCGGAGGCGGTCCCCAGATGCAGCGGAGCACCTGCGACCCACGGCGCGATGTGCATGAACCATCCAGCGATCCACAAAAGCCACATGGTTCGAATCAGCGCGCGATTCGCCAGATTTGCGCGAAACGCCTCGCGTCCCAAAATCGTAATGAGCACGAGGATCGGGAAAAACGAAGCCGACGTCCCAAAATAGGGCCACGCCTCGCTCGCCAGCCCAAGCCCGTGGGTCCACTCGCGCACCCAAATGAAGGGGAGCCACAAAAACGCGAACACTCCGATCGCAATCGACTTTTTGTCGAGCGCGACGTTCGCGTCGAATTCTCGCTTGAGGTTGCGCAACGACTGCAGCTCTTGCGTCGCGTTGTGAACACGGTCGCGCAACGCTTCCAGACGCGCAGTCAGCTCGGCGTCCGGGTTTTGGATGTCGTCGTACAACGCCGTGGCCGCTTCAAGGTTGTCGTTGACCTCTTCGTAGCCAAACATCTCGATCAGCGTCGCGCGCAGGCCGTCTCTTGCGTCGTCGTTGTCGGCCCAGATGTGGATGGCCTGCTCGAACCCGAACCTTGCTGCACCAAAGGCCCGGTAGACCTCGATCGACGAGCCCTCGAGCACCGACCGCAGCGTTTGGAGCTGCGCCTTCGCCTCTTGCGCGATCTCGACCGAGGAGCGGTGTGCTTTGTAGGCTTCGAGCGCGAGCCTAAACTCTTTGACCGTTTGGTACCGGTCTTCGTTGTGCACCGACATGGCGCGACTGATGACAGACTGTAGCTCCTTGGGCACGTGCGCGGGGTAGACGCGAGGTTTGCCCTCGTAGGATGACCGAAAGACCTCAAACAGCGTTCGTCCGCTATGGGGCGGTTCACCGGTGGCCACTTCGAACAACACGGCCCCCAGCAAATAAACGTCGGTGGACGGTGCGAGCCGCTCGGACGCGCCGATGGTCATCTCAGGGGCAATGTAGGCGGGCGTGCCCACAACGGATTTGGATTCGATCGCACGCGGTAGGCCGAGCTCAGCGTCGCCCAGCGAGACGGCGAGCCCCCAGTCCATCACGTAAACCTCACCAAACGTGCCCACCATGATGTTCGCCGGCTTGATGTCGCGGTGCAGAATCCCAATCTCGTGGGCGTACTCAAGCGCGCGGCAAGCTTGCGTCAGGATTTCAATGTGGCGTTCGCGGTCATCGGGGTCTTCCTGCAGCAGCTCGTCCCACGTGCGACCTTCGACACGCTTCATGACGATCACGGGGCGACCATCCTCGTTGCGGCCGATTAGATGAACCGGCACCACGTTGGGGTGTTCGATAAGCCCCATCACGCGAGCTTCCTGAAGCAGCGCATCCTCGCTGCTCGGGTCGGAGTCAGTGATCGTGGTCTTCAGCGCAACATCGCGGCCGAGCGCGACCTGAGTGGCAAGATGGACCACCCCCCATGCCTCCGCGGCCCAGCTCCCGCCCGAGGTCGAATTGCGTCGAGGTCGACGCTCGCGAGCCTACGACAACCGGTGGAAGGCGGTCCCGCATCGTCACGGCCCAGCCCACCGAGGGCGACGCCATCGTCTCCCCCATATCCATGGTCTTGCCGCTGCCCAACCCTAGGGTCGGCCAAATGGCGTCAAAATCGAGGGTCTTGTCGGACATGTGACCTTTGTACAAGGTGGCGGGCGACGCAGCAATTGTTAGCTGTCCAGCTCGTCCAAAAGCTCCCGGATCTCGTCTCTGGAGGTCTGGTATTGGGCTAGCTCGCCGTCGTCTAGGTCGAGCAGCCCCGCGAAAAACTGCCGGCCAGTGTTGACGATCTCCGAGGGTGCGCCAAGAGAAATCGCGGCGAACAGGCTGTCCTCGGCACGCGAAACACGTTTCGTACGGCGGGCGAAGTCAAACAACGCCACGTAGGCGGGCAGCGCGAATTGGGCGCCGTGAATCTCGGTGACATCGTGCCGCAGCATCGACGTCAGCTCCGCCTCGGCCAACAGCGCGGATGGGGTATCGATCTGCCCGAGCGCTCGAATCAGGCAGCGAAACGCCCATGCGGTCGACAACGGCGCGAGATCTGCCCGGCCCGTCTTCAGAGCGACACGCGCATGCAACGCGAACATGCGACCGAGCTCCGCCGCCAACCGAGGGTCAAACTCGCCGACCGTCGCGATGTCCTGCGAAAACAAAAACTCCCGCCGCGTATTCAGGGCGTCGGCAATGTGGGCCTCGATGATGTCGAGGCTGTCCGTTGGCGACTCAGCGTCCTTGCCCGCAATCAGCTGCCCAAAGGCTTGGCTGAGCTGCTGAATCGCGCGCATCAAATAGTCGTTTCGAATCATGGAAAGACCTTAAGCACCATCCAACACATGCCAAACGGCCGCACCTCGCGCGGAATCTAGTCGGCGCTCTCATCCAACCCAGCGTCAAGATCAGGCTCGGGGTCGGGTGGGGGCGCGGCCACCACGCGCGGTTCTTTGAGGTGTTTTTGAAAGAACGTGACCATGGCTTGGTAGAACGCGTCGCGGTTTCGTCGCTTTCGGAAGCCATGTCCCTCGTCCTGCGCGACCATGAGCCAAGCTTCGTTGCCGTTGTCGCGCACGGCCTCGACGATCTGGCGGGCTTCTTCGAGCGGGACGCGTGGATCGTTGGCGCCGTGTGCGACGAAAAGCGGGGCACGAATTTTGTCGGCGTTGTTGACGGGCGCAATCTTCTGCATGAACTCGCGCATCGCCGGGTCGCGTTCGTCGCCGTACTCGACACGGCGCTGGTCGCGTCGGTACGGTGAGGTCGCCTCTAAGAACGTCACAAAATTCGAGATGCCCACGAGGTCGACGCCAGCCGAGAAACGTTCCGGGTACATCACCATCGAGGCTAGGACCACGTAGCCACCGTATGAGCCGCCATAGATTCCCACCCGTCGCTCGTCCAGATGCGGGTCTTGTTTGATCCAGTCGAGCACGGCCCCGATGTCTTTGATGGCGTCCAAGCGTTTCATGCCATCGTCCAGGGTCAGGTAGGTTTTGCCGTACCCGTTCGAGCCCCGAATGTTGGGTGCGACGACCGCAAATCCGGCTTCTTGCACCAAGTACTGGATCAAAGGGTTGTATGCGGGCACAAACTGCTGCTCGGGGCCACCATGCACCCAGATGATGACCGGGTGGGGGCCTTTCCCCTCAGGACGGTAGACCCAAGCAGGCACCGCGATCGCATCGAAACTCTGGATCTTCTCGAGCTCGGGTGCTTTGGCCGGACGCACCATCGAATCGGACAGCTGGTCGGCCGTCCAGTGCGTCAGCTCCGAGGTCTTGAGGTCAAACGTGTAGACACTGCCCGGCATCGTCGGCTGGTCAAGTGTGAACGCCAAATGCCCCTTGGAACGCGTCAGGCGCAGGTCGCGCACAATGCCCGGTGGGATGCCGTTGATGCGGCTGGTCGTCGCGGCCTCTAAGTCCAACATCATGACCGTTGAAAGGCCATCTTCGTTGATCGTGTAGACCACCGAATTGCCGTCCGATGCGACCGCGACCTCTTCGATGTTCCAGGGCACGGCCGGCGAAACGTTTGTCCATGCGCCGGTGGAAAGGTCCACCTTCCAAAGGTCGACGAACTCCCCAGCGCGGTCCGACGTGACGAAGATGCTGTGATCGCCCACAAATCGCCCGCGGAAATGCGCCGCCGTGTCGCTCGTAACCTGGGTGCGCCGGCCCGTGGGCAGGTCCAACACGTACATGGCCGAACGTGCGAACGACAGGTATTGGCGCAACAGCAACCGTGTTCCATCGGGCGCCCACGACGCGACGGACCAGGCGCCGTTGCCAGCCATGACCAACCGGGCGTTGTTCGTCTGCCCGTCGGACACATAGATGTCCATGTCGGCGCCGTTTCGGCGGTTGTTTGTAAACGCCATTTTGTCGCCGGTTGGCGACCAGCCAAACGGGCCATAGCGGCTTTTGCCATCGGACAGGAGCCACGGGTCGCGGTCGCCGTCGAGCCGTACAATCTGGTAATTTTCGTTGCCGGCCACATCCGCGCGGTAAACCCAACTGTCGGTGGTCCGCGGTACCCCAGAAATCTGGCTCACAGGCTCTTTGCCACGTGTCAGTTGAATCGCCTCGCCCTCGGGTGTGTTCATCCGATACGCCTGCGCGGTTTGGTCCTTGCGTGTGATGTAGACGATCCAAGACGCGTCTCCGCCGAGCGTCTGAAGGCGCGTTCGACGCAGCTCCAAGTAAGGCGCGAGCGCTTCGGAAATCGAGTCGGGCGTGTCTTCGACCCCGTCGAGCTCGAGCTGCGGAGGCGTGTCCGATTCAGGTTCCCAAACGAACGCCGTCTGGTCGACCGGACCGCCTGGAATGCCCAGCTCGTCTTCAAGCGGCGCGGGTTCTTTGCGTGGTTTGCCCCGATGGCTCGTGGTGGCGCAGGTGATGATCGTCGCTGTGAGTGCGAACACAGCAAGTTTTGGCAGCAGATGTCTCACGGTCGCTCGATTCCCGGGAAGCAGTCGTCACTCTAAACGATGACAACCTCCGGCCCTAGAATTCATATTCGGTCCGTTGGTCTTTTCGAAGCTACCCGACTCAACTTTTTCGCCGTTTTGGTGGGTTTTGGGGCCCGGGCCGGTACAATTCTGGATAACAGACAAACTTGGAGCAAACGATGCGCAGATTTTGGATTGCGGTAGTGCTGGTGCTTGCCGGTTGCGGTTCGTGTGACGATGAAGCGGGTTCCGACGCGGCAAACAACGCCTCAAACAACGGCACCACTGGGTCAAACAATTCCAACAACGCACCGAACAATGGGGCCGACACGGGTGCTGACGGGATGGATGCCGGTCAAGACGCCGATGCTGCCGATCCGGATGCTGATTCGCGACAGGACTATTGCCTTGGCGACGGTCCGCCCATTCTCAATCCCGGCACCCCTGACGAACTGTGCACCGGCGACGTTGCAGCCGTCAGCTTTCGCTTTGCAATGTGTAGCTGTGAAGGTTTTGTGACGTCGGGCACGCTCACCACATCTTCGATCAACTCGACCGGAGGAACGTCGGGCCAGTCGGCTTCTGTGGGGACAAATGGGAAATTCGACTCAACCGGGGTGGTCGACATCGGCGGGTCGCTTTGGGCGTCGGGCGACGGTGGCGTGACGATGAGTAACGCCGTTACGGTGTCGGGCGACCTGCGGTCCGGCGGAGGTGTCGCGTCGGGCCAGCTTGATGTGGGCCGGAATCTTGACCTTGAGGGGAACCTTGTGGTGCAAGGCGACGCGACCGTGGGCAGCGAATTGCGTCAACCCACCGCGGCGATGCAGACGGTCTCGGGCACGTTGACAGCGACCCAGGTGCGCGGCCCCGTCGATATTGCGCAAGCGTGCGATTGTTCGACCGAACAGTTGCTGCCGATTCGCCAAATCGTGACATCGGTCGCAAGTGCAAACGACAACGCCGAGGTCGGCTTTGACTCCGAAGCGCTCCGGAACCTTTCGGCGCCTGTGACACTCGACGTGCCTTGCGGCCGCTTGTACCTCAGCGGAATCGATGGGGGTGGGGACGTGACTCTGAACGTCAACGGTCGCGTCGCGCTCTTCGTGGGTGGCGATGTGTCGGTCAGCGGCCAGTTGACCATTCATGTGCCGGCCGGATCACAGCTCGACCTGTTCCTTGGCGGCAATTTTAACGCCGCGAATGACGTCGTCATTGGCGACCCGGATCGCCCAGCTGCGACGCGAATCTATGTGGGCGGGACAGGCACGGTGGCGATTTCAGCGAATGTCTCTCTGAACGCTAACCTGTACGCCCCTGAGGCGGAGCTCGTTTTGGCGGCGTCGACCGTGATTCGTGGTTCTGTGTTCGCGCGCAGAATCGCGACTTCGGGAGACCTCGGGATTGTCTACGATGAAGCCATCTTGGAAGCTGGCGAAGACTGCGAAACGCCGGGCGGAGGTCCAAAAACGTGCGATTCGTGTCGTGATTGCGCCAACCAAGCTTGTTCTGGTGGCACATGTTCGGACACCTGCACGTCAAGCGACCAATGCTGTTCGGGGCTTATCTGTATGCAAGGACGATGCGGCGTTATTCTCTGAGTTGGCTTGAGATCACCAAACCGGTCTTTTGCTCGCCGCCCGTGATTTTGCAGTGAAATCCCTGTCAAAATTCACACTAAGTCGCTAATAATGCCGGCCATGAAAAGACTGCTTGCCTTGCTATTGCTGGCCGCTTGCGGCACCGACGTCCCCCAAACCACGATGGCACTGCCGGTGTCAGACTTTTTGGGTCAAAACGGCATTGTACGTCTGCGCCAAAACCACCCGTTTCGCGCAGACTTGGCCCATTGGGTCGTCGCCGATGGGCAATGGTCCAAACAAAATCAGAAACGGCGTGACGCCGACTGTTACTATTTTGGGGACCTGGAGATCCAAGGCGAAGCATTGCCAGCGGTGGTCGCACTTCGCACGTGCAGGGCGGATGGCACACCCGAGATTTCTGGTGTGGCCTTTCACGGTTCCCAGATGTTTAACATCACAAACCACGACGGACTGCGTTTTGAACCCGTCGACCCAAAGGTTGGAACCTGCGGTGTGGTCGCTGACGACGTGTTTGGCGAGGGTCTTCCCGTGGAGGTGCCGACCACGCGTGGATTTGCGCTTTCGACCGGCACGCCCCGTTTTGTAGAAGTCGTGGTCGCGCGCGACGTGCAACTGTTCGAGGCCATTGACCAAGGCGCATACGCGCCCGACCCCGTGATGTCGGTGCATGCCGCGGCCGCGCTTTACGACGCGACGGAGTTTGACGACCGCGTGCTGCCCATTCTGGTGGGCATCATCGATGCGCAGGGACAAAACCCATGGGGAAACACGAGTGTCGTGTTCGGACAGGCACGCACCGGGCAGTATCTTGACAACGTCAACGCTTGGATCGCCGACAACCAAGCCGCACTGCCGACGTTTGACGAACTGACGGTACTCTCCGGCTACGATTTTACTGGCAGCACCGTGGGGCTCGCGAACGTCGAAGGTGCGTGCGACCCCGACTATTCGGGTGTGGTGATCGAGGGCATCGGCAACGACCCGAGCATCGCGCAGACACTCGCGCACGAGCTTGGCCACACGTTGGGGATGAACCACGACAACGGCTCGAACCCAAACTGTCCTACCAGCGGGTACGTCATGACCGCTGTGTACGACCCCGACGGCCCCTTCGCGACTGAATTCAGCCCGTGCAGTGTGTTCAGCGCCAACCAGTTTTTGGCGACCGCGGATGCTGCATGCATCACCGCCGACAGCCAGCCGGCGCACCCTGAGCCGCTGTGCGGTGACGGCAAGGTCGAAGGCGACGAACAGTGCGATTGCGGGCCCCTTGGGTGCGAGGGTCGAAACCCGTGCTGCAACGACAACTGTACGTTGAAAGCCGGCGCGACCTGCTCGCCCGACAACCCATGTTGTGACCCCCAGACGTGCTCGGCGTTTGCGACGCCCACGGTGTGCCGTCCCGCGAGCGGTGCGTGCGACGTTGCCGAGTTGTGTGTTGGCTTGGTCTGCGCGCCCGACCGCGTCGTGCCGACGGGCGAATCCTGTTCTGAGGGAGGCTGGGACGGCGCGTGTTACGTTGGAAAGTGCGTGACGCGCGGCGGCACCTGCGAAGACATCGCGCCGCTGTACATCTTTGATACGCCTCCCTACCAAGACATGTGCACGGCGCCCGGTGAGTGCGGTTGGGTGGAGTGTGTCTACCGAGACGAATGTGTGTTCACCGAGGAGCCCACGCCAGACGGCACGTCGTGTGGCGCCGGTCGACAATGTGTCAACGACACCTGCGTCTCGTCTGCCGGACTTCCGGCCGCGGACGGGTGCGCCGACCCGAACGGGTGCGTGCAGCCGGTCACCCCAGAACCCGACGCTGGCAACCCCGACGTGGGTGGAGCTCCGGGAACCGATGGTGGTACGACGGGTGGCGACGCGGGGCCCAATGACCAGCCGATCGACACGCCCAGCACACCGACGAATAGCGGCTCGCCGGGCGGATGTCAGGCCGCCAATGGGGCGTCATCTTGGACGCTGCTCGTGTTCGCAATGCTGTTTTTGGGACGAAAAAGGAACTGAAATGGGGCAAGCCAATTCTGTGGAAGACGCCGTGAGCTGCATTCGCTCGGGGCATCGGGTGTTTGTGCATGGTGGGGCTGCGACTCCAGCGATTCTGGTGCAAGCCTTGGTCGATCAGGCTGCGCGCCTGCAAGACGTCGAAATCATTCATTTGCATACCGAGGGCCACGAGGCCTTGTACGCTCAGCCCCAGTACGCCGCGTCTTTTCGTGTTGCCAATCTGTTCATCGGATCAAATGTCCGCCCGTATTTTGACGGGGCCCGCGTCGACTACTTGCCGTGTTTCCTGTCCGAAATCCCGGCGCTGTTTCGCTCGGGGCGGCGCAAGCTCGATGTGGCCATGGTTCAGGTTTCTCCGCCCGATCGCCACGGCTGCTGCAGCTTGGGCGTCAGCGTCGATGTCGCGCGTGCCGCCGTTGAGGCGGCCGACACGGTCATCGCGCAGATCAACCCAGCGATGCCACGGGTCCACGGCGACGGGTTCATCCACCTTGACGACATCGACTACTGGATCGAGGCCGAGACCCCACTGCCCGAAATCATCGCGCCACCGCCGGGTCCAGCCGAGCTTGCCATCGCCAAGAACTGTGCGCAGCTCGTCGAAGACGGCAGTACCTTGCAAGTTGGGATTGGCGCGATTCCAAACGCGGTGCTCGGCGAGCTGATTCATCACCGGCACTTAGGGGTTCACACCGAAATGTGGTCCGACGGGATGTTGCCCTTGTTGGAATCTGGTGTCGTGGACAACTCGCGCAAGGCCAGCCATCAGGGCCGTACGGTCAGTGGCTTCGTCATGGGCAGCCGCAAACTGTACGACTTTATCGACGACAATCCACAGGTCGCCCAATTCGACATCGGTTGGGTCAACCGGGTCGACGTGATTGCACAAAATCCAAAGGTCGTGGCGATAAACTCCGCGGTCGAGATCGACCTGACTGGCCAAGTCTGTGCAGATTCCGTGGGTCATCGCATCATCAGCGGCGTGGGCGGCCAGATGGACTTCATCCGCGGCGCGTCGTTGTCCGAGGGCGGGAAACCTATCATCGCCATCACGAGCACCACCGGGAAAGGGGCATCGCGCATTGTCCCGACGCTTCACCCGGGCGCAGGCGTAGTCACCACACGGGCCCACGTACACTACGTCGTGACCGAATATGGCGTCGCCGACCTGTATGGAAAGACGCTCGGCGAGCGCGCCGAGGCGTTGATGGCCATCGCACATCCGTCACAGCGCGAAGCACTGCAGCGAGGCTGGCGCGAAATCCGAGGCTGAAACGCGACGCACGTGTGCCGGTGGGAATTGCGAGTATGGCTATTCGGGCATCGGTGGGCTCATGTCACGCAGACGTTGATTGGGGTGGTCGGTGACTCGGAAGGGCGCGACAAGCAATCCGGGTTCCTGTAGTCCCGTGCAGGTTGCGGTGACCGACATGGTGCAGCCGAACACTTGCGTCTCCAAAATTTCATCAAAATCCACGGTTTCGCCTGGTTGAAGAGTCCATCCACCGATAGATCGATAGGCGTGTAGGACGTCGATCGGGTATGGAACGGCGACGGCACACGCAACAACATCCGGCCGATTTCCGATGTTTCGCACGGTGCCCTTGATCCGGAAATTCCATCGAATTTCGCGGTCGACGCACGGCTGACACACCCTGTTCGCCCCGGCGGTTGCCCGGGGTTTTCAAAATCGAGTGCAACACTGCACTCATCGTCGACCGACAGGCCGTCGGGCAACCGCGGGTATCCGTCGGGATGTTCGTACAGGACGATTTCGACCGAAAAGTTCTGCAGATCGATATCGTAGATTTCGAGTCCGCAGCAGTTGTCGGCAATTTCTACGATTTCCATGGGCTGAAATGCCACATTGTGTTCTGCCTCATATAGTTTTCCGTTTACGTATGTACGGTCATTGATACTAGTTTGTCTGCTGGGGTCTGTCAGGATGAAGGGGCCTTCGGGGTGGAGGGGAGATTCGACGGCGCTGTCCGTGTCAGCGTCACTTTGACCGCTGTTGAGCGCCAGATCGAGGTCGGTGTCTGGCTCGCTGAGGTCTCATTGAGTTGTTGTATCGCTTCCGCAGCTCGTTAATAAACATATCGTGATGAGATAACGTATTACTGTGTTTTCATCGATCGTGTGGCGTCAATGCATGTGCTCGCAAGCAACGCTAGTTTTAGACCCGTGTTTCTGATTTTCATTTTTTTTCAAGGTAGTGGTGAAAGAAGTAAAGGTACCCGTCGAATAATTCGACTGTCAAAGGTTGCGATAAGGCGCTCGAGTCGACACGAAGGAACGAACATCTCGCCGAGAACCTAGAGAACATCTCGCCCGAAGACCTCGGCATGCATGCACAACTACGCGGGTCACATGAACCTACGGGCCTATGACCTCAAGACCATGCCGAGACCAAATCGCCGACGAAGAACGGCTGATTCTTGGTGCCGCGACAATCCAGTAATCACGTGGGCTATTCGGGCATCGGTGGGCTCATGTCACGCAGACGTTGATTGGGGTGGTCGGTGACTCGGGACGGCGCGACAAGCAATCCGGGTTCCTGCGAGCCTATGCATGATGCCAGGACGGACACCGTGCAGCCGAATGCACGCGCCTCCAAAATTTCATCAAAATCCAAGGTTTCGCCTGGCTGAAGGGTCCATCCACCGATTGTTCGAAGTACGAAGGGGCCGTCGACAATTGGATAAGGAATTACTAAGTCGCACGCAACAACGTCCGGCTGATTTCCGATGTTTCGCACGGTGCCCTTGATCCGGAAATTCCATCGAATTTCGCGGTCGATGCATGGCTGACATCCGTTCTGACCCACCGGTTGCCAGGATTATCGGGGTCGATGGCAGCGCTGCACTCATCGTCGACCGACAGGCCGTCAGGCAAATGCGGGTATCCGTCGGGATGTTCGTACAGGACGGTTTCGACCGAAAAGTTCTGCAGATCGATATCGTAGATTTCGAGTCCGGCAGCAGTTGTCGGCGATTTCAACCGGCGGTTCAAAAAACCGCGAGCTAGGGACCTGGTATAGCCTTCCGTTCGCACACGCAATGTCTCCGGCTTGAGCTCTGGGGTTTTGAATTCCGTCGAGGATGAAGGCGGCTTCGGGGTGGAGGGGACACTCGACGGCGCTGTCCGTGCCAGCGTCACTTTGACCGCTGTTGAGCGCCAGATCGAGGCCGGTGTCTGGCTCGCTGAGGTCCCATTGAGTTGTTGTATCGCTTCCGCAGCTCGCCAATAAACACATCGTGATGAGATAACGCATTACCGAACCTCCGATAGCCCGTAGGCATGGTGTTCCAAGGTCGGGCAGTCTCGCCTCGCGTCAATCGCATTTGTTTTTTCAACGAACTTGTAGAGCATTTCCCCACGTTCTGAATTGGGGTCGTCAGGATCGCGTTTACATCCCCAATTTTCGACGGTCGGAATGATCTTCAGGCGGTATTCGCCTGCCTCTTCGCGGCAGAACTCAAAGCTCTCGGAGTTGTCGTCGAACGACGTGCTCATCCAATAAACGTCACCGCTTGGTGTCTCGAGGGCTAGGTTAAAATCAGTGGCTGGTCTGGAAATGTTGTTGGGGTTGGTTGCGTCATCAAGCTGACCCGGACACGAGCTCCATTCCACCACGACCCGGTACAGCGTTGTTTGCGAGGGTTCTTCGATGGGGTCGTAGGGCTGGCAAACCAGTGGCGGTTCACGCGTCAAATCAGGGTCCTCGGCCAACGCATCGATATCGTAGTCAAAGCCGAGCATGGTCTGACTGATTCCGTTCGTGTTGGGGTGGTCGATTCCTGCCAAGCTCGGATGAACGCGGTCAAGGTCGGGAAGATTCGGGCCAATCTGGTACTGGTCCTCAGGTGTGATCCAGGCGTCCTCGTTGCGGTTGCAGTTCCAGCGCAGCATCCGGTCAAAGTCCGGGGATCCTGCCCCATGGCGTTCGTCTTCATCGATTGGGTTGTTCCAGTCGACCATATGGCGAGCGAGTCGCGACGTTTGATTTCCGGTGACCGTGTATGCGTTGGTCGCAATCTCGAAGCGGGTGTGGTCGATGGCGGCCACCTTTGCTAGACCGCGTGCCCATTCGGAAAACCGACAGTGTTGCCAGCCGATGCCACCGATTTGTTCCGCGGCCAAGGCGACCCCGCCGGCTATGGCAGGCGCGGCAAAGCTTGTTCCAACGGCGCCGTTGTAGAACGCATCATCGCAAGATTGACAAATTGGACCATCGGGTCCCCAAGCCACGATGGAAGCGCCGCCGTTCGCAACGACGTCGGGTTCCTCTCGGTCGGTGCGATGGTCGGCAACGCCATACTCCATTTTTGGGTCAATGTATCGAGAGAAGCTCGTGATGGCCTGTTGGTAGTTGTACGTTGGATAAGGATTTCCGGCCGCTCCACCCAAGACTGCGCTGCCCATGTCATGTGCACCCACGCACAATGAGTTTGAGCCGTAGCAGTTGACTGGGAAGCCGGTGGTCTCCAAGTCGTTTCCTGCAGCGCGCACGAACAAAACGTCAAAGTAACGTGCAAAATAGTCACGAATGTAGCCACGGGCGCGCAGAGCGCCGCCGCAACGGTAACTCTCGTTGATGATGCGTACGCCGTTTTCGATGACCAACCACTCGTAGGTTGGAATCATATCTGTTGGCGGTCGACAGGTGTTGTCGCTCCCGCTCGTAGTGAACGCTCCGTTTCCGAAGTAGAGCCGCCCGTATGCAGCGTGGTGTGGTGTGCCATTGCGGTCATAGCTGCCAATCATCGACGCTACACCGGTCGCGTGTTCGCTTTTGTCGGAACCGGACCCGCATGACATCCCGTTGTTGAAGAAACCAAGAGAAGTGGCAAAGGCAACTTCGGTCGCCAAAGGCATGGACAAATAAATGTTGGAGTCGAAAGGCGGGTAGACGCCTTCGAGCTGCCCAAAAGGGAAGTCTTCGGCGAAGAATCCTTCGTCGTTGGCACAGTCTGTCCGCATGTTTTGCGCAACCGCCCGAATATCAATGGAGTTTTGACCCAAGAGATTGCAGGCCCAGGGGGTGACGTTTGCGGCCTCCACCATTCCTGGCTCAGAACGGTCGACGAATACGATTCGTGGGTTCTTCTTGAGTTGGACCAGCTCGGTCGGCGAGACGCTGCAGCTTGCAAACGGCACAAGGCGATTGAACTGCGCCGTTTGTTTGCAGCCCGGCGGCAATGAGGGAAGAAGCTGCTGTTTGGCACGGTTCACGTTGCTCGCCAGCACATTGCTCGCGATGCTGGCGTGCTGGGTTGCTCGGTAGTGTACTTTGTTCGCGGCCGCGGTCACGTAGGCTTGAGCTCGCGCCGACTCAAAGCCGTTGAGATCGAGTTTAGACTTGAACTGAAAAATCACAGGGATTGACGGCGTGAGCGACTGTTGCTGTGTTGCTGTGTTGCTGTGTTGCTGTGTTGCTGTGTTGCTGTGTTGCTGTGTTGCTGTGTTGCTGTGTTGCTAACGTCAACGCATGCGCTCGCAAGCAACGCCAGCCCTAGACCCGCGCTTCTGATTTTCATTTCCCCTCCAAAGTCATGGTGAACTGATCTGCACTGTACCGAACCGCACCCCTAGGTGTCAAAGCTTGTGACCTCGCTCCAATGCAGGGTTGCGAAGCATCTCAGGCCAAGCATAATGCGGGTTTGCTTCTGTCCCCTGCGGAAATCTCATGCTTCCACACATCATCGAGTGGCTGAACCTGACGTTTCGGTGGCTTCACGTCATCGTCGGCGTCGCTTGGATCGGCGCTTCGTTCTATTTCGTCTGGCTTGAAAACAACCTTGAACGCCTGAAAGCCGAGCTGCCCGAAGACATCGCGGGTGACCTGTGGGCCATTCACGGCGGCGGATTCTATTACCTGCGCAAGTTCAAAGTTGCGCCCAAAGAACTGCCCAAACACCTGCATTGGTTCAAGTGGGAAGCGTACATGACGTGGGTGACAGGCATCTGTCTGCTCATCATCGTGTATTACATGAACGCCTCGACCTACATGGTCGACACGAACGTCGCGAACATCTCGCCGGCGACGTCGATCGGCATTGGGGTTGGCGCGTTGGTTGTCGGGTGGGGATTTTACGACATCCTGTGCCGAACGCCGTTGCTCAAGAAACCCGCGATTTTCCTCGTCGTGATGTTCGCGTTTTTGACCGCCTGTGCATACGGACTACAGCAGTATCTGAGCCCTCGAGCGGCCTACATTCACATTGGCGCGATGATCGGCACGATGATGGCCGGCAACGTGTTTTTTGTGATTATCCCGGGTCAAAAGAAGCTCGTCGCGGCCGCGGAAGCCGGTCGCGAGCCCGACCCCTGGGACGGGATTTATGGCGGATTGCGCTCGCGCCACAACAACTACTTCACGCTGCCGGTGTTGTTCATCATGACCTCGAACCACTTCCCGATGACGTATGGGAACGAGTGGGGATGGGCGATTTTGGCGGCATTGTCGGCCGTGGGTGTGGCGGTTCGCCATCACTTCAACGTGCGCCACCGCACGAATTCAGCGTTTTGGGTGATGCCGGTTGGCGTTTTGGTGGTCGCTGGGTTGGCGTGGTTTACAGCCCCCGCGGGCACCGGTGGCGAGCAGTACGAAAAGCTCGCGAATTTCAGGACCGTGTCGTTTCAAGAAGCCCAGACGGTCGTCTCGACACGTTGTTGGAGCTGCCATTCCTCGACCCCAACCGACGACGTGTTTAAGGTCGCACCCAATGGCGTGATCTTCGATACCCCAGAGGGCATGCAGAAGTACGCGGGTCGTATGAAGGTTCGGGCCTACGACCTCAAGACCATGCCGATGGCAAACAAGACCCAAATCACCGACGAAGAACGTCTGATTCTTGGTGCGTGGGTGTTCCAAGGCGCAAAAATCGAGTAATCACTTCTGCACAGCAGGAGGTCGGAATGGCTCGATTCGCCCTTAAATCAAACCGTGTTTTTGTCGATGGGGTTCTCCGCCCGGCACAGGTCGTCGTGGACGGTGAGTTGATTGAGGCTGTCTTGGACGCCGATGCGGCGTTTGACGGAGACTGCGTGGACGTTGGTCACAAGGTCGTGATGCCCGGCTTGGTCGACACACACGTGCATATCAATGAACCCGGGCGCACGGATTGGGAGGGATTCAAGACCGCGACACGTGCCGCCATCGCCGGTGGCGTGACCACGGTCGTCGACATGCCGCTGAACTGCATCCCGGTCACAACGACGCAAGAGGCCCTGCAGGTCAAACTCGCGGCCTGTCGCCCATCGCTCTACGCCGACACCGGTTTTTGGGGCGGCGTCGTGCCCGGAAACGCGTCAGAAATCGAGAAACTCGCCGACGACGGCATCTTGGGCGCAAAGGCGTTCATGATCGATTCCGGCATTCCCGAATTCGAATGGAGCGACAACGATGCGCTCCGCGCGGGGATGTTGGCCCTCAAGAAGAAAGGTTGTGTGCTGTTGGCCCACTGCGAGGTCGACCTCGGCGCCGAGATCGGCAACGTCAATCCGCAAGCCTACGAGAGCTTTTTGGAGTCGCGCCCACAGTCATGGGAGGTCGAGGCGATATCGCGGCTGATTGGGTTGTGCCGCGAGACACGGTGTCCCATCCACATCGTCCATCTGTCAGCGGCCGCGGCGTTGCCCCTGATTCGCGCGGCCAAGCGTGAAGGGCTGCCCCTGACGGTCGAGACATGCCCTCATTACCTGACGATCGCGTCCGAAGAGATTCCCGACGGCGCGACGCAGTACAAATGCTGCCCGCCCATACGCGAGGCGTCGAACCGCGCACTGCTCTGGCAGGCGCTTGAGGATGGAACCATCGACATGGTCACCACCGACCACTCGCCGTGCACACCCAATCTAAAGCTTCAAGAACGCGGTGATTTCCATGAGGCTTGGGGCGGCATCTCGTCGTTGCAGCTTGGGCTGCCGCTGATTTGGTCGACGGCAAGTGACCGCGGGATCGCACTGGAAACCGTGCTCGGGTGGATGAGCGCAACACCGGCCAAGATCGCAGGGTTGGACGACCGAAAGGGCTCGATCGCACCCGGCAAACATGCCGACTTGGTGGTGTTTGATCCCACGGCGCGCGCCACCGTCGACGCGGCCCAACTGCAGATGAAGAACAAGTTGACCCCCTACGACGGTCGAATCGTCACCGGGGTGGTCGAGCACACCTACCTGCGCGGAAAGCGCGTGTTTTCTGAGGGTGAGTTTGCACCGCCCTCGGGCCAGCCACTGCTAGGACGAAAAACCCCATGAGCAACGCCTCCCACGTTTCAACTTTCCCCGGTCTCGTCGATCTGCTCTCCGAAAGGCTCGGTGGGCGCGCTCTAGCGTGCACAGACGACTTTTTTGCCGGGATGGAAAACCTCGTCAAACCCGGTCGCGGCGTGTTTGTGCCCGATGAGTATACGGAAAATGGCAAGTGGATGGATGGCTGGGAGTCGCGTCGTCGCCGCGGCGGGCCCGACCATGATTGGTGCATCCTCGAGCTCGGCGTTCCTGGACGCATCCGTGCGTTGGACATCGACACGAACCACTTTCTGGGCAACCACCCACCGTTCGCGGCGCTCGACGCGGTGTGGGCGCCAGGCGCCGAAGCCGAGGACCTCGAAAATGCAAAGTGGGTCGAAGTGCTGCCGCAATCGCCGCTGAAAGCGGGCTCACAAAATCTGTTCGCTGCTGGCCATTCGGATGCGTTTACGCATGTGCGGTTGCGCATCTATCCCGACGGTGGCGTGGCGCGTCTGCGTGTGTACGGCGATGTAGAGCCCGACTGGAAATTGTTGGAAGAGCGCCCTGAAACACTGGCCCAGATTCAACACGACGAGGTTGATCTGGCGAGCTTGCGCAACGGCGCGATGACGCTGGCGTGCAGCGACATGTTCTTCAGCCCCATGGAAAACCTGATTGTGCCCGGGCCCGCGTCGAATATGGGCGAGGGTTGGGAGACTCGCCGAAAACGTCACCCTGGACACGACTGGATCTTGGTCAAGTTGGCGGCGCCGGGTCGCGTGCGCATGGCGGTGTTGGACACGCACTTCTTTAAAGGCAATTTCCCCGACCGTGCGTCGATCGAGGGCATCTTTGCGCCGAACACGAAGACCACGGATTTGATGCATACGGACGAGGGTTGGCAGACCCTGCTGCCCGAGACCAAAATGGCTGCGGATACCCGATTCCACTTCCGTGAACAGCTCCAAGATGTCGGCGCCATCACACATGTTCGCGTCCGTACGTTCCCCGACGGCGGCATCAGCCGAATGCGCCTTTACGGAGTCCGGTCGTGAGCGTCGTGACGTGGCTAAACGGGCTGGCGCCGCATGAATGCGTGGACGTCTTTATGCGGTGTTGTGGTTCGAGCAAATGGGCACACGAGATGGCCGCGAGCCGCCCGTTTGCTGACATTGAGGCGGTTCACCACCACGCCGATGTTCATTGGGCGTTGGTGACCCGCGACGATGTGATGGAAGCGTTTTCGCACCACCCAAAAATCGGCGCGAGCATGGAATCCCTGCGCGAGAAGTTCGCCAAGACCGCGACGTGGTCCGCGGGGGAACAGCAAGCGGTCGGGCAGGCCGATGAGGCCGTGCTCGAGCGGCTGCGTGACGGCAACGTCGCGTACGAGGCGCGTTTCGGGTATATCTTCATCGTCTGTGCGACCGGCAAGACGGCTGCGCAGATGTTGGAGCTGTTGGAAGCTAGGCTCTCCAACGCACCCGACGACGAGTTTGCCATCGCGAAAGGCGAACAGGCGAAAATCACCCATCTACGAATCGATAAGCTGGAGGCCCCATGAGAAGCCCGATCACCACTCACGTACTTGATACCGCATCGGGGCGGCCAGCCCGCGCGGTGATGGTCGTCTTGGAGCGGCTCGAAGGCACATTCCGCGAGGTGGCCAAAGGCATCACAAACGAAGATGGTCGCATCGCGGACATGCTGCCGCCCGGTGAAGTCCCGACCGGCACCTACCGGATCAGCTTTGACACCGGCGCTTACTACCGCGCCCAAGGCCTGCCGGTGTTTTATCCCAGCGTCAGCATCACATTTGAGGTCGACGCCGCGGACGAGCACTACCACGTGCCCCTGTTGTTGAGTCCTTACGGATACTCCACCTATCGAGGGTCGTAGGTTTCGGGCTACACTCAATCCACCCAGCCAAGGTCAACCGTGCGTAAGTTTTTTGCCCTAGCATTCGTCTTCTTTTCGTTTGGATGCGCCACCCCAATGAGCACGCTGCAGAAGGCGCGCACGACACCTCAAGGAAGGGTTGACGTGTACGCCGGCGTCGGGGCGAACGTCTCGTCGGGTTTCATCGGCGACCTTTCCGATTTGGGCGAATCCGCCGCGAACAAGGCAGACGACCAAATCAAAAACGGCGAACAACCCCAGCTGACCAACGAAGATCTCGAAAACCTGATTGGAACGGCCGTGTCGTACACGTTGTTCGGGCCGACCCCCGTCACGGAGTTTGGCGGTCGCATCGGTATTTTGGACAATTGGGACGCCGGCATCGCCTACACGTCAGCGGGTTTCAAATTCGAGACGAAGTTCATGTTCATGAGCCAGACCGACGGGAGTGCGGTGGATTTGTCGCTTGGGTTGGCTGGGCTGCGGCAGACTTACGAACCGCCCGTTCCTGGCTTTTTGAAAGACATCTTCCAGCTTGAGGAGATGACGCGCACAGACATCGCTTTGACCCTGCTCGCTGGTGGCGAAAATCGATTGGCGTTCTGGTACGGCGGTCCCAAATTCGTTTACTCAAACCTCACGCTTGGGTTTGTCGAACAGATCAGCGACGCGACGCAAAATACGGTCACCGTGGACGACAACATGTTGATGTTTGGCGGGGTGATCGGCGGTGGAATCGGTTGGCGTTACGTCCATTTTTTGCTCGAGCTCAACGCGCTCTATTACGTCTACTCGGCGAACATCCTCGATGTCCCGGTCGACCTGACCGGCGTCGACTTCTATCCCGCCTTCGGTCTTCGAATTCAGTTCTACTGATTGGGGCGAGCCGCGCGACAGCGTCGACCGCGATTTCCACCCGTCTTGACCATCGACCCACGCTCGTGATAGCGCCCCGCGGCAGAAGCCGCGTGGTGGTATCCAAGGAGTAAGCGATGATTTCAACGTCTGGTATTTCGGTAAACTTTGGTGGGACACCACTTTTCGAAGACGTGAACATCAAGTTCGTGCCCGGCAACTGTTACGGCTTGATCGGGGCGAACGGCGCGGGTAAGTCGACCTTCCTGAAGGTCCTCAGCGGCGACCTGGAGTCCTCGGCTGGCGTGGTGAACATCACCCCCGGGCAACGCATCGGCAAGCTTGAACAGGACCAGTTCAAATACGACGCCTATACCGTGATCGACACGGTCATGATGGGCTTCCCCGAGCTGTACAAGATTTCGAAAGCACGTGAAGTGCTGTACTCGAAACCCGATTTCACCGAGGAAGACGGCGCCCTTGCGTCGGAGCTCGAGATGAAGTTCGCCGACATCAATGGCTACGAGGCCGAGGCCGACGTCTCGACGCTGTTGGCCGGCTTGGGTGTGCCCCAAGAGCTCCACTACAAGATGATGAGCGAGCTCGAAGGCGGTGAGAAGGTCCGCGTGTTGTTGGCGCAGGCATTGTTTGGCAAGCCCGACATCCTGCTGCTCGACGAGCCTACGAACAACCTAGACGTGCACACGGTGTCGTGGCTCGAAGAGTATCTGCAGCGGCAGGAATCGTTGGTCATCGTCATCAGCCACGACCGTCACTTCCTGAACAATGTCTGCACGCACATCGCCGACATCGACTTTCGCAAGATCAAGATCTACGTGGGCAACTACGATTTCTGGTTCCAAGCGGCGCAATTGGCGCTTCAGCAGCGCCGCGACGAGGCCAAAAAGTCGGCGGACAAGGCCAAGGACCTCAAGGCGTTCATCGAGCGTTTCAGCAGCAACGCATCCAAGGCCAAACAGGCGACGTCGCGTCGCAAGTTGCTCGACCAATTGACGCTGGACGACCTGCCGATCTCCACCCGCAAATACCCGCACATCGTCTTCAAGTGCGAGCGCAACTGCGGCAAAGCGATTTTGACGGTCAAGAATTTGTCGAAGACCATCGACGGCGAAAAAGTCATCGAGAACCTGTCGTTCACGGTCCATCAGGGCGACCGTATCGCGCTCGTTGGCCAAGACGGCCGCGCGAAGTCGACGTTGTTCGAAATCCTGTGCAACGGCATGAAACCGGATTCGGGCACGGTGGAGTGGGGCTCGACGATTACGGTTGGGTATTTCCCCAAAGAAAACGACGAGTTCTTCAAGGACTGCAACCTAAACCTGATCGATTGGTTGCGTCAGTACACCAAAGACCAAACCGAAGAACACGTTCGCAGCTTCCTTGGGCGCATGCTGTTTAGCGGCGAGGACACGCAGAAGCCGGCCAAGGTGCTCTCCGGGGGCGAGCGTGTGCGCTGCATGCTGTCGCGCATCATGCAACAAGGCGCCAATGCCCTGGTGTTGGACGAGCCGACCAACCACCTCGACCTCGAGAGCATCACCGCGCTGAATAACGCGCTCCGCGACTTCCACGCCGACAACGTTGTGTTGTTCACGTCGCATGACCGCGAGCTCGTCAACACCGTCGCGAATCGCATTTTCGAGATGACCCCAAACGGTCTGATGGATCGTTACCTGACGTTCGACGAGTACATCGCGAGCGAGCAGGTCAACGAGGAACGCGCCAAACTCTACGGACACGAAGTATCGCTATGATTCGAACAAGCCTGTTGGCCTTGATGTTGTCTTTGGCCTCGTGTGGAACGGACGATTCGGCCGGGACCACCGATGCGGGCGTCGATTCGTCCGCGGGCGTCGACGCGGCGTCAAACAACATGACGCCCGATGTGTCTGTTGCGGACATGGGCGTGGGGGAGCCGGACGCATCGGACGCCGGCGAGGACATGTCGCCGGGACTTCCGATCACGGCTGAAAATTACTGTGAGCTGACCGCCGACGCGTTCTGTGACTATTACCTACGTTGTGGCCGCATGGCCGTGCCCGACAAGGCCACATGCCTCGAAGTGTTCGCCGAGCAGTGCAACGGCGTCTACGAACCCCACTACCGAGCGCTCGAAACGCAGGGTTTGTTGGAACTATCCCCCGGTGGCCTTCAGTTATGCCGATCGCACTTGGCCAGCGTGGCGTGCGAGAAACAAATGTTCGACCTCGACGGCGACTGCGCGCAGATGTGGGTGGGCAAGGTTCCCGATCAGGGACCCTGTGGCACGGGGATCGAGAGTTTCGTGTGCCAGCCCTCAGCGACGTGCGTCATCAGCGTCAATCTGTGTGGCGTCTGTGAGGCTGCTGTAGGCGTTGGCGAGGCGTGCGGACCCGACATCGGGCGCTGCAACGATGGCTTCCAATGTGTGGACGGCAGCTGCGTCAAACGCGGCGAGGTTGGCGACGCGTGCTCAGATGCGGCACCCTGCCGAATCGGAGCGAGCTGCGACGGCGGAACATGCCAAGGCTTTAACACCGTCGCACTCGGCGAGGCCTGCGGACAGGGGGCGCGTTGCCCCTACAATAGCTTCTGCCGTGGTGGAGTGTGTGTCGCGCAAAAGGGCCTCGGCGAGTCCTGTGCCCCCAACGATTCGTGTCGGTCCGGAGTCTGCGAGCTAGGCATGTGTCAGCCGTTGCGCGCCGACGGCGAGGTGTGCAACTCAAACCCTCAGTGTGTCAGCGGTCGCTGCAACCAAGGGGTGTGTGGTGACCTTCCCGGTGTGTGCTTCGAAGGCTAACCGCCGGCCATCAGTTCATCGATCCCATCCACATTGGGCTGGAACAGCGCCACCGTCGCACCACAATTGTCGCGGATGATGGCGATCGAGCCGACCTGTTTGTCGTCGTCACGACGCACCAGCTCGCTGCCAAGCTGCAACGCGTGGTTCACGGCTTCGCCACAATCCGCGACCGCGATGGACATCGTCCACTGGGGCTTTGCCGGCGAGTTCGAGGGCAGCTGAGCGATCTCAGCCAAGACGTGGTCCCCCTGCGCAAACAGCGGTGCAGAGTCGCCAAAGCGTTTGGTGGTCCACCCCAGGACGTGGCCATAAAAGTCCGCAGCGGCGCGCGCGTCCGGCGTCAGAAGTGTTTGCCAGCAAAATTCATGGACCTTCGGCCGCGCGATCGGTTTGGCGTCGGCCTCAACGGGCGTCATCACCGCGGTCATCGCTCCAAAAGGATCCAAAAACATCCCGATTCTGCCGATGTGTGGCATGTCGAACGCGGGGACGCACACCGTCCCACCGGCGTCGATGGCGCGGTTCAACACCGCGTCGACGTCCTCGACATGGATGTACAGGACCCACTGAGGCCGACCGCCGTCTGGGCAAGGCATCGCGCCCGCGAATGCCTCGGTGTCGTGCGCCATCGTCAGGTAGTCGCAGCGCATGACACGCACGTTCCAACCAAACATCTCGGCGTAAAATGTCGACGACGCATCGAGGTCGGTCGTCATCAACTCGCGCCAAATGGGCATTCCAATCATTGAGTTGCTCCGGCGACAAGCCGTGGCGAACCGTCGCATCTAGGGTTGAGATGTTGTATATACACCGAGAAGGACCCTGCAAAAAAGGTGGTTTCACGTGAGCGGATTGGACGCGATTGTGGCACTCAAGACAACCTCAAGTTTTGAGTTTGAGGCCACGGTGCCCGAGGGCTGGGGGCAGGGACGAGCGGCGTACGGCGGCATTCCAGGGGCGCTGACCCTTGAGGCAGCGCGGCTGGCCTACGCGCGTCCGGTGCGTTCTCTCTCGCTCAATTTTGTGGGGCCGGTCGAACCCGGCAAGTTGCGCATCACGCATCGGAAGCTTCGCGAGGGCAAATCGGCCACACATTGCGCGATTGAGCTGTCACAAAACGATTCGATCGTCGCCGCGTCATTGTTGGTCCTGGGCGAAGGGCGCGAGACTGCGGTGCAATTCGAGGGGCGTCCAGCACCGCGTTTGGTTGCCCCGTATGATGCGACGCCATTCCCCTTCATCCCAGGTGTGACGCCCGAATTTACGAATCATTTCGAGTACCGCTGGACCTCGCCTAGTTTTCCTTTTTCGGGCGGTGAGCCCAAGGTTCAAGGATGGGTGCGCCCCAAGGATAACACCACCAGCGGTCCGGCCATGGTGGCTGCCTTGCTCGATGCGTGGCCGCCTCCGGTCTGGAATCTGGTCGAGGTGCCTTCACCCGGCAGCTCCGTGTCGTGGTACATCTCGTTTCAGCCCGCGGCCCATCGCACCGATATCGGCGAGGGCGCCTGGTGGAGCTACGAAGCAAGCCTGCAGAGCAGCCACGACGGTTACGCCCACTTCGAGGGCAACTTGTGGAACAGTTTCGGAGAACATGTCGCGATTTCGCGCCAAGTGTTTGCGGAGTTCAGCCGAAGGACGTGATGGATGCTGTACGCAAGATGTCGAGGGAGATTGCCAGCGGGTGCCTGATGGCGCGCGCGCGCAAGGTTTCGCGTCTGGTCACCCTCATTTACGACGACGCTTTGCGCCCTCACGGGCTCAACGCCTCTCGGATGAATCTATTGGTGGCCGTAGGGCTGTCGCCGGGCATCACGAGCCACAAACTCGGGGAGTATCTTGAGATCGAAAAGTCCACGATGTCGCGCAACATGGGCCAGCTCGAAGACGCAGGACTGATTGTGCAGGAGAAAGTCGGGCGTCAACGCCGGCTGTATCTCACACCCGACGGCGAGGCACGCATCGCCGAGGCGAAACCATCGTGGGAGCAGGCGCAAGAGGCCGCGCGCGAGACCTTGGGGTCACTCGCCGATGCGATGTTGGAGCGCTACCCCATGCCGGGTGATCCCTGACGCCGCCGCTGGCTCAAGAGGTGCCGCGAAACTAGGGGCAGTTGTTCTTCGATGTTGTGGTGGTGCCGGCAACAATGGGGCTCTTTTCGCCGAATCGGAAGGGGCGCGATGGGCACCACCACGAACCGCAATTGCTCTGGACCTGCACGTGGAGGTGCGGTCCGGTGCTCCAGCCTGTGTTTCCGCTTTTGGCGATGAGGTCACCCTGTTTGACCGTGTCACCCACCGAGACAGACGCCGTGCGAATGTGCATGTACAGGCCGATGCTGCCGTCGTTGTGGCGAATTTCGACCGTGTTTGCGTAGTTGGCGCATGAGCTGCCGCCGCCGTTGTAACAGGCGCTGCCCGGTTTAGACACGATGCGCACTCGATGCACGACACCGCCTCGCATCGCCCTTACGTTGGTGCCCACGGGGACCGCGAAGTCGTACGCGTACTCATCCGTGCCGCTGTGTGAGCTTGTGTGATTCCCATTCGAGCAGCGTGTCGCCATCCCGCAGTTGAAGGGCAAAAGGTATTGCGATTCGGTGCGACACTCGTCGGGTGTGCCCTCGGGCGCCTCGATGCAGCCTTTGTCGCAGGCTTCTTTGACGGCCCAATTCCCGCCGGGGCAATGCAGAATGTCGCCGTTGTGTTCGGGCAGAATCGGGATTTTGCACCCGAGCGTCTCGGCCTTTTTGCCCGCGCCGGTGCCACACCACGCGACCTGCACGAAACAATCGCACTCGGGGATTTCGCAGACGTCGTCGAGCTCGGTCGAGGCCTCGTCGTACAGGCACTCACCGTCGCAATCGTTGAGCGTGGCCCATGCTCCGTCCTCACAAATGTAGAGGGTGTTGTCATCGACGACACTTTGGTCGAGCTCGCAACCCTGCGATGCTGCAAGACTTTTGGCACGCGCCCCACAATAGCTGCCGTCACCGATGGGACAGCCACAGGGGTGGGGCTCTTCGTCTGGGGTCGTCGTCGATCCATTGGTGACGTTGTTTGCGTTGTTCGATTGATTCGTGGACGGTGTCTCGTCGGCCGTCGTCATTGGCATTGGTGTTCGCGTTGTTCGTCTCGATAGAAACCCTCAACGGCTTCACTACACACCCCATCGCCAGCAAGAGCACTCCAAGCCAAACGTCGCATCGAACCCTCCTAAACATGTGTGTTTCTGGACCTCCGTGTCATCGTACCACCTAGACGTGCGACTTCACACGCCCTTACATCCAGCACACGAAGTTGAGAATGGCCCAAACGCGGCCGCAGGGTTATGATCGGCGCCATCAAACTCCCACAACGAGACAACAATGGCCGAGTTTTCGAGGGTCGGTGAAGTGATCGACGGGCGTTACAAACTGCTTGCACCGGTTAGCGGGCACGATGGGCACGGTCTACGTCGCACAAGAGGGCAACGGACCCTACGTGGCGCTGAAGATGGTCATGGACATCGACCCGAGCCTGCAAGCAAGGCCGTGAGCGTTTACATGCGCGAGGTCGCGACACCTTCAACCGCCTCGAACATCCCAACGTTGTGAGCCTCATCGACTTTGGCTTTGAGAGCGCAACCGGCAAGCCCTACATGGTCATGGACCTTGTGATGGGCGACAGTCTGCAACGGTTTCCAACACGCGGACGCATGTCCAGCGACTTCGTCGTGCATGTCGCGCGTGACGTGTGTCTGGGGGCTCGCTGCTGCGCACAACCACGACATTGTCCACCGTGACCTCAAGCCCGGGAACATCATGGTGTATCCGGACAACGGCGCGGTTGGGGTTAAGATTTTGGACTTCGGGCTCGCGTTTGTGCGCAACAACGACACGAAGCTGACGTGACCGGGACGATGCCTGGCACGTTGCTCATGGCGCCCGAATCGTTGAAGGGCGAGCCCATCGATGGGCGCACAGATTTGTACGCGCTCGGCTGCATCATGTACGAGCTTTTGACGAGCGATATCCGTTCCGTGGCGCCAACGATACGCAGATCGGAATGGCACACCTGACCCAAAACCACCCAAGGTCCGCGCCAAGGTTCCCGACGTCCCAGAACCCATCGAGCGCTTCATCCTGCGCCTGCTCGCCATGGAGCCAAAGGAGCGGCCTCAGACGGCAGGAGAAGCCGCGATGGAGCTCACGGAGCTGATCCACGACTTGGGGCTGAAAGCGCTTCGGTGACGCACAAAGGGCCTTCCAAGACGCCCGAGACCGACTGGGGCATTCTCCCGGTCTAAGCGTTGTGTACAAACGGCCGCCACCCTTGAAACCGGGCGGGGATCGTCATAAACAGGGCCCTGAAGAGGTTGTCTTGAAACACACGTGGCTGGTTGGTTTTTTGGTTTTGCCGGGTTGCGCGAGCGACGACGGTAGTTCATTTGGTGGGCAGGATGTGGGCAACGACACATCTGTGGCCGATGACGCCGGCACCAAGGCCGACGGGCCAGACGGTTCGACCGAGTCCGACGCTGCCACGACCGAGCTCGACGCAGTGTTGGCCCAGCTGGCCGCGAACTTTGACGTGACGGTTCAAAGCGTGTCCGACAACCAAGGCTGGCTACCTTCCGGTCGAAAACGGATACCTTTGTATCGCGTGACTTCGACAAAGTGGCTGGGGATTTTGACGGCTTTGGCGGTACGCCGATGGAGCAGGCCAAAGGCTTTCACTACGTGGTCCTCAACGTCGACCCCGACACCAAATACAAGTTCACCAACGGCACTGATTTTGTGCCTGACCCGTGGTCTCGCCAGTACGTACGACGAGTTTGGTGAGGTGAGCTTGTGCGCGCCACCCAAAAACACTTGGAACGCTTCTTCAACGTTGCCGGCGAAGGGCTGCAACCACGACGTGTTCGCGTGTTGGTGCCTCAAGGGACGCTGACGCACGTGCTCTATATGCACGACGGTCAAAACCTGTTCGACCCACAGGCCATCAACGGCGGCTGGAAGCTGCGGATACGGCGCCCGCCAACATGCTCATTGTGGGCATCGACAACACGAACGCCCGAATGGACGAATACACACACGTCGTCGATGACATTGTCTGGGCGACATCGGCGGGCAGGGCGACGCATACGCCGATTTCGTCAACACGACCGTGCGAGGCATTGTCCGGGAGCACTACGGTGAGCCCGACCAGGTCGGCACCATGGGTTCGTCGTTGGGCGGATTGATCAGTTTATCGCCGACCGGATCTTGACGGTCAATACAGTTTTGTGGGCAGCATGTCGGGCACGTTGGGCTGGGGCTCGATTGGGCTGAACAACCCGACGATGATCGAGCGTTACGCCGGCAAAGGCGTTCGCTCGGCGTTCATCTACATCGACAGCGGCGGCAGCGGCTCGGTGCGAGGATGCCGACAATGACGGCATCAACGACGACGACGAAACCGCCCGCGACAATTACTGCGAGAACAAGCAGTTTGAAGCCACGCTGGTCAACGAAGGGTACGTCTACGACACGAACCTCGTGCATTGGTGGGCACCCAACGAACCGCACAGCGAAACCGCATGGGCGGCACGGGTGAGCCGCCCACTGGGAATCTTCGCCGGCCTGTGACCCGCGTCAGCGCTTCAAATCACTTCAGGTAGGTGTAGCTGCGCATCGCTTCTTCGTAGTGACGCATGAACATGCGCATCTGCTCGAGCGTCATGCGGCCTTCGGAGTGCGTGCGTTCGGCTTGCTTTCGCACACGTTCGATCATCTTTTCCGAATCGTATTGCACGTACGTCAGCACTTCGGACACGGTGTCGCCCTTGATGACGTCCGAGACCGAATACCCGCTTGGAGTAAGGCGGATCTGCACGGCGTTGGTGTCGCCAAACAGGTTGTGCAGGTCGCCCAAAATCTCCTGATACGCGCCCACGAGGAACATACCCAAGATGTACGGCTCGCCGACCTTGGTCTCGTGAACTTCGAGGGCAGGTTTGACGTCCTCGACGTCAATGAATCCCTTGATCAGTCCGTCCGAATCACACGTTAGGTCAGCCAAGCGTGCCTTCGCGGTGGGCTCCTCATCGAGACGGTGAATCGGCATAATCGGGAAAAGTTGGTCCATGGCCCAGATGTCTGGTGCGCTCTGGAACAACGAGAAGTTGCAGTAGTAAATATTGCCAAAGAGCTCATCAAGATTTGCGAGCTCTTCAGGCACCCGCGTCTTCTTCTGCATCTTCATCACGATGCGCTTTGCGCATGCGCGAAAGAGTGTCTCGGCGGCGGCGAGCTCGCGCAGCTGAAGATACCCAAAGCGGAAAAGCGAACGCGCCTCCTCAAGCGCCTGGTTCGCATCGTGCCACGACTCCTGCACGTTTTTGGGCATGATGTTTTCGTACGTGTCCCACATCTCTTGAAGCAGTCGTGGGGCATCCTCGTCGGGACGCGTGACCGTGAGATCCTCACGGGTCTCAGCGACGGCACTGAAGATCAAGACCGATTGGTACGATGCGACGGCGCGGCCGCTTTCGGTGACGATCGTCGGGTGATCAACACCCTCTTGATCACAGGCGTCTTGGATCCCGGCCACAACGTCGTTGGCGTACTCCTGGACGGTGTAGTTCATCGACGCGTGGAAGTCCGATTTGCTGCCGTCGTAGTCGACCGCCAGCCCGCCACCCACGTCCATGTAGCCCATCTTGCAGCCCATCTTCACGAGCTCCGTATAGATGTGACCGGCTTCGCGCAGGGCGTTTTTCCAAGGCGTGATCGAGGACACCTGACTGCCGATGTGGAAATGCAACAGTCGCAAGCAGTCCAGCATGTCATGGGCTTTGAGCTGGTCGACCACCGCGATGATTTGCGGCGTCGTGAGCCCGAATTTTGCCCGGTCGCCGGCAGAATCTGCCCAGCGGCCCATACCCTTGCTCGCGAGTTTGCTGCGCACACCGAGGACGGGGCGAATCCCCAGGCGTTCGCTCGCTTCGATGACCGTTCGAACTTCGTCGGGGCGCTCAAGGACGATGACCACGGTGTTGTCAAAACGCTGCGCGATAAGGGCGGTTTCGATGAAGCCTGCGTCTTTGTAGCCGTTGCAAATGATGAAGCCGTCGGTGTTGTCCATCTCGGACAGCGCGATGAGCAGTTCTGGTTTTGAGCCTGCCTCAAGGCCGTAGCGCCATTCCTTTCCGGCCGAGACGATCTCCTCGACCAAATGGCGTTGTTGGTTGACCTTGATGGGGAACACACCTCGGTACGTTCCCTTGTAGTCGTACGCGTCGATGGCGGTTGCGAAGCTCTCGTTCAGCAATCGGATTCGGTGGTGCAAAATGTCGGGGAAGCGAATCAGCAGCGGCAGGTCGAGGCCGCGCTCGGCAAGCTGAGCCGTGAGGTTAAAAAGATCGATGGCGTTGGGGTTTGATGGGTCCGGGCGGACTTCGACGTGGCCCGCGGCGTTGACCGAGAAATACGGCTGTCCCCAACCGTTGACTTGGTACAAATCACGGCTGCGCTCAACGGTCCAAGCGTTGACCTCTTTCTCGAACTGAATGCCGTCCTCGAAGCCTGTTCGATCTTCCAACCCACTCGCCATATCGACCTCCACGCGTCCCGGAAAAGGGGCGCGCAAAGTAACGACTAATGCGCCAAATGTCGGTCTATCCTCGTTCAAGGAAGCGCGCCCGGACGTGGTCGAATGTGTAGGGCAACAAGAGCTCGGTCGCGAACTCCACGGGCGTATCGGTCACGACCAGCTCGCAGGATCTTGGCCGCCTCCGGGTACCACGTCGCGGCATCGCCTTGCCAGCGGACTTGGATCCGTTTGGTCGGGGTATCTTCGTTGGCACGAATAAAGCTCAACTCTTCTTCCAAAATCGTGTCGAACTCCGTCCGGGCTCACGTGAAGAACCTCGGCCCAAAGCTCCAGCGGCTACGCTCGTCGTTTGCGAGGTCGTCCATCACGCGCACCACGACGTCTTGGCCGCGTGCGTTGCGCATCGTCGCGGGCAGCGCGACACATCCATTTCCGCACAACCAATCCGCGATGTATTGCAGGGCCTGAAAAACGTTGTAACGGACCTCTTTGGGGTCGTCGTTGGCGATGACGTCGGATTTTTCAAGCGTCGCAGCCAGCACGGCGCGCGGATAGAGCGGGTCGTTGGCATCGAGCCCGGGGACATCGTCGTCAAAAATAAATTCAAGCAAACGCACGTGTTCGGTGGCATCCGGCACCAGCTCGACCACCAGCTCACGAAGAACATTTGAGCTCGGATCCGCCTGAAATTCGTTCCACGCTTGGGTCAGCGCGATCCCAATTCGAACAAAATCGGGATGGGCGACCCAAAATCCGTGCAGTCCACGCTTGAGCTGCGTGGTCACGTCCTTGATGTAACCCACCATGCTGACTTGGAAGCTCTCGGGATTGTTGTCTTCGTAGAGCACACCATACATCCCACCAATGGTAATTCCGCCGCATGCACCCAACGATTCCACCAGAATTTTATGGGATTCGCGGATGTGGTTGATGACGATGTTGGGGTCGGCTTTGACCGGAATTCGGTAGCGAGGATCGTGTTTAAAAATCCGTGCGGTTGATGCCAGGAAATCGTGCCAACCTAAGCTCCCGCCAAGGAAATAAGGATGCAACGCATTTGCAATTTCGCGAATTCGGAAGATGGCGCGCGGGTTTTCGAACACAATAAATAATCGAACGGATCCGAGCCGATATTCAGGCAAAATTTCACGAATTTTAATTTCGGTGAATTCAATCAGCTCACGCAAATAGTGAGCTTCCTCTTCGTTCTCTAATTTAGGGACGTAAAAAACAAGGGATTCGGCGCGGGTGCAATTGTGAAACATATGCATCGCGAAATCGAACAGGTGCAGCGGTAACGGATTGCCATCCAACAGGTGATTTCCGTCGGGAATCGCGAGCCCGGGAAATCGTTTGATCGGGATGGAACGTCCGGTCTGCGTTAGCCGATACCGCTTTAGGCTCGAAGGGTCGTCAAGGGCCAATGTGCCGTCGTAACACCCCATAAGGTTCTCACACGCGGCCAAAAAATTGCGCATGATTGGCGTCTTGGAATCTTCGTTGTCGGCGCCCCACCGGGGCACAGTGTTCGCGCGCTCGACCAATTGTGCGACGCGCTCAGATTCGTTGGGGAGTTTTCGATGCAACGCGTTCATCGCGTTGATCGAGAGTTTGACCGTATCGGGCGGGCCAAAGAGCGTCACCTGTGGTCCGCAAAAACGCGGGGGGACATGGACGGATTTGGGCGTTGGTGGCTCGCTGTGTGGCCCAACGACCACGCGGCCGTGCTCATCCCGGTGGCCGATGACGGTGCGATAATCAGGGCTATGAAAGTCGAGCTTGGCGTTGGTCTGCACAAACGATCGCGTGGTCTCGTCGATGAACTCGCGGTCGATTTTTCGTTGGGTCAACACCTTATTCAGGGCGTCCCGTGTGCCGCGGTAGACATCACACACAAACTGCAGAGCTTCGGGTGTCTCGATGTTGGGAAACGCTTCGCGTAGGCCCCGAGCGACCAGCAATCCCGGCACGCCCGGCACCGGGTCGGAGTGGGCGGCGAGCTCGTGAAGCAAGTCTTCGGACAAAAAATCGAGATAACTTGGAATATCCATTGAATTCCTTACTCAAACTCACCGGATTTGAGTCGTTCGATCAGTCGGTCGGCCACGCGCAGGGAGTTGGCCATGATGGTCAATGTCGTGGGGACACCTCCGCTTGAGGGCATGAAGCTGCCGTCCACCACAAACAGGTTCTTGACGTCGTGCGACTGACAATCGGCGTTCAGGACCGAGGCCTTGGGGTCCACGCCCATGCGGCACGTGCCGTGTTGGAGGATAAACGTCGTACCGCCGACGGTCTCCTGGCGAGTGTTCTGTGCGCCTGCTGCCTTCAACACGTCGATGCCAGCTTCCACGACTTTCAGGTTATTGCGCACGTCGAGCGCATGGTTAAAGACATGCATCTGCGCCACGGGTATGCCCCAGCGGTCCTTTTTTTCGGGATGGATGTCCACGTAGGTTAGTGGATTTGCCGCGAATTCGCCGTAGACCTCAAACTCCAGCTCACGCAGGTCGTCGTACGTGCTCTTGATTTGGCGCTGTAGCGCCGCGCCCCAAAGTGGGGGTGAAAACTTCTTCGAGATGCGGTCTGCGGTGAAAATCGGATTACGGTGCGGCAACAAAAAGCCGATGGTCCCGCCCTTGTTGTATTCGCCCTCAAACGCGTCCAAGAAATACAGGTCCGAGATCGAGCGATTGATGAAGTGAATAGGGTGATGGGGGCGCATCGCTTCGTCGAGCGATTCGGCGTCAAATTCGCCGATGCCTTTTCCGAGCGTTGAAAACGTCAGGTTTTTTCCCACCAACCCGCTGCTGTTTGCCAAACCGTTGGGATGCGCGGTGCTTGAGTGGTTGAGCAGCAACCGGGCGCTCTCGATGGCGGTTGCGCTCACGACAAACACCCGCGCTTTGACCACCGATTCGCTTCCGTCTTTTGCATAATAACGTGCCGCTGAAATGCCGCCATCGCTGCGCGTCTCGAAGGCGTGGACCATGCAGTGGGGACGAATCTCGCATTTGCCGCTGGCGAGGCTTGGCGTGACAAATGCCTCGAGCGCACTGCCTTTGGCCCCAGATTCACAGCCGTAGCTCCCGCAGAAGTCGCAGTACACGCAGGCTTCTCGCCCATCGACGGCGCGGGACAGGATCGCGCGCGGCGTTTGGTATACGTTCAAACCGACCTTTGCGCCGCCCTTATCGACCAGAGCTGCCAACGGGTTGGTCGCGAGCGGTGGATGCGGAAAGTCACCCGCACGCGGCGGCGCGTATTTCGCCTTTGCTGCCACGCCGGAGACGCCGACTGCCGCTTCCGCGCGATCGTAATACGGCGCAAGGTCGGCGTAGGTGATTGGCCAGTCCGCCAATGTGGTACCGCTGACCTCCGGGTAGCGTGTTTGCATCTGAAAATCCGCGGGATGCAAGCGGTAGAAGAACCCGCTCATGTGTACCGTGCCGCCACCGACGCAGTTGGACGTCCAACCCTCGTTGGTGGGCTGTGCAGCTGCGTCATTGGCGTACTTCAGCATGTGCGGTTCATCGCTGACATACGGCGCCCAATAATTGCGTCGCGCGTTTTTAATTTCGTCGTGGTCGAAGTCGGTGCGCTGGTACCACGGGCCCTTTTCCAATACCAATACCTTGAGCCCGGCTTTGGATAACTCATGCGCCAATGGCGCACCGCCAGCCCCCGAGCCGATGATGCATACGTCGACCGCTTCGTCCTTAAAGGACACCATGTTCGAGGGCGGATTGCTCATCGGTTACTCGCTGCACGTGCCATGGATGTGGCTGCAATGGGGATTGATGCCCACCCAGCTCCAGGCCCCTTTGTCTTTGTTTCCACCGTATTTGGGCGCGCCCCAGTACCCCTCCAGCGCGAACGTCCGCAACGTTTCAAAAAACCTCGCCTGTGGAAACTTGAGCCCGTTGACCAATCCCATTTGGAACTGCGCCAGTATCTTGTCTTGATCTTCAGGTGTCCGCGAGACGAACGTTCCGCCAAAGCGCTTCGTGGATACGCGGTCGAGGAAGTCGAACCCACCGTGCATCATGCGGTGGAGGTCACGAAAATGAGGCAAAGCGAGCTGTTCGTCCACGAAGCGTAGCACGTCGAGGTCGTGGGCCGAGGGGGCTCCGGATTCGGGATCCGCGGGCAACATTCGGAACAGCGCGACATTGGCGACCTCCCGTTCTCGGGGGTCGACAAAGAATTTCCACTCCGGCGGTGGCTGTTGCACCTGCTGAGGCGGGGGCGTCTCTTTCTTCTCGCACGCACCCAGATGCACCGACGTGCAGAGCAGCGCGGCGGATCCTGATGCCTTGATGAAATCGCGTCGTTTCATGCCGGGATGGTATGCGCACACCGGCATTCTTACAAGCCGATCGAAAAATCGTACGAATACAGGACAAAAAGGTGCACTTTCTTAATGAGAGTAGAATCTCATTATCACAACCCTAATGGAGGTGCTCCTGATGAAGAAAGTTATCGCGATTTTGACATTGGCCCTTGGTGCTGCAGCGTGCGGAGCTCAAGAGCATGCCGAGACCGTGAACGTGGCCCAAGCCACGGCCACTCCTGCGAAAGTGACCGAGACTTTGACCAAGGAAAGTCAAGCAGCGCTTACCCCAGACAGCGTGATTGCTCGCTTGAAAGAGGGCAACGAACGCTTCGTGTCCGGAAACATGATCAACCGCGACCTGCCGGCGCAGGTCGACGCAACGGCGTCGGGTCAGTACCCGTCGGCGATTGTGCTCAGCTGCGTGGATTCACGCGCTCCTGCTGAGCTTCTGTTCGATCAAGGGATTGGTGACATCTTCAACGCGCGTGTGGCCGGAAACTTCATCAACGACGACATGCTCGGCTCGATGGAGTTCGCGACCAAGGTCGCGGGCGCGAAGCTCGTGGTCGTCATGGGTCACACGTCGTGTGGTGCCGTGATGGGATCGTGTGACAACGTACAGCTTGGGCACATCTCGTCGCTTGTCGACACGATTCAGCCCTCGGTGGCAGCGGTCACTCCGGAAGGCGAAAAGTGCTCGTCTAAAAACGCTGCACTCGTCAACGACATCGCATCGCACAACGTCAATCGCAACATCGCTCAAATCCGTGAGCGCAGCGCCATCCTCGCCGAGCTTGAGTCGCAGGGAGCGATCAAGATCGTGGGTGCGATGTACGACGTGGGATCCGGCCGCGTCACCTTCATGTAACACGGGTCCACAACACGGACCGCATCGACAGTCCTATGTCGAATCCCTCAACGGGGTAAGTGATGGCATCCTTGTCGTCTGAAGCCCCAAACGCATACAAAAGCGGAACATAGTGGTCGAGAGACGGGTGGCTAAGCCGCCCGTGCTCTCGGCCCAATATCGTCTTGAGGTTCGCAGCGTCGCGTTGTGTGAGGGTTGTGACGATCTCGTCGTCGAACGTCTTTGAGAACGCGGGCACACTTGGATCGCCTTGCCGCATCTGCGCCATTGCGTGGCGTAAGTTGTGTGTGATGTTTCCGGTGCCGAAGATCAAGACGCCATCGTCGCGCAGCTCCTGAAGCTCACGGCCCATCGCGACGTGTTGTTCGATGGTCATCCGTGCATCGATGCTCAGCTGGATCACCGGGATGTCGGCGTTTGGAAACATATACTTCAGCACGGTCCAGGTGCCATGATCTAGGCCCCACTCACCGCTTAGTTGCGCACGCTCTTCCCCCAAAATCGTGCGCACGCGGGCCGCGAGGCTTGGGCTGCCCGGGGCCGGATACTGAATGTCAAACAGCGCCTGCGGAAATCCTCCAAAGTCATGAATCGTCTGTGGGAATTCGTTGTTGGTCAGGCGAGTGTTGGTGTTGTCGTACCAATGCGCCGAGACACTCAAAACCGCTTTGGGTTTGGGGATGGCCGCGCCGAGCGCGGCAAACCCTCGGCTCCAAACGTTGTCTTGAATGGCGTGCATCGGCGATCCGTGTCCTACGAACAGGACTGGCATACGGTTAGATTTGGTCATTGGGGGCCCCAAGGGAGTTTGGTCGCACGCGGCAACGGCGGCGGCTGCGCACAGCTTCAACATGTCACGTCGGTCGATTTTCATCGTGTCACCTCACCACGACGTTCACTCAGGCCCGCCGTCGAAACAAGATGACCTTTGGCAACACATTGATTCCATACGTCACACAGACAAAGCCTCGATCGTGCGCGCGACCAGCCAAACACGCGCGGTCTTAGCCTCGGGGATGGGAAGCAGAGGCCAGACGTGAATCATGTCCTCGGCCACGTAGGTGTGCGACCCCGCGCAGTCAGCCTCGGCGCGCATCCCGAGCTTGCGGCCGTCGGGATAGAGCACGTCGCGCGTGCCAACCATCGTGCTGATTCCAACAAGGCCGCTCAGGTCGCCACGGATTGGGCTTGCGTACGGGTCGAGCACATCGGACCCCGCGTACAACCGTCCTGCTTCTTTGATGCCTTCGACGGTTAGCCACGGGTCGTCCATCTGTGCAGCCTCGGGATTCTCCATGGCGCAGTCCAACGCGGGAGAGATAAGCCCGAGGTGGTGGGGCAGCGCCTTTCCTTGGTCTCTTCGCATCATCGCTAAACCCAGACTGAGCCCGCCGCCGGCGGAATCTCCGGTCAGGCTGTAGCGTTGCCCAGGCTTCAACACGGCGTCGACCACCTCGTCGCACCACTTCAGGATCCCCAAGTAGTTGGTTTCCGGTGCGAGTGGATAGATGGGCACCACGACCGTCGCGCCCGTTTCGGACGCCAAACGGTAGCAAAACGTCCAGTGACGTGCGTCAATCTCGTGGATGTAACCGCCGCCGTGGAAATAGAAGATGACCCAATCGGGGCGACTTCCAGCGATGGTGAAGTACGGGTGCGACCCATGCTGATGTTCGGCAAGGCGCGATGATTGCCGAATGCTCAGCGGTGGTGTGTGCCCATCACGATGGGCAATGGATGCACGCACCGCTGCTGCCGTCTTCCAGTTCTGAGAACGGGTGAGCTTGATGAACAATGCGACCGCTTTGCTTTGAAGACTGGCCATGCGAACTCCGGTGTCGCCTCAAATTATCACCAATATTCAAGAAAAGTCACCCGAGCGCGCGACCAACCGACCGTTGTGTCATCCTATCGCCCTACGGAGGTTGGAATGAAAAAACTGGATGCATCGAAAGTTCACAGCGCTGCCGCCAAGGCGATGAATGAGTTCCACGCCGGCATCGTGTCCGAGGTCGAACGGGCCGTGGGCGAGCATGACGTGGTGGTGGTCGGCATGGCGCAAAACCCGGTCGTCAAAAAGGCGCGCAAAGTTCTGGGTGCCAAGGGCGTGCAGTACCACTACATCGCGCACGGCAGTTACTCGTCCAAGTGGAAGGAGCGGCTGGCCATCAAGCTCTGGTCGGGTTGGCCAACATTCCCCATGGTGTTTATCAAGGGAACGCTCATCGGCGGCTGCGCCGAGCTCGAGGCGCTCATCGCCTCGGGTGAGTTCGATACGATGCTGGCTTAGCGTCGGTGCCGGCGCACGAGTTTTTCGATCTCGACGGCCACCAAGACCACCGCGGACGCCCCGAGTGTCCACGCTAGCTCACTTAGGCTCAGCGGCGACGTTTTCAAGATCGTGTTCATAAACGGCACGTAGACCGCCGCCATCTGGGCCGCGAAGGCAATGCCGATCGCGGCAAAAAACACGCGGTTTTCGAAAAAGCCCTTCTGAAACGCCGCCAAATCGCCCGCGTGAATGGCAACCGCGTGGCCAAGCTGAGACAGGCACAACACGGTAAAGACCATCGTCTGCCAGTGCTCGACCTCTTGGCCGATGAAGTACGCTTGCGCGGCCACGCTGACCAATCCCATCAAAAGCCCGACCCACACAATGTGCGGACCGACGCCGTTGGCGAACACGCTGTCGCGCGGGTTTCGTGGCGGGCGTGTCATGACGCCCTTCTCGGCGGGTTCGGCCGCGAGCGCGAGTCCCGGAAGTCCGTCGGTCACGACGTTGATCCAAAGAATGTGAATTGGAAGCAATGGGATCGGCAGGCCCATCAACGGCGCCAAAAACATCGTCCACAATTCGCCGGAATTGCTGGTCACGACGTATTTCAGAAACTTGATGATGTTGTCGAAAACACGCCGTCCCTCGCGCACGGCCTTGACGATCGTTGCGAAGTTATCGTCGAGCAAAATCATGTGGGCAGCTTGTTTGGCGACGTCGGTGCCGGTGATGCCCATCGCGATGCCGATGTCCGCGCGCCGCAGCGCCGGCGCGTCATTGACGCCGTCGCCCGTCATCGCCACGTAATGCCCGCGATCCTGCAAAGCCTGGATGATTTTCAGTTTTTGGTCGGGCGCCACACGGGCGTAAACACGGATGGACTCGACACATTTTTCAAAGTCTTCGAGCGGCATGTCTCGCAGCTGCGCGCCCGTCATGACGGTACCCGGCGTCCCATCATGAATGCCCAAACGCTGCGCGATGTTGGCGGCTGTGCCTGGGTGGTCGCCAGTGATCATCACCGGATGAATGCCGGCGCGGCGGCATAGCTCGACCGCTTCCGCCGCCTCTGGGCGAGGGGGATCCAACATGCCGACGATGCCCAAAAACGTGCCGTCGACCTCAACGATGGCTGGGTCGAGCGGGGGCATTTCGGACCATTCTCGCCGCGAAATCCCCAACGTTCTCAGGCCATTTGCGGCCATTTCTTGCGCAGCAGCGACGATTTCGGGGTCCTCGGTCATCGCCTCAACCGCGCCTTTGGTCACCGAAAACAAACGGCCGTCGGCGTGTTGATGAAAGGTCGTCATGCGCTTGCGGTCAGAATCGAACGGCAACTCCGCCACGCGTGGATAAGCCGCCTCCATCCGGTCTTTGGGGTGACCCTTGAGCGCCGCAAACTCCATCAGTGCCGTTTCGGTCGGGTCTCCGACCGCGCGGTTGTCGTCGTCGTAACTGGCGTCATTGCTGACGGCCAGGGCCAGCAAAAAGTCGTCGTCCTCGTGTTCGGAGGAGCTCGACGGCGAAAACGTGTCCGGCGTGTGCCGCATGCCATCGACCCAAACGGCCTCCACAAACATCTTGTTCTGCGTCAGCGTCCCGGTCTTGTCCGAGCACACGTACGTCACCGATCCCAAGGTTTCGACCGCCGGCAGCCGCCGAATCAAGGCCTGTTGGCGCACCAAATTTCGTGCGCCCAGCGCCAACGCGATCGTCACCAACGCAGGAAGTGCCTCGGGAATGGCTGCGACGGCGAGCGAAATGGCCGTCAGGAACATGTCCAGGATGGGTTGGCCTTGGGCGACACCTGCGCCAAAAAATACGGCACACAACGCCAAGACGATCATCGCAAGGCGTTTCCCAAAAACATCCAGCGACTTTTGCAGCGGCGTTTTTGCCTCTTCGCCTTGCTGGAGCATCGTGGCGATTTTGCCAAACTCTGTCTGCATGCCCGTTGCCACGACGAGGGCCCGGGCACGACCGTACGTGACCACGGTGCCTTTGAACGCCATGTTGACGCGGTCCGCCACGACCGATTCCTCGGGCAGTGTGCCCGTGATCTTTTCAGCGGGGATGGATTCGCCCGTCAGCGCTGCTTCGTCGATCTTGAGTTGTGCAACCTCGAGCAGCCGAACGTCTGCCGGAACGATGTTTCCGGCCTCTAGGATGACGATGTCGCCAACCGCTAGCTGCGCCGATGGCGTAGTGCGGCGTACGCCATTGTGGATCACGTTGGCCTGTGGAGCGGCCATGGCGCGAAGCGCGGTGATGGCTTGTTCTGCGCGATACTCCTGTACGAATCCGATGATCGCGTTGATCACCACGATCGCCAAGATCGCCAGCGCATCCGTCAGCTCGCCGGTCACGCCTGCCAGCGCCGCCGCGCCGAGCAGCACGATGATCATGAAGTCTTTGAACTGCCCCAAAAACATCTGCAACGGTGTGGTCGTCGCGACCGCTTCGAGCTCGTTGGGTCCGTTTGCAGCGATTCGGGCGGCGCTCTCGTCGGCCGACAGACCGTCCCACGCCGATTTCGCGGATTCGAGCGCTTCGCTCGTCGAGATGTGGTGCCACTGCGTCATGACCACTTCTTAGCACGCACCCGCGTTACGGCGACACGTCAACGCGCACGTCCTTAGCCCCGAGGTGCTGCGCAAGATTCTGCGCGTCGAGGGTGGCGTCGGGAAGCATCGTTCTGTCCCAGCCGGACAACGGCTCGACCTGAATCTGAAGTTCCTTGCCTACCACCGTGTGATTCCACGTGGCCACGATGAGACCGCGGTGCAACACCGTCGGTGCGACGACGGCGGATTTTCGCCAGACAAGGGGTTCCTCGGCGTGGTCGACCAACCAGCGTTTGTCTTTGTGGCCCATCAACACCGTGTCGTACCCAGGCAGAAGCCGTGTGGGCCACGCTTGCGGCGCCTCAAGGGCGTCCACATCTTTCGCGAGCATCCACAGGTCGTCCCGGTCGTTGGTCCGAATCGGCGCCACCTCGTCCCCGAGCAGCTTGAGCCACGTCCGCGTGTCGGTGACCCTACACCCGAAGTGGTGCGCCGCATCGGCAGCGGTCGCGGGTCCAAAGGCCGCAAGGTAGGTCTTCAGCACCGCCAAAGCTGCGTCGAGGTCCGAGTCAAAGTGTGTGTCGGTGTCGTGCCAGACGCTGCGATGCACGTACGCTTGCTGGCTGCCTTGTTTGCCGGCGAACACGACTTCTCCTTTGGATGCAAGCTGCCAAACGATGCGGGACGCGGCGAACCGTCGAGGGTCCGAACCGGCGCCTGGGTGGTCAGAGACCGCAGCCACAAAGTCATTGGGAATCAGGTCAAACAGGTCACTTCGCACCAACGGCTGGCCGGCCGCTTCAAAGTGTTGAGCAAACCACTGCACTAGCTCCGCGCTTGGCATCCCACCGCGCCGTCCCCGCGGGGGCCAGAACGTGCGGGCCGCGACATAGGTGCGCCAGTGCTCGCGCGCGTACATGTGCAGCGTGTCGCGCTGTCCCCATGTCCTGACCAGCTGGTGTTCGGACAGCACCAACTCCCGGATCCGTGTTGCGTCTGGAAATCCCTGCGTACGCAGGGCAAGTGCATGGAACGCACAAGGCTCAACCTGCGCCTGTGCGCCTCCGATCCAGGCGGGCGGCCTCTTTGCATCAATAACAGGTGACCAAGTGTTGCTGGCCATAAAGTGCTCAAAATCGCGTTGTCTGCCGGTATGGTGCGGTTTTCCATCGTCCCGCCGGGTGGCGGCTGTGGTGCATTGCATTGGCGTGCTGAGTTGTACACAGCTTCTTCAGCCAAATCTCTGATTTCTTTTATATGTGCAGAGACGGCATCTCGTTTATGCGTGATGCCACGTCTTCTTTTTTATTTTCATACGAAATTATTAACGGCGATCTTTTTCAGATCGTCTATGCGTCACATCTTTGTGTTCGAGGGTGCCCTCAGGTTTTTCTCGGACCGTGTTGATTTTCATCCCGCGTTGATCTGTCACCGGCGTGGCGTTACGCTCATCTGCTGTCGTATTCGCTGCAGGCGATAACTGCGACTCAGCGCTCGGCCGATCTTCTGGCGGTGGTCGCGCGTTAACTCCGGCACCGGCACCGTGTGCGCTATTTGCTGCCCCGGTTGGGCTGGACGACGAATACGGCGACCGTGAGGCAGATCGCGCGTTTGGTGTTGGTCACAGGGTCCGGTTTCGTCGCTCGTTGGCGGTGGGCTCGGCATCGTGGATCTGCGACTCGCGTATGTAGCGTCGGCCGTGTTTGCTGGTGTCGCCCTGGTTGCGGCTTTGTTCTTTCGCGAGGCCACGAATGTCCATGCCCATCAGAGTGTCATGGCGTCGCTTGGGCAGTGTTGGAGGGTGAGCCGCGCAAGCCAGTGGGTGGGTTGGTTGGCGTTGGTCTGGATTGGGGCCGTCATCGTCAACCACCTCCGTACGAGTTCGCAACCCTACTTTGATGCGGTCTCTCAAGAGGGACTGTGGAGCACCGACATCACCGCGGGCCTTACCGGGCTTCACGCCGCAGCGGTTCAGGCGATTGCCGCATTCGTTGCGGGTTACTCCGTGGTGCTGGCACGCAAGGTTGGGCTGAAGGGCACACTGATGGCGTCGTTGGCCTCAAGCACTCGTCACGGCCTCGATGCTTGTTGTCTCGCCGATCGTGGCGATCGTGCTGGCCCTGCGCGCGGTTCCAAGCGCACTGCAAAAGGCTCCCATACGGCAAGCCTTAGCGCCGCTGATGATTCCCAGCGAGTCATGCGACGTACCTCTCCGTGCTCGGCTTCTGCTCGGAAGGGGTTGGGTTCTCGCTCGTGTTGATCGGCATGTCGGCTTTGGTTGGCCCCGAAGGGTTGCATCACGCGATCATGTTTGGCGTCGTCGTCGCGCTGGCGATCCTTGCCGTGGTGGTGCTGATGGGCCTGCGCGCATCGCGGGGGACGAAACGCGCGTTGACGCCATGCATTGGCCCGGCCTAATGGACGATCGTCACGACATTAAGGAGTCCCATGAATTCACCGTTTAAGAATCTTCGACTGCCGGTCATCGCCGCGCCGATGTTCCTGGTTTCAGGCCCGGCGCTGACCATCGCGTGTTGCAAGGCCGGCATTGTCGGAACATTCCCCGCGCTCAACCAACGCACCACCGAAGGTTTTGCGCAGTGGGTCGACGACATTCGGGCCGAGGTGGGTGACGCTCCTTTTGGCGTGAATCTGATCGTGCATCGCTCAGATCCTCGGCTGGAAGCGGACCTGAAGGTCTGCGTCGAAAAGAAGGTTCCGTTGGTGATTACGTCGCTCGGTGCGGTTTCCGAGGTGGTCGAAGCCGTGCACAGCTATGGCGGTGTGGTTTTCCACGACATCACCAACCGACGTCACGCCGAGAAAGCCGCCGAGGCCGGAGTGGACGGCGTGATCTTGGTCAGCGGCGGTGCCGGCGGACACGCTGGTACCATCAATCCGTTTGCGCTGATGGCCGAGGTACGAAGCTTCTTCAAGGGGACGGTCATCCTCGCAGGGGCGATCTCGAGTGGTCGCGACGTGGCGGCTGCTGTGGCGATGGGCGCGGATTACGCCTACATGGGGACGCGCTTCATCGCGACAACCGAGGCCGACGCGCAGCCTGAATACAAACAGATGCTCATTGACGCGCATCCGCAAGATATCGTGCACACGCCTGCAGTGTCCAGGTGCCTGCGAATTTCATGCGACAAGTCTTGAGGCCAATGGGTTTGACATGCGAGCGCTGACCGACGCCGGGCACGTCGATTTTGGCAAAAAACTCACGGTCAGCGACGAAGCAAAAGCCTGGAAAACCGTGTGGTCAGCTGGGCATGGTGTGGCTGCGATCACCGACCAACCCAGCGTTGAGGAGTTGGTTCACGCATGGTTGCTGAATTCGGGGAAGCTCGACGAGCGCTGCGTCCGTCAAAATCCGCAGTGAAAGTCAGCGCACAAGGACAGCGCATGGGTGCCCCGTCGGGCGCCCGGCGAGCTGGAGAAAAGGAGGAATCCATGGGTCGTTTTTGAAGCCCGCAAGGCGCAGAAGTTCGCGCGCTGGGACCGTGGCCAAGACGTTTACACGCCTAGGCAAAGACATCGCGATCGCCGTCAAGGCGGGGGGCCCCGACCCGGATTCCAACCCACGGCTGCGGCGTGTTCTGCAGAACTGTCGCGCCGCGTCGATGCCGCGCGACAACATCGAAAGCGCCATCAAACGGGCAGCGGGCGAAGAACAGAAAGACTACGAAGAGATCATCTACGAGGGTTACGCCCCAACGGCGTTCCGATCTTGGTGGTCACGGCGACCGATAGCCCGACCCGCACCGTGGCCAACGTGCGCATGCATTTCAACAAGGGTGGCGGCAACATGGGCACGTCGGGTTCGGTGAGCTTTATGTTTACTCACATGGGCGTGTTCCGCCTCGATCCTGAAGGCATTGACCCCGAGGAGCTCGAGCTCGAGCTGATCGACTTTGGCCTTGAAGAGATGGGAGAAGGCGAGGGCGAGAAGGGCGAGAAACAGCTGATTGTACGCTGCCCGTTCAACGAGTTCGGCACGATGCAGCAGGCGCTTGAATCGCGAGGCATCACGCCAATTTCATCGGAAGACGAGTACATCCCAACCACCTGGACCGAGCTTGAGGAAGAGCAGGCCGATGAAGTCCTAAAGCTCATCGACCGCCTTGAGCAGGACGATGACGTCCAGAAGGTGTTCCACAACCTCGCCTGAAAATGTGGGGCCTTGCATCGTCGGTGGTGCCCGGTAAAGTGCTCGCCGGAGGTCCCCGATGATGCACGTTCTGCAGCTCCTGTTTGGCCTGAAAAGCCCCGTTGATCGAAAGACTTACCTAATCGCTGGGTTAAGCCTCGCCGTGTTGAAGTACGCGATCGATGCCGTCTTGGTCTACGTCACGACGGGCAAAATCTGGTCGTTGCTCGCGTACCTGTCCCCTGTCTTGATGTTACGCGCCGAGGCGCTCGGCGACGGGCCTGCGCCAGAGATGTTGCTGTGGGGCATGGCCGCCTACGCGTTGCCCTTCGCATGGGTTGGCCTGAGCATGTCCGTGCGCCGTGCTGCGGATTCGGGATCGTCGCCTTGGTTGGGCGTGGGCTTCCTTGTCCCGGTGCTGAACTGGATCATCATCGCGTATCTTTGTTACGCGCCTTCACGCGCCGGTTGGGCCCCGGAGGTCTCGGAGGGCGAGATTCTGCCCACCGATCTCAAAACGGCGTTGGCCAGCGTAGGTCTGGGTGTAGCGTTGACGATGTCGATGGTCGCCACGAGCGTGTTTGTGCTCGGCGAGTACGGTTGGACGTTGTTCATTGGCACCCCGTTTGTTGTGGGCATGTTGGCCGGATGGTTGACCAATCGAAGCGGGCGACGCAGCGCGATGTCCGCGGTTTTGACCGCCGTCCTCGCCATCACCCTCAGCGGAGTCGCGACGTTGTTGTTCGCCTTGGAGGGTTTCATCTGCATCGCGATGGCCGCGTTGCCAGCTTATGTCGTCGCGATGGCTGGGGCGTTGCTCGGGCGTGCGATTGCGAACTCAAGGCGGTCCAAGGACTTGTTGGGGGTCAGTGTCATTGTCGCGTGTCTGCCGTTTCTGGCAGGCGCTGAAACGCTCCACGAAGACCACACGCTGTACGAGGTCGAGACGACGGTGGAGATCGACGCTTCGCCCTTGGAGGTTTGGGAGCATGTCATCAACTTCACCGAGCTCGACCCACCTGCGGACTGGGTGGTCGCCACGGGCGTGGCCTACCCGATACGCGCGAAGCTGATCGGAGAGGGCGTGGGAGCTGTGCGGCACTGTGAGTTTTCGACAGGACCCTTCGTCGAGCCCATCACGCGTTGGGAGCCGGGCAAACGACTGTCGTTTGATGTGTTGTCGCAACCTGTGCCCATGAAGGAATGGAGCCCCTACCGCGAGATTCACCCCCCGCACTTGGACGGGTACCTGCGCTCCAAGCGCGGAGAGTTTCGCTTTGTTGAACTTCCCGGTGGCCGCACGCGTTTGGAGGGCAGCACCTGGTACGAGATCGACATCGCGCCCGAAAGCTACTGGTCGATCATGTCCGACACGATCATCCATCGCATCCATCTGCGCGTGCTTGAGCACGTCAAGAAGGAAGCCGAGGCTGCAAAGCTCGCCGCGCGTTAACCCGGTTCGAGGCGGTAAATCTTCTGGATGCGCTCAAGAATGGGCACAAACGGAATCTCAAGGTCGATCAGAAGACCATTGCGTAGATCGTAGACCCAGCCATGAACTTCGGGATGCTTGTCACGCAGCCAACGTCGCTGCACCCATGATGTTTTGATGACGTTGATGCACTGCTCTTGAACGTTGAGCTCGACCAGCCGACGAAACCGCATGTCAGGGTCGGTGATGCTGTCGAGCTCGTCTTGGTGGGTCCGGAAGACGTCGCGAACCTCACGCAGCCAACCGTTCATGAGCCCCATGTCTTGCTGCTGCATGGCGGCCGCAACACCACCACACCCGTAGTGGCCACACACGACGATGTGTTTGACGTCGAGCACGTCGACCGCGTACTGCAGCGCGGAGTGCAGGTTCATGTCGATGTTGCACACCAAGTTCGCGACGTTGCGATGGACAAAAACGTCCCCGGGCTCCAAGCCCATGATTTCGTTGGCCGGCACACGCGAGTCCGAGCAACCGATGTAAAAAAACTCGGGACGTTGTTGAGAAGCTAGCCGTTCAAAGAAGTCTGGCCTCTCGGCCGTTTTTTGCGCCACCCACCGGCGGTTGTTCTCGAACACTTGGTCGTAGAGAGGATCGCTCATGTCGTCACATCGGTTGGAATCCGGCCATCACAGCCACACGCTGACAGAACGTTCTCGCCGTCAGAAATTCGAAGAGGTATCGGCCGAGCACAATCTCGTCTTCGGACTCGATAGGATGAGGAACAAAAGGCTTGAGCTGGGTGCCCTGAACGATGGTGGGATTGTGGGCACCGAGGTCCATGACCAGATGCGCATTCTCGCTCGTTCGTTGGAACTCGCAGTGGCGCTGCGAGATGGAGTACTCGGGGATGATGATGTCGTTGTCTGACGAGCGCCCCACGCGCACGTTCTTGGACTCCGGACCAAAGGGGGCTTTCTCGATCCGCCAGACCCGACGGTAAATGGCCTTGGTCTCTTGCGCGTTCATGTCCAACGACGCCAAAAACGTCTGCGCGCCACCACGCTCGCCGTTTTCGGCCAAACTCCCCACGACGCCAAGGCCCAGCAAGACAGCGACACCGTGTTCGGTCGCGAACGTGCTCGGTCCAAGCGCCTTGCAGAGGTCGATGTATGAATCGATGTGTTTCGTCATCGCGGCCATCATACTTAAGTCGCTCGGTGGCTGCATTCCCAAACATTGCGCAACTTCGAGCGCGGTTGGGGCATCGTCTTAGGGTAGTGCTCACATGGAGTTACCCAATGTCCGATAAAGTCCTGAAAACCTTCGCGCTCGATTCGATGCCGTGGCCGACGATCGACCCCTTTTTATTCTGCGTGCACCACGTGGACAACTATCCAGCCGGAGACGCACGCATGGCACCCGCCACGGGTGTTTCGGGGCGCCAGATCGGGATGGACTTCTCGGGAAAGGATGGGTGGAGCATGTACCACGGGGACGTGGTGCCGGGGTTTCCAGGACACCCGCACCGTGGCTTCGAGACAGTCACAATCGCGCGAAACGGATTCATCGACCACTCCGACTCGCTTGGCGCACGGGCCCGATTCGGGCATGGCGACGTGCAATGGATGACGGCGGGGAAGGGCGTCGTGCATTCCGAGATGTTCCCACTTGTGCACGCCGACGCGCCCAACCCAACTGAGCTGTTCCAAATCTGGTTGAACTTGCCGCGGGCCAAGAAGTTGGTCGAGCCACACTTTACGATGTTCTGGTCCGAGAACGTGCCGCACAAGACTGTTGTCGACGATGCCCACAAGAGCACCCACGTGACGGTCATCGCGGGCGCGTTCGATGACTTGAAGCCACTCTCGCCCCCACCCGACTCGTGGGCGTCTTCTCCGGAGTCGAGCTTGGCCATCTGGACGGCCAAAATGGAGCCGGGCGCCTCATTTGACTTGCCCGTCGAGTCGCGCGATTGCGTCCGGACATTGTACTTCTTCGCGGGCTCAACTCTGGCGGTTGATGGCCAGACGGTGGCGCGCGGGCACGGCGTGGTGGTGGAGCCGTCGGTGCCGGTCAAGCTCGTCAACGGCGACCAGCCCGCGGAGATCTTGGTGCTTCAGGGGCGACCGATTGGGGAGCCGGTCGCTCAACACGGTCCGTTTGTGATGAACCACCCGGGTGAGATTCGGCAGGCGATGATCGACTACCAAGAGACGCAGTTTGGAGGGTGGCCGTGGGCGACCGACGGCCCGGTGCACGAGCGGCATCTTGGCCGGTTCGCCGTCCATGGCGATGGTCGCCAGGAGCAGCCCGAGGGTTAGGCGACAAGTGTCGCGACGCCAAAGACCGTCGCGATCGCGGCCCCGACCCAGCGGAGAGCGTCTCGTCCATGCGTCGCGGTCAGTTTCTGACCCACCGCGACTGCTGCCAAGTGCAAAGCAAGCGTCGCGGAAGAGAAGCCAACCACGAAGGTGATGGGGTGAGCCGCACCCAATTCGGATCCATGGGCAAACCCGTGAAAGACCGCAAAGCTCGCGACCAAGAACGCGCCGAGGTTTTGCGACACCTTCTGCTCCACCCACAGAGCGGCGCCAAGCACAACCACGCTGACCGATACCATCGACTCGACAGCCACTGACGACGGCGCAAACGCGGTCAACATAACGCCCAAAATCATGCAGCCCACGAACGCGAGTGGATAGACCGCCGCTTGGCGAAATGTGGGAGCACGGCTCGCGAGCAGGCCACTGGCGACAATTGCCAGAAAGTGGTCCAAGCCCGTCAACGGATGGATGAAACCGCTGATGACGCTTACGTCGTGTCCGGGATGCGCGAACGCAGTCGCCGGAATCAGCAGCAGGGTTAAAAGGGACAGGTTGGGAATCAAACGCATTCAGGCTCCAACAATCTGGGGGGCCTGAACATACCAGTCGTCACCGAGGCCGCAAGCCGGCAATCAATCGTCGTCGCGCAATTCCGAGGACTCTCGAACGTTCGAGCGGATCTCGGATTCGATCTCGCCGGGGAGCTCGCCGCATTCACTCTCGGGGTCGATGACCACCTGGTCGTCGTCCACGTCGTCTTCGATGCACTGTTCGATCGCAACGCCTGAAATCCACTGGCCTGCGTCGTAATCAACGACGAAGCGACTGCCGGGCACAAGCCCTGCCGACGGCTCGATCGTGATGTCTTCGTCGAAGTCCAAGCGAAGTTCGATGGTGTTGGCGAGCCCCTCGTTGTCAAACCCGGCGCTGATCACGAATCCGTGGTCAAGCAGGGGGTCGCCCGCGACGACGCCCGGTGCGCCTGCGCTCGCGCGAGACAAGCGGTACGTGAAGCGGGTGTATTTGAGGTCAGGCACGGTGACCCCGGGCAGGTTTGACGCCGCAAGCAGGTCGAGCGCGTATCCTTGGTCCACAGACACGACAGCACCGTCGACGGCGTCGTTGCATGTCGAACCGCTGAAAGCCGTGGGCTCAATGTCGGCGCAAGCGATGCCCGCGGGGGCGGCCAATTGCACGTTCGTGACAAACGCTCGGGCTGTCTCGATCGTGTAGAGACGCCCCGAGGCATCGGTGAACTGAGGACGCGCGTCCGCCGAGGTCAGTGCGCTAGAGACCGTGAAACCGATGCTCACGGGGTTGCCGATGTGAGAGCCTGTCTTGGCATCACCGCACCCAGCGCTCAACACCGCGAGAGCGACATAGGGGAAAAACTTCATGGTTTTCTCGACTGACTAAGCGGAAACAGCTGCACATTCATTTGGTAGACCACATCGGGATCTTCTTGCTCGTCGCAGGATGCCATGAACCGCTCTCGAAAATCACGAAGTTTCGCTTTGAGGTCGGCGACCGAGTCACTGCGCACGCACACGGTGATCGCGCTAATGTCTCGCTCATTGGCAGGGACGTCGTCAATCGAGGCGGCGGCGCGCTCCAACATTTGGCGGTGAAATTGTCGAACCCCTACAACCTGCACCTCATGACCGGCGTCCAACGACGGCTCGCCCCGCGTAATTCGGCCGTTTTCGCGTTCAAGAAGGCCAAGTTCCAACAAAAGTTCCAGCGACTTTTGCGCCTTGTTCGTGGAAATCTTGGGGCGAAGCTGCTCGGCAATCCACGCGGGGTCGTCTTGAAAGTCGGAGCGCCCGGCGAGCTCCCGGATGGCCAGGTTGAACCAGTTTGTAAGGTACTCGTACAACATCCCGTCGATGGGTTTTGCCTCAAGGAAACGACGGGTTGCCGCGATGGACTCCATAATCCTCGCCCGTTCGTCGGGGTCGGACGCCTGTTCGAAGTCTACGAGCAGCACAAAGAATCGCGTCTCGGCAGCGCTTAGCCCCATCGCTTGTGCGACGCGAATCGCACTTTCAGGACTAAGATTGCGGTCGCCGTCCATGACCATCTTGAGAAAATTCGAGCTCGTGAATCCGGCCTGCTGCGAGAAGAAGCGGTGCGAGAATCGCTTCATGTGCTGTTTGGCGGTGGTGTAGTAGTCGAGCATGAACTTTCGATAACTTAGGTATTCGAAGATGTCGGGACGCCAGTTCATAAGCTCTCCTTGTCCTGTAAACACTACTATGATGGAACTCCCCCTCCTCGATAAGGATACGTGAGGCGAACGTGTTTACGGACAGGTAAACGTCTCGCTCGTCCAGTACACAAGAGTCGTCGCTCCTTGACCGCCGGGTTCCGGTGATTCTATTAGTGTGAATAGTGCGAACACTGGAGCAAGCATGCACGATTTCTTGGAGACGGTCTGGGAGTCCTCCGTGGACGGCATCATCGCGGTCAGCAGGGATGGCAAAATTGTCGCCGCCAATCCGTCGGCACAGCAGATGTTTGGCTACGGTCCCGAGCTCGTGGGCCGAAACGTTGAGCAGTTGCTTCCGCTGCATCTTCGCGACGCACACCGACAACACCGTGCGGCTTTTGAGGAGGTCGGGCGTGCGCGACGTATGACCTCCAATCACTTGGTTGCAATGACCGCAAGTGGAGCTGAGATACCGGTGGATATCACGTTGACCCCCGTCGTTGGCCGCGATGTGACTATCGCCATCGTCCGGGACGTGACCGCCACCCATGAGCTGCAGGTGCGGTTGCGATACCTTGGATTCCACGATGCGCTAACGGGCGTCTACAACCGTGCATTTTACGAAGAAGAACTGGAGCGCGCCGAAGTCAGTCGCGCCCGTCCGGTCTCGGTGATCATCGCCGACGTGAACAAGCTCAAACGCATCAATGACACATGGACACGCCGCGGGCGACCGCGTGTTGTGTGACGTGGCAAACATGCTCAAGCAGGCCGTGCGTGCGGAGGACGTCGTCGCGCGCATTGGGGGTGATGAGTTTGCGGTCCTGTTGCGAGGGGTCAACGACGCCGCGCTCGCCGACATCGTTCAGCGCATCCAAGCGTTGTCTGCCACGCTCGAACACGGCTATGGCCTCGCCGTCGGGGGTGCGGTCGGGTTGGCCGGCGATTATCTTGTCGACATTGTCCGACTTGCGGATGCCCGAATGTACACGGTCAAGCGCCAACAAGGGCGAGATTGAGACCGAAGGACCGGGTGTGGTAGACAACGCACGAGGCTTCGGGCAATCTTGTTTTTTACGTGCGTTTGAGCTGGGGATGGGATGCAGGAGAGTCAGATCATCATCGACGAACGTGCAGGGAGAGTTCTTGGCTTTGACGCCGAGCTTTCCAGCCTCGCGGAGTTCGTGTTTGAGGCCGATCTCGCCGCGGTTGAGGCATATATCGCGGCGGGCCTGCCAAGTTTTGATGCGCGTACGCGAACGGCAGCGGGGCAAGTGGAGCGTTGTCGTTTTTCGGTGGTCCGGGCAGGACACGTGCGTGCCGTGACCATCGAGAAGATGCCAACCCCGGTCGTTGGGGAGTGCCTCACTGTTGTCGAGGAGCTGGTTCATCAACTGCAAACGGCGTTGCAGGTCAGCATTGTCTTCGTGGCCGACCTGCAAGCCGACCACGGCCAACTGCTCGCGTGGAGCGAAGGCGGTGAGTGCATCGAGCCGCCCGAAGAATCGGTCCCTCGGTCGTTGCTTGAAGCCCTCGTCGATGGCCGCGGGATCGATGGGCTCGATGCCGCGGCGTGGCTGAAGAAACGTGGAATGGCTTGGTCAACCGGTGTGATCGCCGAGCGCACACACCGTACGGTTGTGGTCATTGCGCTGCACTCCTGCGCCCCAGAGCGGTCAAACGTGGCCGAACTCCTTTCGTTAGGCAGCCACGCCGTCGCCGCTGAGCTCGGGTACGTCAAGGTCGCGGCAGCGCTGGATTGGTCGAACGAGCGGTTCAGAATCGCCGTATCCACCGCGAATTTGGGCGTCTGGGACTACGATTTGGTGGGCGGGACCGTCACCGTGGATGGACGTGACACTACGCAGTACCAACAGATCTCAGGGGAATTGCGCGGCTGGGGAAAGCTCATCCACCCCGACGATGTTCCGATGGTCGCCAAAGCGTACGAAGCATCGCTGAAGTCAGGCGAAGCGTTTAGGTGCAGTTTTCGTGTGCTTGAGGGCGCGGAGGTTCGGTACCTCGAATCAACCGGTCGCCCTGTGTTTCGCGACGGGCGTCCGGTCCGAATGATTGGGACACATGTCGATGTCACCGAGCGCACAGTCGCGCAACTTCGAGCTGTAGAGCAATCGCACCGTTTGGAGCTCGCGCTCAACTCGGCTGGCATGGGGTTGTGGGAATGGGATCCAGAGACCGACGCGGTAAGTGGCAGCGTGAATGTGCTTGAGCTTGGCGACGGTGTTTTTGCCGGGCCTCGTCATGCCTATATGGACATTATCCCACCTGAAGACCGGGCGATGGTCATGGAGTGGCTCGCAGCGCGGCTCGACGGTGAGGGTCCCAATGGCATTTCGCATCGGGTCCAAATCGGCGACGACGTGCGGTGGGTTGAGGTTCGTGGCGATCGTATTGCCACACAGGATCCAAACAAGACGCGTGTGATGGGCGTCGTGTGGGACGCGACCGAGCACCGTGAGAAGGCCGCGCGTCTGGCTCAAGCCGAAGCGGAGCTTCGACGTTCGAACCAACGTTACACCATGGCTGCGGAGGCCGCGGGTGTCGGCTTGTGGGAGGCCGATATCGCCACGGATGAACTGACCTGGGACGCGCGCATGCTCAGCCTCTTTGGGGTGGAGGAGGGCGATGCGGGCGACACGGGTGCCGTCTGGTCACAGCGGGTCCACCCGGATGACATCGACCGCGTCAACGACGAAATCCGTGGGGCGTTTACGGCCGGCAAGGCGTCGACGCAATTCCGAATCGTGCTTCCGGGCGGTGAAGTGCGGCACGTGCAGTCGTTCGCGAGCTACGTTGACGACGGCCACGGTCCAAAGCTCATCGGTCTGTGCTTGGATGTGACGCAAGAACGACTTGCCGAACTGCGTGAACGAAACCGCAACCGAGTCCTCGAGACCATGATCTCTTCGGCTTCCGTTGGCGAGGTGCTCGACGTGCTCGTGCGTGCGATCGAAGCCGAGATTCCCGAGGTTCGTGTTGGGTTTATGCTCGTCGACGACAGCGGGAAGAAGCTCATCAACGGCGCTGCTCCCTCGTTGACCGAGGCCTATCTGCAAGCTGCCAACGGCCTTCCGATTGAGGTCGGCAATGGCTCGTGCGGCTCTTCTGCGGCGTTGCGGCGACCTGTTTTGGTCGAGGACTGCCACACGCATCCCTACTGGCAGAAATTTCTCGACGCGGCGGCCGAGGCCAACTTCCGCGCGTGCTGGTCCATCCCCATCATCGGCAGTGATCATGTCGTATTTGGCACGTTGGGGGCGTACTTCCATCACGTCCAGCCCCCAGACGAGACCCTGCTGCGTCGGCTCACCGAGGCGGCTGACTTCGCGTCGCTCGCGATCTCCAAGAAGAACGCCGAAGTCGGGCTTAAGAATCGCGAGGCGCTGCTCAAGGCAACCGGGGAGATCGCCAAGGTCGCCGGGTGGGAAGTCGACCTCCGAACGGACACGCGGCGATGGACGGATCAGATGTACCGCATCCACGGACTCGAGATCGGCGAGACGATTGATCAAGACGGAGTCATCGGGATGTACTCCCGGAAGCTCAACAGGCCATCCGCGACCTGATGGCAAAAACGCTCAGCGACGGCTCGGCGCAAGATGTCGTCTTGGAGATGACCTCCCGCGATGGCACCCATCGTTGGTTGCGCGTCGCAGGTCGGGCACAGCTCGAGAACGGAGTGCCGGTCAAGCTGCTCGGTGCGACACAAGACGTCACCGACGAGCGCGAAGCATTTCTGGAGCGTGAGAAGCTCAGGCAACAGCTCCTGCACGCGCAGAAAATGGAGTCGGTTGGAAGACTGGCGGGTGGTGTGGCACACGACTTTAACAACGTGCTGTCGGTCATCTTGGGGCACGCCGAGCTCGCCCTTGATGAACTCCCTTCCCACGTACCGGTGGCCGCGGATCTTCGCGAGATTCGCCTCGCTGCTGAGCGTTCGGCGTCTCTAACACGCCAGTTGTTGGCGTTTGCGCGCAAGCAGCCCATCGCGCCGGTTCTGGTCAACATCAACGTCTCCATCGCCGAGACGGTCAACATGCTGCGGCGTCTCATCGGCGAGCGAATCACATTGCGTTGGGAGGCCGAACCGCAGCTTTGGGATGTGTTCGTGGACCCCACACAGATCGACCAAATCTTGGCCAATCTCTGTGTCAATGCGCGCGATGCCATCCGCGGCGACGGCGAGGTGGTCATCACAACAAGCAACTGCACCCTCTCGGCCGACGACGCCCAGCACCTCGATGAGTGTTCACCGGGTGAATTCGTGATGCTGCGGGTTTCGGACAACGGCGAGGGCATCCCGTCCCGGCTGCTCGAACATGTTTTTGAGCCGTTCTTTACGACCAAATCTGTGGGCGCAGGAACAGGACTTGGGCTCGCGACGGTGTATGGCATCGTCAAACAGAATCATGGTGCCATCCGGGTAGACAGCCACGAGGGCGTGGGCACGACGTTCGAGATATTCTTCCCTCGAGAGATCGGGCACCTAGAGGAGGTAAGCTCAAGTGTCTTCGTCGAGGATGGCGGATACACGTGCAATGTTCTGCTCGTCGAAGACGAGCCCGCGCTCCTCAAGCTCGCTGCGCGTATGTTGGAGGGGATGGGGCACAACGTGTTTGCGGCCGCGACACCTTTCGAGGCCATTGCGATTGCCAAGGAAGAACACGCCATCGATCTCCTGATTTCGGACGTCATCATGCCCGGAATGAACGGGCGCGAGCTGGCAAATGAGCTCGGGCAGATTCGACCCGGCCTTCGTCACATCTTCATGTCGGGTTACACGGCCGAAGTGATGGCGCTTGAAGGTGTCTTGGACGCGGGAGAATTCTTCTTACAGAAGCCGTTTTCGTTGTCGGAACTCAAACGAACCGTCCAATCATGCCTCGCGACCTAGCGAAGGAGCTCGACGATGCGTTCGACGAGATCCGACGGCGCGAAGGGCTTTTCAATCAAGCGAGCGATCGTGTGCGAGGGTTCGTCGTTTAGTGTGTCCGCGGTGTAACCCGAGATGAGCAAGTACGGGAATTCTCCCCAGACATCTTGCAAACGGTGAATGAGTTCGATGCCCGATATGCCAGGCATCACCAAGTCCGTCACGACAACGTCGGGTGGGTTTGCGAGCAACTCCTTGCGCTCAAGCACGGCGTCGCCGGAGGCGACCGCGTCCACATCAAAACCATTTTTGGTCAGATATCTCGACAACAACGCCCGCGCCGACTTGTTGTCCTCGACGAGCAGCACGCGCCGTTGCCTGAGGCTGACGGGTGTCTCGAACGCCCGACGCTCAAGCTCAAAGGATACATCTGTGTCCACGGCCGGGAGGCGAATGATGAACGACGTGCCCTGACTTGAAGTTTCGACGTCGATCGTGCCACGGGCATCCGAGATCACAGAAAATACAGTGGCTAGGCCCAAGCCAGTGCCGTGCGTCGTGTCTTTGGTGGTGAAAAACGCCTCAAAGATATGGTCAACAATCTCGGGCGGGATTCCCGAGCCGGTATCCGAGATCGTGAGTACGACTTCTGACCCGTCCAGAACGCAGTCAATGCTGAAGCGTCCGCCAGCGGGCATCGCGTCGCGAGCGTTCGCGGCGAGGTTGACCAAGACCTGCTCCATCTTTCCGTAGTCGCCCACGACGGGACAGATGGGGTCACACTGCACAGATACCTCGATGTTCACGCCCATCAAGCGCGTCAGAATAGGGCGAATCTTGGTCACGAGTTTGGCGAGATCAATGGGACGTTGAATGCTGGGTTCATCTCTGGAGAACACCAGAAGTTGGCGCACAAGTTTTGTGCCCATGTCGACGGCTTCTTTGAGCTCGTGGATGGCGTCGTCGGGTGCGGCGAGCTCGGGACTCTGCAGCCCGATGTAACCGGATACCACCGTGAGGATGTTGTTGAAGTCGTGGGCCACGCCTGCAGCGAGTCGGCCTACCGCTTCAAGTTTTTGAGTACTGTTGATCTGCTTTTGGAGAGCCTTTGCGTGCTCCTCAACCGCCCGTCGGTCGGTGATATCCTGCAAGACCAGAAGCAGGCGATCCTGCGCACCCTGCCACGCGGCTGTGCTGGGCATGACCGAGATGACGCGCTCGTTGACGTTGATTTCTCCATGCGTCATCTGCGCCGCGAGCAACAGGATTTCCCGGGGGAATCGACTGGTAGTTCCGCCGACCTCGCACCCAAGAATGTTCGCCCGCGATATGTTCAGCAACCTCTCGGCGGTGGGATTGAACTCTTCGATCCGGCCTTCGGGGGAAATCAAAATGATCCCGTTGGGCATGTTTTCGACGAGCAGTCTGAACCGTTCATTTTGGTCAAAACGGTCGGCCAATCGGCGCTCGACGAGCATGACGTGAATGTGGAGGGCGACCAACGTTGCCAGGACCACACTCTCTGCGACGATGAGGCCGTGAACCGTCGCGGGTTCGAAACCAGCGCTCAACCCCCACCACCCCGAGAGCGCCACCGCGATGGGCATCATCGCGGCGACGACCGCGCCAATGATGGTGCCTATGGTCCTCCCCATGAACAAAAATCCGACGAGGATCAAGATCGGTGCGACGACCAACGTGGGTTGTGAGGCGAAATTGCCGCTGTAAAGCAATGAGCCAAAGAGATCAGAAGCGACCGCCGCAAGTCCAAGAAGAACGGCGGCTTGGACGTGTCGAAACGACACTGCGATCGCCACAACCAACAAGACGATGCACACAGGATCGGTCACAAATCCCTGGTAGCCGACGTGCATCAGATACGCGTAGCTGAGCAGATAACCCATCGCGGCGATGGTGAGCAGCAGTCTCAACCATGTGGGCTTCAATGATTCCAATCGGCAGCCTCGCTGCGTGGGTCATCGCCTCAATAAAAATCAAACTTTAGGTGGAAACGAAGATCGCGTTCGCCCATCCTATGGGCATGCACAAGAACCTGAAAACAAGCGGCTCTCGAGCTGAACGTATTTTGGCCTCTCCCCAGTGGCAAAACGGCAAGTTTCGCAACCCATCTGGCGCGCGGGAGATGGTGGCGCTTGGCGAAACCAAGGGAGTCGCGAGCGAATTCTTGTTTGGCGGCAAGAAGCGACGGCCACCACACGCGTTCCCGACACACGACCCGCGCCCGTCGCTCCAGCAACCGCCAGAGACGGGCTTTCGTGTGACGTGGCTTGGTCACTCGACGCTTCTGGTCGAGATGGATGGCGTGCGTTTCTTGACCGATCCGGTCTGGGCACAACGTGCATCGCCCGTGGGTTTTGTGGGGCCATCGCGATGGCAGCAGGTGCCTTTGGACATCGCATCCGTACCAGACCTCGACTTCGTTTTGTTGTCGCATGACCACTACGACCACCTCGACGCGGGAGCGGTTACGGCTTTGGCCAAGCGAGGCTTTACGTTCCTTGTGACGTTGGGTGTCGGCAAGCACTTGGACCGATGGGGCATCCCGTCCGAGCAGTACGTGGAGTTGGATTGGTGGGATAGCGTCGAGCTCAAAGGCGTCAAGGTCACGTCCACACCGACGCAACACTTCTCGGGCCGCGGGGTGCTCGACCGAAACTCCACGTTGTGGGGTTCCTTTGTGGTTGAGGGCGACACCCATCGCTTTTATTTCGGCGCGGATTCTGGGTTTGGGGACCACTACCAATCCATCGCCCGTGAGTTTGGCCGTTTTGACCTCGTAACGCTCGAGATTGGGGCATTCCATCCGTCGTGGGCGGGGATTCACATGGGCCCCGAGAACGCGTGGCGTGCCTACGACGCCTTGGGCGGCGGGCACTTTCTGCCCATCCATTGGGGCACGTTCGACCTCGCCGTTCACCCTTGGGACGAGCCCCCTGAACAAATCTTGGCGCTCGCGGGGGACCGGCCGCTGATGCTGCCGCAGATTGGTTCACCGACGGAACCCGCGCGGTGGGAGCAGAATGTGCCGTGGTGGCGCCCGTAGGTTAGTTCTGTGCGCGCGCCCAAACCCATCCGACGTACGTCGCGAACAAGGCGTACGCGCCAGCCATGTAGAAAAACTGGTACGCCGGCCAAATCGCAGCGAGACATGCGGCGGCAACCACCAGCCAGGATGCGCCGAGCACACGGCGTTCGGCGAAGAGCCCGAACGCGATGGTCACGAGGCTATAAAAGATGAACTCGATCGCCGTTGCGGGCTGGGCGGCGATATCGAATCGCCAAAACACGGCTCTCAACGCGGCCACGGTGCATAATCCTGCCACAAAGAATTTGGCAATCCGTTGATTAAAATCGTTGGATTGGAAGAGTGGACGTACACCCAGAATCAGGACCAGCGGGACTCCCACCGTCGGCAGGATCGACAACAAGTGGTCGACGTGGATTTCGTCGGCGGGCACGCCCCACCGTTGAATCCCCTTGAAGAGTGCTAGACCGATCCAGACGACCGAGATCCCCACACCGAGTGCGATGCGTCGACGCACGTCCACGACGGGATTGTTGGCGTGCAGGATTTGTTGGACCTTGGATTCACGTGTCCGCTTTTGCCCTTCCAGGTCATCAAACTTCGCCTTGAGCGCGTCGTGGTCTTCGGCGCGCACGTCGGGCAAGACGCCCTTGGCCGATCCCAAGTTGTCCTGTGCCACATATTGATGAAAAAGCTCCTTTGCGACGTCGCTCAAGAGGTTCCGGCTAGTCTCGTTTTGGGGCCATTGGGCGAGCGATTGGACGAGCAGTGAGCGGGCGAGCTCAAGCTGATTGGTGCGACCCAAAACGCTGCTGTTGGGCGCAAGGGCTCGCCGAGCCGCGTCGATCAACGCCTGTGCCCCTCGGTTTTGCCGGAACATCTGGGTGTCTGAGAGCAGCGCGTCCACGCTTTCGTATCGCTTCGCTGGGTCTCGGTTCATGCAGCGTTGGATGATGTCCTTGACGGCTTCCGGCACGTCGTGGGGAAACGCGAGGTCGGGACACGCGTGCGCTTTGAGCAACGCTTCGTGCGGAGGAATCCCGGCGTAGGGCGCTGTTTTTGTCACGACGTGATACAGGGTCGCCCCGAGCAGGAACACGTCGGTTCGTTCATCCACACGACGCGCGTTTTCCGCCACCATTTCGGGGGCCATGTAAGCCGGCGTGCCCACCAACTGCGTTTCTTCGTCTCGACTGCGAATGAACGGAGGCATCCTGTTTGGGATGCCCGTCGCAATTCCCCAGTCGAGTAAGTACACCTCACCGTAACGGCCGATCATCACGTTTTCGGGTTTGACGTCGCGGTGAATCACGCCGCGGTGGTGGGCAAACGAGACGGCGTTGCACACTTGGGTGAAGACCTCCAAATGCCAATCAAGGTCGATGGTGGCCGATGCCTTGCCTTTTTTTGGGGCGGCGTTGGGATCGTGGATGACATCCGCCCACGTGACGCCTTCCACCTTTTTCATCACGATCAACGGCTCGCCGGTCTCACGGCGGCCCACCATGTGGATGGGGATGATGCCCGGGTGTTCCAAATGTCCCGTGATCAGGGCTTCGTTAAGGATTGCCTGGTTGGCGGACTCAGAGGTCGTCTTTCGCGCTGTTTTCACGGCGACATCACGCAGCAACGCGTGCTGGCGAGCGAGCAACACAACGTCCATGCCGCCAGTGCCCAAGGTCGAGTATTCGCTGATGTCATCCTGCGTGCCGTCACCCGAGCGAATCACGGGCAGATGCATCAGTGACCGAATCTGGACGTGGGTCTCGTCGGGCATGATGGTCGAGGTTGCGTTCATGCCTTTGGGCAAGCGGCCGAGCTCCAGCGTGGGCAGGCTATCCTCGATCAGCAGGTCGACTTTCGTAAACGGGTCCGACATGGTCTACCGCGTGAATCGAACCAGGGGAGGGTCCATGTTTTCGGGCGGCTGGAATCCCATGAGGAGCAATGCCGTCGGTGCGACGTTGCTCAGACGCCGCACCGGCAGCTCGACTGCCTCGAGGTCGCCAAGGCTCGGTCCGAAGATCCACAGCGGAACCGGGTTCAGTGTGTGTGCCGTCATGGGCACCGTACGGCCCTGCGAATCGCGGGCGAACTCCCCGGTCTTCTCGTTGATTTCGAACATTTGATCGGAGTTTCCATGGTCGGCTGTGACGATCGCCACGCCATCAAGGTCGGCGATAGCTTTGAGCAGGCGCGCGAGCGAAAGGTCGGTGGCTTCGACGGCGATAATGGCCGCGTCTAGGTTCCCGGTGTGACCGACCATGTCACCGTTGGGGTAGTTGATGCGCGCGAACCGAATGTCGGGTTTGTCGCGCAGGGCCTTGATGGTTGCATCGGTGATCTCAGCGGCCTTTCATCCATGGTCGCTCATCGAAGACGACCCGGTCCGATGGGATTTCGATGTCGTCTCAAGCGATTCCTCGAACGGGTCGGTCCGATTTCCGTTCCAAAAATAGGTCACGTGGCCGTATTTCTGCGTTTCGCTGACCGCAAGTTGTCGCTGCCCGGCATGGGCGAGCAGCTCGCCCATCGTGTCCGAGATTTTTGCCGGCCCCACGAGGAACTCCTTGGGGACGCCAAGGTCGCCGTCGTATTGCATCATGCCCACGGAACAACACGTCTGGCCGCCTCACGCGGTCGAAGGGTGAAAATCGTCGACCTCAAAAGCACGCGAGAGCTCGATGGCGCGGTCGCCGCGGAAGTTAAACAGCAGGACCGCGTCGCCGTCCTCGATGGTTCCTACGGGTTTTCCGTCCTCGCACACCACAAACGGTGGGATGTACTGGTCGTTGAGGTCTGGACTGTCCTTTCGGGCGGCCTCAATCGCTTCGAGCGCGGAACCGCAAGGCGGGCCCTCGCCGAGCACGTGCGTCTTCCAGCCGCATTCCACCATGGGCCAGTCGGCCTCGTAGCGGTCCATGGTCACCAACATACGCCCGCCACCCGACGCGATGCGGTAGTCGCGGCCATCGCTTGACGCCGATTTCAGTTTCGCCTCGATCTGCTGGACATATTTTTGAGCGCTTTGTCCATTAACGTCGCGCCCGTCGAGCAGGGCGTGCAGCCGGAGTCGTTTGATCCCCGCCTTAGCGGCATGGTCCACGATGGCCTCGACATGGTCGATATGCGAATGCACGTTGCCGTCGGACAAGAGGCCAATCAGGTGCAACGTGGAGTTGTGACTCTGCACGTGCGCCGTGATTTTTCGCCAGGTTTTGGATGCGTCGTCCTCCGGATTGAAGAGTGCCCCTGACCGAATGGCGATGTCGACGCGTTTGGCGCCTTGGTCGTAAATCTTCCCGGCGCCCAGCGCGTTGTGGCCCACTTCGGAATTCCCCATGTCCTTGTCGGTCGGCATGCCAACATGGGTTCCGTGTGCGAGGAGCGTGGTCTTGAAGGCGACCGTGTCCAGCCAGTCCATGGTGGGGGTGCGCGCGAGGAAGACAGCGTCGCCCTCGTCTTGGCGACCGATTCCAACGCCATCCATGACGACGACCACCACCGGACCGGTGGGGACTTTGTGTTGATGCCTTTTCAATTCCATGTGCCGACCTCGCGTGTGAAGGCGTGCAAAATAGCAGAACACGCACGAATGTGAACGTGTCGCGCGAATCACGGTCGTGGAGGTCTCGCATCAAGGGTGCGGCCTTGTGTGCTCCATGTTACGTTCCGCGCCGTTGCTCCCAGCCGAGAGACTGACATGTCAGCGCGAATCGAAATCAAAGGTGTCGCCCGGAAATTTGGCTCGAACGAGGTGCTTCGTGGTGTCGACTTGAGCGTCTCGGCAGGAGAGCTTCTTGGCATTGTAGGCCCCAACGGTGGGGGCAAGAGCACGTTGCTTATGTTGATGGCGGGTTTGTTGCGGCCGACGAGTGGGACGATCACGGTCTGTGGGATTGCAGCGGAGCGATTGGCGCTCGAATCCGCAGGGAAGGTGGGGTTGGTCTTGGCAAAACCAGGGCTCTATCCTTTGCTGACGGGATGGGAGAACCTGATCTACTTCGGTGGCCTTTACGGCTTGTCGGACGCAGACGTGCGAAAAGGTGCCGCCGAGTCGCTTCAGCGATTTGACCTGATGGAGCACATGGATAAACGCACGTCCGGGTGGTCGACGGGCATGCAACAGAAGCTGTCGCTCGTGCGTGCACTTCTGCTCAAACCCGAGGTGCTGCTCTTTGACGAGCCGGCCGCGAATCTCGATCCCGTAGCCGCCGACATGATGTACCAAGAACTGAGGTCGCGTGCCGAGGCAGGCCTAGCCTGTGTGCTTGTGACCCACGATTTGCACGCCGCGCAGAGGTACTGCGATCGTGTGGTGTTTGTGCAGGTGCAGATTCAGCGCGAGGTTAAGCCACAGGCACAGGCGACACCCGAAGATGCCCAGCTGCTGTCTGTTTGGAAAGAGGTGGTCGCATGAAGCGCGTGATGTTGGTCGCGAAGACCGAGATGCTTGAGCAACGCCGGCAAGTGTCCATGTTGGGCGTCATGCTCGCGAACTACCTTTTGTGGAACGTGGCGTTCTTGGCGGTGCTCGTGACCTTGAACGCCTCACGGGACAACCCGCAGGCGATGGCGTTGATCACGAGCCAAGCCTTGTCGCTTGGCATCTGTGACGGCGAATCGGCGCTCAATGGGATGGTGCGTCTGTCGAACTCCACCTTTGGCGCGGTGATGTTTACGACGATGCCGCTGTTTGTGGCGATTCTGTCGGGTTACTCGGTGTTGAACGACCGACAGAACAGTACGATCCCGTTTTTGATGTTGGCACCGTTGTCCCGATATCAGTTGGTGCTCGGCAAGCTGCTCGGCGCGATGGGAATTCCGTACGCGATGCACGTTGTGTGCGTCGGCGTGACCACCATGATCGCGGGCAAAATGGCGGTCATGGAGCCGTTCCAAGCGCAGTTTGGCGGGTCCCCGGCGTGGTGGGTCGCCTTCTTGTTGGGAACGCCAGCCTCGGGCTTTCTGGTCGGAAGTTTGGGCACTGTGATCTCGGGTCTATCGAAGGACGTTCGCACGTCGATGCAGTACACGTCGTTCGCGATTGGCATCTTGAGTTTGGCGTTTGGCCATATTCTGTTCGACCGCATCACCAGTGGTGTGGGGGTGCAGTTGGGCTTCGCCATTGGCGCAGTTCTGGGCGGTATCGTTATTCTATTTGTGGGAAGCAAAATTATTAGTCGCGACCTCGCGTGAGGAGAAAACATGGCAAATCTACTTGAGCAATTGAAGTCGATGACAGTGGTTGTCGCGGATACGGGCGACATCGACTCGATCGAAGCGTTTACGCCGCGTGATGCGACCACAAATCCCTCGTTGATCCAGGCGGCGGCTAAGATGCCGCAATACGCGGACGTCGTGGAGGCAGCGATTGCGGCCGCCAAGCGCGAAGTCGGTGAAGACGAGGACGCCGTGGTTGCGAACGCGATTGACCGCCTCGCCGTCGAGTTCGGGCGAAGGATTCTGGACATCATCCCCGGACGTGTTTCCACCGAAGTTGATGCGCGGCTATCGCACGATACGGAGGCGACCATCGCGAAGGCGCGAAAGATCATCGGGTTGTACGCCGACCACGGCATCGGACCCGACCGGATTTTGATCAGATCGTCGACGTGGGAGGGCATCAAGGCGGCGGAAATCCTGGAAAGAGGGCATCCATTGCAATCTGACGTTGTTGTTTGGCCTTCACCAAGCCGTCGCGTGTGCGAAGCCTTGAAGGTGACACTCATCGCCGTTCGTCGGTCGCATCCGGACTGGTACAAGAAGAAACGGGGCGCGATAGCTACCCGCCAGCCGAAGACCCCGGGGTCTTGTCCGTCACCGAAATCTACAATTATTACAAGAAATTCGGGTACAAGACCGAGGTCATGGGCGCGAGCTTCCGCAACATCGGTGAGATCACCGAGCTGGCTGGCTGCGACCTGCTCACGATTGCCCCATCGTTACTCAAGGAATTGCAGTCGAGCGACGCGGAATTGCCGCGTAGGTTGGATCCTGCGAACGCCGCGGATTTGGACATCGAACGCGTCAACATGACGCGAGAATTGTTCGACAAAATGCACGCTGCCGACCGAATGGCGACAGAAAAACTCGACGAAGGCATCCGCAAATTCGCCGAGGCGCAGGTCGACCTCGAGACGATGCTTCGTCAAAAGGTTTAGCCCACCGTGCGTGGGGCAGGCGCCGGGGTGAATGGGCGCTGGCCGGCGTCGCGCGCTTTTCCGACAAGCTCACGGTACTTGCTGGATACAGCCCCAAGTCTTTCGTCCCACTCTGGATCAGGCACTTGACCCACGATGGAATGATGGAATGTGACCAAGTTGTAGGCGAGCGCGAACGGTTCGAACAACGCGGCCTTGAACGCCCATGATGCGACAAACGCCAGCACCACCGCGATGATCTGGAATGGGACGGATTTGACGAACATGAGCACCGCCACCGCGGGAATCATGAAGACGGCAAACAGCACAAACCCGATGACTTTGCTCAACACCCAGACTTTTGCAGCGGTGATGAGAATGGGTTTGTAAGACTGCGCGTAAAGGATGATTCCGTGCCGTGCGCTGTCCCAGATGTTCTCCTCACCACGATAGATGGCGTACGAGAGAATCGCCTCGTCGACGTAGCCAAGGGCTCGGTTGAGGATTTCCGTGACCATCCGAACCAGATCTCGTGCGCCGTCGGGCAGCGGAAGCCAGCTTGTGAAGCTGAGCACCTTGCGTTGAAGGGCACGAAGCGAGGCGGTTACAAGGGTATCGACCCCGTAAAGGATGCTGACGTCTTTGAAGTGCTTTTCGATCGTGGCTTTGCCGTACGCGTACTGATTCATGCCGTCGGGCAACGTGCCGTTTTTCAGAAGTTCGGTCATCGCCGCGATGTGGGCGCCTTTGACCATGTACAGCAGGTATCGCTGCGCGAACTTCACGACGCCGGCGCCCGCACCAAAGCCGACAATCACACAAAGTGTCGAGAGGACCCCGATGCCGAGTTTTCCAAACAGAAACGCCAAGCCGCCCCAGATTCCAAACCAAATCAGGCTAAGAACGAAGAATGCCCCGTAAACCGCCGCGTTCACGCCGATGAACGGAAGTGTGCGTGTGACTAAGCTGACGGCTTGTGTCCAATAGCTTTTTTCGCCCATGTGGTCCTCCAGTGGCCGTGAATATGGGCCACGTTGCGTGGATGTGCAACTGGGCGTTAGTGCTCAAAGACGGCATCAACACTGTTGGCGGTCGCCGCCGAAACCAACCAGGTGCGCAGGGTTGCCATGTCGCGGCAGGCTGAAAGTTTGAGTTGGTGGTTCACCGAAATCTCGAACCCACGAGCGTTTAAGATCGCCGTGATCGAGTCGCGCATGCTTTGGATGCCTTGTTCGATGCCTTGCTCGATGCCTTGTTCGATGCCTTGTTCGATGCCTTGTTCGATGCCTTGCTTCAGGCCCTGTTCGATGCCCTGCTTTAAGCCGTCATCGACGCCAGAGAAATAGCGTTTGTTGAACGTTTCGCTCAGGTAAGGTCCGTTTTGCATTCTGTCTTCCATCATGGTTCTCCATGCCTGACTTGCCATCGCGAACACGGCATCAGTGTAAAGAACGGTCATCGTTTCATCAAGGATTCCAGCCCCGTACGAGGCTCCAATCGCTTCGATGGTTGTCTCGTAATGGGCTTGTGCTTCGTCGTCCGGTCCGTGAATCAGTGCACACAAGACGCCAAGGCCGGGGTGCTCGCGAGTCGTCGGCTCATCAAAGTATTTCGGGAATGAGTTGGGCCCGATGACCTTCGGCCGAAACGGATAGTCACGAATCGCTTCAATCGAGCCATTCGCCCATGTTTCGACCGCCTGAGTCAACGCAATCACCAAAATGATGCCGCGACAGCGATACTTGCTAAAGCAGCACGCGGCGTAGTTCATCCAAGCCGCCGGCTTGTCAGCGTCCACTTGAAGTTGCGTCTCGATGACAAGCCAAAGCTCAGGCGGGTCCCCAAACGAAACCACTTCGTCCGCAAAGTACTCTGGCAGTTGAAACTGCCGAAACGCTCGACGTTCAGGCCGATGCGCGGGCGGCAGACGCAACGTGTGGTCAACGTGTTGGAGCAACACCGATGCGAGCGTCGCGGCGATCGCGGTGGTGACTTCATGTCGCAATGAAGGCATGAATACCCAGGTGGTTGAGTTCAAACACCGGGTTATCGGTCAAAACCGTTCAAATGTTGCGAATTGGAGAGCTGTGCCTTTGTACGGAACTCGAGACCAATCACGTCCTCTCGATCAGCAGGGCCGTTCTGCTTGACGAACCGTGACCTCAGCGCCCCAGAAGGCGCGTGGCGAGTTCTTCGAGCCAGACCCCCTCAGGGCTGCCGTCGTTTAGCTCGGAGGCCGCAGACGCGCCTAGAACGCGTTTGACGGCTTCTGTGGTGTCCTTCTGTTCTGTGAGCACCGTCGCGAGCGTCGCGTGCTCGTGCGAGACATCATGAGACGTCAGGTAGGCGTTGACGCGTGCGTCAAACGCGGGGTCACCGGGGAGCGGTGTTTCGATGGCGTTTGACGGACCGAGCGCGTTGATGGCGTTGACCACCACTTTTTTGCGGTCGCCGTACGGCATGCCGTTGAGCTCTTCAGGAAGGATGGGGCGGCCGATGTAGATGTCTTGACGACCCATGCCCACAGGGAACTCCAAACGCGTTTCGAGCGGGTCGACCGGCAGACCGCCCACAAATCGGATCGGTACCACAGGGGCGTTGACGCCAAGCGCCATGTCGATAAAAGCACCGCTCATCTTCTCGACCGGCGTTCGGCAGGTCAGCGAACGTGTGCCTTCAACGTGCACCATGACCGACCGGCCAGGTCCCATCATCTCGGCCGCGAGCTCCTTGATGATGTTTGGGAGCGACTGTTTGTCGTCGCGGTCAAAGAAGGTGATGACCTTTGGATCGGCCACGCCGGGGTATCGGAAACAAAGGTCGATGAGGCGTCCAAGCCAAGTCTCTTTATGCTCGATTTTGGCCAACGTGACGGTGGGCACCTCGTTGAGTCCTGATGCGATGATCGAGAACAACAGAGACTCCACGCCGACTTGGTGGTTGCCCAGGTACAACAGGCTTTTGCCCCGCTGTGCCTCGAACGCCGCTGGGTCGGTCAAGATGACGCGATTCACGAACCGCTCGATCAGGCCGTAGTACATGTCCTCGACCGGCCAGGGCTCGCGGTTGAACCACTTGGTCCAAAACTCGCGCACTGGCGTGATGTCGAGGGTTCCATGTGCATCGCCGGTTGAGATCACCAGACCGTCGTCGCGCGAGACCTCGAGGTCGAAACGTTGCAGCGGCAGGCCGGCGGGCACGATGTGCGGGTGGACGTGGTGGGTCGCCGCGATGTGTTCCTTGACCACGATTTCGGCGGGGTCGCGGGTTCCATAAATCGCGTGGACGGTGCCCGGAAGCCAATCGGTGGCGTTGACGTCGTCGATGTCCAACGTCGCGGTTTGGCCTTCAATCGCCGAAATCGTAGGCACGGCCGCATCGTACGGAACTTCCGAAATCACGCAGGAAATGCTGGCGAGTGACGGGGTCGAGGAGCCCAACTTTGCCTTTGGGGAAGCAGGCCTCCACCAAGCGCATCTGGCACCAAACGCCGCTCTCGTCGATCAATTGGATCTTAAACGCTGGGAAGTCTGCCGTGCCGACAAAACCGTCAGCTCGGGCTTCGCAGCGCACAAGCCCTCGGGTTGGCGTTGGTGCGAAGAACTCGACCTCAGAAACCCACGCTGGATAGGCGACCTTATCGGCTGGGTACCGGGCATCCCATTGCTGCAACTGGTCGTGTGGGATGCCATGGGTGGCGGCATCCAAGACGAGCGGATTGACACGCCCAGTTGGGACGGGATTGGCCACGCTCAACGCCGTGTGGATGAGGGATGTCGCGCCCTCAGCGGTCTGCACCAACGAATGCAACGCCTGGAACGCTGCCCCGTGGAAGAGTTTGCCGTTTTCGTAAGGCAGCTCGCCGCCCACGCGCTTGTGCTGTGCGTCTTTGGGCTCGAGGCCCCATTGGTCGACAAACTCGGCCGAAAGCGGCTCGAACGCGACCGGACGCGGCCGGTAATTGCCGGTCTCGACCTTGGCGGTGGCGACTTCGACGGCTTTGTCTCCGGTCACGTCGAGCAGCACGATCTCGGCGCCACGGCGCTTGGTCTGCAGTGTTCGCGCGTGATCCAACGTCACCCAACCCTTGACGCGCACGTCTTTGAGGCGAGTCACAGGTTCTTCTTTGCAGGCGGCTTGGGCGAGCAGGTCGACGACAGACATCATCGGCAACGAAGGCACCGTGTAGGTCGGGCAGTGGTCGTTGACCCACGTATCGACTTGCGGATCCAGCGTGATGGTCGGCTCGGCGCCTGCCTTGTCGCTGACGATGCGCATGCCGAGGTTGAAGGCCTCGTAGATGCGTTTGCCGTCGACCCAAAGCGAGGCGTTTCCAACGGCAAATGCGCCATCTTCGTCGCGGCCGACCTCGGTGATTTCGAGCGTCGACGAGATGAGTTTGTTCCGCGGAATCACTTGGCCGCGGTACTTCCATGTCATCGGGTGTTTGTGGCTCAAGGTCTCGAAGCGAGGGTTCTCGATGCCCGCGTCCATGCCGGTTTCGAGCATGTAGAACTGGAGCAACTGGATCATGGCCTCGATGCCGAGTGAGCCCGGCTGCACGGGGTCTTGGAAGAAGTGAGCCTTGAAGAACCACTCCGCCGGCACCACGTCTTTTTCGCCGCGAAGGGCGCCCAATCCATTCGGTCCGCCTTTTGGGTCAAAGTACGCGACGCGGTCGAGCATTAACAACATTGGCTCGGCCAGTCGTGGTGCGTCGTCGCGCCAATACTTGGCTGGGCGTGCACGCAGGTCGATGACGTCGCCGGGGGTGTTCAGGATGACGCGCTGTTCGTCTTTGGTCGGCAGGCCGACCTGATTGGCCAACGCTTCCGCGGGGAAGAACCCGAACACGGTGTCCATGGTGTAAACGAGGGTATCGCCGGCCCAACACTCCACATCAAACGACACGATGATCATCGGGCCAGTCTTCGAGATGTTGGTGCTCTTGACCTTCGTCAGCAACGTGCCGCTGTCAGGCAGCAGGTCGACGTGCAAGGTGCCCGTGCCGTCGAGGTTGCGGAAGAACAGTTCTTGGTCCGCGGTCAACGCGCATCCAAGGTAGCTCGCGAGCCAACCACAGGGCTGCAGCGCGGCCTCGAGCAACACGGCAAACGGCATCGTGCGGCAGCCGTTCTCGTCGAAATAGAAGGCATCCGGCGGGATGTCGTATTCGACGTCGACCTCCATGCCCTTTTTCATCGAGCCGATCTCGCCGACCAATCGCGTGACGCGCGAAAGGAAGTGATACGGCGGGTTTGGAAGGCGTGCGACGCGGATGTGCGAGTCGAACCGGTCGTAGATCGAACCGAAGGCTTCCGAGGGACGTCCATTGGCGCAGGCCAACATCGAGCGGTAGTCGAATGGGAAATCGCCGGCTTTGGCGACTTCCTTGGTTTCGACGTATCCGTCGAGCAGCGGGCTGCCTTGGTCAAGCGGCCAGCTTGGTTTGAGCTTCAAGCCGACGCGGCGTGCGTGGAAGGCCTTGAGCCCGTCGACGATGCACAGCAGGTCGGCGTAGAGGACGGGTTCTGGACCCGAGATCACTTCTTCGACGAAGACTTCGTAGGTCAGCACCTTGCTTTGTGGGGTAACCTGTCCGCGGCACACGAGCTGGAACGGGATGCCCTCGACGGGCTCGAATCGCCAGCCGTCGCGCTCCAGCGTGTAACCAAGGCCCGTTATGTAAAACGCCATCGCCTGCAGGCAGCCTTCGAACATCAGGGTTCCGGGCATGCAGGGGTCGTTTTTGAAGTGGCCGTTGAAGAACCAGTGGTCGGGGTCGATGTTGACCGTCGACTTCAGGTAACCGCGTTTCCACGGGCCGCCGTTGGGTTCGAACGCGTCGATGTCTTCCAAGAAGACCATGCGGCCGCCTTGGATTTTCGGCGTGCGGGTGTGGGTCTGCGTCCATTCGTAGCCGGGGCCGAAGCACTCCCATGGACGTCCGTCGGCGAACGCGCGGACTTCGGCTTTGGTGAAGGTCGACTTTGTGCACTCGACGAACGGAGCGTCGACGCGGGCGTCTTGCACGATTTCCTGAGTTTCGGGCTTCCAAAGGCAGCCCTCGGAGTTCGCGAGCTCGGCATCGGTGAAGAAGCCGGCTTGGCCCTTGCGAACCGAGAGGCGGACTTCGCCGTCCACGCGGCAGTCCGAGTGGAAGAACATCAGCCGCGTCTGTCCCTGAGCGGCGTGGCCGTCGAGGTGAATGTCGTAGCTCAGAAGGTCGCCAACCTTTGGCAGGCCGCCGTAGTACGTCAGCTCGCAGCCCAACAATCGGTAGATGCGCTCGCCTTTGTTGAGGAAGTCGACGCCGAGGTACGAGATCAACATCAAGTCGGCTTGGCCGGATTCGATGAGGATGCCTGCGGGGACGTGGCCGTCGCTGAGGTACCAACGGTCGGGTGTGACCGTGGTTTCGCTCCAGAGCGTTCCTTTTTGCTCCATCGAGCCGGGTGTCGCGTCGATGCCGGTGACGCGGTCGGCTAGCAATAGCGGCGGCTCGGGCATGCGCACCTGCCGAGAGTGCGTGTCTTGGACCTTAAACATCTCGCCGTAGATTTCGGAAATGTTGCCCGACGCGTGGATGTGCAGCTGGTCAAAATCGAGCTTCAGCCCAACCGGCGCGGCAAGGGGCATCGCAGCGGGTGGTTCGACTGCCGCGGGGGCCTTTGCGACCGTTGGGGCCGGTTTCGCGGCAGGCGCGACGGGCTTTGAGGCGCGGGCGCGGGCTTGGGCGTAGGCGCAACCGGAGCAGGCTGAGCGACCGTTGGCACGGGACGAACGGGTGCTTGAGGAGCCGCAGGCGCCATCGCCGGGATGGCCGGCATCGCTGGCATCGATGGCACGGAGGCTGGCATCGCCGCGAACGGTGCCGAATTCAGCAGGTTCATGCCTTGTTGCTGGACCTGCATGAACTGCGCAAACACGGCCGACTGCTGCACCAAGAACTGTTGCTGCATCTCGCCGACCTGCTGAAGCAAACCGTGCATGGCACCCAAGGTGCCGGCAGCGGCAGTTGGCGCTTCGAACGTCGGCATCGCCATCGGCATCGAAACGGGCATCGCGGGTGCAGCTGCAGGAGCAGCAGGGGTTCCGGCGATGAGCGAGGCGAATGAAGGTTCGGCGGTTCCTACGCGGGGCAGCGCTGGAGCTGCGGGCATGGATTGCACTGAGGACGACGGAATGTGTTGAGTGGTCATGGGCACGTTTACCGGGTTGCCGTGGGTCTTGAAGGTCAGAGTCGGGCCCGTGAGTACTCGCGGAGCCAGTGCAATAGAGGTCGGGACATGGGCGTGAATGGGGTAGGTCTGGCCGACCACCACATCACCGTTTTGCGAGAGAATGAGCGCGACGAGGTCGCGCAGGTCTTGCGCGGCGTAATTGACGCCAAGCGCTGCAGACAGGTCGAGGGGGTTCCCTGCAGTGGTCGCGGGCGCAAACGTCGCCAAGACGTGGTCTTGTGCGTCTTCGAGGCGCTTAAGGACCAGCGTCACAGCTGCGTCGCCAAGGCTTGCCTGTGGGACGCCAAACGCCGCCGCCTGGACCGAGTCGTTGCAGAGGTCAACGCCGACCACTACAGCCGTGTCGATTTCGCCGGCACGAAGAGCGTGTTCGGCCAGCCGTAGTGCGCACATGCCGGATTGAGCACCGGCACTCACGGTCACCGATGCTCCGCCAAAATCGAACTGGCTGTTCAACCGGTTGGCAGGAATGTTTGGCATGGTGCCAACAACGCCTGCCGAGGTCAGCTCGGGCACAACTGAATCGGGGTCGCTAAGTTCCATGCGCCATCGCACGCCATAACGGCACACGTTGACGTCGGGCTCCATCGCCAAAAAGACGGCGGTACGTGGGCCCGAAAAGTCGCGAGCACCGATGGCTTCACGCGCCGATTCGAGCGCCAAGACTTGCTGACCGATGGTTTCTTTAAGGTCCGACGGTGGGAAACGAAGCCCGGTCAGCGGGACAACGACGTCCTCGCTGCGTGGATTGAACGCACGTTGGCCGCTGAGCACCTGTGCGAATTCGGCAGCGTTGTTCGTGTCACCCACCAGTGCTCCCAGCCCGACGACCGCCAGTGGGCTGGCCGATGGGGCAGGGGCATCGCCGATGGGCGCGGGCACGTCGGCCGCGGTCACGACCAAGTGAGCGTTGTTGCCACCAAAACCAAACGCGCTGATGCCGGCAATCTTTTGAGCTTCCGGCCACGGCTCAGCTGCGCCGAGCACCCGGAATGGGGTTTCCGCCAAGGTCGGGTTCTCGACTTCGTGATGCAGGCTTGGGGGGCGCACACCGTGACGCATGGCCTCGGTGACCTTGATGAGCGCCGCGACACCGGCCGTCGTGATGAGGTGGCCCATGTTGGATTTGAGCGAGCCGATCGCGACGGGTTGGGGCAGGGCGCCAAAGACTTGGGCGGTGCTCTTGAGCTCCGTGGCGTCGCCAACCTTGGTCCCCGTCGCGTGGCATTCAAGCAACGACACCTGCGCGGGCGAAATCCCGGCTTGCTCGTAGGCGCTCGCGATCGCGCGGACCTGACCCTCAACGAGCGGCGCCAAGAATCCACGGCCGCGGCCGTCGTTCGACAGGCCCACGCCGCGGATGACGCCGTAGATTGTGTTGCCATCGCGTTGGGCATCGGCAAGTCGTTTCAGGGCCACAAACCCGGCGCCTTCGGCCGGCACGAGGCCATCGGCCTCGGCATGGAACGGCCGGCTCTGACCGGTCTTGCTCAACGCCTGCAACGCCGTAAATCCAACGTGGATGAAAAGGTCGTCGGAGCCGTTGACTGCGCCCGCGAGCACCGTGTCGGCGGACCCGTCGTGCAGCTGGTCGCAGGCCAATTTGATGGCGTAAAGCGAGCTCGCACACGCGCAGTCAATGCAGTAGGTCTGTGCGCCAAGGCCCAGAGCCTCGCGCAGCAGCGACGCGGTCCCGCCCGACATGAATCGGTTGCGGGAATCGCTCGGGTTTTTGCCGGTCCAGACGTCTTCGGCGAAGCGTGACATCCCCGCGGTTGGAAAGCCAAGGTTGCCAAACACGGCCGTCACACGACCGCGGTCGACCGGGCCCGTCGCATGGTCGCCCGCATCCGCCAAGGCCTGCCGAGCCGTGTAAAGGGCCCACAACGCGCTCGGGTCGAGTCCTTGCAGGGCGGCCGGTGGAACGCCGAAACCGTTCGGGTCCCAAACCCGCTCGAATCCACGGACGTAACCGCCTCGGTCGGACCAAGTCTTGTCGGTTGCGTTGGCGCTTGGGTCACACAGAATGCGACTCATGTCCGCTCGCCAGCGTCCTTGGTCGACTTGGCTGACCAAGTCGGTGCCGCTGACGACGGCGTCCCACAGTTCCGCAGGACTCAATGCGCCGGGGAGCACACACGACCTGCCGACAATTGCGATGGGTTGGAAAATTGCCATGGGTGACCGTCAATTGTGCCACCGAGTGGCACTTTCAAAGTGCGAAACGGGGTCCGAGAAACCTCGAACCCCGCTCAATTGCTGATTAGGAGCGTGGACGCATGATGAGCTCGACTTGCTTCATTTCGGCAAGTCGCACGCCAGCTTTGTCGACGAACATCACGTCTGCTGTGGCCTTTTGTGTGCCCGAGGCTTTGCAATGGGCCACACAGCGGACCGGGCCGTCGGACGGCGTGGAGTTCAATCGAAACTCCCCAATGCCCATGGGCAATGCTGCGCCGCCGAGCTCTTCGCGAGCCCACAACAACAGCATCTGCAAGCCGCCGTCCATAGCTGCGACGTCGGTCTGCCACTTGTCCCACGTCCACGAAGCGTCACGTACGCCTTTCGTGGCGCCTTCGATGCCGTCGGGACCCACGCCATCGACCTCAAGCAAGACTTGGAAGTCATTGGTGTGGAACAAGACGTCCCCGTAAATCGGGTGGTCTTGCCACGATCCCAGCGACGACGGCGTCAAGGTCGTCTCGGCAATGGGGCCGCGCGACTTCGTCATCGACGCCTGACCGCGGTAGTAAAGGGTGCCGTCGATGCCTTTGAGCTCTAACTGCAGCGTCAGGTCGCTCCCGTTCTTCACCGGTGCACAGGTGATGACAAACGTCTCTCCCGTCGACTTGAAGTGGTCGAGCCGCATGCCCTTGAGGACCTTGACGTCCTTGAGCACCGACAGATGCAGGTCACGACGATACGACGACGCGACACGGCTGAACCATTCCAGAACCAGAACGACCGGCACAACAGGGGTATCAGCGATGCTGTGGCCCTCGAGGAACGCGTGAGTCAGGTGACTCACGTGAAGCTCAAGGGCTAGCGGCTTTCCCAAGTCACCCGACATCAACGCGGCCGCGCGAGGCTCACCGCCAAGCACGAGCTCGATTTGGTCCTGACCGCTCTCCATCTCGTCGGCGAACATGATCGCGCCGACGTGCAGCGGAATCATGGGCACGCCCAGTCGGTCGAAGTGGGCTTTGAGCTCAGGGCTGACCATCCCGCCTTCCCAAGGTCCCCAGCCGAGCGAGCGCACCAAGACGTTTGGCTTGGCTTGCGACAACGCAGCAGCGACCTTGTTCAGCACTTCGTTCGCCATCGCGTAGTTGGCCTGACCGTTGTTTCCACAGCGGGCAGCAACCGACGAGAACAAGCAGATGACCTTGATGGGGTCGGCTTGAGTTGCCGTCATTAACGCGCGAAGTCCTTCGATCTTGGTGTCGAACACAAAGTCGAAGTCACGGTCGCTCTGGTCGACGATGTATTTGTCAGCAAGGACGCCAGCGCCGTGCACAAATCCGGTGATGGGGCCCCAGCTTGCGCGAATCTCGTTCAGTGCGTTCTCGAGTGCCGAAGCATCGGTCACGCTCGCCGCGACATAGGTTGCTTTTCCGCCAGCGGCGTCGATGGCGGCAAGCGTCGCGCGGATGTCGCGTCCAGCCAGAATCTTTGAGACGCGCTTGCCGAGCTCGGCGGGGGTGATCTTCTCACCGGCAGCCTTGGCCTCGGCCAACATGACCGACTTCAGTTCGGCGTCGGTGTGGGCATTTTTGGTGCTCGTGGGTTCAGCATCGAGCGGTGAGCGTCCAAGCAACACGAACTTCGCGTGGCTGCGACGGGCCCACTCGATGATGCACTCCGCGGTGACACCACGTGCGCCGCCGGAAACGACGATGACGTCGTCGGCACCCACGGTCACGTTCCCCGCCACCACTTCGGCCTCGAACGACTGCGGGCAAACCCGCGTGCCGTCTGCGCGAAGACCAACTTCGATGTCGGCTCCGCCCATCGTCAATTCGTCGGCGATGGCCGTCGCGACGTCGTTTGCCGAACGCTTTGCCACGTCGATGTCGATGGCCTTCAGTGATGCCTCGGCCCACTCTTGGCTTGCCGTCTTGACCAAACCGGTCAGGCCACCCAACCAAGCGCGTTTCAGGCTGATGTTTTCGAGGCCGAACGACCCGCCCGTGTCTTGGACCGTGACGAACACACCACCCGTGGCCATCGAAGCTGCGACAGTGCGTGCCGTGCGGAACGCTTCGCGGTTGATGGCGATGGCATCATCATCGGAGCCTACATCGGTCAGGCCGCCAAGGTAGATCACGCCCTTGTCCGTGGGACTGACATGATCGACGTACTTGGCTTTCACGCCACGATCAGTCAACACGCTCACGAGCGCATTGCCGATGGTCGTGTGACCGGTGACCGTTAGTTCGTGCTGGAAGATGCCTCGGAGGGCGAGTCCAACGTTGGGGGTCTCGACGGCCTTGAGGGCAAAGCGGCCGAGGTTGGTCGCTGCGGTGGGCAGCGTCGTGACGGTCGCAGCGGGTGCGGCCGAGACGGTCGGCCCAGCGGCGGTAGCGCCGCCTGGCATCAACCCTTGCATGTAATCGACGATTTCCTCGAGCGTCTTGAGGGCGCCCATGCGGTTGGCGTCGACCTCGGGCATGCCCGGAGCTTGTTCCTGAACGGCGGCCAAGATTTCGACGCGCTTGATGCTGTCGATGCCGAGGTCACCTTCGAGGTCCATGCTGAGCTCGAGCATGTCGGCTGGGTAGCCGGTCTTTTCGGCCACCGCGGCAAACATCAACGCGTGTAAATCGACGGCGGGCGCAGCCGCTTGGGCGGCGACGGGTGCAGGTGCGGCGACCGAAACGGCCGGGCCGCTTGGCATCAAGCCCTGCATGTAATCGACGATCTCGCCGAGGGTCTTCAAGGCACCCATGCGGTTGGCGTCGACCTCGGGCATTCCCGGAGCTTGTTCCTGGACGGCGGCCAAAATTTCGACGCGCTTGATGCTGTCGATGCCAAGGTCACCCTCAAGGTCCATGCTCAGTTCAAGCATTTCGGAGGGGTAGCCGGTTTTGTCGGCGACCGCAGCGTACATCAACTTGTGAAGGTCGACCGCAGGTGTGGCCGCGACAGCGGCTGCGGGTGCAGCTGAAACGGCGGGACCGCTTGGCATCAAGCCCTGCATGTAATCGACGATTTCGCCGAGGGTCTTCAAGGCACCCATGCGGTTGGCGTCGACCTCTGGCATGCCCGGAGCTTGCTCCTGAACGGCGGCCAAGATTTCGACGCGCTTGATGCTGTCGATCCCGAGGTCACCCTCAAGGTCCATGCTCAGCTCAAGCATTTCTGAGGGGTAGCCGGTTTTGTCGGCCACCGCTGCGTACATCAGCTTGTGCAGGTCCACCGCGGGCGCGGCGGGCGCGACGGGGGCCGTTGGGGCCTTGGGTGCAACGGGTGCAGCCTTCGCCACGGCTCCGTTGCTTGCGCCGCTTGGCATCAACGTCTGCATGTAGTTGACGATGTCGCCAAGGGTTCGCAGCGAAGCCATCGTGGTCGCGTCAACGGCGGGCAAGCCGGGTACGCGCTCTTGAACCGCCGCCAAGATTTCGACGCGCTTGATGCTGTCGACGCCAAGGTCGTTCTCAAGGTCCATCGACAGGTCGAGCATCTCGTTCGGGTAGCCGGTCTTTTCGGCGACCGTGTTCAGCATGGCCGCGTGGATGTCGGCGGCCGCCGTGGCCGATGGAACCGAAGGCGTGGGAGCGACGGTCGGCGCGGGCGCAGGTGCAGGAGCACCGGCGAATTTCGGAATCACCGAGCCCGAATCAAACGAAGGCATCGGTGTGGGCGCCACAGCCTGTGCGAAGTTCATGGGCATCGTGGGCTGGGTCGGGAACTGTGGCTGAGCGAACTGAGCCTGAGGGAACTGCGGCTGCGCCACGTTGCCTGGGTTCTGACCACCAAGCGCCGCGAAGCTCGCCTGGATCGTCTGCATGAAGCTCGACTGCGACTGCGACATCGCGTGTTGGAACGCCATCAACGCCATCGCATTCTGCTTTTGAGCCTCTTGCCACGTCGCCAACCATTGCGGCGAGTGATTCTGTGCCATCACTGGAGCTTGGGCCGCGACGTTAGGTGTGTGCGTTGGGATCGTCTGAACCGGCGCTTGAACGGGCGCTTGGACAGGCTTCACCGCAGCGGCGGCCACTGGGGCGGGCGTCGGGGCTTGCGCTGGCGCGGCCGCTGGCTGAGGCGTGGTCACCGCTGCTGGGCGCTCTGGATTGGGTTTGGGCAAGGCTGCTGCGCCACCCTTTGGTGGGTACGCCTTGTCGTAGTTCGCGCCATTGATCGGCACGGCGAGCTTGGGTTTGGGCAACGACTCGATGTCGGTCGGTTCGCCGTACTCTTCCCAAAGCGCGTTGAAGTCGAGCTTCACGCCTGCTGCCGAAAGGCTTGCCAGGCCGCGATACAGCGACTCAAGGCCGTTTTTGCCACGACGATCGAGTGACACAGCGAGGTGAGGGCGATTGCCCAGGATCTGGCCGACGAGCTTGGTCAAAACCGAGCCCGGGCCGACTTCCACAAACACGCGCATGCCCGCGTCGTACATGCCTTCGATAAGCGACACAAACCGAACGGGGTTCGCGATCTGGCGGCCCAAACGCGCCTGCATCGTCTTTGCATCGTCTTCGTAGACGGCCGCGCTCTCGCCCGACCAAACGGGGATCGAGGCTTTGCCGAACTTCACGTCGCCAAGGAACGCGCTGAAAGGCGTGACGCTGGCGCTGACCACGGGTGAGTGGAATGCCGTCGATACCGCGAGCGGCTTGACGGTGACGCCTCGTGCTTCGAACAGTTTCTCGGCGCCTTTGACGCCTTCGACGGTGCCCGAAATCACGACTTGGTCAGGTGCATTGTGGTTGGCGACGACGACGTTTTTGTCACCGTTTTCAGCCAACACCGCCTCGACGATATCGATCGTGGCCGAGACCGCCGTCATCGCGCCTGGCACGTCAGCGGCCGCGGCCATCAACTCGCCGCGTTTGCGAGCGACGCGCATCATGTCGGCTTGGTTCAGGACACCTGCTGCGTGCAGCGCGGTGACCTCGCCGAAGCTATGGCCGGCAACCGCAGCAGGCTTGAGGCCCATCGCGGTCATCAGCGCCAATGCCGACTGGCTCGCGCAACCGATGCCAGGCTGGGCCCACTCGGTGGCGCGCAGCGCGATTTCGTCTGCTTCGCGGTCGTCGTCCGAGAACTTCGGAAGGGGGAAGACAACCTGGTGAAGCTTCTGGTCGCCGAAGTCGAGGTCGGCCGCAGCATCCCAAGGTGCGATGGCCTTGTTGAACGCCATCGCGATGTCGGCACCCATGTTGACGTATTGGCTGCCCTGACCCGGGAACACAAACGCCACGTCGCCTTCGACCTTGGTGAAGCTGACGACCGTTCCGTCGGGCATTTCAAAACCGGCGGTAGGGTTTTTGTCGAGCATTCCAGCGGCGCGCTCAAGCTTCTTGGCGAGCTCAGCCTTGTCCGAAGCAACAACGGCGAGACGAGCAGCCGACGCGGCATCGAAGCTCTGCTGCGACTCCCAAGCAAGACGCGAGAGCAGGGCGCGCCCGTCGGCGCGTTTCGCGTAATCACGCGCCAGCGTTGCGAGTGCCTTGCCGTCCGCGGCGCCCAAGGTCACCAGCTCGAACGGCAGGCTGCGTGGGCGGTCATGACGCTGGTCGCCGCTGTATTCTTCGAGCGTGAGGTGGAAGTTCGAACCGCCAAATCCAAACGCCGAAACACTCGCGCGGCGTGGGTGCTCGCTTCCGCGAACCCAGGGGCGGCTGAACGTGTTGACGTAGAAAGGCGACGACTCGATCTCGAGTTTCGGGTTGAGCTTGTCGACCTTGGCGGTGGGTGGCAACACCTTGCTGTGCAAGGCCATAACTGCCTTGAACAGACCGGCAGCGCCCGCGGCAGCCTTCGTGTGGCCGATCTGGGACTTGACCGAACCGATGGCGCACCACTGATTCGGGTGGGTTTCGTCGGACTTGAACACGAGCTTCAAACCATTGAACTCCGCGACGTCGCCAGCTTTGGTGCCCGTTCCGTGTGCTTCCATCAGCTCGACCGTGGTGGGCTCGTACCCGGCGTGCTCGTACGCGCGCTTGAGCGCCTTCGCCTGACCTTCAGACACGGGCGCGTAGACGCTCTTGCTTCGGCCGTCTGAGCTCGCGCCGATGCCACGAAGGACCGCGTAGATGCGGTCGCCATCGCGTTCGGCGTCGTCCAGTCGCTTGAGCGCAACCATGCCCAAACCTTCGCCGAGCATTGTGCCGTCGGCCTGATCCGAGAACGGACGGCAGTCGCCGCTTGGGCTGAGCGCTGGCGTCTTGCTGAAGCACATGTACATGAAGATGTCGTTGAGCGTGTCGACGCCGCCGGTGATGACGAGGTCGGAATCGCCCAAGTACAGCTCCTGCGCGGCCATCTGCAGCGCCGAAAACGTCGAAGCACATGCCGCGTCAGTTACGCAGTTGGTGCCGCCGAGGTTCAGGCGGTTGGCGATACGACCGGCGACCACGTTGCCCAGAAGGCCCGGGAAGCTCGACTCTTGCCAAGGCTGGTAATGGTCGGCGATGCGGTCCGAGATCTTCTGGACCTCACTCTCCGGAACACCATGTTCGCGAAGCGACTTGACCCAGATGGGGCGCTGCAAACGGCTGACCATCGTCGCCAGAAGCTCTTGCGCCGAGGTCACACCCAAAATGCACGAGATGCGCGAGCGGTCCATCGTTTCGAACTGGTCGCGTGCGGCGTCACGAAGCACTTGCTCAGCCACGATCAGCGCCAGCAACTGAGACGTGTCGGTCGCGGGAATGATGCTTGGAGGGATGCCCCAGCCGATCGCGTCGAAGTCGATGTCGCCTAAGAATCCGCCGCGATTTGCGTAGGTCTTGTCCGGTGCCGTCGGGTCCGCGTCGTAGTAATCCTCGACCAGCCAGTGGCTATCGGGAACACGCGTCAGGAGGTCCTTACCCGCCAAAATATCGCGCCAAAATCCTTCGGCATTGCTCGAGCCGGGGAAAAGGGCAGAAACGCCGACAACGGCGATGGGGGGACGTTTACTCAGTTGTCGCTCAGTCATGACACTCGTCGCAAATGTGGCGCTCAGGCGAGCGGCCGTGGTTTGAACTCAAAAGCCTGGGTGGGGACAGCCGCCCCAAACGTACGCAGTTGTTGGGCGCGCGTGGCGACACACGCACCCTCCATCAGATTTCGGGCAACCTGCACAACCGTGCGGTTTTGGGGTTCCTGAAGGAACGTGCCCTGGGTCCATGTATTGAACGAACCCATCGCTGGGCCGCACCAAATCTGGAAATCGGAAGCGCGGTCAGACACCCCGTTGATCGCCCAACGGCTCGACTGACCCAAATAGGCGCGGAACACCAACGCCATCTGGTGTTTGGGGTCGGACTCGGCGCGATGGACCTCGTGCATGTCACGAGCGGCCCAGTAGTCGCGGGTCGAGGCCCAAGCCTCGCGGAACGTCTGTTTTAAAATCTTGGACTCGACCTGCTCACGTTGGTCGGCCGGGATCGCATCGAGCGATGGGTAGTTGCGGTAAAGCTCGTAGAGCTTGCGCGCGCGGCTCGCGAACATGGTCCCACGCTTGAGGACCTGAACGTCGACGCCCATCTCGAACATGTCAGCGGCGGGCGCCATGATGACGTCCGCCATGTCGGCCTTGGCGAGCATCTCTTTGCCGCTCTGGTCGAGGCCAGATTCCACGCATGCCTGATTGACGGTGCCGGTCAGCACAAATGCTGCGCCCATCGAAAACGCGGCGGCGACGGCCGAGGGCACACCTAAACCACCGGCCGCGCCGACGCGAATCGGACGGGTGTATTGGCGCTCCGCCGCGATGTCGTCGCGAAGCTGCCGGATGATCGGGAACAACACGCCAAGAGGGCGATTGTCGGTGTGACCGCCGGAATCCGACTCAACGATGATGTCTTCAGCGATCGGCACGCGGCCAGCGAGCTCGGCTTCCTGAGCCGTGATGAGCCCGTCGTTCAGAAGTTTTTGCAGGATCGCCGCGGGTGCTGGCTCAAGGAACTTCCGGGCGACTTCAGCGCGCGAGATCTTCGCGAACACTTGGTTGCGACGCGTGATGTTGCCCGCGGCGTCCAAGGCGAGTCCGTGAACGGCGTATCGCACGATCGCGGGCGTCAGGCCCATGAATGCTGCGGCCTCGACGCGCGTGACGCCTTCGCGGATGTACAGTCTGCGGTCGCGTTCTCGACCGTTGGCTCGCTCGGCGAGTGGATAAGGTTGCAGCCCCAAGGCGTCGCGGATCCAAGCTCACGCTTGAGCTCGAGGACGGCTTTTTCGATCTGGTCGACGTTGAGGCCGGCAGCCCCAAAAAAGCCGAGGAATCCGTTGCGGCTCATCTCGATCACAATGCGTGTTGTTGCAATGCCGTTCGCCATGGCGCCGGTGACGTAGGGAAAGCGCGTTCCATGCACTTCGTTAAACGTTCGGTCTCCGAGCCACTCGGGGTACACACCCGGCAGCCAGCCCACCAAATCGAAAGGAGCCGATCCGGCAACTTGCTGAAGGTGAACGCCGGCCGTCGCCACACCGATGGCGCCCGTCGCGCGCGATTGAACGATGAACACCGGTTGTCGAAAATCCTGCGCCGCTTGTGCCACTGCTGAGGGCTGAAACGAAGGCTCGATCGTGAGCCAGCATTCCGAGGAAAACCCCGTGGATGCTGACGATGCGGGGTTTGAAGCTGCGATATTTTGCATGAAGGAGTCCACGGATCGCTTGCGTTTGCCTTTCACTGACACTAGAAAGTGCCACCGGGTGGCATTTTTCGGTCGCGTGGATCTACCAGTTTGGAACCGAAATTTCCACCCCTCGTTGCGCGAAAAGGACCAGTTTTGGACGCTCAAGAACCAAGCCTGCGGGAGCAAAAGAAAGCCCTCGCCAGAGCAAAGACACTCGATGTGGCGCACAAGTTGTTTCGCGAGAAAGGTTTTGAGCAGACGACTCTCGAGGAAATCTGTTCGGAAGCGTCGATCTCGAAGCGGACCTTCTTCCGCTATTTTCGCGACAAGGAGTCGCTGATTTTTCCCAACCGCGAGTCGCGTCTTGAAGCGTTCCGTATGTTCTTGCAAGCGTACGGTGACGCCGAAAACCCCTTTGAAGTCTTGCGCCTGGCCACCGAAGTGTTCTCGCGCGAGTACAACCACAATTTCGACAAAATCCTGGCGCAACAGACGCTGATTCAGTCCTCGCCAAGCCTCCGGGCGCGCGAGGCCGAGATCGACCGCGATTGGGAGATCGAAATCGCTGCAGCGTTTGCACGGCGATCAGGCCCCGGTCGCCAAAACGAACTTTGGGCCGCGGTGGCGGCCGGGGCGGTGATGGGTGTGGTGAGGGCGACGATGCGCCAGTGGTTTGCTCACGGCTGTCGAGAGGACCTCAACGCGCTTGGGCAGATGGCGATCGATTCGCTGGAGCGAGGTTTCCCCGAGCGGTTTGTGCCCGGGGCTTGACCTTAGAAGTCCGAAACGGCGCCGCCCGTGCAGTCGAGCGTGTTGGTTCCGGCGTAATCCGTAGTGTCGGTGTTCGCACGGATGACGCACACACCCGACGTCTGGTTGACGGTGTTACCCGTGAACTCGAACGTGTCGTTGTCGATGCTGATGGCGGAATCCTGCGCGTGGCTGATCGTCGAGTTACGAATGAACGAACCGGTCGACGCGGAGCCCTTCACCCGAATTCCTGACCAGAATCCAGCGGTTTCGGTCGCGCCCGTGAACTCGACACCGTCGGCTTGGAACGTCATCGCATTCCCGGCCCAACCGATCTCCAGGTAGGTGTCGGCCGCGAACTGAATCTTGGTGCCGGTCTCGACGGTGATCGTGACGGGATCGGCGTTGTAGAGCGAGTCTTCGACGCGGTAGGGCACGTCGAGGTTAGCGATTTCGCCGTCAACCCGGAGCGCACCGTTTGTGATCGCGACGTAGGCCGATCCACTTCCGTAAGACCCACCCAATGGGAGGCTGAAGAGGGCGTTTGCCTCAAGCTCCACGGAAGGGCCTGCATCGTTTGTCACGGTAAGGTTCGCTGAGCCGTCTTTCAGCCCCTCTTCGGAGATGAACACAGCGGGTGTTGCGTTGTCGGCGAGTGTGACGTCGTTGATCTTGATGGCGCTCTCGACCGAGAGAGGCACCGCGTCGACCGACCCTGCGTGGTGGATCTCGACGAACGACATTGTGCTCGCCGTGGATGCGGCGCCGCGCACGCGGATTCCCTTCCAGTGCGCAGATACGGCTTCGGATCCCTTAAAGATGACCGGTTCAGCCTCGGTGCCTTCGATGTTGAAGGTGATGCCATTTCCAGCCCAACCGAACTCGATGTAGCGGTCTACGTTGAATTCAAAGACCACGTTGGGTTCGACGGTGAACTGAAGCGTGTCCCCCGTGTTGTAGAGATCCTCGTTGACGCGGTAGGGATCGTCGCATCCTTCCACGTCGTGTCGACGTCCAAGGTGCCGAAGTCGATCTGCACGAAGTTCTTGCTGTTGTTTTCGAACGTTCCGCCCAGTGGCAGGTTCGAAACGGCCAGTGCGTTAAGTAGCGATACCGCTGGACCCTCAGAGTCTTTGACGCTCAGGTTCTCGCTGCCTGCTTTGAAGCTGGCCGATGCCAAGCCGGTCGACCCCGAGTTCTCGATCGTGACGTTCTTGAACAGCAGCCCTCGCTCGCTCTCATTGTTGATTGCGGGCTCGCCCTGGCCGCCAGCATCACGAACGATGATGTGGTCGATGACGCTGTCGCTGTTGACCGAGCCGCGAAGACGCAAGCCCTGCCAGTGCCCGGCTTCAGACGTTGAGCCTTCGAACACGATGGGGTCTTCTGCGGTGCCCTCGGCGTTGAGGGTCGCTTCGTTCCCGGCCCAGCCGAGCTCCATATAACGATCGACGCCAAACCGGAAAACAGTGCCGGGGCGAACGGTTACGGTCGTCGGCCCGCTGTTGTAGATGTCGTCGTTGACCACGACGAGCCCGCAGAACGTCACGTCGCCCTCGATCGCGCCGTTTTCGATTTCGCCAGTGATATCGGTCGCTGCGCAATCGCCAACAACGACGTTATTTGGATTGTTGTTGGTGTCACTGTCAGCGGTTTTTCCACAACCATTGGCAGCAAGTGCCACAATCGCAACGGATAGAATTCTTTTCATCTGTAGTACTCCCCTCGTCCTAAGAACGTATGCCCAAAAAAGGGCGGTGAATGACGTGGCAGTGTTAGACCAGAACATGAAAAACAGGTCAAGATCTCGCATCAGTGGTAGTTAGCAACCCATGGACGGCGAACACGTGCGCGAAATTCAAACGAACAAAAGTGGCATGACGGCATTGGCTTTCGTGGCGATGGCTGGTGTCGCCTATCAGGTCGCGTTGGTGCGCTTACTTTCTGTGGTCCTCTGGTATCACTTTGCGTTTTTGGTCGTTTCCCTGGCGGTACTTGGCATCGGGCTTTCGGGGGTCATGCTCGTCCTGCGTCCGACCCTTGCAAGTGCCGACGGTTTTTCGTCGCGAGCCGCAAGCGTCGCCTTGGGTTTGGCCGGGTCGGTGCTTGGCGGGTATCTCACACTTTCGTTGGTGCCGTTTGACCCGTTTCGAATCGGAACCGAGCCGATCCAGCTACTATGGGGTGGTTTGTACGTCATCGCCATGATGGCCCCGTTCTTCCTCAACGGCTTATTCGTCGGCATGGTGCTCATTCACGGCGCCGAACGCGCAGGCACCCTGTACGCGGCCGATTTGATCGGGGCAGGTGTCGCAGCGATTGGCACCCTCGCGGCGTTTTCGTTTCTCGGTGGCGAAGGCGCCTTGCTGATCGCTGGAGCCTTCGCCGCGGTGGCGGCGCTCGCGCTCCGAAAAACGCCTGCGAATGGTGCTGCAGTTGTGGTCACCCTCGTGGCGTTGGTCGCGCTGCCCGCACTGTTGCCGATGCGAATCTCCGAAGACAAGCAGATCGCTGGAGCGCCGATTGTTGACGTGCTCAATTCCGACAAGCGGCTTGATACAAAATGGAACGCGCTGTCGCGCGTTGACGTTGTGCAGCTCGACCCCTACGTGCGTGAGATCCTGATTGATGCGGGTGTGGCGGTCACGCGCTTGCCACGTGTGTCAAAGCCCATCGACACCTACCAACCCATCAAGGACTTTACGTGTTTGGGTTTCGCGCTGGTCGAAAAACCCAGCGTGTTGGTGTTGGGCTCAGGGGGAGGCTGGGAAGTCGCCTGCGCGCTAACGCATGGTTCGCCCAGTGTGACCGGGGTCGAGCTCAACCCAGCCATCAACGACTTCGTCACCGGGTCTCAGGCGGAATGGACAGGTCACGTGATGGCGGACCCACGGGTCCATCTCAAGACGGCGGAAGCGCGCGCCTATTTGTCGCGAACCGATGAACGGTGGGACGTCATCGTCAGCGCACACACCATTTCAAATTCCGCGTCCGCAAGCGGTGCGATGAATCTGGCCGAATCCTACACGCTGACCGTCGAGGCGTTTGGACTTTACCTCTCACGCCTGACGCCGGGTGGGATTCTTTACGTGACACGTCCCGAGGGACAGTTGCCGAGGCTTATCGCCAACATTTCCGAGGCGCTTCGACGGCAAGGAATGACGCCCGAAGATCGCGTTGTTGCCATTCGGCTGCGCTCGGGCGTGCCGGCAGGAAAAGAGTTTACGGCCGGGGTCCTTGTTGCGCTTGACCCATCGAAGCTCCGCGGCTTGCGCCCGACCATCATGTCTTATGGGGCCGTACCGATTTGGGGAGACGACGCTGTGGAGCGGACCGACATCGCCCAGGGTTTTGTAAAAGGCGCGCTGCCCTTGGCGACCGACGACCGGCCCTTTTTCCAGTTTCGCGGCACGTGGTTGGACCTGACGGCATCCGACTTCGATCGGGTTTTCTCGGCGGGCACCCAAGGGCGCCGCGCCCTCGAAAATGCGCCCGTCGGCGAAGTCTCACTCCTCGTGCTGTTGCTCTTCGTCGTGATCTTCTCCGCGGGCGCAACGGCAATCCCGCTGTGGCTCAAACGTGATTCTTGGAAGGACGACCGCCCCGGCCTCGCACGCACGGCGACGTATTTCGCCGCACTAGGATTTGGCTACATGTTCGCCGAGCTCGCGCTCGTCCATCGCCTCGGCGTTTTCCTCGGCTCGCCGACCATCACGTTCGGCGTGGTCGTCGCAGGATTGTTGGTCTGCTCGGGCATCGGCGCTGCCATCTCACAGCGCTTCGACATCACCCAAACCCCCAAAGCCGTCGCAGCCGCTGCGCTCGTCCTCGCCGCGCTTGGACTCGCCTCGCACAAGATCGTGCCCTTTGCGCTGACGCTCGGCGCCGCCGGCGCCGTATTCGCCGCGTTGGTCTTTGTGGTACCCGTGGGCATCATCCTTGGGATGCCATTTCCACTCGGGATGCGCATGGTCAACCAACACCGCGGGCATATGTTGCCCGTTGCGTGGGGCTTCAACGGCTTCGCAGGCGTCTTGGCGTCTGCCTTGTCCATCCTCATCGCCACCGAGTTTGGCTTTGCCGCGCTTCTGGTCGCCGCCGCGGCAACCTACGGGTTCGCTGCGCTCGTCGCGCGCAACGGCTGATCCAGCTTACTGATGGAGACCGTCGCGTCCCAGCTCGCCGCCGCGAGGTACGCACCATCGGGCGAGGTCTCGAGCGTCGAAATCTGGCCCTCATGCTGTGTCATCTCGGCCAGAGTCTTGCCCGACAGATCCAGCAGCTCAATACCGCCGTCTAGGCGCCCCACCAGAAGCTCATCATGGCCTTTGCGCCACGCGATTGCGGTCGCACGTGCCGGCGCCGCGAACGTGCGTTGCACCGCTCCATCGCGTCCAAGAATCACGATCTCGTCGCCGCTAACCACGACGACGCGATCGCGGCCGTCGAAATCCCCCACAGTGACCGGTCCGGACCAATCCAAACGCACCGGTTCCTCGTCCTGAGGCCAAAGCCAAACCCCCTCACGTGAAAACAACACCGCGGTCCGGTAGTCGTTTGACATCCGCACGTCGAACACTGTGCCCGGCGATTGGATGTACTCGACAGGGCGATCGGCATACAACAACCGGATGCCCGGCGCCCACGAAGGTACAAACGCCTGTCCGCTGTCGAAAATCGCCAATCGTGGCGCGCCCAGATAGTCGTAGGCGCGCGTCGGCACCACCTTGCCGTCCACGACATTCATGCGCCAAATCCCATTGCTGCGCGCCCCAACCGCAAGAAACTCGCCGGTGGCCGCGGGGAAAACGGCTTTTCCAACCGATGCGGTGAACTGCTCGGGGGGCAATGCGACGCCGGTGCGTGGCCAGAATTCGTGGTAGTTGCCGCCACCATCGACCGCGGCGACACGCTCGCCGTCCCGAGACCACGCGGCGAACGCCATACCGTGGTCGCTTCGGTACCGCCAAATGGTTGGGGTGGGCAGCGACCACTTTTCCAGGCGGCCTTCCCGGAGCAGCCAGACCCCGTCCGATGTTGCGCGAACCATCTCGGCCTGGGGTAGCTCGCGACCCACTGCAGGGTCCTCGGGTCAAACAGCCTCAGGGCTGACTTTCGCCCAACCGCCAACAACAACTCCGAGCCAGGAACCGCGTCGATCCGCTCCAACGATTCGCCGAGCTCCAACGTGCGACTTGTCGCATCGACACGCCGAATTGTTCCGTGACGGGTCCCTCCCCAAAGCGATCCATCGATGGCCAACGTTAGGAGGTTGGGCACATCGCTGAAGACCTGCACAAGCGCAAGCTCGCCGGCGGTCTCGCGGTAGACCTCACCGGATTTGCAAAGGTGCCATCGGCTTTTTGCATCAAACACCGACTCCAAAAGGCCAAACGCACAATCCGGCATCGCCCAATCCGGGTGGTCAATCCACGCGTCGCCCAGCAGCGCCATGCGCTCGTGGTGTTGGGGATGGACGAACAATCCCGGACGTTCGTCCCGCTCCACCACGCTCCCCGTGTGCACGTCGACGACGAACAGGGTCCGCTGCGAATCGAGCACGTACAAGCGGTCCGCGTCCGCGCGCAGCTCCACGTGGTCTTGGGCGAGCTCCCAGATTTTTGTGCCGCCCGTCCACCCCTGCAACACGCCTTGGGACGCGCGACAAAGGACGACGTCATCCACCGCTAGGATAAACCACCGCGCGCACTTGGGCAGCGTTTGCGACGAAAGCAGGGCGGGCTCTGGCGCACCAGACAAATACATCCACAGCCCACGGGCTTGCGGCGAGTCGTGTGTGTTGAGGCTCTGGATGGTCGCGCGCCTCGCACGGTAGGTGTCTCCCACACGTGCGGCTGCCTGCGCGTCTTGGACGAGGAGCTCCGCAGCACTGCGCTGTGCCTCGGCCTCGGCCAGCCGCGCACGCGTCGCCTCGCGCGTGGTCGATACGACGCCGTAGACGACGGACGCTGCCACGGTCGCCGTGACCGCCAGTGCCACCAGAATCGGACCCTTGTAGGCCAACACCATCCGCCGAACGATGCGCCACGGGGTGTGGTCATAGGCCTGAATGCGCCGGCCCTCAAACCATCGTCGCAGATCGTCCCCCAACGCCGCGGCATCGCGATACCGTGCCTCGGGATCCTCCGCCATCGCCTTTTCGGCGATCGCACGCAGCTCAGGTTGAACGTCGGGTGCGATAGGCCCAATGTTGGGGCTGTGACCGCTTAGCACCGTAAACAGCAGCGCGCCTAGGCTCCACACGTCCGAGCGTACATCCACGGTTTCGCCGCGCGTCTGCTCGGGAGACATGAAGCCCGGCGTGCCAGGACTGCCTTGTTGAACGTCGTCCACCGCGATCGCGAGCCCCCAGTCGATGACACGCGCGGCGTGATCCTGGTCGATCAGGATGTTTCGAGGTGAAAGGTCGCGATGCAGGACGCCCACTCGGTGGGCGTGGCCGACCGCTTCACACACCGCCAAAACGTGGCGCAATAGGTCGGACTGTTCGGCGGTCCGCGCCAGCAGCAAATCCGCCAGCGTCTGGCCCCGCACCAACGACATCACGAAGTGAGGTTTGTCGCCGTCCTCGTAGACGTCGAAAATCACCACCACACCGGCGTGATCTAACCTGGCGCAAAGCCTTGCCTCACGCATCAGTCGCGAGGCCTCTGCTGCACCGCCAAGGGGCTCTTTGATCGCGACGCTACGCCGTAGTTGCGTATCCCAACCAAGCCAAACGCGGCCCATCCCTCCCTGTCCGAGCAGTGAGACTTTCTGATAGCGCGCGGTGTGGACTGTCTCCTCTTCGTTTGTCCAGACGTCAGCGGTGCTCAGCGCCGGCCGGCTTTGGTCAAACTCGAACGAGGTGCGCCACCCGTAGGGATCGTCGTCCGGGAGGCTCAAACACGCTCCACACGATCGTCCGCGGTCAACCGCAAGGTCAATACGCCGGACCCATCCATCGAAAGGACTTCCTCACCGTCGCCAAAGAGCGGCGCGAGCCGTTCGCGAAGTCGGCCCAACCCCACATCAAAACGCTTGCGAAGCGCGGAGTCGAGCGAAAGATCGTCGGGCCACACCACCTCGGTGACCTCACGCCAGTGGACGGGCGAATCCGACGCAACCACGCAACTCAAAATACGGCCGGGCACGCCTCCAATCACCAGCACGGGTTCGCCGGCTCGGTGAATGTGAACGTTGTGGTCCCAGACCACAAACCGCATCGGGCTGCGTAAGACTTGTCGCGTACGCGCATGAGCGAGGTCCGCCAGCGGCACCCGCTCGATGTGAACCGCGCAACCGCCAAGATCAAGCGATAGGTCGGTCGTGGCGAGCCGATGCTCCCCAGAAATCGTCACGTGCCATCGGTCACCGGTGGTCCAAAAGACCGCGTCGGAATCGGGATGAAAACCTTTCAAGATCTTGGGTTCGATGCCGCCATACACCGACGTTGTCCCCGCAAGGACCATGGTCGCCAGCGCACCGACGCGGATTCCAAGCAGCGTATCCGGCAGGTGCACCGCGTCGCAGCGCAGATGAAGCATCGGGGCAAGCTCAACCACAAGCCCCGGGGTCAGCTCACACTCGACGACCACCTCGTCACGCACTTTAAACCGCCCGCGCAGGCCGAGCAGCATCAGCGAGCGTCCACGAAGGCTGACCATCGCGTGCGCCTCGCTGACGCGTGGGTCCGCAAGGCACAGGGCGGCTTGGTCGGACCGCCCGATGAACTCTCCTGGACCGACATCAACAGCGTGACCGGCAGGCAGCACCGTAAAGGAAGCAACCGCGCGCACCATACAACTCCTTGGGCGTCGAAGGGCTCACGCTACCAAGGATTCGGTCATCCCTCAATTGATACGACGGTCAGTTCTTGACGTTGCTCTGGCAGCGTTTGGCGGGGGGTACGCTGCCAAGCACTTGCTCGATGTGCATGCCGCAACCGGCGTAGGTAGGCTTTCCACATTTCTGACAATTGACGCGAACACACATGGGGAACCTCGTTGTAGTGAAGTCGGCGCCATCGCCGGCTTTTGTCTGTGCACCAACACCTATTCATCTTCCATGCCAGTTGGCACAGCCGGGCTGTTGGGTGTTTGTGGGTTCGATACGGTCGGCGTGATTTGGTGGGTGTGATTGGGTCAGTGTGATTCGGTGGGTGTGATTGGGTGGGTGTGATTGGGTCGGTGTGATTCGATGTGTTTGGGTCGGTGTGATTGGGTGGGTGTGATTGGGTCGGTGTGATTGGATGGGTGTGATTGGGTCGGTGTGATTGGGTCGGAGTGATTGGGTCGGTGTGATTGGATGGGTGATTGGGTGTGATTGGGTCGGTGTGATTCGATGGGTGATTGGGTGTGATTGGGTCGGTGTGATTCGATGTGATTGGGCCGGCAATCTCCGATTGCCGGATTCGGCGAAGCCGAACGGTGGGCTTTCGCCCACGCGGCAATCGGAGATTGCCGCCCCAAAGGCCGCGCGAAGCCGAACGGTGGGCTTCGCCCACGCGGCAACCGGAGATTGCCGCCGCCAAAGCGGGCTTCGCCCACGCGGCAATCGGAGATTGCCGCCCACATGCCTCCAAGCCGCCCCAAAGTGGGCGTCACCTACGCCCAAAACGTTAGGCCGCCGCACCTCAATGTTGCTTCAAGTGTCGCGACGTCTCACGCGTGGTTTTGCACCGTGGGCGGAATGATGCCTCCCGACGCCTGCAGGTCCAGCGCCTCGGGATGACGTCGGTAGTGTTCCCGCACCACCTGACACAACGCCAACCGGTGCTCGTCCGTGATCTCTTCCCCGGTAGGAGGCAGCGCATGGGCAATCCCGCGCAGTAGGATGTCCTGCGGCGGTCTTGATTGTGCGTCCAGTCCAGCAACAGATCGACGTCCGCATACGACGGCAGAGACCCAAGGATTCCCGCGTCGTTTTGATCGTGAACCAACAATCCTGACGTTGTGCCTCGGTCCAGCGTGAGCACCTGCAGCAAATACAGCGTGTGGTAACGAAGCTGCGCAGCGACGTCCTCGGGCGTGGGTTGCCGTTTCAGCGCGCCTTCGAAAATGCCGCAGTACGTGTCGATGCACACTTCTCCAAACTGCTGCGCAAACGACGCATCGGCATCGAAGTCACCGGTATTGAAACCCTCGAGGTAGAAGTGAACCACCCCACGATGACGGCCGGCGCATGGGATGAAGAAGTATTTTTCGCCTTGTTCCACCGCCTCGTCGTACCGATCACCCAAAGCCTCCTTCAGCGCGTTTCGAAAGCGAACCGTATCCGTTTCGAGCGCCGTGGCGGGGTTGAGGTCCCCCATGATGCGCCAATATCCTGTGCCGTCGCGCATTTCGGTCCAACTGATATGCATGTGCACCGAGGGCGCCAATGCGTTCGACGGATGAATAATGGTCGAAATCGCCGTCGCCGAGCTCAGGCGTTTGTCGGGCATGTCGTCGTATTGGATCGCGGAAATGTTGATGGACGCACGGTTGAACGCGGGGGTCAGACGACGCGAGTATCGCCAACCGCCGCCATGTTCACCGCCATCGCGATGCCATTCTACGCGCTCGAACCCGCTTGGATCGGTGCCCGCTGTCGCGGCGGTTAAGCCCGCTGCAAAACGGTCTTGAAGTCGTGTAACGATGTCGAAGGCAGCCTTCGCATGAGGCGTCGATGGAAGTTTCATTCGCGGGCCGGGGGCGATGCCAAGAACCAAACGTTGGCGTCATGGCGTGGGAGGTAAGCATAGCCTTGAAGCTGAGGAAAATACTGGAATCGGGTTTGTACGCCGTTGGCTGCGTCGGGTAGGGCGTCTCCTCCGGTGACGTCAACGGCCGTTGCCTCAAAGGTCTGCGGATTCACCCGAATCACCTCGTCGCCCGATCGGGTCTTGAGCAAATACGTCCCGTCCACGTCCATGAAGCCGTAACTCTCGCGCCACGATGTGTTCTCGTTTCGGAAATCCCCCGCGAACGTAATCTCGCTCAACGTGTTGTCGGTCAGCGAAAACACCAAACCGCCGTTGGGTGGTTTGTAGGCGTCTTGGAAAAAAACGACCCGCTGCCGCGCGCGATCGACGATGCACGGCGCGCCTTTAACGGAGTCCTGCGCCTGCAACCATCCCGCCAACCGCTCATAGGTGGCAGTCGCGGCATTGAACCTTCGCACGCCGTCGGCAGCGCCGATGTAGACGTCGTCGTTTTCAAAATCCATGCACACGGTCTGGTTGATCGCGCCCGCACGTGACCCCTCGATGATTTCAGGGTAGGTCCCCTCGGGCACCCAATCGTTGGTCTCGAGGACAAACGCTTCGGTCTTCAGGTTCGCCTCGTTCCCCGTGCCGTAGAGCGATCCCGCACCGAATCGGACGATCGCCCCGCGCGAATCCAGAAAGTGCAAGGCGTAATAACTGTGCGTCGATCCCGGACGCCCATCGTCGTAATAGTCCGAGTAAATCTGGTCGTTGTAGTTGCCACGACGAATCAAATTGGCGGCGGTGGGTTGCCGCAAAATGCGCCACGTCGGGGCGTCAACGCCGAGCTCAAACGCGTACACCTCGTTGCCGGCGTAGTCCGCATGTCCACCGTTGGCCGCGCTGTAAAGCGTGTTGCGTGCGCGGCTCGCCGCCAGGCCATTCCATGCATCGATGCGGCCATAGAGCCCGCCTGCGATGCTCACACCGTCGGCGTCCGGTTGCCCCGAGACCACCACCGAAGGTTGGACCGAGTACAGGCTGGTGTCTGGCAATTCGTGCCATTGCCACGTCGCGAGGCCTTTGCGCCAGTCAGGCCATTCGGAGGGCACGTTGGCGTCGGACGACGCATCCATGGACGCATCGGGGGATGCCGCATCGTTGCCGCTGGAGTCGTTGACGAATTGGCTGTCTGAAACCCCCATGTCTGTTGCAGTCACGGGGTCGGTTGACGTGCCGCCGGCATCGTCGCAGCCAAGGGCCGCAAGTAGAATGAAGAGGTAGCGCATGCGCGTCTGAGCAAAAGTGAACCCGCAGCCTAACAACGCCCCGCGCACGCGTCTACGGAAGGTTGCAAAGCGCAAAGGCCGTCTGCGCCAGGGCGCTGGCCAAGCAAATTCCAAGCAGGGCGATGAAGATGTTTACGTTCTGACGTGTGCGCATGTTCACGGTCCAACCCCACCCGTACATCTTGGGTACCCAGCCGCTCCCATCGTTTGGGTTGGCGTAGAACGCGCCGTACACGCTAAACGCCTTCATCTCATCCTTCGTGAGTCCCAATTTGGGCAGCCGCTCGTCCCCCTGGCCGAGGTAGAACGTGTAGAGCAGCACAGCAAACGCACTAAGAAATGTGCCTGACGCCAAAATGACATGAAACATGGTGCCTCCTGCGTTCCCTAAAGCGTCAGCACGGCGACACGCACGGCAAGTCAAATCGTTAGGGATCCAAAAAGCTCGTCGCAAACTTCAGCGCGAGGGTCAGGACCAGTCCCGCTGGAACACCAAGGATCGCGGACAGCACCCAACTCAGCCCAAACCAGTGGATCGCAACGATCGCCCCAATGATCAGAGGAATCCATAGGATAGTAGTGATGAGTTCCGAGGGGCGCATTACACCTGAACCAAGACTTTGATGGGTTGGTTGACTCCAACGCCTGAATCGTAATTGCGCAGCCACTCGATGCGAACAAAACTAAGCTCAGTGCCGCGTTTTACCAAGAGTTGTCCTGTCTTCGAGGTCACGTCCTGATCGAGCTGCATGGCTGCGGTCAGCTGCGCAAGCCCGACGGACTTCGCCAGCCACTGGCCGGGCTTCGGATGGTAACCCTCAAACGCCTTGACCAAGGCTGCAGAAAGTTTTGCCGCCGCGACTCCTTCCGCGGCGGACGAACCACCGCTGATTGCTCTGGCTGCGACGATGGCTGCGTGCAACAACTCAGCGCGTTCGGGTTGAGGGGCATCGTGAGGGGTGTTCTGAAATCGGACCAAGGACGCGACACCCGCAAGGCGTGGAACATGCTCCACGAGCTTCGCGCCGACCTCCGGGTGGGCGTCGACCGCTTGTGTTTCCTGAGGTGTGAGCTTTTCCCCCGCTAGGTACTTTTCGACGGTCATGCTGTCGAGCGCCATCATACCCATCACCGAAAACATCGCCGCCATCTCAAGCTCCCACATGTCCGGCGATTTCAGCTGCTCGCCCGCGTAACCCACCAAGTCGCGCACGCTGCGGGCACGCGCGAAAAGTGTGGGCGACGAGAGGGCCAAGGCATCGGTCAACGCCTCGACCGTCCCGCGCAGCGTATGGTCGAGCAGCTCGCGCTCCGCACGCAAGAGCGCGTTTTGGGCCAGCCCGTCGGCGATCGCGAGCTTGAGCGACTCGGTCGGACACGGCTTGAGAAGCATGCGAAAGATGCCACCCTCGTTGACCGCGTGCATCGCCGATTCGATGTCGGTGTAGCCCGTCAACAACATGCGCGTCACCTCGGGGAACCTGCTCCTAACCTCGGCCAAAAACGCCGCGCCGTTCATGTCGGGCATACGCATGTCCGACAGCACCAGACGGATTTCGGGGTCTTGCGCAAGCATCACGAGCGCCTGAGGTCCGCTCGGAGCCGTCACAATGTCGAAGTCCCAACCTATCGTGTTCTTGAGGCCGGTAAGGACTCGCGGTTCGTCGTCCACACACAGGACCTTGATGCCATCCATCATCGATTCTCCCACACGGGCCGGATACGAGCCATCATTTCCTCGACGACTGCGTTGTCCATCATCGTTCGCACCTGAGCCGGATGACCAGAAAATAGCTCGTCCATAAGGTCTTCGGCGAGTGCCACACAGCTCATCACACTCGGATACGACGCGACCGCGAGCTCCAGATTGTGGTGGTCGCGGACCACGCCCACCAGTTCATCCGGGAAGCCCCACAGCGCCAAAATTGTTGATCCGATCTCTGCATGGGTTTTCCCGTGTTGTTCCAGTTCGATGGTCTCCAGCGGGTGGACGCCGCGGAAACTCTCGGGGCTGGTGACATAGAACACCAATCGACCGACATCATGAAGCAGGCCACCCACGTAGGCTTGGTCCGCGTACTCGGCCTCACCCGCCAGCGCGCGAGCTCCCAGAGCGACCAATCGGCCATGGTCGTTCAAAAGGTCGATCACCTCTTGGTCCAGGCCCGCGAATCCCACACTGTCAACCTGTCGCACAATGTCGCACGCCAGCTCGCAGCCTAGGTGGTCGATTGCCGACGCGATGCTATGCGCGACGCCATCTGCGACGAACAGATTGGCGGCGCGGAGCAAGCGCAACGCCGTCACCCCGTCGCTCTCGACACACGCGACCAAGCGCTCGCGGGTAGGTGGGAAAATGGCCTCGCAAGGGGTACTCGGGGGCAAACTCGTCACTCGCCCGATCGACTCACGAATTGTGGTCGCCTCGAGGTCGGACAACAGCTCGGCCGTCTCACGCAGTGTCTGAATCAGATGCGGACCGCTGCACGGCTTGCCCAAGAACCGGTGGACCGCGTTCATGGACTTGAGCAGGGGTCTCATCTCGGCGTGACCCGACAAAACGAACAGCGCCACGTTGGGAAACGCGACGCGGACGCGGTTGAGCAATTCTGCCCCGTCCATTTCCGGCATGCGCATGTCCGAGACAAGCACGTCAAAATGGCTCTGTGCCAAGAGCTCCAGCGCCTCGGCGCCGCTTGTCGAGGTCTCAACTTCCCATTCGTCGTCCACATCGAACATCAGATTTTCGATGCCTTGGAGCACCCGTGGCTCGTCATCCACAAATAGAACGCGCCTCATGCGGCCCCCTGTTCGACATGGTTCTTCGGAATTCGAATGCGGAAGGTTGTGCCGCTCGACGACGTTTCGAAGTCGATGGTCCCGTGGTGTCGCTCGATGACGGCGCGTGCCAGAGCCAGGCCTTGTCCTGTGCCCTTTCCGACGGATTTGGTCGTGAAAAACTGCTCGAACACGTGCGGCTGCACCGATGCAGGAATCCCAGGACCGTTGTCGGTGACCCGCACCTCGACGGCGTCTTCAAGATCGGCCGTACGAACGATGATCTTCCCTCGCGGATGATCTGAATCGACGCCGTCCGCAATGGCCTGCGCCGCGTTGACGATCAGGTTCAAGAAGACTTGGTTCAGCTCCCCTAAATTGCAGCGCACAACACATTCGGCCGCGAACGCGGTCTCCACCTCCGCCACATACTTCCATTCGTTGCGGCTGACCGTGATGGTGTTCGTCAAGCCGGCGTTGATGTCGGCCATCTTCAATTCTCGTCCCCCAGGATGGGCAAACGCTTTCATGGCTTGCACAATCTGGCTGACCGTCTGAACCCCTTCGGTGGCGCTCTGGATCGCCCCAGGGACGTTGCGGCGAATCACTTGGTAGCGGCACTGCTTGAGCCATTCGCGCGCGTCGCTTCCGACGCCATCCTCGCGGGCTGCCAAGCCATCGACCTTGTCGGCAAGGTCGAGCAACATCGTCACGGCCTTGTCCATGAAATGGATGTTGTCTCCGATGTACTGCATCGGCGTGTTGATCTCGTGGGCAATACCGGCAGAGAGTTGACCGATCGCCTCCAAGCGGCGCGCCTGATTCAACTCTTGCTCCATGTGTTTGAACGCGGTGATGTCCGCAAAAATACCCAGAACACCGTTGATCTGGCCGTCGACGATCAACGGCACCCGGCTCGTCAGCATCACCTGGGGGCCGTTTTCGGACTCGAATGTCTCTTCGACCCCCAAAACGGGGTGGCCGCCTCGCGACACCGAGTTCTCGCGGGCGAACCCAAGTGCGCCGTCCTTTCCTGGAATCAGCTCATTGTCTCGTTTTCCGATGATGTCCCCAATCGTGAGCCCATAGTTCCTTGCAAACGCCTCGTTGCAGCCCTGGTAGCGGGAATAGCGATCCTTCCAGTAGATCGCGTGAGGCACATTCGAAACAACGTTCTCAAGCAACTTACGCTCGCTCGCCAAGGTTGTTTGGACGCGAACGTTCTCGGTCACATCGTTGAGCACCATCATGAAAAATGGTGTCCCGGACTCGCCGGCCACCGGCTTGAGCTCGACGCGAAAGTAGTAACGCGAGCCGTCCGCACCGATCATCGAGTGGGTGCTCTGGTAGTGGCGGCCAAGTCGAATGTGCTCACCAAGAAGCGCGCTGACTCCCGGGTCGTCCGAGATCTGGGCGGCGACAGCGAGCGCGTTCTGCCCCGTGATTTTCATGCCGCTGACCTGGTCGAACGCCGTGTTGGTCCACGTGACCTTGGCGTTGCCATCCAGAATCACGATGGGATTTTCGGTGTGACGGGTGACGAGCGACAACAGCTCGGTCTCTCTGCGCTCACGCTCAAGCGCTTTTTGCGCTTGAATCAGCGCGGTGATGTCCAAGTGGGCCACCAGCACATGGGTCGTGTCCGGGATGCGCGTGACGAGCGTCTGGAAGTACAGATTTCCGAACTCCGTGTGGTCGAGGTACGTGGGGAACTTCTGTGCGATGACGCTGGCAATCGCGTTGTGTAGTTGAGGCGGAACCTCACCGGCAGCCGATCTTACGCGGTAGAATGCCAACAGGTTTCCGCCCTCGACCGGGCCCAAATGCGACGACTCTTCGCGCCAGATTCGATTGACCCGCACCACGGTTCCGTCGCCGTCCAAGATCGCCAGACGAATCGGAAGTGAGTCCACCACCGCCGATAAGAACGACTCGGAGACTTGCAGCGACGACGTTAACTCGTTGTTTTTCGCGAGCGCCGCCTGCAGGCTCTCGGTCTTTTGTTGAATGACGTTGATGAATTGCGCCTGCCGCGCCCACGTTTGAAAACGGGTCTGCTCAGTCGTGGATTGGCGTTTTTCCAGCTCGTCCATCATTGCGTCGATCGTCGCCTGTTGCATGGCAACCTTGCGTTCGAGCTCCGCGATTCTTTGTTCACTCCCTTCCATGGCGACCTCCAAACGCGATGCCAACCATCGTCTGGTTGACGTGCAGGGCATCAAACTGTTCGCCGTACGTGCTAAAGCCGATCGCGTTGTGGCGGGCCAGAATGCCGCCCGCTTGGTCAGCTAGGCCGTCTTGCTCGAGCTCCAGGCGCCGAAGGATGCAGTCGAAAACGAGGATCGCGTCGGCATCCTCGTATGCGTCCATCTCGGCGTCCAAAGCCCCAATCATGTCCCGGGACTCCCCAATGCGAAGCACGATGCCTTGTTCAAGTGCGCAAAAGAACATCATCGACCCATCGGCCAGAACGTTTCGGGGCGACCGGATGTAGTAGTGCTGGCCAACGGGCACCATCAACGGATGCTTGGCGAGCACGGCAGGGGTCAGGTCGTCAACGGACACGCCAACCGCATCGGCGTAGGCCTGCGCAGCCGGGAGACCGTTGAGCTCAAGCACGCGCCGCTCCTCCGGCGCTGACTTCGAGACGAACAGGCGTTTTGATGTCGGATGGTGGTGTTGCATGGAAAACACTTCAAAGGACTGGTCCGTAGTCACCAACGTGAACGTTGCGATCCCGCTCTCAAAAACTCCGTCGTGCAGCACCAATGTCTGGGCGAACTCCAAGTGGTCTCCGGCCGATCCGCCCACGATTGGAATCGACGGGAGCGCCTCAAACAGCAGCGTCGTGAGCCACTCTTCGGCGTTGCATAGCCCGTCGGTGAGCAGCAGGCCAAAGGTCTGGTTCATGTCCAACGTACCCAGAACCTCCGCCACGCCGTCTCGAATCGCGTCGATCGACAACTCCGGCTGATGCACATCATCGATCTTCCAACTCCATGCCCGGGTGCCTTCGCCAAATGACAGCAACGCGATGCCCTCTTGCTGGTAACCGTCGTGAGCGATGTGACCAGAAGTGGTGCATCCAATCACCGTTCCGTCGCAGCGCGCGCTCAGTTCGGCGCCCAGACGCCCAAGGTCGTCGCCGGACGTGACAAAACATACGTTTAAGTTCGCGTTCAAAACGTCCGATACTAAGAGCTCCTCGAGCATCTCTTCACAGGTCGATGCGTACGAGTTTGAGCGAAAAATTGGGGGTGTGTTCATGAGAAACCCACGTCGTGTGAAAGAGTTATCGGCGTTCTTGCGTAGGGCTTTAGCGTAGATGTCGTGCAATCTGTGTGCAATGAAGATGTCGTTTTTTGTCGGATATGCTGCGTTCGATGAGCGTTGTGTTCACGCGGACGCTCTCTATGCTCGTCACTGTTTCTGATTTATAAGCGGCGTCATTAAAAACGCAGAGGAGCGCATGGCCGGAACTAGTCTGCTCGCATTGATCGACGATATCGCAACCCTGCTCGACGACGTGTCTGCCATGACAAAGGTCGCTGCGCAGAAGACCGCAGGTGTGCTGTGACGACTTGGCGCTCAACGCCGAGCAGGTCACCGGCGTGGTGTGGCCGACCGCGAACTCCCGGTGGTTGCCGTCGCCAAGGGTCGCTCATCAACAAGGCGATCCTCGTGCCCGGCGCGCTAGCCATCAGCGCGTTGATACCGTGGCTTCGATCAAGCACCGCTGTTGATGCTCGGCGGGGCCTTCCTGTGTTTCGAGGGTTTCGAGAAAGTCGCGCACAAACTGTTGCACCTTAACGCGACATCCGACGACGAGCTCGATCCCATCGACGCCGTCAAAGACGCGACCCAGACCTGTGGCCTTCGAAAAGGCGAAGATCAAAGGCGCCATCCGAACCGACTTCATCTTGTCCGCCGAGATCATCGTCATCAGCCTTGGCGTAGTGTCTGAGGCCGATTTCATGAGCCGAGTCGGCGTGTTGGTAGCCATCAGCCTTGGAATCACGATCGGGGTCTACGGCTTGGTCGCTGGAATTGTGAAGCTCGACGACTTTGGACTCTACCTGACCAAAAGCGACGGAGCCGCGGCCGGGCGCAGGGCCGAGCGGATCTGTCTCAGCACCTTGGCTAATGAAGGGACTTGGCATCGTTGGCACCATCGCCATGTTCCTTGTGGGCGGCGGTATCTTGTTGCACGGCATCCCAGGCGGCGAGGTGTTCGCCAACGAGCTCGCGCACAAGGCAGGAGCGCTCCACGGCCTGGCACACTCGCTCATCGGCGGCTTTGTCGGCGTCGTCGCTGGCGGCATCATTGTGGGAGTCGTCACCGGCATCCATAAGGCGATGGGCAAACACTAGCGATGTGGACGCTGACGATCCTGTTCGCGTCGCTCGGCCTCGGCGTTTTGGCCCGCGAGTACTGGAGCTTCGCCCCGCGGGCGCTTCGCTTGGCGCGGTTGTGGGTCATCTGGGTCGCGCTCCCGGCGGTCATTCTTAAAGAAATTCCAAACCTCGTCATCGGGCATGACGCATGGCTTGCGCTGTTCGCCGGCTGGTGGGTCTTTGTTGGTGCCCTCGTGTTCGCGTTGGTGATTGGCCGCGTATGGGATTGGCCCCGCGCCACTGTCGCTGCCTTGGTCCTGACCGCGGGTTTAGGAAACACGAGCTTTGTTGGCCTTCCCGCCATTCGGCTTTTGGTCGGCGAATCAGGCATTGGCCCGGCGGTCTTGTACGACCAGGTCGGAAGTTTTTTGCCACTCGCCGTCGGCGGTTCGCTCGTCGTGGCGTGGGGCAAAGGCGAGGGCGTTTCGTGGTCCTCGATCGTGGCGAAATTGGTGACGTTCCCACCGACGATCGCATTGGTGCTGGCGCTCTTGCTTCGCAGCGTGACGTTCCATCCGACACTGCTCAGTGCACTCGGTACCGTCGCCGCAACGCTTAGCCCCGTTGCCCTGTTTGCTGTCGGACTCGCGGCGGCGCGCCCAGCTCTGAAGCACGTGCGTCCGATTGCCGCTGGGCTCGTGTGGAAGCTGGCCTTGGCGCCGCTTGGGGTGTTCGGGATGGCGACGTGGCTCAACACAGACCCCCATTGGGCCCACGTCACCGTGTTGCAATCTGCGATGGCGCCCATGGTCACCGGGGGCATCGTGGCGTCGTCGGCAGGGCTGAACCCCGAGCTCGCCAGCCAGATGGTCGTCCTTGGATTGTTCGCGTCGGCCGTGACGCTGCCGCTTTGGAACTTGTGGTTCTGACCGGGGAGGTGGGCTTCGCCCATCGGCAACCGGAGGTTGCCGACCCAGTGGAGCGACGGTGCTTCGCCCATCGGCAACCGGAGTGGAGCGAAGGTGGGCTTCGCCCATCGGCAACCGGAGGTTTCCGACCCAGTAGAGCGAAGGTGGGCTTCGCCCATCGGCAACCGGAGTGGAGCGACGCTGCCTCGCCCATCGGCAACCGGAGGTTTCCGATACAGTGGAGCGACGGTGCTTCGCCCATCGGCAACCGGAGTGGAGCGACGGTGGGCTTCGCCCATCGGCAACCGGAGGTTTCCGACCCAGTGGAGCGAAGGTGGGCTTCGCCTCCATCGGCAACCGGAGGTTTCGACCCAGTGGAGCGACGGTGCTTCGCCCATCGGCAATCCGAGGTTTCCGACCCAGTGGGAGCGACGGTGCTTCGCCCATCGGCAACCGGAGGTTTCCGACCCAGTGAGCGAAGGTGGGCTTCGCCCATCGGCAACCGGAGGTTTCCGACCCAGTGGAGCGAAGGTGGGCTTCGCCCATCGGCAACCGGAGGTTTCCGACCCAGTAGAGCGACGGTGGGCTTCGCCGATGGGCAACCGGAGTGGAGCGAAGGTGGGGTTTGCCCATCGGCAACCGGAGGTTTGCCGACGACAGCTTTCAAGCTGCCGTGCCGCGGAGCGTGATACACAACCCGACATTATTCATGAGTCTAGGCCACAGGCTTGACTGCATTAAAGGACTGCAGACCATCGGAGCCCCCATGAAGACCTTGTTCATTCCTGCCGCGCCGCCGCTTGCGGCGGCGATTCGTCCGATTCCGGCAGCACCTGTGAGCCTTCGGTCAGTTGCCTACCCGGTGAAACGACCGCCACAGCGCCGTGCGCGACCTGTCGCGCGGTCGACAACGGCTGCGACGGCGTCGCGTATTGCAAAGCAGATGCATGCCAGCCTTGTGCGGCCGGAGAGTATCAAGAGTTCGGAAGCTGCACCGACGCGTCCTGTGTGACACGTGACACGTGCGGTGAACCCGTGACCTGCCGCAGCCAGGCCGTGTGCCTTGCCGAGGCAGTGTGTCCCAACGGAGGCACACCCCTTGAGTCCTGTCCCAGCGGAACCACATGCCTTCCCCGGCCGTTTTGCGGCGTCGACCGCTACTGTGTGACGTTGAAGCAATGCGCCATCGACGCGTGTGAGGCCGGCGAGGTCGCGACGACGTTGGCGTGTTCGGACGCATCGATCAAACTGCCGTGTCGCCAGGGTCGAGGCATGTGGCGGCACCGAGATTTGTTCAATGTGTGCGGGTCCGATGACTATGCAGACAAAGAGGAAACCTACGACACCCAGCCGTGTGTCGCCGGCCAACAATGCCGCGAAGTCACCGGCTGCGGCATCACATTTTACTGCAAGGGGAACTCCATTTGAGCGCGCTCACTCGGCTCTCAGCCACCCGCCTTGCCCAGATGATCCGCGACAAAGAGGTGACCTCAGTTCAGGTGGTTGACGCGCATATCCGGCTGATGAAGCGCCTCAACCCGACATTGAACGCCGTGGTTCAGGATTCTTACGCCGCGGCACGTTGGCAGGCGCACAAGGCAGACAACGAAGTCGCCAAGGGCCACACGGATTTGCCGCCGTTTCATGGCGTACCGTGCACGATCAAAGAGTGTTTTTCGGTCGAAGGCATGCCTCAGACCGGCGGCGTCGTCGCGCGCAAAGGATTTGTCGCAGACCACGATGCGACCGCTGTGGCGCGCTTGCGCGAGGCCGGCGCTATCCCGTTGGGGGTCACCAACCTGTCCGAAGGCTGCATGTGGGTCGAATCATCCAACAAAGTGTATGGACGCACCAACAATCCGTACGACCCAAACCGCATGGTGGGCGGCAGCTCTGGCGGAGAAGGGGCCATCGTTGGGTCAGGCGCTTCGCCGTTTGGTCTGGGCTCTGACGTCGGTGGGTCGATCCGGTTGCCCGCGTTTTTCAACGGCGTGTTTGGGCACAAACCGACGGGTGGTTTGGTGCCTTCGACGGGCCAGTGGCCCACCGCCGAGAATGAAGCGTTAAGGTTCTTGTGCACTGGGCCACTGACGCGCCGCGCCGAGGATTTGTTTCCATTGCTCAACGTGTTGCGCGGGCCCGACGGCATCGACCCAGTCACGGTCGACATGGAGCTCGGCGATCCCAACGCCGTGGACATCAAAGGGATGAACGTGGTTTACGTGCCAAACAACGGCACGTACGTCACACGTGAACTGAGGAATTCTCATGCGGCGGCAGCAAAGGCGCTGCAGAACATGGGCGCAAATGTTCGGCAGATGCGCATCGAAAAGTTCAGCAAATCGTTCGAGATTTGGTCACACATGTTGGGCAGCGCGAACGACACGCCGTTTCGCACGCTGATCGGTCACGATCAAGCCGTCCCATTGCGTACGGAGCTGCTGCGATGGATGGCAGGACGCTCGAACCACACACTCCCCGCGCTCGCGCTGAGCGCACTCGAGACCATGACCTTCATGGTGCCTGACGACGTTGGACCCACTCAAGAACTCGCCCAGACGTTGCGCGCCGAGATCGCCGCGGAACTGGGACCCGGTGGCGTGATGCTGTATCCGACATTCTCGCGGCCAGCCCCTCGCCATCATTGGTCGATGCTCGTGCCGTTTCACGCCGCTTACACGGCGATTTTTAACGTGTTGGAAAACCCCGTGACCGCTGTGCCGCTTGGGATTTTCCCACCAAACGTGTCCCGCTCGGCGTTCAGGTGGTGGGACTGCACGGCGAGGATCACGTCACCATCGCCGTGGCGCTGGCACTGAAAGGCCTTCGGCGGTTGGCGCCCACCCACGCGTTGATGGGGCCGGCGAGAGGTGACGCCCAACGCTGTGCCGCCCAATTCCATTGACGCGCGCCGTGGTTTGATCCAGAAAGGGTCCGTCAAATACGACCCCACCTCTGAAACCTAAGCCACGGAAACCGCGCATGAGCAACCAACCGGACCAATATCATACCAAAACCGACGAAGCTCCGCTGTTGGCCACTTACTCGTTTTTGCCGATCATTCAGGCGTTTACGAAGCCCGCCGGCATCAACGTCGAGCTGAGCGACATCTCGCTCGCCGGTCGTATTTTGTCTCAGTTCCCTGAGTTCCTCGAAGAAAACCAGCGGGTCGCTGACAACCTTTCGGCTCTTGGCGACTTGGCCAAGAAGCCCGAAGCCAACATCATCAAGCTGCCCAATATCAGCGCGTCGGTTCCGCAGCTCAAAGCCGCTGTCGCCGAGCTGCAGGGCCAGGGTTACAAGATTCCGAACTACCCCGAGGAGCCTCAGACCGATGCAGAGCGCGACATCCGCGCACGCTACGACAAGGTCAAGGGAAGTGCGGTCAACCCAGTTCTGCGTGAAGGAAACTCGGATCGTCGTGCGCCAAAGGCGGTCAAAGAGTTCGCCAAAATGCACCCGCACTCGATGGGGAATGGTCGGCGGACTGCAAGTCGCACGTCTCGACCATGACCCGGGCGATTTCTACCACAACGAAAAGTCGGTCACGATTTCGGAGCCCACGACGGCTCGCATCGAGCTCGTCGCTGCCGACGGCACCGTGACCGTGCTTAAGGACGGCCTCAAGCTGCTCGCAGGCGAAATCCTTGACGGCACCGTCATGAACAAGCGCGCACTCTTGAGCTTCCTCGAAGCCCAAATCGACGACGCACGTGACCAAGGCGTTTTGTTCTCGCTGCACATGAAGGCGACGATGATGAAGGTCTCGACCCCATCATCTTTGGTCATGCCGTCAAGGTGTTCTTCAAAGACCTTCTCGCAAAGCACGGCGACACGTTCGCCGAGCTTGGTGTGGACGTGAACAACGGTTTTGGCGACCTGGTGTCGCGTCTTGGCCAGCTTGGCCGACAAGAAGGCCGAGATCGAAGCCGACATCAACGCCATCTTCGCGGCCGGTCCTGCAGTGGCCATGGTCGATTCTGACAAGGGAATCACCAACCTTCACGTGCCCAGCGACGTCATCATCGACGCCTCGATGCCGGCGATGATTCGTTCGTCGGGCTGCATGTGGAACGCCGAAGGCAAAATCCAAGACACCAAGGCCGTCATTCCAGACAGCAGCTACGCCGGCATCTACGAGACGGTCATCGCGTTTTGCAAGAAGCACGGCGCTTCAACCCAGCGACCATGGGCAGCGTGCCCAACGTCGGTCTGATGGCACAGAAGGCCGAAGAATACGGCTCACACGACAAGACGTTTGAAATCCCCACCGGCGGAACCGTTCGCGTGGTCGACGCGTCGGGGAACACGTTGTTTGACCACTCGGTCGAGCAGGGCGACATCTGGCGCGCATGCCAGGCCAAGGACGCCCCAATCCGCGACTGGGTCAAGCTGGCGGTGACGCGCGCGCGTCTGAGCAACACGCCCGCGGTGTTCTGGCTGGACAAGAACCGCGCCCACGACGCGCAGATCATCGCCAAGGTCGAGACCTACCTCAAGGACCACGACACCAGCGGCCTCGACATCCAGATCATGGCTCCCGATGATGCAACGCAGTACTCACTCGAGCGCATCGTCGAGGGCAAAGACACGATTTCGGTCACGGGCAACGTACTTCGCGACTACCTCACCGACTTGTTCCCCATCCTCGAGCTTGGAACGAGCGCAAAGATGCTGTCGATCGTGCCCTTGATGGCCGGCGGCGGTCTGTTCGAAACAGGCGCTGGCGGTTCGGCTCCCAAGCACGTCCAGCAGTTCGAAGAAGAAGGCTACCTACGTTGGGATTCGCTCGGCGAGTTCCTCGCGTTGGCCGAATCGATCGCGCACACCGCGGAACAAAACAAGTTGGCGAAGGCCAAGGTCATTGCGCAGGCGCTCGACTGGGCAAACACGCAATACCTGTTGAACAACAAAGGCCCGGCACGTCGGGTCGGCCAGATCGACAACCGCGGAAGCCACTTCTACGTCGCCATGTACTGGGCGCAAGCCCTCGCAGCTCAAAACGACGATGCTGAGCTTAAGGAGAAGTTCACAGGTGTGGCTCGCGCCCTCGCCGAGAACGAAGCCAAGATCAACGAGGAGTTGATCGGGGCGCAAGGCAAAGCACAGGACATCGGTGGATACTTCCACCCCAGCGATGAGCTCGCCGCGAAGGCGATGCGCCCAAGCGCCACGCTCAACGCAATCATCGACGCCATCTAGTGCGTCACAGACCGGCAGCATTCCTGCTGCCGGTCAGCTCGCATAATTTCACAATTCACGGAACCACTCTCCGATGCGCTACATCCTCTTCGTGTCAAAGCGAGGAGATGGAAATGGCGGCCATTGTTGAGATGAAGGATGTGACGAAGGACTACCCACTCGGTAAAACGGTGGTGCGAGCCCTGCGTCATGTCGACCTGACCATCGAAGCTGGGGAGTTCACGACCATTGCTGGGCCTTCGGGCAGCGGCAAGACGACGGTCTTGAACATGATTGGCTGCATCGACGTGCCAACGTCAGGGTTGGTCCAAGTCGCGGGTCGTGAGACCGCAAAACTAAGCGACAAGCAGCTGACCGACCTGCGCCTGCACACCATTGGGTTCATCTTCCAGAGCTGCGACCTGATTGGCGTGTTGAACCTGTACCAGAACGTCGAGTTCCCGCTGCTTCTGCAAGGTGGGCTAACCAAGGCCGAACGTGAAAAGCGCGTCTTGGAGATGGTCGAAAGGTCGACTTGACCAAACAAGCTGAAACAGCGCCCAAGAAAGCGAGCTCTCGGGCGGGCAGCGCCAACGCGTAGCCATCGCCCGCGCGCTCGTGACGCGTCCAAAAATCGTGCTCGCGGACGAACCCACGGCCAACCTCGATTCGAGAAGACGGGTTACCAGATCATCGAGCTGATGAAGGAGATCAGCCACAAGGACAACACGACGTTCATCTTCTCGACCCACGACCACAAGGTCATGGAACACGCAGACCGAGTGATTGAGTTGCTCGATGGCAAAACCGTTCGACCGGGCCAAGAATCGATCGGAGCTGTCTGATGGATCGCGTCAAGATGTTGACATTGTTGGCCCTACGCACGATGGCCAGCCACCGCGTCAAGAACACCATCGTCGGCTCGATCATGATCTTCGGCACCATGTTGGTGGTTGTGGGCACGTCGCTGCTCGATAGCGTGCAGGCCTCGATGCAAAAGAGCATCACCGCCAGCATCACGGGTGACGCCCAGATCTTCGACGCCCAGGCCAAGGACAAACTTGCGATCTTTGGCCAGATGGGCTCGGGCGACGACATCGGCGAAATCCCGGATTTCCCCACGGTGGAAGAGAAACTCCTCGGCATGCCCAACGTTAAGGCCGTTGTGCCAATGGCCCTTGGCAACGCCGTCACGGTTTGCGGGTCCGCGTCCGGCTTAACCTCGGGCTCACCGAACATCTGGGCTTCGCGCACCTCCTCGGAGGTCTGGGCCCACGCCGCGTGAGGGAACATCGCTGCGCACGCGATCGCTGTGTAAACTAGGCGTTTCATCGGCTTTTGCTCTCGACCCATGCTTTCGTGAAGATGTTGGCAGGCAGGGGTGACAGGTCGACGCTCAAAAACACGATGGTCGTGCTGGTGCCTTTTTCGATCTCATCAAAAATCCGAATTTCTTTGGGAAAATAGACTTCCGAGCCTTTGGATTCGCTGAACACCTTTTCCCATTTCGGGAAATACGACGTGCGCATCAGCTTGCCCGAAAGCGCGAAGTCTTGTTGCTTGAGCACGTTGCCGGTGTCTTTGTCGACCCAAAGCTCGAGCACGGGATACGCGACGTCGGCGTCGTCTTTGGCCGTCAACTTCATGTGATGCACGGTAAATTTGCCCAAGGTTTCTTCGCCGATGTATGCGGGCACGAACTCTTGGGCCAGACGGGACTCGTCGAAATCCGACCGCCTTGAATTGGTTCCGCCAATGCTTTCGCGCTCAGTACGACGTTCCCAACGGCCCACCGTGGGGTCGTACAAGAACAAGTTCTTGTCGAGCCGCAGATAGCCCTTGCCCGCTTCGGACTTGGGTTTGACGAACAACAACACAAACTGATCGGACGCATCGCGCCGGTAAATCATGGACTCGTAGACAAGGTCCTCTTTCGCCTTCTCTTTTTGCTCCAGATACACCCGAGCCGTGTAATCGCCGGTGCTTCGCTGCCGGTCGTCGATCGTCTGAAGAATCTTGGTCATCTCGGCGGTGTCCATCGCCATCGACGGCAGCGCATAGGCGAGCAACGCCAGCACAACCAAACTACCTGTCATCAATTTTTGCATCGTTCTATCCTCATTCGATGGCCTGCAGCGCCTCGACGGGCTGCATGCGAGCTCCGCGCATGGACGGCCACAGGGCTGACACCCCAGTAAACACGGTCAACACGACCACACTTAGGACGGTCTGCCCCACCTCAACCTTCAATCGAAGCACGTCGCTGAGCAAAATCGCGCGCATCGCTTGAATCGGCACTTCGATGTTGGCGGCGTTGAGCGAAATGGCGATCAGGCTGCCGACAAGCGCGCCCACTGTGGTTGCGAAGGCTCCCAGAATCAGCGCCTCCAACATAAACATCAATAGAACCTGTTTCCGTCCCATTCCAATGGCACGCAGCGTGCCGATTTCGCGGGTTCGCTCGCGCACCGAGATCAACATGGTGTTTGCGATGCCAATGGCGATGATGGCGAACAGGATGCCAATCAAACCAAAGGACACGGTGTTCAGCGCCGTCAGGATCCATGTCAGGAAGGACACCTCGTCCTTCCAGGTCGTCAGATCGAGCTTTTGCCCGGTCCAATCCTCGCCGGCAACCTGCTCAAACTTGAAGAAGAACGGCTCGGGGCGATAGTCCATCAACGTGTAACCCTCCTTGGTCAGGATGGTGCGCAGCTCGCCCATCGTGTCTTGGGCCTTGTCGATGTCCTTGAGGTAGACCAGAAAGCTTCCCGTTGTGGTGTCGGCAAGCTGGTACAGCGTCAACAGGTCTTTCTTGGGCATGAAGACGGACCAGCTGCTCAACAACCCGACATCGCGCATGATGGCGACCACGGTCAGGTCGATCGTGTTGGTGCGTCCGCCTGGGCTTTCGGCGCGCACAGTGACCACATCACCAATCTGCACCCCGAGGCGTTTGGCCTGCCCGGCAAACAGCATGACTGTTCCCTTATTGGCCAGTTGGGTGGGGTCACCAAACGCTTGGTCCCGCCCGCCGTCCTTGTATTCGCTCTCCTTGGCAAGCTGCAGGGTCTTGAACAGCACGCCCTCTTGCTTGGCGTCGATGCCGTACAGACCCGCCTGAATCGAGGCGGACTCACCCACGACCTTGGCCCAGCCGCGGTGGCGATCGATGACGTAATCCAGACCAGGCGTTTGCTCTTGCAGGATTTTGCGAAGCGGCTCGGCGTTGGTCACGATGGGCGACGAGTCGCTCGGTTTGGTCTTATGAAACCCAGCCACGTTGATGTGGCCGGCAGAAAGCGTTGTGGCGGCGCTGACGAGGTTTGAGGACACGCCGGCGGTCAGCGAGTTTAACAGCACCAAGAACGCCGTCACGATGGCCACAGCGACCGTCAGGAACAGGCTGCGTCGACGTGCCGCCAAGAGATTGCGCCAGGCAATGGTGATAAAAATACCCATTAGTCCTTCCCTCGCATCGCGACGACCGGCTGAACCCGTGTTGCAACGATCGCTGGGTAGAGCGTCGAGATGAGGCTCACGATCAAGATGATAAACGCCCCAAAGAACAGATTGCCGGCCCCAAATGTGGGGTGAAGCGCAGGCCCACCAAACAAAAACACCATGACGTCGTTCGGGGCCTTGATGCCCACGTGCCCAAGCCACGCGATCAGACCCGCACCAAGTCCTGCGCCGATGGTCCCTGCGATCGCGCACAGCGCGGTCGTCTCGAGCAACGTCATCAACATGATGGTCGACTTCTGCGCACCGATGGCACGCATCGTGCCAATCTCGGGAATGCGTTCCATGGTCGCCATGACCATCGAGTTGTTGATGATGACGAGAGCGACCAAGAAGATAATGAAAATCGCCGTGTACAACACCAGCCGGATCACCAGGATAAACTGACCGACGAGCCCCGACGCATCTTGCCAATTGAGGGCCTGAACCCCCAAGTCCTTGTTGGCCGAGATCGCCGACATGAACTCCGGCAGTTTGGACGGGTCTTTGAGCAGGACAGCGGCGTTGAGCACAACCCCCTGGTGCAGGGCTTCGGGCGAATACGTGTCCATTTGCGCGACCATGTTTTTGTCGCGGTTGATGACTACATCTGCCGGTGGGACGGCCTTCGCCTCGGTCACAGACTCAAGCTCATCGCCGCCGCCAAACAGGGCTTCTTCGGCGTTGGCCGCCGAGATCGACGCCGGCCTCGGCCTTGATGTCGGAAAGCTCTTCACGCTGTTCCGAGGTCATCTTGCCGTAGAGCGCACGGAAGGTGACCAAATCCATGATGTTGGTGCTCCCTGCGAGGTCGGAAGTCTCGAGCCCTTTGAAGTTGAACGTCCCCCAAATCTTGACCTTCACCGACTTGGCGTAACCCGACTTGGTGAAGGACTGCAGCACCATGTCGTCGCCGACCTTGATGTCGTAGATGTCGATGAGGGGCGCGATTTCTTTGTAGAAAAACGCATAACGGGGTCCAAGTGTCGTGTCGTCGACCTTGAGGAACTCGGTCATCGTGGCGTCGATGTCTCCCGTTGATTGGGGCATGATGGTGCGAAGTTTTTCGAGCGCAACCGGGGTTTCTTCGGCATCGAGCTGAAAGACCACCACGGACGCGAGCCGTGAGAGGCGGTCGATGCGGTTCTTCAGCACCTCGTCGGTCGCGATGACGCTGCCGTCGTCGACCTCTTTTTTGATGGCGTCGAGCTCACGCGCCACGCGGTTTTTGACCTGCATCTCGTAAAACCGTTTCGAGAACAAAATCCCGCGTTTGCCCTCCGGGATCATCTCGCCGTCGACAATCTGGAACCGATCGAACGACTGGACGAACTGCCCGGGATCGGTTGCGATGTAGCGCACGTAGAGCATGCGACCCTCGGTCGAAAGTGGCGCGAGTTTTGTGTCGAGGTATTCCAATTGTGCGTCCGGAGCGGAATCAAAACCGGTCCAGAATGCATCGCCGATCACGTCTTCGATGATTTTTCGTTCCTCGGCGATCTTCTCGGGGTCGGTGCTGATTTCGGCAGCGTTGGTGTTCTCCTGAAGCATGAGCTTCGCGATCTGGCGCACGTGCTCCTTCTTTTGCGTCATCATGGCCTTGTCGCCAGCTTTGACGGCTTCGCGCAGCCCCATCAGGACGCGATCAAGCTCGCTCTTGCCAAACGAGACGCCCACCGCCGAATCCGAGCGCGAAGCCGACATGTTCGGCGGTGAGGCCGAAACACCCGAGCAGGCGCCTGCGACCGAACCGTCCTCTCGAGACGAGGCGATGTTGGGTTCTCGGACCGCCGAGAGCGACGCGGTCGCCAAACTTCTGGCCGCCGACGACCCGCTCGCCATCGGTGGGCAAGTGTTTTTGCGGGCGAACTACGCGGTTTTGGATGAGGGAGACCTTGAGGACTTCGCCCTCTCGACCCCGAATCTGGTGGACCTTTACCTCGATGGACGTCCTGGCGACCGCGTGCGGTTCTACACACGCGCCCGACTCAGCTACGACCCAACGGTCAATGAAAACACCACCAACGCGTTTGGCGGCACGGGCCAAAAAACGCGCGTCAGCTTAGACCAGCTTTGGTTGAAGTTCGACGTTGAGAGCCGCGTGTTTGTGACCGTTGGAAAGCAGCGCATCAAGTGGGGCACAGGCCGTTTTTGGAACCCCACCGACTTCTTGAACACCGAGACCTTGGACCCGCTCAGCGTTGCCGTTTTTGACGAGCGCTTGGGTGTTTCGTTGCTGAAACTTCATCTGCCGGTCGAATCCATCGGCGCCAACTTCTACCTTATCGGCACGTTGGACGACGCAGCGCGCCCCGCAGACGTGGGTGCAGCCTTGCGCGCCGAATTTGTTGTTGGGACCAACGAGATCACCGCGACGGCGGCCGTCCGGCACAACAACCCTTTGCGGCTCGGCGCGGATTTCAACGGCGCGCTCGGGCCGTTAGACGTCAAGCTCGAGGCAGCCTTGCGCCACGGCGTGACAACGCCCTTTTACAAAGGAAACTACGACACAAGCCCACTCACGATCGACGAGTTTGACCTCACTGGCGTCAGCCCTGATGGCATCCCAGCGGCGATCGAGGCGCAGCTGCCCGCCGTGCTCGCTGCGCGTCTGCCGCAAGGGTATTCGCGCGAAGACGATTGGATCCCGCAAGTGGTCGCAGGGGTCGAGTACGGCGTGAACTACACCGAGGACGATGCCGTCTATTTCGGCGCCGAATATTTCTACAACGGCGCTGGCTACAAGGACGCTGACCTCGCGGCTCTCATCGCGGTTGGGGCGTTCAACCCGTTTTACACCGGCGTGCACTACGCGGGGGCCTACGCGTTGTTACCCAGCCCCGGCGACTGGGACGACACGTCGTTTTCGTTGTCGGGATTTGGCAACCTGAGCGACAGCTCGTTTATCTCGCGCATCGACTACTCCTACCGGTTCGCGACCTACTTGACCTTCAATGCGTACGTTCAGTCGCATTTCGGCAAGCAAGGCGAGTTCAACTACACGTACTCGCAGGGCCCGCTGGTGGACCCGGCCTTGATCGCATCATTGACCCCCGAGCAGCGCGCAGGATTGCCTCCAGCCGTCGTCGACGGCGTCAACGTCATCGGTCCTCTGGTTGACCTAGGCGTGGGACTGCGCACAAGCTTCTAAGCCACATGCCACCGTCAGGGGGTATCTCATGCCAGTTGCACACAATTCCGCGCACGTGTTCATCGTGCAGGCTGACCTTCCTCGTTTGAAAACAGACGCTTGGCTCTTGCCCTGTGATGCTGGGTTCAACGTCTTGAGCTCGTGGATCCCCGACGAATATCAGGCGGCGATGCGCCGGCGGAACAGTGACGCCTTTGTGCTACCGGTTGCCCTATTTGACGCGTGGACCAGCGGGCGACGACGCACGGTGCGCCACGACGATTGGCCGGGGAATTCGATGCCGTGGCTGACCAATGTGGGTGGCGGCACGAATTACGACGTGGAGTGGTACCTCGATGCGGTCAAACAGTTTGTTGAGGAGGCCGCCCCGTGGGCGACGGAGCACAGCAAACGGTCTCGCCCGCTGTTGGGCGTGCCCGCCGTGGGCACGGGTTACGGGGGCCAATGGCACAAGAAAGCCGGCATCATCGATGCGCTGTACGACCAACTTGTCGCGTTGGCGAATCAGTACGACGTCGACATCGTCTTCGCGCTCTATGACGCGCAGTCTTTCGCCGCCGCGCAGCTCGCGCGCAAGCGCCGTGTTGACGCCGGTTCGATAGGGTGGGACCTGGCGTCGCATCTTCTGGCGACCGCAACCCGTCTTGCCGAACAGGCCCGAGCGGGCGCCCTTGTGATGTTCCTCGGGTCGGGCGTGAGTGTCGGCGCTGGCCTTCCGACCTGGCGAGATTTCCTGACGAAGTTGGCCGAGAAAGCCGACCTAAGCCCGGCGGAGATCGAAGCGCTTCAACGACTCGATGCGATGGATGCGGGCAGCATCGTGGAGCGTTCGTTGAAAGGCCGCGAACCGCTCGAGGAAGCCACACGGGAATTGTTGAACACACAAGAGTGCGCGCTTCAACATGCGCTGATCGCCTCGATTCCACATGAGGCTGCTGTCACGCTGAACTACGACACACTCTACGAGACGGCGTCCAAGGTCGTTGTGGGCAATGTCGCGGTGCTGCCCCAAGAGCGCGATCCAAGGGCCAAGCGATGGCTGCTGAAGCTTCACGGGTGTGTGCAGCGCGGCGACTTGGTGTTGACGCGCAAAGACTATCTGAGGTTTGGCGAACGGCGGGCGGCGTTGGCCGGAATTGTTCAAGCGTTGTTGATCACCAAACACATGTTGTTTGTTGGGTTCGGGATGACCGACCCGAATTTCCTGCGAATCCTCGATGATGTGCGCAAGTCGTTGGGGGACGTCAGCAACGAAAAAGACCTCTCCGAGCCCATCGGGACGGTGCTCATGCTTCATCACGATGCGTTGCGCAATGTGTTGTTCGATGCCGACTTGAAGATCGAGTCGATGGCGTCCACACACGCGCCCGATTCGGCCCGGCAGCTCGAGATCTTCCTCGACCTCGTGGCGTTCAAGAGCGCTTCGACGACGGCGTTCTTTTTTGATCCCACATACGATGCGCTGCTGAGCGAACGTGAGCGAGAGTTCCGCGACGCGCTCAAAGAACTTCACCGCCAATTCGCGGACGATCGACCCGAAAACATCTGGCGAGAATTCGAGCGCCTGCTCGGCAAAACCACGCGCGAATGAGTCTCGTTCTGTGGATTCATTTGCGGATTTGTAACCAATGAGGTTACATGCATGAATGGAACCATCTACACCCCGTATCATCGCACGAGAAATAGCTTTTGGCTTCGCAAGCGTCAGCGCGGCGGCCATCCTGATGAGCGTCGTGCTTCTTTTTGTCGTTAGCGATGTGTCCCAATTGGTTTCTGGGATGCGCCACGACGAGCACGCCATCCGGCAGGGCCTCGAACTCTCGACCGCTGTGCGTCAGGCCTCGGTCCAGATTGGGCGGTGTTTGGTCGACCCCAATGCCGCCAACGTCAAACAATACGAGGTCATTCGCGAACAGGTGCGCAGCCGCATTCAGCAGCTCGCAGCAGCTGTACCGACCGAAGAGACGTGGCGAATTGCTGCGCTTGGCGACAACACACAACGCATGCACGACCTCTTTGTGTCTGAGGGGATTGTGGCCGCCCGCTTGGGAAAGACGTCCGAAGTCCGACGCATTCACAACGAGATTTCGACGCAATCCACACAGGCCGCCGAACACGCCGACGCGCTCGCACGGGCGGTCGAGGGGCGTATGTCGCACGCCCACGTACTCGCCACGGACTCCACTCAGCTCGGGCTGGCCGTCGGCCTCGCGGGCATCCTGCTGATTCTGATGTTGTCGATCGCGTTCACGCTTCGGCTGCGCGCGCGTTTCCTGCAACCCCTCGACGTACTTACAAGTGCTGCCGGGAACCTCGCGCGCGGGGACTTCGACACGCGTGTGGGCGACGTCGGCGTGGGTGAGTTCGCGGAGCTTGGGCGCGCGTTTGACCACATGAGCCTTGAACTTGCTCGCCGCGAAGCACAGCTCGTCCACACCGAGCGAATGGCCGCGATCGGCCAGCTCGCCGCTGGCGTAGCCCACGAACTCAACAATCCCATCGGCATCATTCGCGGCTACCTCAAAACAATGGAGCCCGATGGCGACGTCGATACGCTGCGCGACGAGCTCACCATCTTGGATGAGGAAGCCGCGCAGTGTCAGCGTATCGCCGAGGACCTGCTTGCGTATGCGAAGGTCGGTGAGCTTGTGACCGAACCGGTCAATGCTGCCGAGCTGCTGCAAGAGACAGCCGACCGTTTTCAGGCGAAGCTGTCGCCGAATCAACGGAAAATCGAGGTGCAGGCTGCCGATGCGCAGGTCGTCGTGGACCGAGCACGCATGCGCCAAGTGCTCGTGAATTTGCTCGCGAACGCGGATGGCGCCTCACCACCGAATGCGCCGGTGAAGCTCTCGGGACGTGTGGACGGCAGCCACTACATCATCGAGGTCAGTGACGAGGGAGCGGGTGTTCCTGACACTGAGCGAGACCGTGTGTTCGAGCCGTTTTTCTCGAAACGAAAGGGTGGAAGCGGGCTTGGATTGTCCGTGGTGTTGGGTTTGGTGCAGGCCCACGGTGGACACGTTGAAGTCGACAGCTCGGAATCCGGCGGCGCCGTTTTCCGCGTCGTGCTCCAGGGGGCCGTCCATGCCTAAGACACTCCCAGTGGTGCTCGTGGTCGACGACAAGCCGAACATGGTTCGGCTGATGAGCAAGGTCTTGAAGCGTGACGCACGTGTATTGACCGCAGACGGTGGCGCCGAGGCGCTGCGGGTGCTGGCGACCGAGCACGTCGACCTCGTGCTGTGTGACCTCAAGATGCCCGACATGGATGGGTTGGACGTGTTGAAGGCGTCAAAACGTCTGCGACGCGCGGCGGAGTTCATCTTGATGACGGCCTACGCGTCGGTGGGCACGGCGGTCGAGGCGCTTAAACTTGGGGCCTACGACTACATCACAAAACCGTTTGAGCCCGACGAGGTCCGTGACCTTGTCCTGAGCGCGCTTTCCAAAGCACGTGTGGCTCACATCGATGACTCGCCGTTTCCCGAGGTTTTGCCCGGGCTCATCGCCAAGTCGCGCGTGATGCAAGACCTCGGTGAGCTCGTCAAGAAGCTCGCGGCGAGTCAGGCGACCACGTTGGTGCTCGGCGAGACAGGCGTTGGCAAGGAACGTGTGGCGCGCGCCATTCACGCCCTGAGCGACCGCGCGTCACAACGATTTGTGGCCGTCAACTGCGCCGCGATCCCGGCAGACCTCTTGGAATCCGAGCTTTTTGGACACACCAAGGGGTCGTTCACCGGAGCCACCTCGGACCGAAAAGGCCTTTTTGAGGACGCCAACGGGGGGACGCTCTTCCTCGATGAGGTCGGCGACATGCGGCCTTCGCTGCAAGCCAAACTCACGCGCGTGCTCGAAGAACGGGCAGTCCGGCGAGTCGGTGAGTCGGTCGAGCGTCCAGTCGACGTTCGCCTGGTGGGGGCGACGCATCGGGATCTTCCGGCCATGGTCAAAGCCGGAACCTTCCGTGAAGACCTCATGTATCGGCTCAACGTCGCGCAGGTCGTCGTGCCGCCGCTGCGCGAGCGCGACGAGGATATCCCTTTGCTCGCGAAGTTCTTTTTGGCTCAGCACTCCGAGCGCGGTCGCATCAAGGCCACCGGCTTTTCCGCAGACGCCGAAGCGCTGTTGGCCGGGTTTGATTGGCCTGGAAACGTGCGGCAGCTGCGTTCCGCGGTTGAACGCGCGAGCGCCGTGGCCACCGGCGATTTGGTCCAGATCGAGGACTTACCGCCCGAGCTGTCGCGCTCAGGAGCGTCCGGAGCCCTTTCGACGCTGACATGGTCCGAGGCGTTGGAGCGCGGCCGCCTTCAGGTGGGCCGCCAGTACCTCGAAGACGTGTTGAGGCGCTACCAAGGCAACGTTCAAGACGCTGCGGAACAAGCGGGCGTCGAACGCGAGAGCTTCTACAGACTCTTGCGCAAACACGGCGTGGACGCTGCTGCGTTCCGTGTTGACGAGTAACCGATTCGGTCACAGAGAAACCCGAATGGTCACAGGTTGACCATGCGTGTTTATGAACCTAATTGAAAAAATTGGGTTTTTTGCGCCGTCGCGAATGGCACGCCCCTTGTACCTGTAAGGATTGAAAGTCGGTCAATCTTCAGATTGCCGCTTTCGAATCAATGGGGCGGCACTCTCCAGATTGCCGCATGGAACGAACGACGGCCTGTCATGAAGCATTTCGTGTTCATCTTACTCGGACTCACCGGGTGTGCATCTGCGCCCGAGCCAACCTGGCAGCCCCCGCCGACGTTTGCCGAGCGCCCCGCAATCAACACAACGCGCACCGCGACGCTTGAGCCACGTGTCGATGCCTACATCGCGTTCGCGTTGGCAAACCGTCCCGACCTCAGCGCGGCGTGGGCGCGCCTGTCGTCGTCCAAGTCAAACCGGTCGGTGCCGAGTCGATTCCCCGAACCCATGCTGATGATGTCGGTGTTGGCCTACTCGGACGCCATAGACCCAGACTTACGAAGCCTCGGCGTCGAACAGGCCATCCCGTGGCCATCTCGTCTGTCACATGGTGTCGAGGCCGCCAACCATCGTGCGCTGGCCGACGAGGCGATGACGCAGGCTGCAGCGCTCGACGTTGCGCAAGGCGTTTCGATCGGCTTTTGGGACCTCTGGCAGACACGTCGTCTTCGCGATCTAGCCCGGGAACATCTTGAGGTGTTGAAGTCGCTGGCGGAAGTGACGCGTTCGCGTGTCACGACAGGCCAGGCGGCCTTGGCCGACCAGCTGCAGGTGGATTTGGCGACGTCGCGATTGGAAGACGACATTGCGTCCATGGACCGCGCGGAATCGATGGCCGAGGCCAGATTGCGAGCGCTCTTGGGTGCCGACGGCACGGTCGAACTTCCCACTCCAACCAACGGGCCGACCCCCAGCGTCCCAGACATTGATGATGCCACCTTGAAGTCAACGATTGCAGCGCATCCGTCGCTGAAGGTCTTCGCAGAAAACGCGCGGGCGAGCTCGCGTATGGCTGAGGTTGAATCTTCACAAGGCATGCCCAATTTCCTCGTGCGCGCCGAGTGGATGAAGATGAACAACGAGGTCATGCTGGGCGCAGGCGTGAGCTTGCCGCTTTGGCGGTCAAGTTACGACGACGCGTCGGATGCGATGCGCGCGGACGCGCTGGCCAAATCCTACGATGGCCTTGCGGCGGCCGATGCGGCCCTGGCCGAAGCCCGCTCGCAGCTCGCCGCAATCCAAGACGCAACGCGGCGATTTTCGGTCTTGAACTCGACGTTGGTTCCGCAAGCCGAAGAGGCCTACCAAGCGCTCATCGGCGCGTACGCCGTAGGTGAGACCACGATCGCGCAGATTTTGCTGACCCAGCGTGACATCTTGGATCTGCGAATCTCGCTCGTGCGCACGCGCTTCGACTTCGCGGTCGCCTCGGCAACGCTGCAGAAGTGGACCGCCCGACCCATCCCAACCGAGAGCCAGCCATGAAGCTAAGTCGTCCCCAAATCTTCGGCATTGTCTCGGCCGTGCTTGTTGTTCTCGGATTTCTTGTGTGGCTTGCGTCAGACCCGCCGGAACCCACGGGAGGCCATCAACACGAGGTCTCGCAGGACCAGATGTGGACGTGCTCGATGCATCCACAGATTCGTCAGCAGGAGCCTGGCGCGTGTCCAATCTGCGGCATGGACCTGATTCCCGTGACGTCCGCGACGTCGAACAATACCCAGCAGATCGTCTTGTCCGACCGTGCGAAAGCCCTCGCACGGCTGCAGACCTCGTCGGTCAAGCGGCTCTCGGACGGCGCATCGGAGGTGCGGCTGCTCGGGATGGTCGAAGACAACGAATCCTCGTTGCGCACCGTCACGGCTTGGACCGGCGGGCGTGTCGACCAACTCAAAGTGAACACCACAGGAGCCAAAGTCCGGCGCGGGCAGATCATCGCAACGCTGTACAGCCCCGAAATCTTCGCGGCGCACTCCGATTTGATCGTGGCCAAACGTCAGGCCGACAATGCACAGGGCACCCCGACGGCACGATTCGCGAGCACGGCGGCACTCGACGCCGCCCGCGAGCGTTTACGTCTGCTTGGTGTGCCTGACGACGAGCTCGCGCGCATGGAGACGCAGTCTTCGCCCACCAAGTCGATCGCTATTCGTACGCCGTTTTCAGGCACAGTGATGGAACGCCTGGTCACACAGGGCGCCTACGTCACCACGGGCACGCCGTTGTATCGCGTTGCTGACCTCGACACCGTGTGGATTCAGCTCGACGCATACGAGTCCGACCTCGGCCGCCTAGCCGTCGACCAAGTTGTGGACGTCGACGTCGAAGGCGTCGATGGACAGGTCGAAGGAAAGATCACGTTCATCGAACCGACGTTGGACATGAACCGTCGCACGGCCAAAGTTCGAGTCGAGGTCGAAAACGACGGTCGCATTCGTCCCGGGATGTTCGCCCAAGCGGTGGTCAAAGCGACGACCACAAAGGCAGCCCCATTGGTGGTGCCCGATTCGGCGCCTTTGTTCACCGGGCGCCGCTCGATCGTCTACGTCGAAGTGCCAGTCCAAGACCAACCCACGTACGAGCCTCGAACGGTGCGCCTTGGGCCCAAGCTCGGAGCCTACTATCCGGTGGTTTCCGGGCTATCCGAGGGCGAAGTGGTCGTGACGCGTGGTGCCTTTGTGCTGGACGCCGACCTGCAGATTCGCGGTGGCGACAGCATGATGACGGCGCCAGACGACCGCGCTCCCGACGACAGCAACGTCATCGAACTTCCAGCGGCGGAGCTCCGCGTGCTTGAGCCCGTGGTCAAAGCTTATCTGGAGGTTCAACGCACGCTGGCAGCAGATGACTTCGAGGCCGCCAAGAAGGCGGCGCGGGACTTGGCCGCGGTGGTACCCACCGCGACGTTTGTCAAAAACGACATGGCCGAGAAGGCCTATCGTGCGCTGGCAACCAGCATGGAAGCCCATGCCCGTGTCGTGGAGACCTCCGCCGATGTTGAAAAGGCGCGTCAGGCGTTTGAGCCCCTGAGCGCCGACATCCAGCAATTGCTGGCGGTGTTTGGCAACCCATTGCCTACCCCGCTAAGGACGGCATTTTGCCCGATGGCGATGGGCAGCAAGGGCGCCACGTGGGTGCAAGCCGGCGAGGTCATCGACAACTCCTACTTTGGCTCGGCGATGCGAACGTGTGGGGAGGTCGAGCAAACGGTCGACCCGGGCACGCATCTGAGCGAGGGGCGCCGATGAGCAGCCGTCCCACCCCGTGGGAACACATCATCGGTTGGTTCATCGACAACCGACTCGTCGTGTTCCTGCTCGTGTTCATGCTGGCCGGTGCCGGCGTGTACGTCTCGCCGTTCAACTGGGACCTTGGCATTCCGCGTGACCCGGTGCCGGTCGACGCCATCCCAGACATTGGCGAAAACCAGCAGATCGTGTTCACGGACTGGCCGGGGCGCTCTCCGCGCGACGTTGAAGACCAGATCACGTACCCGCTCACGACCGCGCTGTTGGGCGTGCCCGGGGTGCGCACGATTCGAAGCAATTCGATGTTCGGATTCTCGTCGATCTACATCATTTTTGAGGACGACGTTGAGTTCTACTGGGCGCGTTCGCGCTTGCTCGAAAAGCTCGCGAGCTTGGATGGCAACACGTTGCCAGCCGGCGTGGCGCCGACCTTGGGCCCAGACGCGACGGCCCTTGGTCAGGTGTTTTGGTACACCCTCGAAGGCCAAGACAAAGACGGCAACGTCGTCGGAGGCTGGGATCCCGACGAGCTGAGAAGCATTCAGGATTGGACTGTGCGTTTCGCGCTTCAATCCGTCGAAGGCGTCAGCGAGGTTGCGTCCGTGGGCGGGTTTGTCCGCGAGTACCAAATCGACGTGGACCCAGAAGCCATGCGGGCTGCGGGTGTAACCTTGGCCCAAGTCGCGGGTGCGGTCAAAGACTCCAACTTGGACGTGGGCGCACGAACACTTGAGATCAACAGTGTCGAGTACTTGGTGCGCGGTGTGGGCTTCGTCAAGACCCTCGACGACCTCGAATCCAGTGTCGTCGCGGCGCGTGATGGCACACCCATTCGCATCCGCGACGTCGCACACGTCAACCTCGGCCCCGAGCTTCGTCGTGGTGCGCTCGACGATGCAGGCGCCAGCGCCGTGGGCGGCGTCGTCGTGGCGCGGTTCATGGAAAATCCACTCTTGGTCATCGAGGGCATCAAGGAGCGCATCAAGAAGATTGGTCCGGGACTCCCCAGCCGCACCCTTGCCGATGGTACGGTTTCTAAGGTGACCATTGTGCCGTTTTACGACCGCACAATCCTCATCAACGAAACCCTCGAAACCCTCGCAACGGCGCTGTTTCAGGCGATCTTGATCACGATCATTGTGGTGCTCATCATGCTGCGGAACTTCCGCAGCTCGGTCCTGATTTCTCTGACGTTGCCGCTCGGTGTGCTCGCCGCGTTCGTGACGATGAAATTCACAGGGGTCGACGCAAACATCATGGCGCTTGGCGGCATCGCCATTGCGATTGGCACGATGGTCGATATCGGCATCGTCTTTGTCGAGAACATCAAACAACACCTAGAGTCCGACCCAGACCTATCGCGAGATGTGCTGGTGCGGCGCGCCGCAGCCGAGGTTGCGCCCGCGGTCATGACCTCGGTCGCGACCACCGTCGTCAGCTTCTTGCCCGTGCTTGGCCTGTCGGCAAGCGAACTTCGGCTGTTTGCGCCACTGGCATTCACCAAGTCGTTTGCGATGGTGGGGGCCTTCATGTTGGCGGTGCTCATCATCCCTTCGGCTGCCGTCTTGTTTCTTCGCCGCGATTCGCCGAGATGGGCGAAACCGTCGCGCGTGGTCAACTGGGTTGCCATCGTCGCCGTGACGCTGCTGTTGGCCTCGAGCTGGATGCCCCTTGGGCATGGTGATGGTTTTGTGATCAACGCCTTGTTTGTCGCGGTGCTCGTCGCGGGTGTCATGGGGAGTTTTCGGGGCTTTGAGGTCGTCTATCCACGGGTTTTGGGTGTGCTGCTCGCGCACAAGGCGAAGTTCCTCGCTGTGCCCGCCGTGATCCTCGCGATGGGAATCTTTATGTGGCTTGGGTTCGATCGAACGCTCGGCTGGTTGCCGGATTCCATCACCCAGAGTGCGGTAGCACGGTCGGTCGCCGAGGAATTCCCTGGCTTTGGCCGCGAGTACATGCCGCCTTTTGACGAGGGCGCATACCTTTACATGCCCACCACCATGCCACATGCCTCGATCGGTGAGGCGCTGCAGATGATTTCGGATATGGACGCGGCCATCGCGCAGATCCCCGAGGTCGACCGTGTGGTTGGCAAGCTCGGCCGTGTCGACAGCGCGCTTGACCCCGCGCCGTTGTCGATGGTCGAGACGGTGATCACGTACAAACCCGAATACCGCGTGGATTTGGACGGGACTCGCGTGCGGCAATGGCGAGACCACATCCGAACCTCGCGCGATATTTGGGATGAAATCACCAAAGCCGCCGAAATCCCGGGCGTGACCAGCGCGCCGGTGCTGATGCCTATCGCGGCTCGCCTGGTCATGCTGCAAAGCGGGATGCGGGCCCCGATGGGCATCAAGGTTCACGGCCCAACGCTCGAGGCCATCGAGGGTTTTGGCCTTGAACTCGAGAAGTCCCTGCGGGAGGTGCCCGAGGTCCGCTCGGAAACCGTGTTTGCCGACCGTGTCGTAGGCAAACCCTATTTGGAAATCATCATCGATCGCGAGGCCATCAGCCGCTACGGGTTGTCGATCGTGGATGTGCAGGAGGTCCTTCAGGTCGCTCTTGGTGGGATGACGCTGACGCAAACGGTCGAGGGGCGAGAGCGATACGGTGTGCGCGTCCGCTACATGCGCGAAGAACGTGACAGCCTAGAGGCACTGCAACGCATCATCGTGCCGGCTCCCAACGGCGCCCAAGTCCCGCTGGCGCAGCTTGCGCGGCTGGAATACGTGCGCGGCCCGCAAATGATCCGCGCGGAGGACACGTTTTTGACGAGCTACGTGCTCTTCGACAAGGTCGCCGGCATCGACGAAGTAGGGGCCGTGGAGGCGGCACGCGACCACATCGAGAGACAAATCAAGGCTGGTGAGATTCAAGTGCCTGCAGGGGTCAGCTACGACTTTGCCGGCACCTACGAAAACCAAGTGCGCAGCGAGAAGCGCCTCGCGTTGTTGATCCCACTGGCTTTGGCCATTGTGTTCATCTTGCTTTACCTGCAGTTCCACCGTGTGGCCGTCACCGCCCTGATTTTCACGGGAGTGGCCGTTTCCGTGTCGGGCGGGTTCATCCTGATTTGGCTCTACGGTCAGCCGTGGTTTTTGAATTTTGCGGTCGCCGGTTTCGAGATGCGCGAACTGTTTCAAGTTGGCACCGTCAACATGTCAGTCGCGGTTTGGATTGGTTTTATCGCGCTCGTCGGCATCGCGACCGACGACGGTGTGGTGATTTCGACCTACCTGAACCAGCGCTTTGAGGCCGAGCCTCCAACGGACGTCGAGGGGATTCGCGCACGCACGCTTGAGGCGGGCATTCGACGTGTACGTCCGTGTTTGATGACCACCGCGACAACCATTTTGGCGCTGTTGCCCGTGATCACGTCTCAGGGCCGAGGCGCGGACATCATGATGCCCATGGCCTTGCCCGCTGTCGGTGGGATGGTCATCGAGCTGATGACGCTCTTTGTGGTGCCGGTGCTCTTCTGCAGCCTCGAAGAATGGCGGCTAAAGCTTAAAGGGTTTGTGCGTTAACCCGGTGAAGCGGGTGGTTTGGGTCGGCGGCCAATTTGTCGTGCGCCTCGCGACGTTCGCTGTAGCGGTCGACCAAAAAGTCGCGGTGGTCGCGCGTCAGGATCGTGAACTTGTAGAGTTCCTCCATCACGTCGACCACCCGGTCACGGTAAGACGAATCCTTCATCGTGCCGTCGCTGTTGAACTCGTTGTAGGCCTTGGCGACCGACGACTGATTGGGAATCGTCAGCATACGCATCCATCGCCCCAAGATGCGTAGCGTGTTGACCGCGTTGAACGACTGTGACCCGCCGCAGACCTGCATCACGGCGAGCGTACGTCCCTGTGTCGGTCGAATGGCACCCATCGAAAGCGGAATCCAGTCGATCTGGTTCTTAAAGACGCCGGTGATGTTGCCGTGCATCTCCGGCGAGCTCCAGACTTGGCCCTCCGACCACAAGCACAGTTCGCGCAGGCGTTTAACCTCGGGATGGTCCTCGTGTTTTGGGCTTTTGACCGGCAGGTCGTGGGCATGGAAGAACCGAACTTCGGCGCCAATGCTCTCGAGGATGCGGCCGGCTTCCTCCGCCAGCATTCGGCTGTAGGAGTTCTCTCGGAGGGACCCGTACAAAATCAGGATTTTGGGCGGGTCGTCGCGCAACGGCTGAACCGGGAAGACAGGCCTGGCAAGTCCAGGCGGCGTGCGGTCGTGCTCGGTCATTGGGTCACCAAAAACAGGGGTTCTTTGTCGGCGGGCATTTCTGCGAGCTCGTCGGAAGTTAGGCGGGCGTACACCTCGATGAGGGTCCCATCGGGATCCTTGAGCCAGAGCTCGTGCAGCGGCGTTCCCCGCCACGTCGTGCGCGCGGGTTTGTGGATCGTCCACCCGGCCGCTTCGGCCAGATGATGGGCGTCGATCACGGCGGCCCGCGTGCCGACGTCCACACCCAAGTGATAGAGCGTGTCGTGGTGCAGCTCCATCCCGTCGTCGACCAGAATCACCAAATTCGTGGTCAATTTCGGGCTCACAAATGTGACGTATCGATGGGTCCATTCTTTGGGCGCGACACCGAGCAACCATGCGTAGAATCGCGCAGAGGCGGCGATGTCTTTGACACGAATGCTCGCGTGGAATTCTTGCCCGTCGAGGCCCTGCGGCACATTTCGCAGCGCCGCCAACACCTTCAATCGTTGTGCAATCTGGTCGCGCGTCACCCGAAAATGTGCCAGCCGTTCTTCATCGCTCAAATCTTCGTTTTTGCGGTCGGGGTCTTGAAGAGGCCAGTGCATACGCGGTGCGCTCGACAGGAAGACCGGGCACACTTCCTCGGCGCACAACGTGATGACCAAATCGACCGTGTTGGGGTCAATGTCGTTGACCGACTTCGAGCCGTGCGCGGCGGTGTCGATGCCGACCTCGGCCAATGCTTGGGTGGCGTACGGATTGACCCGCGAGGGTGCCGAGCCCGCCGACTGCACGCGCACGTGGTCGCCAAACAGCTGCCGGGCCAAACCCTCGGCCATCTGCGACCTCGCCGAGTTGGCGACACACAAAAAGAGAACACTGTTAAACGAAAATCCAGACATCAGTCGGAACCATGTTGTTGGGGATTGGCAAAATTTGAAGGCGCTTGAAGTCGACCATCGTCGAATGGTGATGAATTGCGCAAAAATCAGAGCCCCGAGACCAGTGTTTTCAACAGCGCGACGGCGCTCGGTTCCACACAGTAACACACGCGAGGGCCGTCCACTTCGCCGCGAATCAAGCCGGCTTCTTTCATTTGCTTAGGTGCTGCGACACCGTCGACTGGAGCCAATGGCAGCTCGTCGACAATTTCGCCGCAGACACACGCATTCTTACGGATCAACATCCGAAGAATTGCAACGCGAGCAGGATGTCCGAGGGCCTTGGCGAGGCGGCGAGTCGCTCGTCTGCAAGTGTCTCGTCCACGTTTTCTGGGTCCGCGGCGGGCGGACAGCACATCTGTTTTTTTGGCATCTCAAGTCCTATCGCTCATCGTAAATATACGATGAATGGTCGGCAGTCAACGCCGGTTCTGCCGACAAGCGTGCGTTGTCACGGCCGATGACCACACTCCCACTCAGAGTTTTTCGAGGGTCCGAAGCAAATGCGTTTGCTCGGAACATGCGCCGAGCGTACGATCTAAAAATACGCACAATTCCCTTTATGGTTGGCTGCTTGCTTGTTTGGGTGAGCGGCCCCCGAAGCCTGCATGACGAGATGTTTCCATGATTCGAATTCTTCTGTGTTGTCTGCTGTTGCCAACGCTTGCCTGTACGTCCTCAAGCTCCGCCGATAACGATGCGGGTCAAAGTGACACAGGGTCGGGCGCTGACGTGGGGCAGAATCAGGGTGACGTGGGGACCTCGGACATGGGTCAAACCGATGATACAGGCTCAGAAGCAGACCCCATCTGCCATGTGGTCGTTACCGGCGCCCAGAGCGAGACGTTCGATTGCTCGCCATCCTCAAGCGCTGAGTACGCGAACCTCACCCGCGTTAAGGTCGGTGAACCCAAGTCAAGCTTTGGGCTGGTGGTGCCCGCCACCGCCCCCAACAATGGCCTTCAGCTCAACATTTTGCTTGAGACTACCGACGTTCCCACGGCTGACATGATGCTGACCGAGGCTGGCGGCACAACCCACGTGATTTCCGTGATTCAATATGTCGACGGTGCCGTCGCGCGTCAGTGGAGCGTATTCAAGAGCTTCCCCGGTGAGGAGGATCAGGGCACGTTCAACCTCGACGTCACGGCGCTGCGCTCCGATATGGACACTAACGAGATCGCCATGTGGTCACCTACCGGCACGTTGTCGTTGACCGCGCCCGTGTACCCACTTTACGGCGGCACGGACTCCGTCGACGTTCAGGTCAGCTTCCGCCCACGCAACTGAGCTGTGGCTGGAGGTGCCTGCGGCCAACGCCGGCTCCCGTCATAGGTGCGATTCGTCGAATCCGTGTTAGACTTGTCGCGGATTTAAGCAACGGTGACGCCTTGACGACAGCACTAGCGACGATTGCGGGATTGGTGATTTTGGTGGGGATTGTGGTTCCCATCATGCGCCCACGCGGGATCGACAGCCTGATGAAGGATGCCAAACGAAGCGGCGACTTGACGCCGTTGGCAGCCATGTTGGCGGCCACGCCTGAAAATGCGCGTGCCGACAAGATCGACCAGACGTGCACGAAGCTGTGGAACGCCTACGAACGCGAGGCCACCGCACGACTGCTGGTCGAGGTCGCCCCGCAGTCAGACGCGCCGATTGTGCAGTATTGGATCAAACAAGTGTTAGAGATCGAACCCGAGATTGCGGCGGAAGTGTTCACCGTGGGTTTCATGGAAGAACACTTCAAGCCCAACGTCGCGTCCAAGTGCGGGCGTTGCGGTTGCGGCTGAATCCACGATGGGGCGTCGCAGAGACCTCAAAGGCATCGCCGCTGGAATCTCGGGGAAGTTTGTGTCCCGGTACAACGACCTCGACGGATATTGGGCGCTCGGCGTGGTGTATGCGGCCCTAAAGGAACCCCAGCCAACCTTTGAACTCGACGTGCTGTCTGGTGAGTCGACTCCCGCCTTGGCCGCATCAAGACGCCTGAGCACGCCGTTCAGGCTTTACCTCGAAGACCATTTGGAACGTCGTGAGCTCGAGGGCTGCGTGGCGGGGGCCGTCGTGAAGGTCGAGTTTAACATCGACGTTTCGGGCAGGCGGAAGCTACCCAACACGTGGGGCGAGCCCTTCAGGTGTTGTGTACGACTGACCGACGACCTCGGGGTGGTTCGCCAGTTTGAAGTTTTGGGCTGGTGTGGTCGGCACAATCCTAAGCGCGAGCACCGAAGCGCGCGGCGCTAGTAAGCTTTCGCCACGAAAATCCGCTCGACCGCCGGCTCGCCGGTGAAGATGCACGTCCCGTCGGCCGGTGCTGCACCAATGGGCACGTTTCGGATCGTCAGCTTCAACGCTTTAAGGTCCTCGACGACCGTTTCGAGTGCGGCGCCCGTGGGTTTTGACCACTGAACCTCCACCCAACCAGGGTACTTCTGCGAATCGTCAAAGTGTTCGGTCAGCTGCGCCATCGTGGTGATGTCGCGCGTGATGTTGGCGTCGCGACGGTCGCGCGCCTGGTTGAACATGTTGGCTTGGATCTCTTCGAGCAGCGCTGGAATCGAGGCAATCGCGTCGCCCTTTGCGGGCGTGTGGAAGTCGGGCTTTCCGTTCTCGGCCCACAGCGCATCACGACGAAGCATGCTGACGACGCCGTTTTCGATGTCGCGCCCGCCGATCTCGATGATGATCGGTACGCCTTTGCGCACATAATCCCATCGCTTGCCCGCGGTTTTGCCGGGTTTGGCGTCAAGCAACACACGAAGACGCTCGCCGAACGCGCTTTGCGTGGCCAGGCCGGCGCGCAATTCCTCGCAGAATTCGATGAGCGCGGCGTCCTCTTCTTTGCCGCGCAACATCGGAAGAATCACGACCTGTCGCGGTGCGATCGTTGGCGGCACCCGCAAGCCGTCGTCGTCGCCGTGCGTCATGATGACCGCGCCAATCAGGCGAGTCGACACGCCCCAGCTCGTGGTGTGGCACAGTTCTAGGCTGCCGTTTTGGTCTTGGTAGCGGATGCCCGACGCTTGAGCGAAGTTGGTGCCCAAGTAGTGGGACGTGCCTGCCTGAAGGGCTTTGCCGTCCTGCATCATCGCCTCGATCGACCACGTCTCGACCGCGCCGGGGAATCGCTCGTTTTCGGGCTTCTCGCCCGCAATCACAGGCATCGCGAGGTCTTCTTCGGCGCATGAACGGTAAACGTCCAGCATTCGCAACGTGTGCTCTTTGGCTTCAGCCTTGTCGGCGTGAGCCGTATGCCCCTCCTGCCACAAGAATTCCGAGGTGCGCAGGAACATGCGGGTCCGCATCTCCCAACGCACGACGTTGGCCCACTGGTTGGTCAGCAGCGGAAGGTCACGCCAGCTCTGAATCCAACGTGCCATCGCGTCGCCGATGATCGTCTCGGACGTGGGACGAACCACCAGCGGTTCTTCCAACTTGGCCGATGGGTCGGGAATGAGCTTTCCGTTGCCGTCGCCGATCAGACGGTGGTGCGTCACGACCGCCATTTCCTTGGCAAAACCCTCGACGTGTTCGGCTTCGCGCTCGAAGTTCGAAAGCGGAATGAAGATGGGGAAGTAGCAGTTTTCGTGGCCGGTCTCTTTGATACGGTCATCCAACAGACGTTGGATGCGCTCCCAAATGCCGTAGCCCCAAGGCTTGATCACCATGCAGCCGCGAACGCCGGATTCTTCGGCAAGGTCGGCAGCTGAAATGACCTCTTGGTACCATTGCGCGAAGTCGTCCTCGCGCTTGATCGTGAGTGCGTGGCGGATATTGGACACTGGAATTCCTGCAGTTAGGGAAATCATCGCGGATGTTTCCGAGCTACATACATCGCAGCGGCCCGTCACGGAAGACGAACGGGCGGTTTTGAGAAGGAGTCCACAAATGCGTGGAGGGGACGACTCAACCTGCAAGCCACGGCCGGCGAACCGGGCGCGGCCCCACCTGAATCAGGGCGTCAATCTCTGCGTCGTGCAACGCAGCGAAATGCCGTCGAGGATCTCGCCGGAGTTCACGCGGAAGCCACTGCCAATCGTGCCATCAGGACACTCATAAGGCCCAAATGTCGCAGCGGTGCTGGTTCCAAGGGTCGTTGCTGGCGTTGTTGCGCCGTATCCCAGAACATAACCAGAGGTCGAATCCCCCGTCACAAGGACGGGGGCGCAGATGGGTGTCAGTCGGCGAACGTCGGTGTTTGTGCCCATCCCTGATAGCCCAACGATCGCCTGATTGGCGGGGCAGGTCGCCGTGACGGCAGCCAACTTGTTCGCCCAGTTTCCACGAATCCAGTCGCTGGAATGCGGGCCCCGGCCGAAATTGTTGTTGTAAAGCCACCTCCATTTGGAGTGACGACTAATGTCCCACACTGCGTCGAGAATTCCGTCAAGACGCCACTGTAGAACGCTGTCGACACGGCGGCGGTGATGGCGCAGGAACCTGACCCGCAGGGCAGTCGTCGTCCGCTGCGTCCGCCACCCAGTCCACCGCCGACGGGAGCCGTTGTAAAGATAGCGAGGTCGGTGGCGCCACAACTGAATCCAAGACTGTCGAGCACGTCGCCAGACTTCCCGAACGTCCCGCGTGCAATCATGCCGGTGGGGCAATCCGTCTGCGGAATGGCCGTGCCCACGCGCGTTCCCACGGTCGCAGCTGGCGTTGCGGTTCCGACCGTCAAATCGAAGCCTGTGGCGGCGGTTCCAGCGACCGATAGCGGTGCGCATGACGGCGTAACTTGACTCAGGTAACCATCGGCGGTCGAACCCGAGAATCCAACCACAACCTGATTTGCAGGACACAGGCTGGTTATCGGTGCTGCGCCCGTCGCAGTTCCACCGCGACCTCCCGTGCTCGGAAGACGGGCCGCGAGAGTTGTCGTCACGCTGCCGTTCGCCACTGTGAGGTCTCCACAGATCGTGGCGAACTGGAAAAGGTTGTTGAAGTAGAATCCAGTCGAGATACGTGCCTCGACACCGATCACGCTTGGCCTAATGCGCAATCGTCAACGAATACACCACCGCCAGGCCGCCGAATTCGGAGTGTTCACGTCCTTTGTCACGACGAAGTCGTAGACGGAACAATCAACGATCGTTCCAATCGAACAGGCGCCGGCTTGGCACGAGTCCGCCCACGAACACAGGTTCTGGGCATCGCACAGCGTCCCATCTGTCACAGGGTTTTGGACGCATGCACCGACCGAGCACAGTCCCGCGTTGCATTGATCGGTGACACCCGAACAATCGAGCGTCGTTCCACCACAGGTGCCATTGGTGCAAACATCCGACACGGTGCACGCGTCGGAGTCGTCGCACACGGAACCGTCCGCTTTGACGTTGGTGACGCAGAGCCCATCCGCGGGGTTGCAGGCCGCGTCATGGCACGCGTCAGCAGAACCCGAACAGTCCACGGCCAACCCTACACACGAGCCGCCCAGACAGGCATCCCCGGTGGAGCAGAGGTCGGCGTCGTTGCAGTCAGTCCCATCGGTGACAGGTTGCGCTTCGCAGGCGCCGGTCGCCGGGTTGCACACGCCCGTGTTGCACTGGTCCGAGGACGACGTGCAGTCGACGGCGGCGCCAGCGCAGACGCCCGCGGTGCATACATCTGTGGTGGAACACAGATCGCCGTCGTCACAGGTCGTGCCGTCCGCGACCGGTTGTGCATCACATTGGCCAGTGGTTGCGTTGCAGACGCCTTGGTGGCAGGCATCATCCAATGCCGAGCAATCCACATTCGCGCATGGGTCAGTATTGGCGTCACCGGAGGCATCGTCTTGCGCATCGGCACCGGCATCGGACTCGCCCGTGTCGGGCGTTACCGTAGCGTCGCCGCCGCCGTCCTGGCTGGCGCTGACGTCCCACCCCATATCGGAGTCGTTGTTGATGTTGGACACGCCAGGACTGTCGTCACTGCACGCGAAAGCGAGCAGGCACGTGCTCGCAACGATGGCTTTGGAGGCCGCAATAGTTAGTTTGTTTGACATCGCGCGTGTCTACGCCCGTGCCGACCGCTCGTCAAATGGATTCAGCACAGTCAGCGCGATCTCAGCAATCCATGCGCTCCACCTTATCGGCGGGAAACAGTCCATCGACCGACAAGTAGCGCTCGCCGCTATCGCAAATGATGCAGCAGATGGTCTTGCCGGCGTATTCAGGGCGTTTTGACAGTTGTTCGGCAACCCAAAGGGAAGCGCCCGACGTGACGCCGGCGAGGATTCCTTCGGTGATCGCGAGGCGTTTGGTCATCTCAAACGCGTCGGCGTCCGTGACGTGTACAATCTCGTCGACGCGCTCATGGCCGCGTTTGAAGTTATCCGTGACAAAGCCTGGTCCGATGCCGATGAGCTTGTGTTTGCCCATTTCACCGCCCGCATAAACGGGGCTGTTCGCTGGCTCGAAGGCGACGATCTGGATGTCGGGATTCATGGATTTGAAGTACCGCGACAAGCCTTCAAACGTACCCGACGTGCCCAAACCGACGACCATCGCGTCGATCTTGCCCTCGGTCTGTTCCCAAATTTCGGGGCCGGTGGTCGCCTCGTGGGCATCGCCATTTCGTGGATTCGAGTGCTGGTTGATGAAGTGCGTCGAGTTCGGACGTGCCTCACAGTAAGCGATGGCGCGGGCTCGCGAGCCTTTGGTGTGCTCGATCGCTGGGGTGAGCACGACCGTCGCACCAAACGCATTCAGGATTTGGATGCGTTCGACGCTGCACGATTCACTCATGAAAATCCGCACAGGGAACCCATGTGCGGCGCCAACCATCGCGATCGCGATGGCGGTGTTGCCGCTGCTGGCCTCGACGAGCTCGGTGCCGGGCGAGATCAGACCTTCGCTCAGTGCGCGCTCGATGATGTGTCGCACCGGGCGGTCCTTGACCGACATCGGATTGAACAACTCAAGCTTTGCCATGATGTGCGCAGGCGAGTCCGGGAAGAGCTTTCGCACGCGAAGCATCGGGGTCTTTCCGACCATCTCGCTGATGTCGTTGATGACCCTCATTTTGCCCCCTGCGAGGCTACGATCTCGTAGGTGTGCGAGATGTTCACCCCGCCACGGCTCAACATGATGGAGGCCGAACAGTACTTGTCTGCCGACAGTTCGACCGCCCGGGCCACCTTCTGTTCGTTCAGGTCCTCACCGCTGACGATGAAGTGCATCGTGACATCGGTGAACACCTTCGGAGGCTCGTCGGCACGGTCGGCCTTGAGCACGGCCTTACAGCCCGTGACCTTCTGACGGCCTTTTTCGAGGATCGTCACGACGTCGTAAGCGCTGCATGCGCCAAGCCCCATCAGCACCAGCTCCATGGGACGCGCGCCCGCATTTTGCCCACCCGCGTCAGGCGGTCCATCGACCACAATCGTGTGTCCCGAGCCCGACGTCGCATGAAACTTCACGTCGTGTTGCCATTCGATCACTGCTTCCATTCATTCACTCCATACAGCTTTGGGCAGGCTAACTCTGTCGGCGGTCAATTCCTAGTGATGTGATAGGGAATCTTTCGCGATGACCTTGGATGCCACGACCGGCGTGAAGGGTCCAACTTGCCGCGAAGATGTTGATGGGATACGACGTGCCGCGTCGAACGGCTGTCACCCGGGAGGTCCACAATGTCGACAGAACTTGCACTCCGCGAACGCGCGAATGACCGCTGCGAACTTTGCAGCGCGACCGAAGGTCTTATGGTTGAGGCTGTCTCGCCGTTTTCTGACGACACGCCTGAACACAACGTTCTGGTTTGCCCAGCGTGTGCTGCCGCGATGAAGGGTGAGCCCAACGCGAACCCGTTTGGCCTTCAGGACTCCGCGTGGAGCGAGTTTCCGGCGGTACAGGTGGTCAGCTGGCGGTTGCTTCACAATGTCTCGGAGCCTTGGGCCGTTGAGCTCATCGAACAGATCTATTTTGACGATGCGACACGTGAGTGGGCCGAGCAGGGCCTGGCGCCCGCCGATGACGGTGTGCCCACGTTTGATAGCAATGGCACCCAGATCCGAACCGGCGACTCGGTCACGCTGATCAAGGACCTCGATGTCAAAGGCACGTCGTTTGTGGCCAAACGGGGCACGTTGGTGCGAAACATCCGCACGACAGACAACCCCGAGCACATCGAAGGGCGTGTGAATAACGTGACAATTGTGCTCAAAACAGCTTTTTTGAAGAAAGCCTGACGCGTTGGCGGTATTGTGCCGTCCATGAGATTAGGACTGGTCATCGCCGCTTTGTTGGGACTTTCTGCCTGCGCAGACGCCTCGTCCAACGAAACACAGCAACTGTGCGTCGATGCCGTACAGCACCTTGAAGCATGTGGCCAAAACACAGATGCCGTTTTTGCGGAAGGTTGCGACGAGGCGCTGGCTCAAGACCTTCTCGATGTGGATTGCGCAGGCCTCGAAAATCCGGGCAAATCCGACGTTGTGGCTGACCTGCTGTGCCGCGCTGGTTTTTACCGAAGCTGCAAAGTCCCGGCCTGTCCAAACGCGCTTCCCGAAGATTTTCACGACTGGGGCAATTGCGAAGACCTGATCGAGGCCGACGGATGTGCCGCCTGTGACTACTACCGTTGTCGCGAAGAGACTTCTGTCGGTGTGTGCGGCGGCGAAGGTTATTACTTGGGGTTTGGCTACAAATATTGCCTTCGATACCGTCAGGTCACCGAACCTCACATGTCTGCCGAGGGCCAGATCTGGAGCGCAAATACTCGCCGTTGTTTGATGGAAACGTTGGATGCGGAAATCCCGGATTCACCCGATTGTGACGGTCTTATCCGAGCGGGTTATGCGTCGCATCCCAATTGTTATCTGGGCACCGGATTTTGCGAATTGCCCGTGATGGATTGGGCGCGAATTGTGAACACCATCGATTTTGAAGACGTCGATTTTGCCTTGATGGCTGACGTCGCCCGCGACTGTTCAGGGAACTGAACACAAACCAAGGATCTGCAGTGCCTTTGACAAACTTGTTGGATGAATACATCGACGCACTGCGCGATGCCGGCGTTCAGACTCCCTTTGCCGAGTGGTCACAATTTGACGCGGCGACCGACGACGAGCTCGAGGAATTGGAAAACGAAATCGGCACGCCGCTTTCGTCCGAGCTTGGGGCGTGGTTGCGGCACCTAACGTGCGCGATTCCGCTGAAGGGCGGTTACGAAGCGGTACCGATTTCGTCCATCTTGGACCGAACGCAATCGACCCAAACGATCGATTTTTCGAAACATTTGGCAAATATTTTCAGCTGGAATGACGGCCGTTTTGATGACAATCGGATGGCGAAATCGTACTGGCAACCTGCATGGGTAGGCTTCGCCCGCGACGGCGGCGGGAACGAGTACTGCGTGGATCTGGCACCGGGTCCAGCCGGCGAACATGGCCAGATTTTGATGATGGAGTTTCAAGACGGGCAGGGGCCGTACGTCTCGGAGTGGCCGACCCTTGAAGCCATGATGCGCGAGCACCTCGCGTTGATGAACGCCGGCGATTTTTCGGTCGATGACGAAGGTTTCATCGAGTTCGATTGAGCGCATCCACGCTGCCGCTGCGGACGTTCAGTAGTCGTGGCTTAGCGGTCGAACTTCATCGCAAGGCCGGCACAACGCAGACGCCAGCCCTGAGTTTCGACGGGTGCGGCCGGCGACAGCCTTAAACACTGGTCCGCTTTTGTCCTCGTCGCATTGCAGGCATTCGTTGAGCGAGCCGTCTTCGTTTTGGTAAGGCGCGTTCAACAGGCGAATACACACATCACCACATTCAGTGCGGGTGTTTAGCGTGTTGTAATACCAGACCTGCGCGCAGGGCTTGGTAAACCCAAGGTCCAGCAAACACTGCAGGCTTTTTTCTTCGCCTTGCGCAACGCCGACGATACCACATTGGCGTACCGGTGTCGTCAGGTCGCCGTTGCCAGCGTACACCGCCAAGTCTTGCAACGATGAACAAACCCCGCAGGCGCCAAAATGGGTCACGATGCCGCCGGCGGCCTCGGCGGCAGCCGTAGAAGCAAACGATTGGGTCACATAATTCTTGCCGGTGAGCACGACGGCGCAGACCTCGTCGGTCGCCTCGGGTGCTGGGACGCTGTACGGGTCGCCGGTGAGCTCCGCCGACGGATTGTCCCACGCATACGACCTGAGCTCCTCCAAACGCGCAGCGTCGAACTCAGCCGCTTCAAAGACACGTCCGCCGCAAGCGCACGAGGGCATGCATTGCTCCTCGGTCAAACCCGTCTTGGCCACGGGACGCCCAAAAAACGTGGTGCATGCCGCAACGGCGACGTCATCCGCCGCGTCTGCATGGGTCGCGTCGTTGTTTGCCGCGTCAGGCGTGACGCCGGGGGAAGACGTGTCGTCACACGCGGCGACGACAAGGAGTGCCCACAAAAACCAAAAACGATTCATGGATTTTCGACAAATTGGCTGAAGAAATCCCACATGGCTTGGCTGCCAAAATTTGGCCAGATATGACCGTCGGGATGTTGGCAATAATCGACCGGCAGTCCTTCATCGCAATCATCGTAGCGCGTGCAAGGTGATGGGTCGGTCGCGGTCGCGGTGGCAGCGCAGCCTGCGCGGTCACGGAAAAAATCCCGGAATTGTTCACGTCCCGCCACCAATTCCTGCGTGCCAATCGTGATCCACGCCGCGGATTTTCCGACACAGGCGTTGGGGTCAAAATAGATGACCGAACCCCCCACCGCCATCGCACGGTAGTCTTCGCGATAACACGACAACACGCCCGAGAACGAACCGCCGCCGCTAAATCCCATCGTGAAAATTGCGTCATTGTTCACGCACAAATTGTTGCGCGTATCTTCCAAAATTTTGTCGAAATAATTCAATTCCAGATCGATACGCGCTGGCCACGTGGATGGGTCGGCGTTGTAGTCGCGCCACTGTCCGTCGATGGCCTCGGCGACGATCAAAATCGCCTTGTCTTTGAGAACCCCGCGGATGTTTCGGTCACCCGTTGTGCCGTCCCAATACGCGGTGCTGCCGCCGTTTCCGTGCAAGGCGAAGACCACCGGCCACGCTTTGTCGGGGCTGTAGTTTTCGGGCAATCGCATGATGAATTTTCGTGCGTAACCGTCGAGCATGAATGTGTTTTCGCCCTCGGGAATTCCGGCACCATCCACACAACCCGGACTGCCAATCGAGACCGTCGCGTCTGGCGCGGCGTCCTCTCCAGCATCGACACCGGGGGCAAGGTCGGCGCCCGCGTCGGGCGTGGGCGTATTGTTGCTGATGGACATGTCGGGCGTCGTGGAGCTGTCAGGCGCTGACGCGTCGATGCCGCTCGTGTTGGTATTGTTTGACTCCAGTCGTGGTGGCTTCACCACCGCAAGCGCCCAAAACAAGGGCCATCAGTGCCAAGGACTTTTTCATCGGACCTCCCGTAGGGCACCAGTCTAGCGCAAGTGCCACGCCGGCGCACTTTGCGAAGTGCGGGGCCGATGTGCGAGGCACGTCGGGTCAAGGCTTCAACCGAACCACGCCAAGATTTGTGGAATGAGCCCTGGCTTGTTTTGGAAGCCCAAATGAATGTCGTGGGAAAATAAACGTGGCCACCGTCGTCCAGCCATCGTGTCTGGACGGAGCGTTGATTGTTCAGCCAAGGTTCGACCACATGCAGCGGCACCATTGGGTCAATCCGGCTTCCCACGTACAGCGCAGGGATCGTGATCGCGCTCAGCGCGTGTTGACGCTCGCGGTTTCGTAGTAGTCCTCAAGGTCTTTGAAACCAAAGCGTGGGACGACCACGAGCGCGTCGAACTCGCGTAGCTTTCGTGCTTTTCGCACGCGTGCAATGGCCGTCTGATGCCGCCCGCGGTCGCTTGCGCGCTGGTGCATGGCGCGCAGCTCCTGCAGAATGTACTCGCGGTAGAAAAAGCGACGCGGCTGGTCGAGGAGGTCGCGCCCGGTGAAAGATCGATGGGCGCCGAGACAGCCGCGATGGCTGCGACGCGCGCATCCAACCCTTCGGATGCGGCCTTCAGCGTCAGATGTCCTCCCAACGAATAACCGACGATAAGAATTCGTGTGAATGCTCGGAGCTCCACAGTGCTCAGCATCGCACGCAAGTCGGCCGTCAATCCGGCGTGGTAGATGTCTTCTCCGCTGCCATCGGCGCCGCGCATCGACATGCGCAGGCACGAGAAGCCGGCGTCCATAACATGATTGCAGGCGTCGCGAACGTAGATGCTGTCGGCGTTTCCGCCGAGTCCGTGCAACAGCACAACGAGGGTTTCGGACCCCACATCGTTGAGCACCCCGGTGACCTCGACGGTGCCAAACATGGCGTCTTCAGCAAGCGCCACGATGTGTTGACCGGCGGCCACCGCAGGCGTGCGCACAAGGCCAACCAGCGTGGGGGCAACTGTCCAAAAATGTCCTTTCATGGTTGTAACCCAGCGAGGGTCGAGGAAAAGCTCAGCGCGGAATCATCCGAGCAGCTTTTCGATCTCGCTCGTCATCGCCTCGGGCGTCGTGTTTGACGCGTATCGGTCCACGATCGTTCCGTCACGCGCGACCAAAAATTTGGTGAAATTCCACTTGATCGCTTCGGTGCCAAGAATGCCGGTCGCTTCCGATTTCAGCTGCACGAAAAGCGGATGTGCGTCTTTGCCGTTGACGTCGACTTTGGCGTGCATCGGAAACGTGACCCCGAAATTCAATTCACAAAACTGGGCAATTTCGGACTCGGCGCCGGGTTCTTGCGCGCCGAACTGATTGCATGGGAAGCCCAGGACCACCAAACCACGGTCTTTGTATTGTTGGTAAACGGCTTCAAGGCCTTTGTATTGCGGCGTAAATCCGCACTTCGATGCGACATTGACGATGAGCAACACCTTGCCCTCATAATCGCGCATCGTCGTCTGTTTGCCGTCGATCGTGGTGATTGCGGTATCAAAATCAATTTTGGCCATGGGGCGCTCCAAGCAGTTGGAAAAATTATTGGACGAGGACGCGGACCACGCCGTCTTCATCGTCGCCCGGAAGTGAAATGTTTGCGTACAGCGTACCGCCGTCAAGATTGAACGATACGCCGCTCGTGTCTACCTCGTGTCGCCCTTCGGCGTCATTCCACGTGGACGTCAACACATCGGGTTGTGGGACCCCGTCGAGGTCAAAGATGACCCGAAGCGGGGTTTGGGTGCGGATGTTTTGTGTCGCGCCCACCATGTCAAACACCGACCAACCGCGCAGGGGATAGGCATCTTGCGGGGTTTTGACCAGCGGCTCGGCGGGATGTTCGAGGCGAATCTGAAGCTGGTCGGCGACACGCGTCGCCGTTGCGATGACGTTGGGGCTCGGGACCACAGAAAACGTTCGTGTCACCGCCTCCCACTCACCCGTGGTGGAGGTGAGCGCTTTGCCCTTGGCGTGAATGCGGTAGGTCCCGGTGGGCAGAGTAGGGGGAACCTGCCACATGAATTGCCAGTCGTGGTCGCGCTCGGCCAGAATTTCCTTGGTCGTGGGCGGGTCTGGGCGAAAGACGACGACGGTTTCGAGGTTGGTGCTGTCAATCCATCGCGCAGGGTTGTTGAGGTCCGGTACCGGCACAAATGCGCCGGAAACGTCCTGTTTCTCGAGGGTGAAGACCGGTGTCCCAAACACGGGGTCTCCGCCGCCGATGGTGATGTCCAGCACGTTTAGGCGTTCAATGGTTTGGGGTGCGTCGTTTCGAACGATGCCCGCGTGGAAGGCTCTTTTCGATGGCGCGCGCGTCGGGACCGATGTCTGGCTGCAGGTTCGGCAGCTCGTCGTAGTAGACCGGACCGTTGAATCCCTCAAGCATGTCGCGCACGAGCTCCATCTGGCGTCCCACCAAATGGCGCCCTGCCCACGGCCCCCAGATGCTGAACTCCGCCTCGTACCCGCCAAGGTACCAATCGTCTGGGTGCGTCAGGTACAGCAGATGGTCCTGACTGTAGCCCACGACCATAACATCGTGTTGGGTGGTCAGTTCCGCGACCTGTTGCCGGGTGTATTCGGTCAGCGAGTACGTCGGCTCGCCGGGCAACGTCACAAAAAACAATGGCCCGAGCCGCGCGACACTCATGTAGAGCTGGTTTAACTCGGCGTTTGGCAGGGGAACTTTCAGATTCTCGAAGACGGGGGCAAGGGACACACAACGTTTGAGTTCGCCTTGCTGGCTGCGATCTTCGGCGGGGTTGATGTTGCACTGGAGCGTGCCAAATTCGTAAGGTTTCCCAGGGGCTTGGTCGAACTCGCCGGAATCGCCATAGATCCACGCGTGTTTGATGGCGGCCCGGCGTGAGCGCACCGCCAGGTCGGTCTGCGCGCTGTACGAGAGTCCGTCGAGCGCTGCCGTGATGAGTTGGCCAGCCGCATGACCAAGGACACGTTCGCGCTGCTCGTCGCGGTGTCCAAGTTGGTCACCCGCAGGCGCCGCGTCGCCGCCGCCCGCCTGCATAAACATGCCGGTGACAGGCGCGCCAAAATGGGCGTAAAGCGCCGCTTCGAACTCTTGTTCAAATCCACCCGCCGCGTCGTCCGACAGCAGGGTGTTCGAGGTTCCCAAAATCGTCCCGTGCATCCCGAAGTTGGCCAAGACTGCCAACGGAACACCGCCGGGCCGACGCACCGAAAACAGGGTCAGGCGAGGATCTTTGCCCCACCGCGGGTCGTTCTCCATCCGGCGGTCGCGGTAGACGAGGTCTTGGGGATCCCAACCCTCGACGATGGTGTAACCCCACTCCGCATCGGCGAGGTTGTCCATCGCCAGCTTCACAGCATCGGCCATCTTGGCGGCCAATATGCGGATGATCTCGTCGTCGGACGAATCAATGCCGGCGACCCCAAGCGCGCCGGGAATGCGCCAAAAACGCCCCGGGCCATGGTGTGTATGGGTCGCCCCCGTGATCACACGACCATCCAGATCGAGCCCGTACCGCGTTTTGAGGTCGGCGAGCATCGTTTGGGTCAGCGAGTCCTCGGAGAACACCATCGGAAGCTTGAGCAGCACCAAATGTTCGCCGCCGACCTCAAGCGCGATGGCCTTCAGGAAAAGTGCGCCGTGCGTGCCTTGGGATGCGTTAAAGTATTCGGCCCAAGGCGATTGAAGAGGGCCCGAACGCCCGCCATAACCGCCTTGGGCGATGCCGACAGGTGGGTCGAGCGCTAGCGTCGCGACACCCGCCCGAAGCGGACCCGCGCTCGGCGCCTGCTCCACGCGGACGTGGGGCGGCGGGTCGGGCTGCATCCAAGGGTCAGGAGCATCCGGCCCCAAATCTTGAACCCCTTGAAGATCCGGCCCGACATCCGGCTGGGTCGCGTCCAGCCCAACATCAGCCGAGGACGCGGGTGAACTGTCGGAAGAACAATTCGCCAAGAAGAACGTAATACAAATGACCAACAACCGAGCGGTTTTCAAAACAACACCCCTGATTACAACTGGGCACCTTATCGGATAGCGCACGAGATTACTGAACTTCCACGAGGAAGTCGACGAATGGCCCAAAGTAGAAGGCCGAATCTTCAGCTAGTTTCAGTCGACGTTTTCATGGCCTCGGACGCACGATGCCAAAAATCGCCGCGAGGAACGTTCATGGACATTACGGGTAAGACGATTGTTTTGACGGGGAAGTTTTCGCAGATTGACCGCAAGGAAGCCGAGCGACTGCTCACCGACATGGGCGCCCGTTGTTCGAGCTCGGTATCGGCCAAAACCGATATTCTGTTTGCGGGCGAAAAGGCCGGCTCGAAGCTTGCGGCTGCGACAAAGCTCGGTGTCGCCGTTTTCGGTGAGTCGGATCTGATGGTCGTGCTTGGGCTTGCCGCCGCTGCCGAGGTCGAGGTCGAGGATGCCGATGTCCGCGAACTCTTGTCCCAAGGCAAGGCCGCCTGGCTTAGCAACACGCCACACTCCACGGACGTTGTGACCTTCGGCATGTCCCACAGCGGGGAGTATTTTGCCACGGGTGCGTGGTGCGGTGATGACTACGATGCTGGTGGGTCGTTGGCGATCTGGGAGACGGCCACAGGCCGTTGCGTCAATGTGTATCCGCGTATTCAAGGCGGCGCGGGCTGGCCCGATTACGGCGGCTGCATCCAGTGGTCGCACGACGATCTTCGTGTGGGTTTGGCGTTTGACACGAACGGCGTTGGCTACGTGGACCCGTTTGGAAACACCCCCGAAGTGCAGAATTTTGTCTACGCGACCGACGGTTTGAGTCGACCACCAGGGTGGTGTTGGGCGCCGGATTCTGCGCGTGTGTTTGTCTCGTGCTGGGGTTGGCGAGAGTCGTCGTTGGCTGGAGCCATTGGTGCGCCATCGGCGTACGGTTCGAAACCCGTGTACATGGAAAAAACCGGCCAAGAGGAGTCTGATGCCGACGCGCTTCAACCATTTGTCAGCATGGTCTGGTCGGACGATGGCCGCGTCGTCGGTTACAGCAGGCACGGGGACGTCTACGCGATCGACACGACGTCACGAAAGCTCGTGTGGCAAACAAAGATCGCGGGCCCTGTCGCGATCTGCCCGGATGGAAGTCTCGTGGCCTGCCACGACCGCGGCCTGAAGTGGCTCGACGGAAAAACCGGTGAGGTTGTCGCGGAGCCCAAGTTTGTGGGAGGCGGTGACCTTGTTTTTTCCGCCGATGGGCAGTTCCTATTGGATGTTTGCCATGCCGAAAACAAGAATCACGTGACGCCATGTGTGCGCGTTTACAAGGGTTTTGAACTCATCTCCGTCCTCGATTGCGAGCCTGCGGTTAGCGATTCTTGGCGACTTGAGAACGTACAGGCCAAAATGTCGTTGGACGGAACCCTCGTCGCTGTTATCTGCGCCGATGGCGTACTTCGTGTGTTCACAGTGGCCGACGAAAAAGAAGTGTTTTCGATGCCTGCGCAAGGCGCCACTGACGTCTTTTTTGCCGCGGACAATCGAATTGTCCTCGCGAGCGACGAACGACTCGCCTTTGTTCAGCCGAGCGGCGAGTTGCTGATTGCCCACGCCCTCAAGGAGTTTCCGGCAGAGGATCCACTGACCGAAAAACTACCCGGTTCGAACCTGTGTGCGTTCGTCAACGGTGAGCGTTGGGGCTACGCCACGGGCGCACTTGTTGTGGCCGGATCGGATCCAGAAAATCTCGTGCAAGCAGTGGTAGGTCGTCGCAGGGCTTATCCCCCGAGTGTCGTGGGGGCCACCATCTACCCATCGTTGGCCGACGCGGTTGCGGCCCATCCCAAAGCCTTCGCCAAACCGGTTCGGGATTTGGTGCAAAAGGCGAAACCCTCAAAGGCGAAGGCCTCGAAATTTCCGCCCCCGAACACGCATGCCGCGCGCGACGTCGAGGACTACCTTTTGGCTCAACTTCGTGACCAAGACCTCAAGCTACAGCTCCGCCTATAGGGCCGAAGTCGCGATCCACCGAATTTTGCACGCCGATGTGGAGGGTGCGCGTGCCGCGCTCAAGGACTGCGGGAGCGACGCGCGGACAGGCCTGGTCCTGGCGCATGTCGCTGCCTACGCGGCTCGTACCGGCGACCTTGAGTTCGCGCACGCGCTGATTGACCAAGCTGAACGGTGCAGCACCGATGATTCCGCGTCCTACATTCAGTGCCGTCGCAACTTCATCGTGGTTGCCAAACGATTGATGGGGGAAGCGTGTGATGAGGCCATCGGTTTGGAGTTCGCCCAAGGTGAATGGGAGAATCAGTCGCTGATTGCGGACACGGCGGTAGCCCATCTTTTCTTGGGAGAGATATCCGAAGCGTTTGCACAGATTCACACGGCGAAGAGTGGCATCTGGTGGCACGACATCGCTGAGTTCATCGTCCAACTTTTTCAGACCGACGATCTGGAGGTGTTGCGTCGTTTTGCCGGCGACTTCAAAGGCAGCGAACACATTCAACACTTTGACGTCCTCGAAGCGGCTCGTGTCGCGTTTGCTGGAGCTCGATGCGCCCGAAGACGCGCTCGAATCGCTTGAGGCGTTTTCAAAGCTTTCGGTTTCTGAGCAGGCCACGCGAATTGTCGAACACGTCGCGTCGCGAGGTGACTCAGCGCAATTCGAGGCCTTCGCACAAAAAGTCCGAGCCCAATTCCAAAATGATCTTTCGGTGCTTTCGGCGCTGCTCGTTGCGCACAACCGGCTGTCTGGGGCTGACAGCCACCGTCGAATACTGGACTTCCTTGTGTCCGCGCAGAGCTCTGGAACCATAAGCCCATGGAATCTTACTGGAATGATAAAACACCTCGTTTTGGCGTTCCAAGAGGCCGGGCTGGAGCTTGAGCCGCTGCTTGCGCTCACGCGCGTCAAAGATGGCCCACACTGGGCTTACATCTGGGCAGCTCTGCCGGAGGGCGATGCCAACGAATCCGAGGCACGCACGCGCACATTGGCGTCGTATGATTTCATGGGTTCGCAAAGCTCGTTCGAGGCCCTTCGTGCGACGCCAGATCGGTTCGAGGCCTTGTTTGAACGCGGGCTCGGCGGTCGCAGGCCGCGACCGCTACAACTTGGGGTATCTGGTCGAATCCATGTGTGGTGTGGGCGATTTTGAACGGGCGCACGTCGCTCGGATGAAGATCGCCAAAAGCGCTCGTGCCATGGCCACCGAGACGATGGTTTATGGTCTTCTGGCGGCGGGGGAGTTCACCGCGGCGCTGGACCTGGCGGCCGAGCTAGACCACGGTTTTGGCTCATGTGGGCGAGAATACACGCTGATGCGCGGGCTCGTGCGCGGCCCGTGGAATACGGGCATCGAACCTCTCGGGTGATGTGAAGCCTACGGCTGGCAGGCCGCCCGTCTCGTGGCCGTCATCGCCGTGATGCGCGGATCCGTGATGGCACCGCCCGTAAACGAAAGCGAGGTCGGCGTCAGAGTGACCGGTTCAAAGTCCGAGGCAAGCACGGGGCCGGTGCTGACGTCTTCGGCCGTCGCCGAGCACAGCGACTGGGGTGTGAGCGAAAACGGAAGGTCCACAAACGAATCCGAGGTGGACTGGAACACGGTGCGTGGCTGTCCGGCGACCTCAAAGAGCGGCGTCGAGAGGAAGGTCGCTCTGAGCTGAGGCTCAAGCGGCAGTCGTTTTGCGTTGTTGCCGTCCCACGTCAACAACATCCCCGAACGGTTGGCCCGTACGCCGCTACAACGTGGCGCTGGTCACCAAGTTTGATGTTGGTTGCCGACCCACCGGTTTGGAAGCGAACGCCCGACACGGAGCGGTCCGCGGCAAACCGTGCGATGGCCGGCTGTGTTCCGTTGCCGACTCCCAACGCCCGCCGGCCACGAGAACGCTGTTTCCTTCGCGCAAAGCCGCGGTGGCGTCCGTGTTGTCGGCCGTGCCGCGTCGCGCCCAAGCGACCGCGCCATCGCTCACGGCAGCGACGAGCGCACGGCGTGTTCCGTTTCGTACGCCCGTGTTTCCGACCACGACGACCTGATTGCCCGCGACGGCGCCGTCAAAGAAAACGTCGTCGGCTCCGGTCTCAAAACGTGTTGCCCACAGCACTTGCAGGTTCTGGTCGAAGGCCACCACGAGCCCGTCGCGGTTGTCGCCGGTGCCGGCTTCTCCCACGCCGATCCACGCGGCGAGTTGTCCGCCGTCAAAAAGCCCGTACAAGAGCTCATCGCCGGTCGTGCCCCAGTTGAACGCCTCGCCAAACCCGGCTGTGGTCACACGCACCAACAAGGCGTCGTTGTTGTTTTGATTACCCACCGAGTACCCGCGCGAAACGCCACCGAGCAGCACATCGTTTCCGCGTCGCGCCACGGCCATGAACTGGTCGTTTGATGGGTCGCCAAAACGTGACGCCCAAACGACGTTTCCCGCGGGGTCGTAGTGGACGGCCACGGCTTCGCGACTTTCGTTCGCGACGAAGTTGTCAGGTGTGGTGCCGACCGCGATGGCCCCGCCGCCAAGGCGATCCGCGTCCCGAAAAATGAACGGCACGCTCGCCTCGAACAATGTGCTGTTGTCCACGGGCGTAAACACCACGTCCATGTCCATCTGGGCATCGGCCATTGCGTCTGGTCCCATGTCGGGCACAGAAACGTCGGGGGCCGCGTCGGCCTCGGCCTCGGCGTCTTGCGATGCGTCGGCGGTGGAGGTGTTCCCTTCATCCACGGCAGCGTCGTTAAGCCCTGAGTCGTCGCAGGACGAGCCGGTGCAAGGCTGGACGTCGGCGCACGAAACGCCGACACACGCGGGTTTGTCGTCGCTACAGCTCGCTGTGAATACCGCGACCAAGAGTGTCGCGGCGGCAAATCTTCCAAATGTCATCTTCTTGGCCTGCAATGTGTTGAAATCAGGCCGGGAATGTATCATGCCGTCCCAAAAAAGGGAGTCTTGCCGCCGCGGAGTTCTCAGGAATTTTCAGTCGCAACCCCACAGCTGTTTCGCCAAGGTGCGGTGGACAGGAGAACGCATGAAGATTTGGTGGCTGATTGTGATGTTGGTGGCGGCGTGTGGAGATTGTGACACCGCGGATGCACCGTTTTCTGGGGATGCTGGGACGACGGATGCTGCGACCGACGCCCAATCGGCCCAAGATGCCGCGTCAGAGGTCAATGATGCCGCGCCCGACTCGGCCACAGACGCCCAAACCTTCGATTTCGGTGTGGATGCGACGTCAGAAGACGTGTCGTTGGATGCGATGAACGATGGCTCGAACGACGCGGAGCAAGACGCGGCGCCCGACCTCCCTGGATACGTCTGCGGCGATGGGGTCGTCGAAGGCCCCGAGACGTGCGACGACGCGGTCACCGCCGATTGCCTTGGCACACATGATGGCGGGGATGGAGCCTGCCTGCCCGGTACATCCTGCTCCGCGGGATTTCAGTGGAATGGTGCCGTCTGCGTGACCACCAACACCACGGGGCTGACCGAGCCATGCAGCAACGGCAGCGGTTACACAGTTTTTCGGTTTCACTACGACAATGGGTCGACCAGCGCGCGAATCGACGTGTGGGACGCCACGTGTTCGTATTCGTTCGCGCCGAGCTCCATCTGCAATGTTCGTGAGGTTTATCCCGGCTTTGGCGACATCAGCCGCACGTCCGAAGGCTACCCGATTGTGACGTCGTCGCACTACATTCGTGCCCGATTTAGCGTGACAGGGCTGAACTTTTCGCAGGCGAATCTTTACGTCCAAGCCCGATCCTATGCGACGTCTTCGAGCTCCTCCGTTCGGGCTTGGTCACCGATTTATGGCGAGGTGGTTTCGGGGCTCGTGGACAACGATTTTGTCTACGACTGGTACGAGATCCCGTGGACCGGCATGCTCGATCCAAGCGACAGTCCAAGCCTGACAGCGATTCAGCTCTACGCCTACCAAGGGTCGGGCAGTGTGGCGATCAAAGCCGTTGAGCTGTGTGTCCAGTAGACGTGTAAGGGGATGTAAGTGTGTTTGGGCGACCGCCCTGATACACTGACCTCACATCACGGAGGTCGCATGTCTGTTCGTTTGCTCTGGGTTTTCTTTGTGGTTTTGGCCGCGTGTGGTGACGCCGAAACGGTCACTATCAGCCCACCAACAAACAATGACAACGACAGCGACGTGTCTGTCGCGGTCGATGCCGGCTCGGATCTGTCTGAGAACCCAGATGTGGCGACCGCGCCGACACTCTGCGGCTGCTTCGAACTCGATGGAACCTACTGCAGCGCGACCGCCCAAGCACTCGCCGTCGAAGCAGGCTGCGAATTGCCCGACCTTGATGAAGGGCTTTGGAGCTGCACGGCCGGTCAATGGTCGCTCGAATCCACGTGTGATTCGGGATGCCAAGCCGGCGAGACGGCAGGCAGTGACGTTTGCGCGTTGCCCGTGTGCGAGTGTTTTGTGCAAGTTGCATGGTGCGGTTCGGGTGCGCAAAAACACGCTGCAGCGTTCGACCAACCATGCCGTGTGCCGCTGCTTCCCGAGCACGACGGCGATATCCTGGCGTGTGATGGCGGAAATTGGGTCGTCAAAGAAGCTTGCGAAAAGGGCTGTTTTGAAGCTCCAACCGGTACACCGGACTACTGCGTGGGAACGCGAACCCCGCAAAACCCAGGTTGGGATGCGTGCCCTGACAAACCGCTGTTGAAGTCTGGATTGCATCCGGAAGCCTCCAACCGGCTTCGTTGCGCAGGCGTGGGCGCGAGCGAGATTTCGCAGACCGTGGGCTACGCCGCGGCGTCGGCGGGATACCACGCCCCTGACGGCACGGCAGACGGCAAGGCCTACACCGCGGCGGTCGACATTCGAACCGTGGGCATGACCGAGGCACAAATCAAAACTCGGCTGAACAAGTTGGCGAGCAACGGATTTGCGGTGTGGTACCGAAAACCAGGCAGCGACGGATGGCCGTCAAGCGGCGCACCGCACATTCACGCGGTCTTTGCCGGCGTCAAAATGAAAGCCGAATTGCGCGGGCAGGTTCGAGACTGGCTCAACGGCAGAAACGGCTTGTCGTCGCACACAACCTATCGTTTTTGGACACCAACCGCGGCGATGAAAAAGATCGTCGAGCTGCTCTTTGAGCGAAACTACACGCCCTAAACTCGCCTCAGAGTTTCGAGCCGCAGTGCATGCAAAAAAGGGCGCGAGGATCGTGCCCCTGGACGCCGCACTCGTCGCATTTGCGGTCGTCGTTGGACATTTTTCGACCGATTTCCGCGGTCATGACGCCGGTTGGAACCGCGAGGATCGCAAAGCCCGTCAGCATGATGATCGACGCCATGATCTTGCCCAACACCGTGACCGGTGCGACGTCTCCGTAGCCGACCGTTGTCAGGGTGACCACAGCCCAATAAATCGACTGCGGAATGCTTGAAAACTGGTCGTTGTATCGGCTCTCGACGACGTAGACGAGGGTTCCCTCGACGCAGACTAGCGCGATGACCGACATCAAGAATACAAAGATTTTGCGCTGCGACGCTCGAAGGGCGCTGATCAGAATTCCCGCTTCGCCGATGTGGTGCGCCATTTTGAAAATTCGGAACATGCGCAGCAGGCGCAAAATCCGAACGACGGCCAGATACTGCGTACCGACCACAAACAACTGCAGGTAAGTGGGGATAATCGCGACGAGATCGACGATGCCAAAGAAGCTGAACAGATAGCGCATCGGCCGTCGACAAACCCACAGCCGCACCAGCAATTCAATCGTGAAAATGATCGTAAAAAACCACTCTGCCATCCGCAGGTAGTTGCCGTAAGCGGCGGCAATCTCCGCCACGGATTCGAGCATCACAACGACGACGCTGAACGCGATGGCGATCAGCAACGCCACGTCAAACGCCCGGCCCGCCGGCGTGTCGGACAAAAAGATAATCCGCCACAGGCGTTCGCGTCGTTCGGACAGATGTTCGGGCGGGGTCACCATGGCACCTGTTTACTTGATTACTTGGTGGGTCGGCAACGTCCACCTTGCCAAATCGGCAAGGCCCACCTGACGTGGGTTCGGGTCCGCACTTTCCCCGAACGGGCAAAGCACACCTCACGGACAATGGGTTGGGGGGGGGGCAATTGCCGAATCGGCGAAGCCGAGCAGACAGGGTGGGCGCTAGAGTTCTAGGTACGCACACTTGGGTACGTCGACAAAGGCGTCGAAATTGGTGCGCGTGGGGAACACGCCTTCCAAATGACGCCACATCCCGGCCGGGCCTGCGAAGATGTCGATGTGCAGGTCACGGATTGCGCCGCCGACGTCATCCGCGCGGAAGCAGCCGTCGTGCGTGAATGCGTCGACGCCGCCGATCGCGGGAATCTGAACGCCATCGAAGTCCGGCAGGTAGAGCACCGTCTTGAGGGGAATGGTGTTTTTGTCCACGGCGATGCTGTGCAAGGGCACCAACGCGTTCGAGAACGCGCCTTCGCCCCACGGTTTTGTGGCCGGGTCGAGCGCCTTCCAGCAGACCGTTCCGCCGGTGGGGCAGGGGCGGCCACACGTGCACGTAGACGCGTAGTTGACGACGGTCCCATCCTTGAGTCGGCCGCTGCCTTCAATGCACGCAGCGTCCGAATAAGCGGCTGGCACTTGAGCAATCGCGTCGCAGTTGCTGTCAAACAGCGTCGTGTCCGCCGCGCCGGAGTAGTCCGATTCGACCGACAGGTAGTAGTACGTGTTCCAGACCGTACCAAGCCGGGTTCGGTTGTCGGTGCCTAGGCAGCACGCCACGTTGCTTGGCCCGGCGCACGCCGACGCGACCGAATCGCCGCACGTGGTGCTGTCACCGCAAAGGCCCGATTGTGAATCCGCGGTGCAGGCCGTGACACAGCACTGCATGCCGGCCGGGCCCGGGCAATGCCCCGGCGTCGCGACGCCATCGCAGCTGTCGGTGGGCAAACACCGGCCGACCTTTCCATCGACGTCGCAAGGGTCCCCTGAGTACTCGGGCCATGTGGTCGTCCCATCGCCAGTGTCGCGCATGGACGACGCATCCGTCCCCGACGAACCGGCGTCGCCGCCGGCATCGGTACGATACATCTGGATGTCGAGTGGCGCGTCAGGATCTTCCGAGCTGCAACCGCTCAAAAGCAGGACCGCGATGATGAAAAAGCGCATCGGTGAACCGATCACAGGCCTTCCGGCAAACAGACGGTGGCCGTGCTCGGGCGAGCGCTTGATGCGCCGATGAAGCGGTCCTTGAGGATGGGAGCGGTTCCGGGCAGAGCCTCACAGTTGCGATTCTCGACGCCTGATTTTGACACACAGCTTCCCGTCGTGCCGTCGAGCGAGACGCAGAACGTGGGGGCGCGGCCGGGGAAGTCGTCGCAGTAGCCATCGCACCCAATCGTGCAGAAGCCCGCAGGTGTCCCGGCGTTGTCAAACGTTAAGCACGAGGCATTGGCCGAGAAATCACACGTGGTGTTGTCGGTGCAGGGCGTGCCGGTGAACGAGAAGTCGTTGACGTCGTCGCTGTTGAGCAGCGGGAACGTGCCCACATCATCGATGTTGACGAAGCTGAAGTTCGCCGCTTCCAACCGGGTGATGACTTCATCAAGGTTGTTTGCCGTGTTCATGTGAACATCGTGAAACAACAAAATGCCGCCGTTCTTTTGCTGGGCCTGTTCAAGCACGAGGCCAACCATGTCGTCACGAAGCGAGTCCGGCACGTACTTGAACGTTGCTGGGTCGCAGTATCCGACGCCCCCGCGTGAGTTCGCGAAACACCAGTCGGCGGAATCGACGTGCCAACCCGTGACGCGGTAACCAAACGAGTGCACCAAGTCCGCGGTCTGACAGCTTGAACTGCCAAACGGGAAGCGGAAGTAGAGCGGCTCAACCCCAGCCTGTTGGATGATGGTGTGGGTACGGTCCACTTCGGACTCTACCTTCGCGAGATCAAGGGTCTTGAGGTTGCTGTGATTCTGACTGTGGTTGGCCAAGATGTGGCCTTCGTCAATGATACGTTTCAGCGCCGCACGGTCCGCGTCGGTGTCCACACGCCGGCCGTTGATGAAAAACGTCGCCTTGATGTTATGGCGCTTGAGCACGTCGAGCACGATGTTCGTCGATGCTGGCTCCGGGCCGTCGTCAAATGTCAACGCGACGCGGCCGCCAAAACCGTTTCGGTCGGGCACGATCACACCCGAGCAGCCTGGTTCGTCACTCTTGCCCGAGGAGCGCTCTTCGTAGGCGTCTCCCCAAGCTGCTACGCCGTCTTCGGAGTAGCCGTTGGGATCGTCGTTGGTCGCGTTGCTGCTGTCGTCGGCAGCGCAGCCAAAGGCGCCGAGCGCGGTGGCGAACATCAAAATCTTGAGGAAATCCGAACCCTTCACATTCAACATTTTATCATCCATTTTTGGGGGCCGTAGGGACGGGGAAGTATGCCCGAAACCACCGAAAATGCAAGTGTCGCGGGGCGCTGCCGGTGTTATGACTTAGGTCGAAACGCAACGAGAACTGCCATGATTTTGCCACAGACCTTCGAAACCGCCCGCCTGATCGTTCGGCCACTGATGCTAACCGATGCGGTGTCCTACGAGCGTAACTTCTCGGATTACGAGGTGATCCGACACCTGTCGGCAGCCGTGCCGTGGCCCTACCCAGCGGGCGGTGCCAAGGACTTCATCGAACATGTCGTGTTGCCCCACCAGGGCGTGTCGCGATGGTCTTGGGCGATTTGCCTCAAGGATACGCCGCTTGAAGTGATCGGCGCGGTCGAAATGTGGATCAGCGATACGGACAACCGCGGGTTCTGGCTGGCGAAGCGTCATTGGGGCAAGGGATTCATGTCCGAGGCGCTCGAGCCCATCACGTCGTTCGCGTTTGAACGCTTGGGTTTTACGACGCTGTGGTTGTCCAATGCCGTTGGGAATTCCGCATCGCGTCGTGTCAAAGAGAAAGCCGGCGCGACGTGGTTGCGCACCGAACCCACACCGTTTGTCGACCCGGCCTACACCGAGGCGGAAAAGTGGGAGTTGACCCGCGAGGCTTGGTGGAAGAGCCATCGTCCGACCTTCATTGGGAATTACGCGGACATGAAAGCCGACGACAACGCCCACTATCCGGGCTCGTCCGAGTTGATGAGCATCGGTGCACCGGTCGGGCATCGCTTGGGCCTGAAACAGTTCGGAATTCATATCGAAACGATTCCGCCTGGACGGCGAACCTCGTGGCCACACGCCGAGAGCCACGAAGAGGAGTTCGTGTTTGTCGTCAGCGGGACACCAAGCGTGTGGGTCGACGGTTTTGTGCACGCGTTGGTGGCGGGTGATTTTGTGGCGTTTCCAGCCGGGACTGGCATCAAACACACGTTCATCAACGACGGGGATGTTGATGCCGTGGTGTTGGTGGGAGGGCCGCGTTCCTTGCCCGAGAACAAGGTCATCTATGCCCACCAACCCGCACGAAACGAGGAGATGCGAAAACGCGGAAAATTGTGGGACGACGCACCCTCGGTGCCGCTCGGGCCGCACTCCGGCGAGCCCAAACCGAGGTGATGCCTAGCGCCGCAGAAATCCGAAGGCAAATCCGCGTCCTTGGCCGCGCATCAGCGCCAGCTGAATCCACAGCATGGCCGTGGGTTCCATCAAACGTGCAGCCTTGAGGTCGCCCGCGTCCACCGGCTCAAAACCGATGTCGGTCGCGAGCCCCATCGCCAACTTCCGCGCGTCTTCGTCGTCGCCGGCGACGAACATGCCTACCCGATGGTCGCCGTAGTTGGGGTTGGCCATGTTTTCAAAGCCGGTCGTATTGAAACATTTGACGACCTTCGCCGTGCTTGCCCACCGCTGAACCTGCTCGCCGCCCGAATCGTCATGTCCGTGCGTCAGCACAAAGCCCGGTCCGATGGGGTTTGTCGCATCGATGAGCACTTTTCCGCCAAGGTCACCGGCCTGCTCAACGACCTGTTCGGTCACGTTCCATGGTGTCGCCAGAATGACCACGTCGGCAAATCTCGCCGTCGTTGGCACGTCCGCAAACGACGTGCGCTCGCCCACAAAACTTTGATTTTCAGCCGCGTCGACGTCGCGAACCGCAAACATCACGTCGTGGCCTGCTTTCGCCAAGGCTCGGCCCAGTGTTCCGCCCACATTGCCTGAACCCAGAATTCCAATTTTCACGATTCCTCCTGTGGCAATTCGTACCAATCGGGTTTGCTCTCGGCGAACACATTTTTTCGGATGCGACGCGCCAAGTGAGCATCAAAAAGGCCAGCCGAGACGAGTGTTTTTGCGCCGTCAACCGGGAGCTTGGCGAGGCGGCTGCCGCAATTCTTACAAAATGTTCGGTTCGCTTTGGGCGAACTTGCGTAGGTCTGGATGTCGCCGGTCCACGTCACATTCGCGGTGTCGACGGCTAACATCGCAAAGAAGTTTCCGTGCAGCTTTTGGCAATCGCCGCAGTGGCAGGCCACGATGCCAAAGGCGTCCTCGGGGATCGTGACGGTAACCTGCCCACAATGGCAGCGCCCGTTGAGTTGTGTGGTCATGATGGCTCCTCAGCGCCCGACGGCTTCGATGACGAGGCGCGCGGCGGCCGCGCCCGAGAACTGCTGCTGGCCGGTGACGAGCAGCCCATCACGCACTGCAAATTCACGGAAGGTTTGGTCGACGACGAAGTTTGTACCTTCGATGCGTCGTGCTTCGTCTTCGATCCAGAACGGTTGAATGCGCTGGCCAACGAAGCTGTCGGCGTAGGCTTCTTCGCTGTTCGCAAATCCGGTCCATGTTTTCCCGGCCACCAAATACGAACCGTCGCTCAAGCGGGTGTCCAACAGCGCGCACGTCGCATGGCAGACAAGCGCAGTGACTTTTCCGGCTTCGTAGAATCCACGAACGAGCGCCTGCACGCGCGGGTTCTCGCGAAATGTGAACATCGGGGACTGCCCGCCCACAAAAAAGACTGCGTCGTAGTTCTTGGGGTCCACGCCTTCGATGCTGGCCGTGTTTTCAAGCAAAGCCGCATGGGTCGGGGACTTTTTGAAGCCCAGGCTGATGAGGTCACTCGCCGAGTATCCGCTGGCGTCCTCGGGGTCGCTGTAGCCGTCAGCGACCAATGCGCCGCCGTCCACGCTGCGGATTTCCACCTCGTAGCCGGCCTCGGTGAATTCCCAATAGGGATGGGTGAGCTCTGCCCACCAAAATCCGACGGGCCAACCGGTGACCGTCGAGACCGAAGGGTTTGCAGCGACGATGAGGACGCGACGTTTCTTAATCGAATTGATGTTTCCGCTCATGTTCAAACTCCGTTCAAAGGTTGAGTTGGAGTTTAGGTCGGCAAACGGTTGCATCAATTGATATGTATGAAAGTTATAGTTGCACTACATGCAATTATTGCTTGGGCTTCGATTCGCTCCGGCGTGCGTTGCCGTGGGCGTTGTCAGGCAACGTGGCGGCCGCTTGCACCAGCTGGTCACGTAGCCATGCGTGCGCGGCGTCGCCATCAAACCGCGGGTGCCAAACCATGCTGAGTGTAAACGGTTGAAGCTCCAACGGAGGTTCAAACACTTGCAGATTGAGGTCGCTCGCTACGCCCCTCGCGATACGCTCAGACACGGTCAGAATGTAATCGGAGGTCGAGACCAACCTCAGGGCAATCTGAAAGTAGGGGATGGCGCGCGCGACCCGGCGCGTCAGGCCCCGCTGCATCAGGACGTCGTCGACATAACCACCGGGTTTTCCCCGAGGAGCAACTTGAACGTGCTCGAGCGCGCAGAATTTGTTCAGCGTCAAACGGCGCTTGAGCTCCGGATGGCCTTGCCGGACCACACACACGAGGCGATCGGTCACCAACGGCCGCATCTTGAGTTCTGGTGGCAGATCCCCATAAATGCCGACGGCGAGGTCGGTGTCTCCTCGCCGCAACCTCTCGGGGTCGTCGGGCGCGTTTGGGATGTAGCGCATGTCCAGGTTTGGTGCCGCGCCGCGCAGATTCCCTTCGAGCGTGTCGCCCAACACAAACAGGACGTAATCGGTCAAACTGAGTGTGAAACTGCGCTGCAGTCGCGCGGGGTCAAACGCCTCAACGCGCTCAAACACACGCGTCGCGAGCGCCACAGCGTCGCGGACGGGTTCCTTCAGAAGCTCGGCACGTGGTGTCAAAACCATCGTCCGGCCAGCTCGGACGAGCAAAGGATCATCGAGGCGGTCGCGCAGTCTCGCCAGCGCATGGCTGACGGCCGGCGTGGAAAGGCCAAGGCGCTTTGCGGCGAGTGTGACGCTGCCTTCTTGGAGCAGGGCATCGAGCGTGATCAGCGATGCGACGTCAGAGGTGTCGATCATTGCAACTCCACAATGTTAGAGTTGCACATCTTGCAACTGCCTCCGGAATTTGCAAGCGCTAGGGCCCGTAGGTCAGCTTCCGTTGCAGGTAAGCGCGCGACAGCGGCGACAACCGGGTTTCTTTGGACAGCACGGTCGCCAACCCGATGATGTCGAGGTTGCCACGCTCGATCACGCTCTCGAGCTCGCCGATCAACGAGACCGAGTCGCCGCCGGCTTGCATGAGATTCAGGCCGGGCAGGTCGGCGTGCAGCGAGTTGGTGCGCGGTCCCACAAAACCGATATCGGGGCGATTTCCAAAAAATCCCTCGGGAGGAAGTCCGTCAGGCATCAAGCCCATCGCGTGCCCCATCTCGTGGGCAATCACGGGCGCGAGCGCGAGGGCAATGTTGTTCGCCACGTCACGCAGCGCATGGTAGCGCGTACGCGTCTCGGCGTTGGCCTTTGCTGGGTCGAAATCCGGAGAGAAAATCTGGGAGTCGAGCGGGTCTGCACCCACGGGTACACCGACGTCTGGATTAACCGCCTTGAACGCGTCCGAGATCCCAATGAGCGATGTAAACGAGCTCAGAATTCCGCCCGTTGCGGTGCCAAATTCAATGGTGGAATCGTCCACGCGATCTTCGTTGTAGGCGGCGAATTTTGAATAACCCAAATACCCCTCAAACGTGCCACCCAAGCGCATCATCGAGAATTCGCCATCCATTGAAAAGTCTGCAGGTCTGGGCGCATTTGGATCGTCAATCCATGCAATTTTGAACTCAATTCCGTCGTGCGGTGTTCCGTCGGGGCCCATGCCGAAAATTCGATAAATTTCGGTCGATATCGCGTCTTTGATCCAACGACGGTAGGTCGCGTTGATCGCGTCATCGTCGCCCTGACAGCCCATCATGCGAAGTTCGTGGACAAAGTCCGCCAGCCCGTCCACGCCTTCGGTGGTGTCGATCGTGTAGCGCGTGCCGGCGAGCCGCGTTCGACCCGTTGTGAAGAAATCGGTGTCGTCGCGCAGCAGCCACGTCATTGGCCGGTCAAACGGGTCGGTCTGTGGCGTCAAATCGCGCGCAATGACGGTCAACTCTTGGAAATGCAGCTGACCATCTTTGGTTTTCGCCTCGCCGCGAACGAGCACCGCTCCGGCCGCGGGCGCGTTTTCGGTGTCGATGTGGACCTTCGCAAAGATACGGTCGTCGGAAATCTCAACGCGGTTCGAATGGTCGATGAGGTTGTCGGACGAGTCGAGCGTCGCGACGCGAAGCGTTTGAGGCAATATCGGGTTGTCCTCCGAGGTGGGAAGTAAGGTCAGATCCACGTCGAAATTCGTCCGATTCACAGCGAGCGTGAAGGGTGTTTCGATGTCATCGGATGTGTCTGATGTGCCGTTATCGGACCAAGCGGGTGTAGACCCATTCAGGTACTGCGGAATCCCGTTGACTGTGATCTCGAATGGGACCCAATCCGGAGCCGGATTGATAACGGCGAGCTTCGTGACTTCGTATTCGCGGTAGCCCTTTAAGCGAACGTTCAGCGTCACAGGGTAAACGCCGGGCTTTGTGTACGTGTGAGATAGGGATTCACCCCATCCCGCGATGCCGTCGCCAAAATCAAAGCGGAGTGCATCCACCAACTTTCGGGGGAAGCCGTAGCATGTGTCGGTTCCGTCAGGGCAACGTGGGTCTCTGTCATCCGGGGCGATCTCCACCGCGACCGTATCGTCGGTCACAGTGAGGTCAAAATCGACCACGAACTCCACGCCCGAAGCGTCCACGCACCGGTGGCTTTGGCAGACTTGGTCATCATCGCAAACCGTCTCGACACACTGATCTTGGGTGTTGTACTCGCACAAGACATCGAAGGAGACACACCTGTCGGGCTGGAGCTCCACGTGCGGAATTCCGGTGTCCGGCCCATCGCTCCAGCGTCCGGCCCGGCTGGGCTGCTTTCGAGTCGGAGCATCCCAGCGTCGCAAGGGCAAGGATAAGGTAGCGCATGGGGCCTCAGTGTCGGATTGGGGCTGGGTAGACGGCCAGCATCATGTAGGAATCTTCGGATTTGGTCGCCATTCGCACGGCCGCCGGGCTTAACTCTAACAAGTGCTTGGCTGACATGACGTTTTGGACCAAAGCGTGGTCTGGCGTTTGCACCACTTTGACCAATGCGATGGCGTCGTTCAAACCCTCGACGGAATCGCCCAGAAACGCTGCTGGAATGACCCGAAAGATCGCATCGCCGATCGTTTGATCAACGCGTCGCCAGACGACTCCGAACGGATTTTCGGACGACGGAATTCTCAGGCCTATGGCGTCGATGGCCAGCGCCGTTCCGACAAACCCCGAATCCGTCTTTTCAAGCAGTCCGACGTCCACGAATTTTTTCGAACCAACTCTTTGACACCCTCGGACGTCGCGACCACGTCGTCATCGATGCCGCCAGCCAAGGCCGCCCTCAAAGAAATTCTCCGTCCATGCTCATTTCATCTCCTTCATTGCCGCCACCTTAACGCATCTGCGACGTTTCTTCGATCGGACGTTGGTTGTTTCCGGGCCGCCAGTTGTCGCAAAATGCAGGACCTTTTTTCAGGAGACCCGTGAAGTTGTTTCTTTGTTTGGCACTGTTTCTGGTGGGTTGTGGCAGCGACGCCGAGTCCACCTCCAACAACTCGAATTCCAACAACGCGTTGCCGAGCAACAACCAAGTGGACGACAGCGCCACCGGCGTGAATCTCGGTTTGGATTGGGTCGTTAGCCCTCGCACGACGGCAGCAGGAGGGGCGCTCTTCGTGGCAGGCAACGCGCGAACTCTACCGGTGGTGTGGACTTAGCCGTCTTGCGCCTAACACCCGAACTTGACGTCGAATGGGTGGTGCAGGCGTCCAGGCTCAACATTGTAAAGAGCGACATCGAGGTCGACAGTCAGGGACGGATTGTTTTGGTCTGTCAGGCGAGCATCGACCCCGGTCAGATTGTGCGCCTGAACGCTGACGGCAGTTTGGATACTGCGGTCGTCGCGCGAAACTCGCTGTTCAGGATACCGTTGTGTTGCCTGACGATGGTCTGATGTTGAGCGATGGGACAAGGCTGAATGAAGACCGAGATTGTCCCGCGGAGACGTCATTTGGCCAGCGCATCGTGAAAGAACAGCGGACGGTTTTGCGGTGTTGGACACCTCGGCGAATGCCGTGACAGTACGAAAAACCGATAGCGATGCGAACGTGCTGTGGGAGTCCTTCGTGGCTTCCGCCACCCGGCGAACGCTACACGCCGGTCGGCCTTAGAGTGCTCAGCGATGGTTCGGAATCCTCGGCGCGATCTCGGGGACACTAATCCGGGGCACACCTTGGTGGTTGGCGTATTTAGCGCCGACGGGGAGGTACTCGCCTGGAACGAACCAACGTTTTCGATCATGGCCAAAGAGGGTTATGGCGTACCATCAGTTCGGCACAGGCATCGATTTGGTCGCCAGCGGTGACACGACTTTGCGTCGTTTGTCGCCAACAGCGGTGCCCTCGGGTCAATGCTCAGACCAAGCTCGTGGCCCAGTGGACGCCTTAGGCCAAGTGGAAAAGGTCATGTTGCGCGGCGGAGGATTGGCGGTGTCTGGGGTCTTTGTTCGTTGGAAATGAATACGGAGAAGTTCTGCAAACGACGTCCTTCAGAACACCTGTGTGCCGCTGAAAGGGGCGCGCTGGATTTCAGGAACGCTATGTTCGGGGCGGATTCCGGGTTCAGGAGCGAAAACGCGCGCCGATTGGTTACAACCTGCAATTCATGCCGCTCGACGTGGTGTTCAATTCGGCGACGCTTACCCCTGTTAACCTGTGCGTGCCCGAATCCATGTAGTCGCCTATCGGTCACGCAACAGTGCGATCGCGTGTTCGACCTGCTGCAAGGACCAGTCATCGGGCTGCAATTCTGTGGCGAGCGCCGGGCCAGTCGGAACGATACCTTCCTACGGAATCGAGGGCAGAAACTGAATGGGATCCCAACCACAGCCACGTCAACCCGAGTTTCAAGGCCAAAACACCGGAAGAAACGCGAGGGCGAGGTACTTTCACAGAATGCCGAGCGGCGAGATGCCCCAACGGTTGATGCCAAGCGGTTTGGCTGCACAAAAAACCACGACATCCAGCGCGCGAAACACCATCGGTGCCGTGTAGTGGCTTCCCGCGGATGGCCATGGGGACGACGGGCACTTTGGCAATTGCGATGCGCAAAGAATCTTCTTCCTGCCAAAATCGACGCGATTCGCCTGCAAACAGGGCGTAGCGTTTCGTGATCTCCGCGGAAAAACGAGGATGGGGACGATTGTCAGCGAGCGCGGCGTAGGCGGCGTCGTAGGTGGAAGGGATGACCAAATTGTCGATGGGCGACGGTGATAAAGGCCAAACACGAAATCCGATGGGATGGGCAAAACCAACGATCGGCCTCGTGTCCGCAGGGCACCGAGCCACAACACATGGAAACGAAAAATCTCAGCCATTCCCAAGCCAGCGTTGTGATTGCTCACCAGAGATAGCGCGGATTCCGGCAAGTTTTGCCCAAGCCCGAAATCGTGGGGCGAAACACAACGCACAAAAGAGGCGCAATCAAGCGCGCGAACGCCATTCCGGTCGGCGTAACTCGGCCCGGATTCCCCACCTTCATCAGGCCAACCACGCCAAAATTTGTTTCGAAATTTCAGGGTCACTCAACAGGTCGAGATGACCGTGGGCGGGGAAAATACGCGTGTGGTCTTCGGGAATTCCAAGGTCGAGGTCGGGCTGCAGGTGGTGACCAATGCGCTGTCCGGGCGCAATCCGTCCGACGAATTCTTGGTCTGAACTTCACCCGTAAACCCAGCAATGGCAAAACAGGGACACTCGGCAGCGTGCAGCCTCGACGAGGATCGGACGTAAGATCGAATCGGTCACGCCCATGCCAGTGTTCTTCGAGGATGTTTCCGTAGAGGTCAGTAACACCGGCACTTCGCGAGCGACTTGAATTTCTTGATGGGTCGGCTGTACGGCGTCGTTGGCGCAGAGATTCAAAGAGGTTGCCGTAGCGTTCCAGCGGAGACCCGTGATGAGGGGTTCCCATGAACACCATGTGCGAAAGGTTAGATCGCCAGGCCAATTGACCTTCTTCGGCGATGTGAACCGCGCTGCGCGCGACCAAGCCGCCCATGCTGAACCCAAGTAGGATCAGGGATTCGACACCCATCGCCATTTGAAATCGTCGAGTTTCGCGGCCAGCTCGCGCCGTTTTCCGAGATGTACGAAGCCGCTGTTGTAACGCACGTAAATCAGGTCGTGACCGAGGGCCTCGGCCAACGCCTTGCCGTGGTTGACGCCTCGGCGGGTGAGCTGCGTGTCGTCCATGGCCGAGCCGTGCAGGTAGACGAGCAGTTTTTTTCGTGGGGTTTGGTCGCTGTCCGGGATAAGCCCGCCATTGGGGTCACGCAGCGACATCGTGATCGCCAGCGGGTTGCCACAGGCCGCCGGTGGTCGCCACCACGCCGTTGAGCGCGGCCTTGACGATTTCGTACTCAGCAGGTCACCGACGCCCGAAAATACCGGCTCGAGCTGCGCCAATGTGGTATCAAGTCCCTTGCCGACCGACCCGTGATTCCGCGAATGGTGCCGTAAACGATGCCCACAGGCAGCTTCACGAACGGAAGCAGCGGGCGCCCTAAGAGCGCGGGCCCACCGATGATCTCGCGGTGGACGTTTTCGACGACCGTCGTCGTGTCTTTCGTGGCTTGAACCAGCAATTGGCCCAACCCACGGAACTCGGCCGCCAGATTTCGTTGGCCTTGTCTCACATTCGCCTCGGGGTGCCACCGACCACAAATCCGGGGCGTTTGAGCAAGTAGTCTATCATGCCTTGGCCGGCCCCGGCGGCCCGCAGCACCTCGACCGTAACCGGCAACCGTTGAGGTTCCCAGTTTGGCAATAGGCTCGCGCGCGGCCAGTCGGGATGGATGATGGCCGCGGTTCCAATCACGCCGATATCCACGCCCACGTCGTGGGCTCGCCGCAAATCGCTTTGGGTCCAGATCCCACCGGCCGCAAGCACGGGTACGTTGGCCGGCAGGCCGTTTCGGAAGATGGAGGCCACCGTCTTACCATCGCTGGATAGGGGGTCAGCGCAGGCGGCATCGGCGAGCGAGAGGTGAATGAAATCCGCACCGTCCTCGCAAAGCCACGTCGCCACCTGCAAGGTGTCGGCCGAGGTCAATCCGCGATTCGCATACACGTCGATGGGCGACAGCCGAACGCCGACCGCGAAGGTAGGGCTAACGACCTCGCGCACGGCGCGCATGGCATCACGAATCAACTTCGCGCGTCCGGCCAGCCCAGCGCCGTAGGCGTCTGTGCGCTGGTTTTCGACCGGCGACAGAAAATTCGTGAACAAATACCCGTTTGCGCCGTGAAGTTCGACGCCGGAGAAACCCGCACGTTCGGCTCGGCGTGCGGCGTTTGCGAATGTCTGAACCGTAAGCTCAAGTTCCTCGATTGAGGCGGCACGAACACCCGGGCGCTCGGTGGCAGCCACGGGTCCACGAGGAGCCTGGTTGGCCATCGGACCCCCGTGGTGCAACTGCATGATGGGTTTCGCACCGAACTCGCGTAGGCGGGCTGTGAGAGGTTGAAGGCCGGCGATGTGGGCGTCGGTCGCGATGCCGAGCTGACCCTGCCAGGCTTTCCCGTCGTCGCTGACGTAGGTCGCGCAAGTGCTCAGCCATTCGAAACCGCCCTGAGCGCGGCGCAGCAGCCACTCAAATTCGTCGTGTGACAACGTGCCGTCGGCGTGACTTTGGGTGTTGGTCAACGGCGCGAAGCCAACACGCTGATGTATCCGAAGGCCACAGGGCAATTCGAGAGGTGCACTCATTTCGAATTTCTCTGATTTTCCGCAATTCTAAATGCCACGATACGTGACACCAATTCTGGCGGGATGGGGTGGGTCTGCGAGAACTGAATCGTTCCCTTGGTCGTGACAAAACTTTTCAACTCGTCTTCGAATTCCACGAAAACTTGATGGCTCATCGGGTACATCGACAAATGTTTTTTCGCGGCGCCAAAACCGACCACGGCTTTGCCTTTTCGGAAGGCAGGGATGTTGTAGGTGATGCATTCTTCGAGCGTCGAATCGGCCTGCGCGATAACCTCTCGCAAAGACTGTAGGCCGCTGCGTTGTTCCGGCGAGAGCGAGTCGAGGTAATCGTCGATCGTTTGAAACATGGTCTACTTCCGGGTGTTGAGGGAGGTCATCAGGGCTGTGACGGCCCAATCAAGATATGATTCCGGAGCGAGTTTTGGCCCCAGAATCTGAACCTGTCGAGCGCGGTTGAGCAATTGGGTGTCGTACGTCGCGTTTGGACACAATGACTTTAAGTGGTCGCAGACGTACGAGAAATTAAGCGAACGCGTCGCCTTCATGGCCGCGCCTAACCCGTCGTATTGGAGCTCGTCTTCGCTTAACAGGACCGGTGGCAGGCCGTTGCCAACGACCACAAAACAAAAACCCGCACGTGCATCACGCGTCTGCGTTCTGGTCGTCTCGACCTTCTTTGTCAGCAGCAGGCCACCGGTCGCGATCGCTCGCCCCATCGCGAGTTTTCGGGTCGATTCGGTCTCGGTGGTCTCGAATGTGGTGATGCCGATCCCACGAATGATGGCGTGGACGTTGTCGAGTGATACGGTGCGATGCTGGCCGTCGCGTGCCTCGACGTGCAAGCCATCGGGTCCAAATTCGAGTTTCCGTGCGACAAACGGGGAGAGCAGATCGTCAGGCCCGACAACAAAGCTTGGTACGCCATCGGCGCACAGTGTGTCGGCGTAAACTTCGAGTGTCTCTTGGTCTTCGTGCGTGGCTAGGACCACCGGGCCCGGCGACGCGACGTTGACCTTGAGTCGCGCATCGTAGGCCGATAGCCCAAGCACGCGTGCCAACGACGCGATGGCCACGTCGGCTGGTGTCTCCACGTGATGTGCAACCAAGATGTTCATGGTGCCTCCTGTGAGGCCAGCGTACGCCTGCCACGCCCCTCGAACAACCCGCGAGCCGGTTCATGGACACGACCAACCAAGACAGCCTGCGGCTTGCTGTTTTTGGTTCTTGGGCGTTAACTGCGAGATATCCCTTACTTCGAGAGTGAGCCGATGCAGACAGAGCGTGTGGAAATCCAGACCGCAGACGGCGCCATGGACGCCGATTTGTTCTTGCCGAACGGGCAGGGGCCTTGGCCTTTGGTGGTGTTTTACATGGATGCCCTGGGGCTACGTCCAGCGCTCCACGAAATGGCGCAACATCTTACCGATGGCGGCTACGCCGTGGTTCAGCCCAATTTGTATTGGCGAGCACCGGCATTTGAGCCCTTCGATCCATCGGACGTGTTTACGAACGATGACGAGCGCAAACGTCTGTTCGCGCTGATCGCGACCGTCGAGAGAGACCAGGTTGTATCGGACACTCGCGCGCTCCTGAGCCACTTTGCTGCCGATGCCCGCGTGACGACGTCGCGGGTCGGGACGGTTGGGTATTGTCTGGGTGGCCGAACGGCGTTCATCGTGGGCACCGAGCTGCCGTTTGCGGCGGTGGCCTCGATTCACGGGGGCGGCTTGGTCAATGACACACCGACAAGCCCGCATCTGGCTTCCGCGAAGTTTGTTGGCGCGGTCTATCTAGGCGTCGCGGACGAGGACCGCTCCTGCACCCCCGAGCATCAGGCGGCGCTAAACGAAGCGCTGACCAACGCCGGCGTTGATTACGAGCTGGAGCTTTTTGTCGGCGCAAAACACGGTTTTGCCGTGCCGGACTTCTTGGTCTACGACGAAGCTGCGGCAGGTCAGCACTGGAAAAAGGTTTTGGCGCTTTTTGACCGAACGTTGCGTCGTTGAATCATGTGCAATCGTCTGTTGGCACATTTCATCGCGAACATGACGCCGGCTCGGCTGCGTGCGATTGCCACGGGCGACTATGGTCAGGACGTGGATGCGCACTTGGCCGCACTTCATCAAATCTGCGCGCAGGGGACGGTCCCTGCGCATTTGAAGTGGCACCCTCGTGAGGTGCTCGAGCTGATGCGCTGGTCCGAACCCGCGAGAAAGGACGTCAATTGGGGCCACTCGGACGTCGAGATTCATTGGATGCGTGGGTTTGCGTGCGCGACCCTGCTGCTCCAGCTGGAACCCTCGGATTACGAGGTGACGCTCGCCAATCTGTTGGTCAGCGTCGCTGCGGTTTGTCCGTCCGAGATTCCCAAAATAAATGAGGTTTTGGACCACTTGGAACAGACCCAATTGTCATCCGAGTCCGAAAAGACGTTCGTGGCGGCCGCGCGTCTTTGGGTTGCGCTAGAAACATCCCAAATGGACCGAATAGATTTGCTGATTCAAACCGTCTTGGAGCGTGATGCGGTTGCGAGAGCAGAATACCAAGGTGGACGCCGAAGCATCGGATTTGCCGGAACGACGAGCCTGATTTCTTCATGCGGGTGGCACGCCGTTGGCGTACGGATGGCTGATTTGGCTGACGCGTTATTCGACCCCGAATTGCGATTTTTTGTCGGAGAGATTTCTCGCGAGCTTCAAGAGATTCGCCCCAAGAACGGATGAAGTTAGAGCGCCGCGAGCTGCTTTTCGAGGTAAAGCGCGACACGTTCGAACGGGTCAAATCCCATCGCCAAGCCGATGGGGCGGCGCAGGTTCGAGTTCGCGTTCATGTCGTAGAACACACGGCGCCCATCGGCGGTGTCCATGTATTCGAGCCCGCCGACGTCAAAACCGGTCGCGGCGAAAAGACGCGTTCCCTCGGCCACGGCCTCCTTCGAGATTTCGGCGTACGGGAAGAATTCCGGCGGTGCGCTGACGGGAAGAGCGCAGGCGCCCGTCCCATCCACCGGATTGCAATCTTCGGACGGACAAAGGTTAAACCCAGCCGTGTTCGTCACGCGCATCGCGTACAACATTTCACCGCCGACAAACTCCATGCGGACGATGCCCTCGGTCGCCGGGACGAGTTTTTCCTGCAGCAACAGCACCGGGTCTGGATGCCAATACGTTGGGTCGCTGTCGACGATGCTTCGCAGATGGTCGAGGCTCTCGACCTCGGCCATTCTGGCCCCGCTGCCGCCCTGATTGGGCTTCAAAATCGCAGGGAATTTCAACGCGCCGTTGGGCAATTTTGCCAACGCATCGACATGGTTAAAAGCCACGGTCCAAGGCGTGTGCATCCCGAGTCTCTTGAGCACACGAATCTGCGCAGTTTTGCTGAGCTCAAACCGGAATGCCGCGGCGCCGTTGAGCACGCGTGCTCCGTTGGACTCGAAATGGTCCATGAGGCTTAGTGCGTACGACACCGCTTGACCGTTGCCGCGCACATAGGCGCTTGGGCTCGCTTGGTTGAACACCAGCTTGGGCACGTCTGCGGACGTCACGTCAAACGCGCCCGACTTCAGGTCGATGGCCTCAAAAGCGATGCCGCGCATTTTCAGCGCGTCAAACAAAGGCTGTTGCCAGGTGGGGTGTTCAAAAAGAACGGCGAGTTGAGCGGCCATGACGACTCCGAGGTTGGTGCACAGCGTTTAGCGGATGCTCGGATGTTTCGCAACGGTCGGCACGACGGTCCTATTTTGTGGTGGATTCTTCGGTCGGGGTGGCAGGTGTCTGCGCGGGGTCCTTGGCCGACAGGCGGAAATCGATGGGAAGACGAATCACCATGAACTTTTTGGTCGCTAGTTTTGGAAACGTCCATTTGCGGATGCGTTGGTGTATGCACGCCTCCATTGCCTCAGATCCAAGATTGCTTTCCTTGGTGACCGAAGACACCACCGAGCCTTGTGCATCGATGGTAAACTCCACATCGATGCGTCCTTGAGGCTTCTTGGGGTCGTTGTAGAGTTCCTTCTCGTAGCAGTAGCTGATTTGAGAAGAATTTTTACGGATCACTTCTCCGATGGCTGATTTGTCCAACGAAGCTGACTCGCCGTCGATGTCGGTGTTCGCAGACGTGTCCGAAGAGACCTGCTCACCGTGTTGAACGATTTCAAGGATTTTTTCGCCGACACCGGTCGCAGACGCAGGGTTTTGGCCGGTGACCAATCGCGCGTCAACGACCACGTTCGCCTCGAAGTTCTCGGCCGGGACGTGAATGGCACCGCGCTCTTTCAGCTTATCAGCGAGCAGGAACGGCACGGTGTTTGTAAGCTCAACGGCCGCTTCCTCTTCGTTGGTAAAGGCCGCGACTTTTTTCCCGGCGACCAGAAACGTTCCATCGCTAAGTTTGATGTCCACAAGACCCGCGGGGCCATGGCACACAGCCGCGACCACGCCGCCATTTTCGTAAATCGTGGCCGCAGTTTCAGCGAGTTTGGGGTTGGATGGGAAATCCCACATCGCGCCGTGCCCACCGGCGTAAAAAATCGCCGAAAATTGGGTGGCGTCGACATCTGCGGGTTTCATCGTATTCGCGAGTTTCTTGGCGTCGTCTGACGCGAGGAATTCGACGTTGATGGGGTCTTCGAGGTCATTGCTCTTGGGGTCCATCTCGACCGCGCCACCGTTGGGGCTGACGAAACTGACGCCGACACCGGCTTTGGTTAAAACGTGCCAAGGGTGCGCGACCTCGCTCAGGAAGTAGCCGGTTTTCTTTCCGGTGTTGCCAAGCTCGGTATGTCCAGAAACGACGAACAATACGGGTTTGGTCGACGAAACGGGTTTGTCGGCGTCGGTTGTTTTCGCGTCGGTCTTGGGTTGGCAACTGACCTGGCCCGGATAGGTCTCCAGGATTAGGCAGTCGTCTGGGCAGCCCGCTGCAGTGCAGGCGGATTTGGCATCCGTGTAACACTGACCATCGTATTTGATTTCACAATTTTGCGCGACGGTGTTCCCCGCGCATCCGAACATCATCAAGGCTAGCAGAAGCAGTGCGAATCTCATCGTGTTCCTCTGGTTTGAAGTCTCGGCGTTAAGATGCGACGTCTGCCAAGACGGCACCGATTCTCAGGCCTTCCTGCCTGTATCCGAAGCCGTGGAATGTCGCAACCGAATCAGAAGTGCCATCCGGCGACCACGTTGCCGACGTAAATGGGCCCTTCTTGCGCTGGTTTCCCCTCGCCCTCGATCGGCCAGGGATTGCTTTTGTAGAAGACGTAGCCAAACCCAACAGGCTGCAATAGCAAGTGGGCTGGTCCAAGGCCGATGCGCCAGCCGGCGACCGCCATGACCTCTCCATCAAAGGAATCGTAGTCTTTCCCGTCAATGGTCGAGTCCTCGATGTGGCCCCAGCCGAGGTTCAGAAGGCCGTCGATGTGGAGTCCATACGCGAGGTTTTGTCGCCAACCGAGCTGCACATCCAGATTGTTGAACTTGCCCTCTTCTGGGCGCTGTTCGGGGATGCGTCCTTGGGCGCCCACGAGCAGTTCGCCCCGGCCAACGGGAACAGCCGCCCGCAGCAAGTACAGGTTGCCGGGAAAGATCGGCCACAACACCGAGGTTTCGATGGTGACACCGTCGGTTGGCGCGTCCGTCGAAAACTCCTGAGCTTGCAGGGGTGTGGCAAAACACACGAGGCAAAAGAGAGTGGCAATGTGTTGAATGAGATTCATGGTTTTCCTTGGTCGATTGGAATCCCATGGTGCCCAGAATCTGGATGTGCTGTCTTTACATGTTAGGGAATGTTTGCCATGCATAATTGCATGGACATGCCCGACTGGTCGCACATGCAAATCTTCCTGGCGGTGTACCGTAGCGGATCAATCTCGGATGCGGCGCGGTTGCTAAACATTGACCAATCCACGGTGACGCGCCGCCTGAGCACGCTTGAGGCCCACGTCGGTCGCCCATTGTTTTCGCGCAGCAAAACCGGCACATCCAACACCGCTTGCGAGCCAGTGGCTGCCCCTTGCCGAACGCGTCGAGGCCGCAATGCGTGAGGCAGCGGTCTTGGCGATGGCCGACGAGGAGGTCTCGGGTTTGGTGCGAATCGCGTTGCCAGAAAACCTCGCCGATTTTGTCGTGGCGCCGCGTGTGGAGGCACTGTTGGAGCGATTTCCGGGTCTGCAGTTGGCGCTTGACTCGAACATTGCCTTTGCCGATCTGACACGTTTGGGTGCCGACATTGCCCTTCGCTTCTCGCCGCCTGAATCCGGAGATGTTCTGACACGACGCATCGGGACGACGCGTTTTGGCGTGTACGGGCATCGTGAGCTCGTTCAGCGCTTTGCTGGGGCAGCGTTGGAGGATTTGCCATGGATCGGATGGCACGCACCGCTGGCCGGCTTGCCCGAGGCGCGGTGGCTGAGCAAGGTGGTGGGTGCCACCCCCGGGTGGGCTGCAGCAAAGCGACGACCATTGTGTCGCTGGTCCGCAATCGCGCCGGTGTCGCGCTGCTTCCGCACCGATTTGCGTCGATTTTCGAAGAGCTCAGCGTCTTCCCGTCCCAAGGTGTGAAGTTTCCAGAGGTCGACGTGTGGTTGGCGCGTCCGGCATTGACCAAGGACGTGACCCGGGTCGAAGTGGTGGCCGAATGGCTCGCAACGTTGGTGTTGGACCTGCCCGAAAGCTAGATTTCGTGGCCACGCCCTGGCCGGTGAAGAACCGGCGAGCATTTGTGCCAAGGACGCGTGTGTCGTAACCGCCTTCTTGCACGACGACGGTGGGTAGGCGGGCTTCTCCAATCATCTTGCCGACGGTCTCGAAATCGGCCGCACCAAGGGACCACGTGCCCGTTGGGTCACGTTTGGCGGTGTCCAGCCCGAGGCTGACGACCAACGCGACCGGATTGTGTTTCTTGGCCCGGTTGAGTGCGGTCTGAACTGTAGCAATGAACTTCTCGACGGGAATGGTTTCAGGCAGCGGATAATTGACGTTGTAGCCAAGCCCTTCACCTTCGCCCAATTCATCCGCAAATCCGCAAAATACGGGTAAGCGAAACTCAGGTTTCCGTGAATGGACAGGGTCAGCACGTCCGAACGCTTGTAAAAGATGTCTTGTTGGCCGTTGCCGTGGTGGTAGTCGATGTCGAGCAACACCACGGGGCCAAGTTTGGTCAATTCGTGGGCTGCGATCGCGGCGTTGTTCAGGTAACAAAAGCCGCCGAACGCTCGGTATTCGGCGTGGTGGCCGGGTGGTCGAACAAGGGCGTACGCCATTGGCGCACCGTTGGCGACGGCTTTCGCAGCGGAGTAAGCACAGTCCGCCGCGACACGCGCTGCATGCCACGCGTTTTTGCTCATCGGGGTAAACGTGTCGATGCAGTAGTAGCCGACACGTGTCTCGAGGTCTTTGGGTTTTCGCGCGGCGTTGCGTATCGGAAAAACGTAGGGATAGACCGACTTTTCGTCCGTGAGCGATTCACTTAATTTCTTGAGGTATCGAACCATCTCGGCATCGTGCACACCAAGAATGGCGGCCTCCGGGGCGCGCGTGACCTCGCCGGTTGTGAAGAGTTCGGTTTTGTCCAATTCGCGTTTGATGGCGGTGATCCGAGCGGGAGTTTCCACGTAGCCACGCTCACGCACGTGGTGAATGTCGTGGGATTCGTGGGTAAACAGGGCGATGCGCTCGTCGACAGGTATTTTCAAAACATCGTGCGCGATATCATCTGGGGTGGCGTAGCGCGGTTCTCGAATTCGAATCGGATCGTCGGTGAATGATGAGACCACCGCCTTGCGGTAATCGGGCGGACAAATCTTGGGATATTTTCGCGACAGAATCGCGTCGGCGATCTTTTGTGTCTGCTTGGGTTTGAGTTTCGTGCCCTGGCCAAGGTCGTCAAACACGAGCATCGGTGGCATGTCCCCCGGGTCAGCGTTGGGGAGCTCCAGCTGCCAATTGGTGCCAATGATGGGGCGTGCGCCAAAGCGCTCATAAAATCGCATGCGTGCGACATTTTCTTTGTACGCGGCGTCGGACGAGCACTGCTCTTTTTCGTCGGGCAAGCACTCCATGAAAATGCCTGGCACATCGAGTTGTTTTGCGGACTCCCGCACGCGTTGGTAGAGCGCTGCACCGATTCCGCCACGTCCGTCGCGCGTCGCCGAGATGAAGTCCAACCAGAAAAGCCGCACATCGGGTGCGTGTTTGGCGTAGGCAAATCCTCGCAGCTCACCTTGGCCTCCTTCGGCGACCCACAGCAAACTGCGGAGCTTCGAGGTCAGCGGATCTCGCAATTTTGCGGGTAGGCCATCGATTTCAGCCTGCAAGACATCCGGGAATCGGTCGCGCATCAAGGCTTGGACCTGCTCGATGGCGTGTCGGTTTGTGGGGAGTAGATCGTCGTGGATTCGTCGGATTCGAAACATCGTGGTCACCCTAAGCAGACGTCCTCTGCGATACTCCTTTGTTGTGTGCGGGTCCATCGTCGACCCATGAGTTTTCCGGGGCTTGGGCGAATTCGCAGAATTCTCATGGATTTTCTGTGACCACCTGGGTGGCAAGTGGCCTTGCGGATGAGGCCTGGCGACCCCAGACGGAAATGGCCGCACGCGTGGTCGATGGATGGGCAAGTGTCAGAAGACACACGACATAGTTGGGTTGTCCTACATGGGCCTACATTTGGCACACATCGTGCTCAATGCGTTTCCCAAGAGTTGGATGTTCAACCAAGAGAGTGCGCGCGATGAAGAACAAACTGCAGTGGATGGTGATGGCGGCGAGTTTTGGGATGACGGCATGCGGCGAGGCGCCACAAGACAGTGCCTGCGACCAGGCGACGGCGCACATGCAGGCCTGTTTCCCTGAGCAGTCGATTGCCGCACCCGACATGTGCACGGACTCGGTCGCGAACGATATTCTCGCGAAGAATTGCGACGAGCTCGCGCAGGTGGCGTCGGCTTCGGCGGGCGCATCGGACGGTTATTGCAACCCGTTCTTCTGGTGGGCCTGTTCCTCGGGTGGCTCAAGCGCTCCGGTGCGTGAGGGTTACACGTTCAATCTCGGCATCAGCGTGTGCGAAACCGAGCTTTGTGTTGAAGACCTCTTTGGCACCGTCACGTGGGGAGCGGAGTGCGGCAAGATTACATTGGAAGATGGTCATGGCGACGTCGTTGCCGTGGACTACATCAATGATTTTGTGGCGTCGGGTTCGCAGGGAACCGGAGATGGCTTCAAGGACCTCGATCTGCCCAAAGGCGTGTACACCGCGCGGCTGTGGCGCCGCGACGGGGAGTTGGCGTCTACGGTTGAGGGCGGCCGCGCTGAAATCAAGGTGGAGCTTGGGGAAGATGGCAAAGTCGACCTCGAGCGCCGGAACTTCCGTATCTTGAAGAGCGAATCCGAGGAGGTTCGGGCCTGTGCGGACGTGCAAGGAACGCTGGCATCGACGTGCGACGCAGAACCCATGTCCAAGGAAGACACCGAATGGACCTGGGTGGTTCAAATCACGGGCACAAACGAAGAGGGCACCTACGATTATGTGAATCGGTCGCGCTTTGTGTACGACTTGCAGACCCACAGCTTTGTGTTCCCAAAAGTTCGTGCGGGTCAGTACGAACTGACCTACATCGAGCTCGACGTGTGGAGCTCTTACGCACGCGAGCGCAATCTGAACGCCGATTACGACGACTACCTTGAGCTTATCGAACGCTACGGCACCGGACGCACGTTTACCGAGACGGTCGACGTCACGGACGCCGACATCGCGGCGGGTAAGGTCGTTGGGATCGGGCACGTCGACCTTGAATCCGAGACCTGCCGCTAACGTTGCGGTTTGTGTCCCTAGGATCTACGTTGGTGCGTCAACGGAGTAGCCCGTGTTCGACCCCAACGGCCCAACACTTTTTGAACTTGCCCGACAGGCGCTTTCGTCAACGACGGAGGGTTATGACCTGCTCGCGCCGAAGTTCGAATGGACGCCATTTCGCACGCCCGATGTTTTGATCCAGCCTATGGCGGATGCCGCCGCCGCGGCCTCGGCCAATGACGTGTTGGATTTGGGGTGCGGTACGGGCGCGGTGACACGCGCTATGGCGCAGGTGGCGAAAGGGCGCGTTCTGGGAATCGACCTTTCGGAGGGAATGCTTTCTGAAGCCCGGCGGAGGGCGGCGGACCAGGGCTTGGACTGTGAATTTGAGCAGATGGATCTGTTTGAGATGGCGTTCGAATCCGAGTTTGACGTCGTGACAACCTCCGGAGCGTTCGGTCACATCTTGCCGCCCGACCAACGCAAATTTGTGGACCTTGTCTGGCGTGCGCTGCGCCCGGGAGGTCTGTTTGTCTTCATCACAGGCCCAATGCCGAAAATGAACGAGGCGGCCTTTTGGGTCGCGCGCGGCTTCAACGCGGCGATGCATGTTCGCAATGCGCTGAAAAGGCCACCGTTTGTGATGTTTTATCTGACGTTTACGCTCGAGAGGGCGACTCAGTTGTTATGGGAACGTGGGTTTGAGGTTCGCGTCGATTCGCCGTTTACGGCGTTCGAATTCCAGCGGGCTCGGCTCGTCATTGCGCGAAAGGTTGCGTAGCTCCAAAAACGAGGAAGAGATGACACACCGAACATTTGCCATCGGCGATATCCACGGGGATCTCGACGCGCTCAAGACGCTCATGGCGCGTCTGCCGGAGTTGACCGCCACAGACACACTCGTCTTTGTGGGAGATTACATCGACCGCGGTCCCGATTCTGCCGGTGTGGTTCGCTACATGATGGAGCTGCCTCGCAAAACGCCCGCCGAAGTCATCTGTTTGCGAGGCAACCACGAGGACGGCTGGCTTCGGGCCCTTAATGGCAACTGGCCACAATTCGTGCTGCCGCCGAACAATGGCTGCGTGCAAGCGATGCGTTCTTTTCAGGGGCGTGAGGTTCCACCCCTTGGCACGCCCGTGGAGTCCGACGATTTTGAGGCGCTGTGCATGGGGTCGTTTTTCCCGCCGGAAGTGATCGCGTGGATGCAGGATTTACTGTGGTATTACGAAGATGAGTTCGCCATCTACGTGCACGCGGGTTTGCCGCAGCGCGAGGGACGTTTTATCCATCCGTCCGAAGCTCAAGGTGAAGAAAAAACCAAGCTTTTGTGGCTGCGGGACAAGGCGTTTTTTCGGGATTATTCGGGAAAACCGGTTGTTTTTGGTCACACGACGACAGACCAATTGCCGCCGGAGTTGTCGACGTACACGCCCGACGACCCGGACGACATCTGGGCAGGACCATCGGCGATTGGCTTGGACACAGGATGTGGCAAGACGGACGGATTTCTGACCGCCGTGGAGTTCCCCGCGATGTTGGTCTACGAGTCCCGTTAAATCGTGAAAAATGAGAAAATCTGGTGGGTTAAAAACATGTGCCGTCGATTGCGATCCTCACATCGCAGGTCTATTGTCGCGCCCGTCGAGATTCCACCCTTTTGAAAAGACGAGGCTCCAATGTCCAAGCATAAACTCACCTATTTCAACGCCGCTGGCCGCGCTGAACCCGTTCGCATCGCATGTTTTTTGTCGGACGTTTCGTTTGAAGACCACCGCGTGGATTTCGCGGGATTTGGCGCGTTGAAGGGCAGCGGCGCGCTGCCGCTCGGCCAAGTTCCCGTGTTGGAGGTCGATGGATTCTCGTTCGCACAGACTTCGGCGATGTTGCGCTACGTCGCGAAGCTTGGGAACGCAGGGCTCTACCCATCCGATCCCGTCAAGGCATTGGCCGTGGACAGCGCGCTCGATACGTTCAACGACACGTTGTCGCATGCCTTGAGCCCAAGCTTTTGGGAGAAAGACATGGACAAGAAACTCGCGATGCGCGCGGAGCTTGTCGTTGGGCCGATGGCCAAGTGCTTTTCGTACGTCGAGGGGCTGATCGCCAAGTTTGGCGGGCCGTTCGTGTCGGGCGACCAGTTGTCGATCGCGGATTTGGTCATCGCCACACAGGTGCTTCAGATTCGCTCGGGCGGCTTGGATGGCGTCACAGCCGAGCACGTGGCTGCGTACCCTCACATCTGCGCACTGACCGACGCCTACCTTGCGGATCCCCGCATCGCAGCTTACACGTCCAAGTAGGATTGGCGCCCGGATCTCCGTTCAGGCAGACTGGGCTTCTGACTCGACGGAGAAGGGAAATGAAAACCACTTGGTCATGGATGGTCGTCGCGGCGTTGATCGCGGTCGGTTGCTCGGACGACACCGCCCAAATTTCGACAAACAACACGAATACCAACAATGGTGCAGACGCGGGTGCCGACGCCTCGCAACGTCCGGACGCGGTTGTGATGGTGCCCAAAGTGGTTTCCATCATGATCGAGCCGTCTACGGTCACGTTGGTGTCTTCGGGGACCGAGGTCGGCCAAGACTTCCAATTGTTGGCGACGCGGGACGATGGCAGCACCGTGCCCTACGCCGGCCTCGTGGAATGGACGTTCGACGAGGCCCGCATTGGGCGCATCGGCGAGCGCGATGGTCAGTTTGTGGCCAACGGACTGGTCGGCGGCCCCGGACGTGTGACGGCCAAGCTCGACGACAACTCGCTTCCGCCGGTGACTGCCGATGTGCGTGTGACCTTGGAACGCACGTTTATGGGGCCCAACACGCCCATGGACGCAGCCAACCTGTTTGCCAATGGGTCGACCACGGACGCTGCGCGTCAGGCCTCGATCGTCTATCCGTTGGAAGGCGCGGTCATGCCGCAAAACGTCTTCCCTGCCGACATCCAGTGGTTGGTCGGCGCTGCGGAAGACGTGTTTCGTGTTCGCTTGACCAAAGACGACATCGTCGTCAACGCGTACCTGAAGCACACTGGGCCTGGTTTTGGAAACCACTGGCTGGTCGACGAGGCCATGTGGCGGGCGGTTGCGCAGACAAACCCTGACGCGGACCTCACGATCGAGGTGGACCGATGGGAGGCGTCTACGCAACAGGTGATCACAACGCCGCCCGTTCGGATGCGCTTTGCGAACGCGGCCCTGTCTGGTTCGGTCTACTACTGGGACATCCAAGCGGGTCGAATCGTTCGTATCAACGACGGTTCTGGCGTGCGCGAGGAGTTTATGCCCACACCACCCATGAGCCCCAACGGTGAGCAGTGTGTTGGTTGCCACACGGTGTCGCAGGACGGGCGGTACATGGCTGGTCGGTTGGGCGGCGGTTACAACGCTGGTGCCATCTTCGACCTGACCAAGGATTTGGCAGGCAGCCCGCCACCCACCGAATACAACGTGTCGAACCAATCGGCGTATTGGAATTTCTCGACGTGGAGTCCAGACAACTCCCGGCTGGTCGTGTCCGGCAACGAGTGGGCTTTGGAAGGCATGAAGCTCGTTGATCCGTTCACGGGCCAAGTGCTTCCGGTGGCTGCGGGCGCATTGCCTGGATCGGGAAGCACACACCCGGCGTGGTCACCCGATGGCTCGCTGCTCGCCTACGTCTCGAACGCCGGCGGATTTGGTGGCTCCAACGTCACCGGTGACATTTCCGTGCTCGAAGTCACGGGGATGGATGCGTTTGGCGCTGCTCGGACTTTGCAAGCGGGCAATGCCGTTCCCAACGCCCAGCCCGCCGGCAACGCCGCGAGCTACCCATCTTGGACGCCGGACTCCCAGTGGATTGCGTTTGCCCACGGCACCGGCTCGCGTAGCGAAGATCAACAATCGGCTCTGTACATGATCAAGGCCGATGGGACGGGGCTTACGCGTCTTGACAACGCGTCGGGTGGCCCATCAGCGAGCGACACGTTCCAACCCAATTTCTCGCCGTTTCATCAAGGCGGTTACCATTGGGTGACTTACTTGACGCGCCGCGACTACGGAAACAGCGAGGTGGGCACCCGCGGAACGGGCCTTCAGCAGGTTTGGGTGTCGGCTGTGTCTGACACACCAGGCGCGGGCGACCCGAGCGAAGTTGGCTATTGGCTGCCAGGTCAGAACACCGCTTCCCGCAACATTTCGGCCTATTGGGCACCGCGGGCGTGTCGCAATGACGGAGAAGGATGTGCGGTGGGCGCCGAATGCTGCAGCGGCGAGTGTCTTCCGGGGCCCGACGACGCCCTGGTGTGTTCGCCGCCTCCACCGGACCGATGCCGAGAGATCGGTGAGTCGTGCAACCAAACCGCCGATTGTTGTGGCGCGGACAACAACGTTGTGTGCCAAGCCAACAGCTGCATTCGCGTCTTGAACTGACGGCCACATGAGGCGCAACGATGGAGTACCGAGTCGACCACCCTGGATTTCGGCGCCAAGCTTTGACGGTCTTCGTCAATGGACTGTCGTCCCCACGCCTGTTGCTTGACGGAGCGCCGGTCGAAGGACGGCGGCAGGTGTACGAACTGTTGGACGACGCGGGCCAGGCTGTCACCGTGACGCTCAAGCCGGGGTTTCCAGACATCTTGCCGAAGGTCATCGTTGCAGGTGAGCCTGCGCTGGCGTTGGCTCCCCCGTTGCCATGGTATGCTTGGGCGCTGGCGGCGCTGCCGATGACACTGATGGTTGCGGGCGGAGCCTTGGGTGGCGCTCTGGGCGGCTTGGCGGCGGCCGCGACGATGATCGTGTTTCGCCGCGATGTGTCGACGCCGACCAAGGTAGTGGTCAGCCTTGGCTCCTCCCTGGCGGCGAGCGTGGTCTATTTTGTCATCGCGTTCTTAATGAGTCTCGCGCTGGCGCAAGCGTAGGCGCGGATTGCGGCGCCGCGTTGGACAAAAACGCGCGAAAGTGGCACCTTCTGCCCTTCAGCAACAATGGGCCGTCAGTCACGAGTGTCGACACGTAACCCCAAAAACACGAACACGGAAAATGGCATGAAATTGCAGTGGATTCTGGCCGCGTTGGCCTGCTTTGGAGCGGTGGCGTGCAATATCAGCGATGACGCAGCCGCCCCGGTTTCGTCGAACAATACGTCGAACAATTCCAACAACACCAACGGTTCCAACAACTCGGTGCAATGTGCGCAAGACTCTTGCAGCGCCGCACAGACGTGCTCGGTTGAAGACGGCGCCATTGTATGCGCGTGCCCGAGCGGGCTCACGGGCGAGAATTGCGACGCGTGCGCGACCGGCTTCCAAGACAAGGACGGCGACGGCCTGTGTGAGCCTGACTGCGCGAACGCGGGGTTGGATTGTGGCGCGAACGGTGCGTGCTCGGACGACGGCGGCATCGCTTTGTGCGTGTGCAATATGGCCTATGCGGGTGCAAATTGTGACGCGTGCGATGAGGGTTACCAAGATCAGGACGGTGACGGCACATGTCTGCAGGACTGCGCAACCTCTGGCCTCGACTGCAACTCCGGCACGTGCCTGATCCGACAGGGTGCGCCGACATGTGACTGTCCAGAGGGCTCGGGTGGCGATGATTGTTCGCAGTGCGGGGCTGGATACCAAGACAATGATGGCGATGGCGTGTGTGCGCCGACCTGTGCAACGTCGACCATTGATTGCGGTGCCAACGGCGTGTGTTCCGACACGTCCGGCACACCGGCGTGCACGTGTGCGGTCGGGTATGCCGGCGAGTTCTGCGACGAATGTGGTCCCGGGCTGCAGGATGACGACGGCAACGGCGTGTGTTCTCCCGCATGCGCACTGGGCACGTGGTGGGACCCGAATTTCCAGTATCGTGTCGCGGTGGAGTTGCCCAACACGACGACCGCGGTGCTCGCCAAGGGCACGATTGTGGCGGTCAAAATTGACCACGCCGCGCTGGTGGCTGCGGGGCAGTCGCTCAACAGCGGAGACGATGTTCGGATCGTGTTTGATGACGGCGTGACTCGGTCGCCGGTGCCGCGCACCAGCGAAAACGGATGGAACACCGCGACAACCGACGTTGCCTTTGGCCTTGAAGCCGATATCCCCGTGGGCGGGACGTCAAAACAGTACTGGATCTATTGGGGCAATCCGAATGCCGGCGCACCCCGCCAACCCGACATCTACGCGGTCAACGTGGACACGGGCGAGTCGCTTGCCTGCGGCCAACGTGCGGGCGGATTTATGTCGATTCAGCTGCGTCAAACCGTGCCAAATTCGACCATGTTCGAGGTCTACGCCCGCGAGCACACCGGCGACGGGAGTGCGTATGCGGACATCAAGGTCGTCGACTCGGTCACGGGTGCATCGATCTACACCAAGACCTACACGGAGCTCGGTGGGTCGTGCTGCAACCCGGTGGTCGATGGATACGGCATCGACCAGATCAACATTGGCGCGCAAGATTTCACGGTCACTTTGACAACGCGAGAGTTCTCGGGGACGCAGCGATACTTCGGCTGTTCGGTGGTAGGCACCAGCAATCCAACGTTGGTGGGCACGGACACACGCAAGTTCTCGTTCAAACCCACACGCCCAGAAGGCACGACGTGCGGCAGGTAGGGTCATCGGTTTTGGCGCAGCCCACGTCGCCGCGTTCGCGTAATTTGGAGCACGCGACCGTGGTCCCCTACACCAAGAGGTCTTGAGCCGGGTCGAGAGAAACACCCGCGCGTTAATTATTTACGGCGTGATACGCGACACAACAATTGCAGATTTTGCCCGGCCTTGGCCGGGCTTTTTTTGTTTTCAAAACAATCGATTACCGGCGCGTACGCCAACAACGGCGCGCGAGTTTGTGTACCGACGAGTCCACACAAACCCGCCGAGGTGTCGATGAATCCCGAAGTGCTTCTGCTAATTTTCGGTTGCCTTTGCGCAACGGTGAATTCGCAATGAAGTTTTGGATTACGATATTTCTTCTCGTCGCATTTCCCGCGTCCCTCATTGTCTACAAGATTTTTTGGCTTCACTACGAAGTGGCGGACGTCCTGCCTCAGAAAGAATACACCATCACAACGCGGATGACGTTTGACGGGCATCTTGAGGGCGTGCGCGTGCGGACTTTTGTGCCAGTCACCGATGAGCGCCAGGTCATCGGGGGCCAAGAGCAACAGTCACCGGTGGCGCTGCGCTTCTCGACCGAGGATGACGGGCAGAATCGAGTGGCAGTCTGGTCGGGTGCGGCCGTGGGCGACCAGACCACGATCAGTCAGACGTTTACCGCACAAACGATGGGGCTCAAGTACGACATCGACCCAAAATTGGAGGTGCCGGTATCGTACGAATCCGCCCTGCGTCCCCACCTTCAGCCCACCGAATTTATTCAAGTGGACGCACCCGAAATCATCGCGCTCGCGCACGAGATTGGCGCCGATGAGGGCAGCATTCTTGAGCGATTGACGAAGATTTACGATTTCACGATGGGGCTCGAGACGCGCGCATTCAAAGGCACGACGGATGCGCTGACGGCGGCTCGGCTCAAGGAAGCAAGCTGCAATGGGAAATCTCGCCTGTTCGTAGCGCTTGCGAGAGCCGTTGGCCTTCCTGCGAGGTTGGTGGGTGGCCTGATTTTGGCAGAGGGGAAGAAACGCACATCCCACCAGTGGGTCGAGGTCAACGTCGGCGGACACTGGGTGCCGTTCTGCCCCACGAATGGTCATTTTGCCTCGTTGCCGGCGAACTATCTGGTGTTCTACCGGGGGGACGAAGCGATGTTTAAGCACACATCCGACATCAATTTTGATTACGAGTGTTCGACAGTCAGCAAATTGGTACCCTCCGAACGCGCCCGTGAGTCGTTGAATTCGTTCAACGTTTGGGACCTGTTTGCACGGTTGAAATTGCCATTCTCTCTGCTGCGCACGGTGCTGATGCTGCCCATTGGTGCGCTGGTCGTTGTGTTGTTTCGCAACGTGATTGGAATTCCGACCTTTGGCACATTTTTGCCTGCTCTGATCGCGGCTGCGGCGGGCGCAACCGGTGTTTTGTGGGGCATGGTGAGCTTGGTCATCGTCTTGTTGGCCGTCGTCGTTGCGCGTCGCGCCACGGAGCGGCTGGGCCTCTTGCATTCGCCCACGCTCGCGATTCTTCTGGTGGTTGTCGTGTTGACGATGATCGGGACGAGTTTCGCCGCGGAACGACTCGGGCTGATGGATTTGGCGAGGATTTCGTATTTCCCAATCGCTGTGATGGCGATTGCGTCCGAACGTTTCTACCTCGCGCTGGTTGAGAAAGGGAAAGGGGAGGCCGCCAAACAGCTGAGCGGCACGCTGCTTGTGGTGTTCGGTTGTTACGTCGTCATGAACTCACTTGCCGTGCAGATGATTGTGAGTGGTTTCCCCGAAGTCTTGTTGTTTGTCATCGCTGCCAACATTTACGTCGGTCGTTGGGTCGGTGTGCGGATGCTGGAGATGTGGCGTTTCCGTCACCTGGCGAGGGCGGCGGCATGATTCGCAAGCTCTGGTCGGATGTGCAACGTATGAGGGCGGGTTTTGAACGCGTCTATGGGATCAATCGGCGCAACGTGGAGCTTGTGTACGCTCACAATCCACGACGTTTGTATCCGTTTGCCGACGACAAGATTCTGGCGAAACAATGCATGGAAAAGGCCGGAGTGCCGACGTCGAAGACGCTCGCGGTCTGTCGCGGTTTGTTCGAGGTCAATGCAACGCTCGAAAAACTTCAGGCGCTGGATAATTTTGTGATCAAGCCCTGCATGGGCAGCGGCGGCGATGGAATCTTGATCACGGGCGCGCGCAAGGACGACGGTTGGTTGACGCCGAAGGGGTGGATTTCAGATGCGACGGTCCACCAACACATGGCCAATATCGTGTTTGGTGCGTTTTCGAACCAGCTTGAGGACACGGTATTGGTCGAGACGCGTGTGCGCCCCCACGAATTGTTTCGCGAGTTCTGGCCTGAGGGCGTGTGCGACATCCGAATTATCTGTCTGGAGGACACGCCGTTTATTTCCATGATCCGCATTCCGACGAGTGCGTCGGGCGGCAAAGCCAACTTGCATCAGGGCGGAATTGGGGCAGCCGTGGACTTGGCGACCGGCATAACGACGCGCGCGGTGTCCCGTGGAAAACCCTGCGAGATTCATCCCGAGTCCGGCGTGCGAATTGTGGGGCGCGAAATTCCGATGTGGAAGGATTGCGTGGACGTGGCGCGTCGTGCGAGTGCAGCGGTTCCACTCAATTATGTCGGGGTCGACATCGTCATTGATGACGTCGAGGGCCCGCTCATCCTCGAGATCAATGCGCGCCCGGGACTTGAGATCCAAAACATCAACGGATTTGGATTGGGTCATGCCTTGGAGAAATCGGCATGAAAACGAAGAGTTTGTGGCCGTTGGTTTTTGCACTTTTTGTGATGATTTCAGGAGCATTCGCGCTGGAAGTCGCGGCGCGGGATCGCGGGACGAAGACGCTCGAGGTCAAAATTGTGGATTCCGCGTCCGAGGAGGGAGACGAGACCGAGAGCGACTGGAATCAGCAGCCGCCCATCGATGCGGAGCACGCGCGTGCGCGGGTATTGGCCCGCCGCGGCGATTTTGACGCCGCGCTCGAGGTGTCAAAGCGGCTTGTGGGAACCCATCCAGAGAACCTCGCTCTGACGGCGGAGCTGGGCCACCTGCAGCGGCGTGCCGGGCGCCTTGACGAGGCCAAAGCCACGCTGACAGCGGTGGATGAAAAGAGTCCGAACAGCGCACCGGTGTTGGTAGATCTGGCTTTGATTGCCACAGCACAATCGAGGTCAAAAGAGGCCGAAGATTTGGTTCAGCGCGCGTTGAAATTGCGTCCGTATCACAGCCCAAGTCTGTTGCTTTTGGTCGTCTTCAGACGAAGCGGGGCGCGTTGGATGAGGCCATCAAGACACTTGAGCTCGCGGCGAGTCAGGGCTCCAATGAAGAGCGTGCCAGCGGCCTTGCCGCGCTAGGACGCGTGCGAATGGACGCAGGCGACGTCGCCGGCGCCCGTCGTGACCTCAACGCTGCCGTAGAGCGCGCCCCGGCCAACGTGGGGATCTGGATTGCCGCCTCGCGGGTGCTGCTGCGATCCAAAGATCCTCAGGATCACAAACGCGGACTTGAGGATGCGCTCAAGGCCGCCGCGCTGGCCCTGGCGCGGCGCGCGTCACAGCTTGCTCGCCAACGCTTACGAAACGCTGGGTCGTCGTGACGAGGAGTTGGTCGAGCTTGAACGGGCGCTGGCCATCGATCCCAATTACGCTTGGGTTCAGGAAAAGCTTGCGCGTGTTTACATGGATCGCGAGGATTTCCGACGCGCGCGCAAACATGCCGCATGGCTGTGTGAACACGACCAGAAATCACGCGAAAACGCATTTTTTGTTGGCGTCGGTCGACCTAAAGTCCGAGAACTTTGACGCTGCGATCGAGGGTTTTCAGCGGGCGCTGGCGCTTTCACCGAATTACCCCGAGGCTTGGTACAACATCGGAATTGCCGAGCGTAAACGCGGCAATTTTGAAGCATCGATCCAAGCCTACCGCAACGCCATCGAGCAACGCCAGAACTACCAGCCGGCCTGGAACAACCTTGGTTTGGTGCTCGCGGATGCCGGCCGCGAGGACGAGGCGTTGGCGGCCTACAATGACGTGCTCAAAAAGAACCCGAATTATGCGGCCGCTTGGCTGAACTTGGGGCGCCTTCACTACGCCAAGGGGCGTTACGTCGACGCCGCATTGGCGTACGAAAAGGTGGTGTCTCTTCGCCCCGATGACCGCTCGTCGAACATCAAATTGGGCATCGCCTTGCGCCGTTCGGGCAAACCGAAAGACGCCGTGAAAGTCTACGAACGCCTGGTCACGCGCGAGCCGCGATATGTCTTGGCTTGGTACAACCTAGGCGTCGCGCAAAATGCTGTGGGGGACACGGCGCGGGCCCGCACAGCGTTCGAGACGGCACTTCAACACGATCCCAATCACGTGAATTCCATGAAGAGCCTCGGCGCGCTCCTTGCCCGAGAGGGTGAGCTGACGCTTGCCGAACCATGGCTTCGAAACACGCTCGAACACGAGCCGACCGACCTCGAGGCGAGGTTCAGGTTGGCGTCATTGCTGGCGAAAAAGGGCGACGTGATCGCCTGCGAGACCGAGCGAGGTCGTGTTCTTTCCCAAGACCCAAAACATGAAGCGAAAGACCTTAAGTGCAAAAAGTGAGGATGCAATGAAGCGACTGATGTTGATGTCTGCAGTGTTTTTGATGGCGTGCGGTGCCGATCCGGTGTCGGAACCGAACACGAGCACAAACCCGAACAACCAAACGACTGTGGTGGACCCGTCGGCCGACGACGAAAAACTGTTCCAGGCGGCGTTGGCGGACTACGACGCCAAGAACTACGCCGCCGCGGCAACCAAGTTCAACCAATTGACCTTGGACTACCCACAATCGGCCCGTCACGACAACGCGGGCTATCCTTACGGTCGCTGTCTTTACGAGCAACTGCTTTTCGCGGACGCCGTATCGGCACTAGAGGGAATGCTTCGGATTCACCCCGATTCAACCTTCGTGCAGTCGGCGCGGTTCTTCCTCGGGCGGTCGCGTTTTCGACTCGGCTCGTTCGACGCGGCACGCGGCGATTTCGAGGCTGCGGTCGCAGCGGATCCACAGGGGATCTACGTCGACAATGCGGAGTATTACATCGCACGTTGCTATTACGAATCCGGAAATTACCCACAAGCCATCGCGGGATTCGAGAAGTTTCGAATGGATTTCCCGGACAGCACATACCGAGACAATTCGCTTTACTACGAGGGGCGCTCTCGCTTCAGCGACGGTGATTATGCCGGAGCCCTGGTGGCGTTTGACACAGTCTTGGCGGGCGCCGATTCCATCTACTTCGACAACTCAGTTTATTGGGGCGGCCGGGCCCTTTATGCGCAGTCAGATCTGCCAGGCGCTTTGGCGCGGATGCAACGTGTCGAGGCCGAGTTTCCGGGCTCCGTGTACATCGACAACTCGCTCTATTACATCACGCGCGTCTACACGGATTCCGCAGATTGCACGGCTGCGAACGCAACTGTGGCTAAACTGCAGAGAGACTTTCCACAGAGTACTTACTTGACCAGCGCGACGGATTACAAAGTCGCCAACGGATGTCCCTGATGCGTCTGCTCGTGTTCGCGCTCATCGTGTGTCTGGGTGGCTCCGCGTGGGCGCAGGATGAAAACGCCGAGAGCCGGTCTCGTAACGTCGCCAAGGAAAAGGCCACCAAACTTGGCGGCGATTACCACGCGTCGGTGTTTGGTGGCTCCTACGTTCAAGGCGAGCGCTTTGGCGTCCTCTTCGACCTCGGGGCGAAAGCCGGTGCGGATTTCGGAGTTCACGACGTCTACGCGAAGTTCGACTACACCTTCGACCCGTTTTCGACGAAGTCCTTCAATTTCCCGGACGAAAATCAGACCACCGCGGGTGCGGCCGTAACCGACCGGCTTGCGCAGTCGATGCACGAGGTACAGGGCGAGGTCGGCTGGCAGGCACGGTGGTCTAAGGAGAACCGCAGCTCAGCGTCGCTGACGGGTGGAGTTCGATTGCCCGAGTTCGATACAGACCGCCGATACGCGGCCGACCTCGAATTCAAACACCGTTGGGGTCGACGCAAGGGATGGGTTGTCGAGGGCGACATCGATGTGTTTTTGCGTGACTACCCCAATTATTTCATCGCGGATCGTCGGTTTGACAACCGAGGATTTTCGGTGGCACCCGCGGTGATTTATGTGTTCGACGGGGGCCACGCGATTCAAGGCACCTACGACTACGAATTCACGCAGTACGTGGACGCCCGCTACGACACAATTGCCGTAAATGGTGTCGTGTCGCGGGCAACCGAGAGCAAAAGCTATGCGGTGCACGCGTTCGACGTGGAAGGGACCTACCGCTTCAGCAAGCGTTTGAAAGCGCGCGCGCAGTATCAATTTGAGCTCAATGATTCCATCAATTACGACCGCGAAATGGCAGGGATCGACGCCAATGGCGTGCGCGAGGACAAGTTCATCCGCGACTACTACGACTACACCCGCCATCGTCTTAAGCTGCGCGGCGGCTACGACAACGACACGTTCGCGATCGATGGGTCTTTGGAATATTGGGTTCGCGATTTTGATACTTACGAAGCGCGAGATGCCCAGAATGTGTGGACGGGGTTCCTGCGGCACGACAACAGCGTTGAGATTGGAGTCGAGGCCTCTTATCTCGTGCTTGAGCCCCAAGAAAACGAGCTGCGTGTCGTTGGGTTCATGTCGCACCTTCATCGGGACTCGAACATGAAACGTGAAATTAGTTTCGCAACGAACTACGACGTGACTCGCGTCTTTGTAGGGCTCGAACTCCGCTCAAAGTAGCGGGGTCAGCGCCGAGGATGTCCGGGGTCCACCACCCTCCGGTGCATGTCCTCGATCATCTCCATTTGCACGTATTGAATCTCAAGCATGCGCTGCCACTGGTTGTGCATCAGGTGTTCGATCTTCTCGTCGATCATCCGGATTTCCAGCTCCGCTTTTAAGTTAACTTGATAGTCGTTTTCGGCACGCAGACGGTCGCGTTCCTCCTGCCTGTTTTGGCTCATCATGATGACGGGCGCCTGAATCGCGGCGAGCATCGAGAGAAACAGGTTCAGCAGGATATAGGGGTAGGGGTCAAACGCTTTTGCTGAGGCGAGGATGAACGTATTGACGCCAATCCAGACGAACATGAATCCGCCAAACAGTCCGATGAATGCCCAGCTGCCGCCAAAAGACGCCACCTTGTCGGCCACCCGTTGCCCCGGCGTGAGCTTGTCGTCGAACTCCTTGTTCAGGTTACCCGAGAGCAACTAGCGGTCCTTCATGCTCTGTATGACCTGTTGTTCAACGGCGTCCAAGTCGCCGAGATCCTTGATCATCAGCCCGCGCACGTACGCGTTTCGGACGTCGTTCAAACAATCCAGACACAGGGCGCCTTCGTCAGACCCGTCCTTGCGATGCTCCGGGCATGCACCAGAAGTTCTGGGCGCAGCAGCGAGATGGGAAGCATCGTTGCGGGCTGCTTCTTTTCGCCACAGACCAGACATCTTTCTTTGCCATCTTTCATGGATCCTCAACCTTTGTGGTGAAACTAGCAGATGTGCCTGTTGTGCGTCTCGAGTCGATGTGTTCCGCGCGTGCATCGATTGGGCGGCTTGGCCATCCAATGAGCATGGCACGCATTCTTTTTTGCATTCTGGCGATCTCGGCGTTGGGCTGTGCAACACCGTCTGGAACGGCCGTGAACCTGCACCAACACCAATGGCGGGATCGCGTGGTGTTGTTGTTTTCCGACGACGAAAATCACGCGGACTTGGTCGCGATGCGCTCGGCGCTCGCTCAAGACTTGCGTGGCGTTCGCGAACGCGACATGGTCATCTACGTGTTGAAGCCGAGCTCAAAGGTTGGCCGGCAATTTGGCGTCGCTGCTCATGGATTCACGTTCATCTTGGTGGGCAAGGACGGCGGCGAAAAGATGCGACAAGCTCAAGTCGTTGCTTTAAAAGAACTTTACGCGACCATCGACCGCATGCCCATGCGGCAGCGTGAGATGCGACGAACGACCGAACAATGATTGCAAAACTTTCAAAATGGCGGCGCCGAATTCTGCTGTTTGTGGGGGCGGTGACAACGCTTGTGGTGATCGCCATTGGCATTGGCCTGGTTGTGGCGTGGCGGGCGATCGGGACCGGTCCCGACGAGGCGCGGGCGGCCCGAATGCAGGCGTCCCCGCAGTGGCATGACAGCGTGTTCACGAACCCGCAACCCCTTTGGAACGATATCTCTGGGTCACTGACATCCATGTTTGATGTCAGTCCAGTGGCGGTGCCCGATGGACCCATGGACGTGGTGCAAGACACCGAGCGGCAACTCACAATGCCCGCGCCAGCGTTGCGTGTGACATGGCTTGGTCATTCGACGACGCTCATTGAAATTGACGGCAAGCGAGTGCTGACCGACCCCATTTTTGGGGGCAGTCCATTTCCGATCGAATCACTTGGGCCACAGCGTTGGTATCCGCCGGTGGTTGACCTTCAGACGTTGCGCGACGTCGATGTGGTCACGATTTCGCACGACCACTACGACCACTTGGACGAACCGACGATTTCAAAGATGAAAGATTGGGACGTCACGTTCATCGTGCCGCTCGGGGTGGGGGCTCATCTGGAGTATTGGGGCATTCCACCCGAGCGCATCGTAGAAATGGATTGGTGGGATGAGCACCGTGTCGGCAACCTACGCATCGTGGCGACGCCGGCGCGCCACGCGTCCGGTCGGCAGATTTTCGACCAAAATCGCACGTTGTGGGCCGGGTACGCCTTCATCGGGCCGACGCGCCGCGTGATGTTTTCGGGCGATACCGGATTATTCGACGAGATGAGTCTCATCGGCGAACGCTTGGGCCCGTTTGACGTTGTGATGATCGAGGTTGGGGCCTACCACGCGGCGTGGCCGGACTGGCACATCGGCCCCGAGCAAGCCATCACCGGCCACAAAATGTTGCGTGGAAAGGTGTTCATGCCAATCCATTGGGGCCTCTTTAGCCTGGCGATGCATGGCTGGACCGAGCCCATTGAGCGCGTGTGGGTGGCTGCCAACGCGGCGGGTGTGCCGTTTGTGGCCCCGCGACCTGGTGAGGTAATGGACATGGACGTGCCGCCGCAGCCGCAACGCTGGTGGCCGGAGGTGCCTTGGCAGACGGCCCAAGAGGCGCCCATCATCTCGACCAAAGGCGGCGACCCGAATGACCGCTACGCGCCGTCACCACGCGACCCGTAAATCTAGGGAGCCGCGCACCTTTGAAGTTCTGCCATAAGCGCGTCGCGTTTCGCGGTCATCGCGAGCTTTGCGTCGCCAGACAGCAGCAAGATTTTTGCGTTGGTGTCTTGGATTTTTTGGCCGATTTCGGCGCAGCGCGACGCAAAGGCAGGATCGTCGACCAAAATAACCGCTAGGCTAGGCCGTGACGGCCGATAGCGCACTTCAAGCACGGTTTGAAGACGCGGCATGAAGCGGTCGCTGTCGGGCGACGTCCGAAGACTGTGTGTGGGCGTCGTCCAATCCAACAGGCTTCCGTCGGCGAGTTTGAGGGTGCCAGCCCACGCTGTCTCGGGTTGGTGGTTGATCACGTTGCCCGTGGGAACCACCCGTGTCAGCACCAGCTCGCCGGGTTTGCCTGTCTGGGCAATCCAGTCGTTGACGTGGCTCGCGCCGGCCATCGCGGCGATGTGAAGCGCAATGTACCCAAAGATCACGACCACCGGCAGCGCTACGTATTTGGGCCGCCCGGCCACCATGAGAATAATCGCGGCTGTAAAGGCCAGTGACGGGACGATAAGGAAGAACAGGCTGCTTGAGGCGTATTCAAACCACGCCAAGATGAGAGACTCCACGTGTACCTCGGGCGACGCTCGTGTTGCTGCCCAACGATACACGATTGGAAGCCCGAGGATTAGCTCAACCATCCGCGTAAAACGTTTGCCCACACGTAAATGCGGGTGCCGATGACCAGCCCCAGGCCGTACGAGAATGCGTTCGCGCAAAAGGAAGTTAAGAAACCTTGTCGACCGGTCATTGGCACGGCCTTCCAATAGATCAGGGCCTCAATCGCAACGGCCAGGCCCTCGCCGACCAGGGCACGCTGCCACAAGGGCGCGCGTGCCATCCACATGGTCATCAACGGCCACACGACAGGGTGTGTGATGAGGGACGTCGCTGCAGCGACCGCAGCAAGTCGCCATGCTGAGATGGGAAGAGAGAAAACCCGTTTACCCAAGAGCAGGGCAACGGGCACTTCTAGCGCCAGCGTGATGGCGAGCGCTAGAAGTTGTGTCATCGACGGATGCGCGAGAATGCGATGAGCGCGAAGCCGACAAGTACCGAGAGCATTCCGCCGTCGGTGCCCGTCGTCGAGCAGCCGCCGTCGTCTTTGGACGTCGTGGTAGCCGTCGTCGTGCCGGTCGTGCCGCTGGTGGTGCCGTTATTGGTCGCGTTGTTGGTCGCGTTGTTGGTTGCGTTGTTTGTCGCGTTGTTGGTCGCGTTGTTTGTCGCGTTGTTTGTCGCGTTGTTGGTCGCGTTGTTGGTCGCGTTGTTGGTCTGTGCGTTTGCGACACACTCAACCGCGCCGTTGTTGTCCGTGCATGTGCCGTTTTCGCCACCGGCGAGCACGCAGGCTGCGCCAGCTGCAAGGCCATCGCATGGGTTAACTGCGACGTCAGCAAATGCATCCGACCCAAACGTTACACCAGCCACCAAGACAATCATCATTGAGCGTTTCATTCGATACTCCTATGTGTTCAATCGAAGGCCGGCATATTGCGCGCAATTCGTGAATTCTGCAACCACCGGCATGTGTCAACGCGCCGACCGCAAGAACGTCAAGATCTCGCGCCGTGTTTCGATGGAGAGGGCGTCTGCAAATGGATGCCCAGCCCCGACATGCCCCCCCGACTCAAACATCTCGCTAGGCGTCGCGAATTGGCCTGTGTGCGTAAGTCGTCCCCGTGTCGCGACTCCCGCTAGGGTTGGAACACGATAGCCTCCAGTGCCACGCGAGGGCGACTCGGCGAGCGTTGGGTCGGTCCCGATTTCCTGCCACGGTACGACCCCGTTGGGGTGCGTTCCATCGCCATGGCACCGTGCGCAGTTCGTGAGGAATGCGTCGGGCGGTGTGGGTGCGCGATGGTCTTCCGCGAGGCTCCAAAGGTAATACGCGATGGCAAACGATACCTGCCGAGGGGGGCGCGTCTTAAAGTACGACGAGACGATGAGCAAGGTGTCGACGCGAATCGCGAGTGCTTCAAGGCTGTTCTGCACGCCGCCCGTCCAGTGCAGGCGATCTTGAAACCGCACCACGCGCAGGTCCGGGATGTTGCTCGGGTTGTTGACCTGATCGTCGGAGGGGTCGATCCGGCCGGGACCCCAGGTTTCGACCGTTGCGTTTGGCCGGCCCGCGATGCGGTAGAGTGCCGCCACATCCACGTCGGGTTTCGCGCGGCCCGGGACAAACTGCCCGTCGACCGACGAGCTGTGGCATGTGGCACACGTCCACGCCAATTCTCCAGTTGACGTGCGGACAAGGCCACCGTCTTCGCCGGCCGCTTCGTAAAACCCGGCAACTCGCGCCTCCGCGGGTGAGAGCTCCACGGACGAAAACCGCGGGTCGCCGCGCATCGGCAAGAAATTGAACGCTCGGCGGCCTAGGTCGGTGACCGCTTCATGGGTCCATTCGACGGGCTCGAAGGTGATGGCTTCGCCGTTGACGACCGCGGTAGGGGCTGCCTCAGGCAGCTCGTCCCAACCGCCCGCTACTGCGTAGTTTTCCAGCCGCGTTTGAGCGTACGTGTTGTCGGTGACCACCAAAGCGTCTACCAACGCCTGACGGCGAAACGATTGGTCGTCGACAAAGCGCTGGCCCAAGACCATGTCATCGGGTTCGCCCGATGTGGGGTCGCCACACCCGAACAAGACCAGCACAATGATGCTTAGTACGCGCATCCAAGCAGTGTAAGTCGTGTTCCGAATCCACACCACGGAATCTCTCCATGTCCCAAAAAGTTGCTCGGTCATCCGTCCAAACGTTGACGTTTGTTGGCGATGCGACAGCGTTGGCGGACGCCTATTTTGAGTGGTTAAACACCCATGTGCCCGGAGTTTCGGTGGGGCGGGACTCGTCGCAAACCACCATCCGCGCTGGCGGAGTCGCGGTGTTGGTGCTGGACGAGATTGAAACTGCTCGATTTGCAGTTATTGGTGGGCAATTGGTCGACGATCCACCAGGTGGTGTCTTTGAGTTCCGCAAGGAATCTCCGACCCGCGCCAAGATTTCACTGAGCGGATTTCGAACGCGTATGCCCTTGGCGCTGTATCACGCCACACAATACCGCGTTCACGAGGCTGTGATGGCGCAATTTATCGACACCGTGAATCAGCCAAGTCGGCGCAACAGCGCATAGGAAAACGCCTGCTGTGGGTGTTCCACGGCGTGGTGGACTTCGTGTGCTTGGTCGACGAGCTCAAACGTTTCGCCAAGCACGGCTGCGATCTGTTCGGGGAATAAGTTGACCGCGGCACGTCCGCTGCTGCACTTTTCGGGTCCGTCAGGCGCAAACGTTGCGATGAGCGCGTATCCGCCAAAGTTTTTCTGGACACCTGCCGAACCTCGGCGGCGTAGCATCGCGGGCTTGGCCGCGTCCGTCAGGAAATGGAAGACGGCGCGGTCGTGCCAAAATCCAATTGACGCGTCGTCGAAACAGCCCACGGCGTCGCTCAGCGATGAAGGTCAACCCGCTTGCCTTCGATCCAGCCGAGCTCTTGTATGGCCAAACGCGGCGCGCCTATGGTCCAGCAGCGAATGTTGTGGAAAACCACGCTCCAAACAAGTCGTCGACGAGCGTCGAGGCGCCCGCCCTGTCCGCGATGGGCGTGTTTGGCGGCAACTCACACGCATCGATGAACCGAAGCAATTGCTGCAGATGAGTAAACCAGCTCACCTTCCCGGTGGGTTGTTTGCTCGTGTGTAGACGCCGCGTCCCAGTGTTCGTTCGATGCCATGGATTTCTCCGTGCGATTCACCTCATCCAAGCTTATACACAATTCGCGGGATTCACAGCGCGTCCAGCTCCATTGTTGGAAATCGTTGTGCATCCACGTTTCCCCGGCAACAACGTCCACGTGGGGCTCCACGTTCTCGGATGTGTCACCCGCCTGAAACGTGAGCACGATGTCGCGCGTACGGCCGTCCGAGCAAACGCCGGTGATGGTCAAGACATCGCCTTCGGCGGTCCAGCGCTCGCCGAACAGGCACTCGACGCCAAATACGCGGCACGTTCTTCGGAGGCGCTTTCGAGGGCAGCGCGACTCCGGCCGACGGGGACCTGACCGGAACCAAAACTTTGCGAATCGCCTTCCAACAGCACGCCATCCCCACGGAAATTGCAGGTGGTCGCTTCGTAGCCTGCGTGGTTGGGTTGGTCGACGCGCCACCAGCCGTCAAACCGGGTGGTTTGTGCGGGTTCGGGTTCGGGGGTGGGGTCTGGGACGGCGTCTGGCGTCGGTCTGAAACTCCCAATCTAACCCGCGGCAACATCCGAGCCGCAGCCCATCAAGACCCCCAGCACGAATGTCCATCTATACATGCGACTTATCGGTAGTATGACGCGTGATCTTCATCGATCCGGTCTGTGTCGCGTCGTCGTAGTTGAACCACCCCGACACCCAAACGTTGGCCAACGTCGCGTCACAATTGTCGAGGAAGTTGCATTCGTTGCCTGAACAACCAAGCGTGTTGCCATCGTCCGTGAATTGGATCGCGTCAGCGGGCACGGCGTCGACCGAATCGGCGAGCATGAGCTCTGCGCCGCAGCTGTTGCAGCAAGGGTTCTCGATGGGGCATGCCATCTTTGTGCAGTAACCAAAGCCGGTGACGAACGCACCACGTACCACGACGTGGTGACCCGAGTAGGTCGCAGGGTTGGTCAGCAATTCGGCGACGGTGGTCTCGGCCAAGCTGCAGCTTCCGGGGATGTCCGCGATGATGTCGTACGGCGCGACGCACTGCATGTCGGGCGTGCAGGCTTGGTTAAGGTGGGCGGGGCGGAATCCGCCGCAGCCTTCGCCCTCGGCCACAAAAGCTTTGCATGCGCGGTCACCCGATTCGGTGGGAGCACACCATCCATCGGTGCAGTCCGCATCCGAGGTGCAACCCGCCGCAGGCTTGCAGATGTTATAGCTGACATCACAGGGAGTCGTGATGCAGTAGACGCCGTTGTGTTCGCAGCTTTGACCGGCGGCACAATCTGCTGCGGTCTCGCAACGTTGTTCGGTGGTTGCAGTGATCAGGTACTCGGCTTTCCAGACGTATTTGGGACCGAGCACCACCATGTAGGTTCCAGCGTCTTCCGACGTGAACGAAAGGTTCGCGATTTCGTCGCCGGTCAAATCGCCCTTCAGGATCGACGAACGAAACAAGGGGCGGCCATCGCGGGCGGTCCGGTACGAGGGGCCGTAAACGCGCACAAGGCTGTCCGCGGTGGTGAGCAGTTCAAGGTCAACCGTCGCGTTGGCGCCAAGCTCGATGGTGTAGCCGTGGTACCACTCGGGGTAGTCAATCTCGCCCGCGAGCATCTCGTTTGGGGTAAGCTCGCCGACGATCGTCGTCCATCGGTTGCTCAGGTTGTCTGCCTTCTCGCCGACAAACTCTGCGTCGGGATCACCGGCAACCTTGGTCGCCGGCGTGGATACAGGTTCGGAGCAAGCTGCCGAGAACAAAAGGGTAATTAGACACATCCACTTCAACATTCGGACCTCCATTCAGTGAGCCGGATGTAGCAGAATGTGCGATAAAATGCGACAGGTGCGAGTCGAATTTACTGGCACATCCCATTCTGGCAGGTGCCTTGCACGATTCCATCCAAGCATGGCGTGCCGTCGGCAACGTTGATCCACGTCACGTACATGACTTGGGAACCGGTGTTGCACCACTGGCAGGGGTTGGTCGGACGAATGTCGCCCGCGTCGTAACACGTATTCGCCTCGATGCACTGCGTGTACATGCTTGAACCCATGCTTTGACAGGTTCCCGCGTAACACATGCCGTTGCAGTTGTTCTGGGTGCAGGCCCGGCCGTCTTTGGGGTTGAATCCTAAGCTGTTGTTTGTGGTCAGGCATTGGCCCGTGTTGGTGCACGCGCCGATTGCGCACGATTCGGGGTCGGGGTCACATTGGGTGTTGGGCGCGGCCATGGTCCATTTGTACGGGTCAATGGTGGGGTTGCACGCCATCGAACAGTTGCCCGGATCCTTGAGTGTGCCTCCGTTGACGCACATACCGTCGATGACACAGGTGTTGCTCGCCAGAGTGTGGCAAACGCCACCCATGCAGAGGTCCTGAGTGCATGGCAGTCCGTCGTCGCCGCACGGGGCGTTTTCGGGTTTGTTGACGTAATCACACTCTCCCGTGATTGGGTTGCACGCGCCGTTCTTGCAGGCGCCACCTTCGTTGCAGACTTTTGGCCTACCGACGCAAACACCGTCCGCGTTGCATGATGCGCCTTCGTCGCATCGATTGCCGGTTTCGCAGGGTGATCCCATCGGTCGAGGGGACCACGACGTCGTGCTTTGCTCCGGCCGGCACTGCTCACACGGGTTGTTGGGGTTGGCGACGCGCGCGTAACATTCCCCATCAATCGTGCAGGGACAGCCACAGACGTTTGGGATCGATTCGCCGCATCCCACGCCTTGCACGCAGGCTCCGCATTCCACGGTCCTCTCGACTCCGCAGCGGTCGGTGACGGTGTAAGCGCTGCAGTCTTTGCCGTCGTTTTCGCACAGCTCTTGGTCGGTTTCGGGCACACACGACGTGCCGTTGTTGGTCACGTTGTTGGTCACGTTGTTGAGGACGTTGTTCAAGTTGTTGAGCAGGTTCGTCCCGTTGTTGGTGTTGGTCGTGGAACTACCGTTCGTGCTGGGCACCTCTTGGGAGTCGACAAACACACATCCTGTCAGGAGCGATGCCCCCAAGAGCGCCAACAACCGATTCATTTCTGCTCCTTGCTCAGACGCTGCTCAAGCACCTGCAATCGTTTCTTCAAGTCTTGGATCTCACGGTCTTTCGCTTGGGCGTCCGCGAGCAAAAGCGACGAGAGTCCATAAAGATCAACCATTTTCGCACGCGCGTCCACCGCGGGCGAGTTCGGTGCGTCCTCGATGATGATGCCGAAACGCGTTCGCGCAGGTTCGAGCGCGACGTCGGTGTAGCGCCACGATGCGATCTTCAACGACCGAACTTGGCCGGCGAGTCCGTCGACTTCCGTCGGCGTCAGGTAGCTGATGTCGGTTTTTGCCAGACGCGTCGAGATGGGGCAGGGGCCGCCGTCTGACGAGCGCCAGGCGCCGTCGACGCACGTGCGTCCGTTGCCGGGCCCGCACTTGTAGTTGCAGACCTGCGCGTCGGTACCACACGCCTCGCCGAGCGCGGGTTTTGCGATAGGGCAGCTGTCATCGGGATTTGGCGCGGCGCAGTGCCACGTTGGATCCCCATTGCATCCCTGCACGGGGCCGTCCGTGCAGTTCGTGCACTCACAGTTCAACCCGTCGTCGTAGGTACACCACGCGTCTTGCGGCGTGCAGAGTTCGCCCTGTGCGTCCGCTCGTGTGGTCGGACAGGTGACGTCAGGAAGCGGGGGACATCGCGGCAGGACGATCTGCCATCCGCGGTCGTCACAGGTCGCGACGGCGCGGCAGCTCTCGCGGGGATCGTCGCCGTACTCGCATTCTAGGCCGACAATCTCGCAGCTATCGCCGCCGCTGGGCGCGGAGTCGGGACACGGCGAAACCAACACAGGCATGTCGACGCCTGCGTCCATCTCGTTGGTGGAGTTGTTTGTGGTGTTATTCGTCGTGTTATTCGTCGCGTTGTTTGTCGTGTTGTTTGTCGTATTGTTTGTCGTGTTGTTGGAGTTGTTGGTCGCGTTATTCGACGCGTTGTTTGACCCGTTGGTATTGTTCGACGGGTTATTCGTTTTGGGCGAATCGTCCGAACACGCCACAAGACCAACGAAAATCGCGATGATCCACTTATTCATAATTTCCTCCGTGTGGCTGCAACTCTACCAAGGTCCGCAGTTCGACTCCACATGGTTTGAATCACGGAGTTTTCAAACATAGGTCGCGGCCGGGAGGATCAATGGGGCAACGGCGGCGGGTGTTGCAGGTGGCCGCGTTTGATGAACAGGGTGGCTTCCGAGGGCGCGTGCACGGACAGCGCGCCGGAGCCTGGTCGACGCAGCCACGTCCATTGCGCAGCCGCGGTATCCTCGAACGTGATGTCCCCAGACACCACGAACATCTCCAGACCATTGGTGAATTCGACCGCCGTGTGTTCGCCGGCGGCAACGCGCACCAGTTCGGTCTGGTCGTGCACCCCGTGGTGCAGGATACAACGCTGACCCGAGGCCGTCGGGCTCCATGCCGACGGGGTGTCGGTCATGACGCGCACGTTTTGTGTCTCGTCGGGGTGCATCCACCACAACTTGACCAGGATCACACAGCCCGGCGCGGTGCGAGGACTGTGATGGCTGCCCACCCCGTTGCGCACGTAACTGCCCGCTGGGTAGTCGCCGGACTCGTCGCTGAACACGCCAGACAAGACAAAAAACTCCTCCCCGCCGCCGTGGGTGTGTGGCGGAAAGCTGCTGTTTGGTGCGTAGCGCACCAAACTTGTGGCACGCGCGACTTCGATGCCTTGTCGCTCAATCATCAGCCGCTCAACGCCAGGCGTTGGTGAAGGCACCCAATCGAGGGCGGCCGCGTCAACGGTTGCAGGCAACGAAAGGTCATGGTGAATGTTCATGTGAGGAGCCTTCGTAACATGTGTGCGACCTCGCGCGCTCGTTGGACGGCACCATCAAGGTGACCGGCATTTTCTGTGGCGCACTCGGTGGATGAGAGATGGAGGCGGCCATCGAGCAGGGGTTCTCGCAGCACCGGATGCCCAAGAAGCCCGGGCATGGTCGCGTGCGGGTTGGGGGCAACCGTCATCGCGTCAGTCCACCACACCTTCATGATGTGGTGGGTGGGGCGCACCGGGCCAAACATGCGTGCGAGCTGCTCAAGTGCACGATCTTTCAATGCCTCGACGGGCAGGTCGACCCGCGGAATGAACCCAAAGAGAACTCCGTGGTCCCCGCCCGGCACCGAGATGTCGTGGAGCTCGCCGATGGGGCCGACGCGCGAAAATCCTCGCCCGCACAACCCTTGGTCTCGCCAGAAGGGGCGCTCGTAAACGGCGACGAACTTGGCGATGTCGCCCATCCACGTTGGCGTCGCGCGCAGAATACGCAGACGCTCTGGATCGAGGTTCGGCAGGTCGACCTGGCTGGCGAAAAGCGAGGAAGGAAGCGCGGCCACAACATGGCGGGCGCGTCGGGTTCCTGCGCTGGTTTCGACCTCAACGATGGCTTGGCCTGAATCATCGCTCAACCGCACCGCGGTGACGGACGTATTGAGCGTCACGCACGAAAGCCCTTTGGCCAGTGCGAGTGAAATCGCCTGTGTGCCCCCCACGATGCGACGTTCTTGCACGCTCGACCCCGGAAGTCTCACGCGTTGAACGCCCATGGGCGTGTCGTACAGATCGTCGCCGTCCACCGTCGGGATGTAGGTCTGCAGGCCGAGCTCGCCAATCAGAGCGTGCACGTGGGATTCGTGGTCCCAGACCCACGTCGCGCCCAGGTCCAAGCGCACGTCGTCGAACATCGGGCTCCATGTCCGCCCGCCAACGCGGTCGCGGGCCTCGACGACCTCGACGTCGATGCCGTGTCGCCCCAGGATGTGGGCCGTTGTTAAGCCCGAAACCCCGGCGCCTACGACCAAGACGTCGCGAATGTCGTTTGAGTCCGTCATGGAACGTAGATGCGTGCTGCGCGGCCAACGTTCCAGCCTGAACTCACTTTGTTTTGGTTTTGGGAGGCGTGTAGGTAATTTTGGAGTTGGCGTACTTCTCGGGTGAGACCGACTGAAGCTTCTTTCCTCCAAAACGCGCGCCACCCGCGGTTGGGGCCTTCCAACCGTAGGACGGGCCACCCCAAATCCCGTATTGTGGGTTCTTGCACTCGGCTTTGCCCTTCCACTTGTTCAGGATCACATAACGTCCCTGAAAACGATTTTGGCCCATTTCAAGGACTTGCGTGGGTTGCAGCTTCGACTTCTGGTCGGGAGTGCCCATGCCACCAAGCAATGGCGCGGCCTTCTGGAAAAAGATATCGGGGTTCTCTTGCCCTGGGGCGAAGCGCCCGTGCAGTCGCGTCAAGACCAGTTTTGAGGGCGCCTTCTTTGCCGATGGAGGCGGCGGGTCGTTTGGGTCGACCGGGGTGGGTTGCACCCCAAACACGTCGAGCCCGAGCGACAGCAGCCACTGCGGCGTGAAGAATTCGACCGGGCTTGTGCAAGGGTCACACTTCACACCTTGTTGGATCGCCCCGCCGCGGGCCTGAATCGTCGCAATTTCCCAGACGTATTCGGTGATGATGGCGTCCTCGTTCTGCTTGCGCGTCTTTTGAAACAGGCCTTCGTAAAAGCCTGCGAATTGGTCGCGGACCTTGTCCTTGACGATAATGTTTGTGGGGATGGGGGCATGAGGGTAGTTCGAGGGCACGTAACGTTCTTCGCCGAGCACAAACACGATGATGTCCTGCTCTCCGGCGGCGTTGATCATCCCCAGGCGAATGGGCAGCGAGAAGTCGGGGTTCGTGAAGTTGAACCGCAGTGGCGACAGAATCGCGTTTTTGCCCTGGAATTTCGCGCGCTTGGGGTCGACCTTGGCCACAAAGAAGTACTTGCCCGAGCTGATGTAGGGCGCCAGATAAGGGGCGGCACCGGCAGGAATCTTGTATTTTTGGTCGACGAGCCACTTCTCGAGCGCCGATGCGTCGTTCGAATTGAGAATCACGATGTCGTATTCGCCCACCGCGAACTGAGCCTCGATCTTGACGAAGGCCTTGGGCTTTGGCCCGGCGCCGCTCTCCAACGCCATGTCCATTGCCACCGACGAGGGGTAGTCGTTCATTCGGGCGCTGCGTTTGACAGGGCGAGGACACGGGTCTTGTTCCCAGTACTCGGCCATGCGTGGGCTTGAGAATTGGTCCAACGTGTCAAACAAAGACGGCTCGAGCGTCTTGACGTTTTCCTTCTTCAGGATCTCTGGCACCGGGATGACCAAAGCGAACTCCTCGGCTGGCCCTTGGTAGTCGGGCTGCAGAGACATCACGGTGGTTTGTTCGTGGCGCATCAGGGCAACGCGTGTGGCGTTGTTGACGAGCTTCGTGTCGCCGGGAGCGACAAAGAATCCGCAGAAGGCCCAGGTGGTCGAGGGCAGGGTCAGAAGAAACAGCAAGGTGCACAGCGTCAATCGTTTCACGAAGAGCCTCCGTCCGAACCTGTGGGGTTCGCTGGGGTTAATAATCATAGAATTCACGGCACGTTAGCAGTCGACGGTCAAAAGTGAAGCCAAATCACGCCGGCCGCGTTACGATGCACGTAACTCCTAGGCTTTGGCTGGAAACGATATGCGACATGTGTTGGTTCTAATTTTCGTACTAATGGCGGGATGTGCGACGTCAACCACCGAACGACTCGGCCTTTCCCGAGTTGCCGGTTGTCGACCACGTCGACGTCGATCGCTACGTGGGGACTTGGTACGAGATCGCGAGTTTCCCGCAGAGCTTTCAGAAGGGCTGCACCCAAACCACGGCCACGTATAAGCTACGCGACGACGGCGAGCTCGACGTCATCAACAGGTGCATGAAGGACGGCGAGTGGGATGTCGCGGAGGGACGCGCGCGGATCGTCGATACCAAGACCAACGCTAAATTGGAGGTCAGTTTCTTTCGACCGTTTTGGGGGGATTACTGGATCATCGACCTCGCCGACGATTATTCGTACGCGGTGGTGGGCCACCCGGGGCGGGACTATTTGTGGATTTTGAGCCGCACACCTCAGCTGCCTGCGCCAACGTATGACGGGATCATCGCGCGACTCAAGGCAAACGGTTACCAACTCGACCGGTTGGAAATGACCGAACAAAAACCAGACGAGGGCAAGCCTGTGAAGCCTATCGAACCCACGAACTCACCCGAGCCGTTGTCTGTTACGCCAAGGCCGCCGGCGTTGGTGTTGGGCGACCAGACGCAGGCGTCTCAGTTCGCCAAGGCCGTGCTCGCGCTCGATTTGAACGAGGACTTGGATACGCGCGCGGTACTCGAACGGCTCGGGCAACCAAACGCAGTGTTGGAGCGCACCATCGGGCCGACCGGGACGCCAACCTATTTCATCGCGACCGACGACGGACCGCTGTCACTCAAGATGGTGCTCCGGCCTGGCACGTGGGAACCGCCGCGGGGCAACGCTCAGCCGCGCGTGCAAACGGTGGTGGTCGACGGTGTCGAGCTGGCTGGTCCAAACGGACTGAACGTCGACGTTCCTGCCGACGCGCGCGAGATGGTGTTCGACGTCGATTCGCTGCGTTATTTTCGGGTCTGGGGACTTCGTTATTTCGAGCAAGGTACGGCAGACCACGGCTGGTTGGTCGCGAACTACCTCAAGCGTCCGGCGTTCCACCGCACACTCGCCGACAACAAAGCGCTTGAGGACGCGCTGGTCGTGATCACGGACAAAATTTCGGCCGGGGAGTCCGACCTTCAGGCGCTTGCCGCGCGTGAGTTCGCCGACCACAAAACGGCGGACAACACGTACACCTTCGAAGCTGGTGTTATTCAAGCGACCAACCCGACCTCGGTGATTATCACATGGGCCGCCCCGGCCAAGCTGAAGCGCTGGTTTGAGCACATCGCGGTCGATTACATCGAGACGTCGTTTGCACACGATGCCGGGCAGATGTCGCGCCCTATTGTTCTGGAGGGTTTCTCCGTCTATCCCACGAACTACTTCATCCGAAGCCCCGACTCGCAGGAGGCCGAGATGGGACGTGCGGACGAGGCGTCCTTTCTGCAATTGTCGGTAACGGCCGTCCCAGGCCAAAAAAGGGAAGCGCGTGCGGCGCTTCCAAAGGCGCGCTAACTACGTGCCTTGATCCATGTCACGACGTCAGACCACAGCACCGACGCCGCGGGTTTGAAAAATCCGAAGTGGGCGATCGCGTTCAAGCCGAGCTCGGCGGGGATCAAGTGTTTGCGCTCGACGTTGGGATACGCCGACATCATCGCATCGACGGCTTGCGGGGTTCCCCATTTATCGTCGTCAATGCTGTAGGCCAAGACGGGGGCTTTGAACGCTGAGTATCGCTCAATGGGCAGCGTTGGGTCGCCGAGCAAGTACCGCGGGTCACGGCACCAGCGGGCCCATTGTCGCGCGACGCCAGCCGGCAGGTCCTCGGCTCCCACCCAGCTCCAAGGCACGTAACCAAGGCCTCTGGCGAACACGGGAAGCGTAACGTGAACATGCATGGCGACCACGAGCTTTTGCTCTGCCCCTTGGAGGCGCCAATGACCACTCTGCGCCGACATCGTGACCATGCTGTCGATGTCGTCTGCGTTGTCCAAGAGCCCCGCAAGTTGGCCGCCGATGCTGTGGCCCCCCATATGGAGCGAATTCGGTGCGTGTGAGGCATGAATCCAGTCGATCATGCCCGCCATGTCTTGGGTGACCCAATCCAGCGCCGTCGCATCGAATCCCCGAAGCGACTTGGGGCGGGACTTGCCGATGCCGCGGTAGTCGTAGGTGAACACGCAAAGGCCCGCATTCGCGAGAAACGTCGCAAAATGCCGGTAATAGTGTTGTGGAACGGCTGTCGCGCTGTTGATGAGCACGACGTGCTCGCCATCGCCATAACGGCGCGCGTGCAAGACGAATCCGTCACGCGCGGGGACTTCGAGCTCGGTCGGGTTCATGAATCGCCGGCTAATCTTCGACGCGTGTCTTGTCGTCGACGTAGGTCAGTTGGGCGGGTTGAGCGCCGGGCGCCAATCGTGCTGGGGTTTGGCGAGGCTGGTGGACCACTGCGCCGCTGCGCACGTTGTGGTGGTTGTCCAATTCGACCCCTTGGTCGGCGATGACCTGAGGTTGGAAGTTCGGCGAGGCTGCCGCGGTCAAGGATTCGGCGTACTCGCGCAGGCGCTGGGTCATCTGGAAGCCCCACTTGTCGCGCACTTGGCGGCAATGGTTGAGGTCGACTTCGCTGATCAACACACCGTCCCGTGTACGCGAAAGCCCCGGTGTACGCCCCCCATCGGGTGCAGTGACGTAACTTGACCCGTAGAAGTGGCCGAAGTCTTTGTGCGCTGGCTGTCCGTCGCCCGAGGTGAACGCGTTGGGGAAAGTCTCGGTCCCGATGCGGTTGATGCCTGCGGTGAAATAATTGTTGGCGATCGAAGCACAACGCGCCTCGATGGGCCACAGGGGCTCGGACAACGCGCCAACGGTCGCGGACGGATTGAAGACGATTTCGGCGCCGTTCAGGCCAAACATCAACCAGTTCAGAGGATGGTGGCGGCCATAACAGATGTTGATGGCGATCTTGCCAAACTGCGTGGCGAAAACTGGGTGACCGGTGTCGCCTTCCATGTAGTAGGTCGATTCGTTGAAATCGCCCACGCGCGGGATGTGGTTCTTGCGGTGTTTCCCGATGATGTTTCCACGATTTCCAATCACCACGGCCGTGTTGTGGATCGTGCCGCCGTGCGTCTCGTCGCGCTCCAAAATCGGCGAGACGATGACCATGTTGTAGCGACGCGCAAGCTCGGCCAAAAAGCGCGTTGATGGGCCGTCGACGGGCTCGGCAAACTCAAGCCACGGGTGTTTTTCGCGGGTACAGAAGGCAAACGGCATCGTCCAAGCTTCCTGCAGTCCCAAGACGTTGCAGCCCATCGCTCCGGCCGCGTGGATCAACTGTTCGGTGCGGGCGCAAAGCGCGCGGAACTGTTGCTCAACCGGCGCATCGGTGGGCTCGACGATCTGGGTCTGGATGACGCCAATGCGCACAATTCGGGGCGCACGGCGCTGTTCAGGCATGGATTTGAATCGGTAGGCAGCGACGTCGAAATCGTAAGTCTGTGCTAACGCGGCGGCTTCCGGCGTGATCGGGAGCTTGTCGGGCATGTTCCCGTAGAGGATTCGAAACGCTTCGGCTTGATCCTCTTCGGGAAGTTTGTGCAAAAGGCTTTCGAGGCTTTCGAGTTCGTGTTTGGTCGCCATGACGTCCCTTCGGTTAAGATGAAAAAACGCACCTTACGCCAGAAGTCCAAACGGGTCACCTCGATCGCAATCCAACCATTCGGGAAACTAAACTTGGGAGTTCAAAGATGTCAGACCCTACCTATGTCAGCAGCGGACAGTTTCGCGCTGACCTTGAGGCATTGTTTGGTCCGCTCGTGGTTCGGGAGGAACCCGACCCGGTCGAAGACTGGATGCAATCGGCCCTTCAGAGGCTGGCCGCGCCCGTAAGAGCTGAAGTCGAAGCGCTTCTGACGCTGCACCTCGAATTCGAGCTTCCTGAACTTTGCCGCCTTCGCTACAGCGCCTTTTGCACGGTTGCCGATCAGTACGAATGTGACGAAATAGGGCTCGTTGATGAGTTTTCGTGGCATATCAGCGGCGATGCACTGGCTGAGCAGATAAAGATCTTGATGGAGGGGGTCGAGATCTTTAACGACCAAGGGAATCCATTCGTCCTGGTGGCTTCGACCGGTGTTTACCACTTCTACGACGACCCGGCGGAAGTTCGCCTCTTGTGCGACGATCTCGGGGCATATTTGCGTGTCTTGGTCGCCGTGCAAGGTGCCGCATCCGGCGCCACGCCGCGCGACGAGGCGCGTGCGATCTTGGAGCGCACGATTACGGGCCACAGATACGAAAGCTATCTTACGCGCGGGCTGGACACTTAGCGGTGTTGGTCCACCAGAATCACGTTTCCATCGGGGTCGGTGATCACAAAGCTCGCGGGCCCTTTGGTCGAGGGGTCGGCTTTGGTCGAAAACTCGACGCCTTGTGCCTCGAGTTGCGCCTGCAACTGCCGCACGTCGGTGAAGTTTTCGATTTCGTTCGCGTCTTGGTCCCAGCCTGGGTTGAACGTCAGGATGTTCGTGTCAAACATCCCTTGGAAAAGCCCGATCGTGTGCGTTCCGTTGCGCAGGATGAGCCAGTTTTGCGAGATGTCGCCGCCCACGGCCTCAAATCCGAGTTTGGCGTAGAAGTCGCGAGATGCGGCGATGTCTTTGACGGCAAGGCTGATTGAAAAAGCGCCCAAATTCATAGGGTTCCCTTTGTGTTGGATGGGTCACGTTCCTCGAATGCAAGGGATTTCGCAAGCCGAACGTTGCAGGTCCGGGCCACATCCAGGTCCTTGGGGCGGCCATCTCCGATAGCCGCAGCGGCCGCTTGGAAGCTGCCGGTCCACATCACAACGGCGCTGCCGGTCAGTTTGGTGATCGTCAGTTGCGCTGTGGTGGAGTAGTTTAGCTGCGGCAAGACCACTGGGTATTGAGATGATCAGCAAAACAACAGCGCGGTGGGTTGTGGCATCAATGGCCGTTCTGGCAGGTTGCGACCTTGGCAACTCGGCCGAAGGCAAGCTGGCGCTGAGTGGTGGCGCAAAAGGTGAGCTCAACCGGTCGTTGCACACCGAACTGCTGAAGTGGCGCAAGCCCGTTGAGGTGCGGATCGCTCCCGATTCGACGTTTGATCTTCAGGTCGACGATCCAGCGACCGGCGGCCGCGCGGTGGTCGTTTCGGGACAGGTCGAGCCCGAGATCGCCAGCGTGCAGTTGCTTGATTCGGGGGTCTTGCGCATCAACGCGACGAAAGCGGGGATGGCTGCGCTGCGAATTCGTGTCGAGCCATTCGTCGAGGATTGGGTACCCTTGGTGGTCGAGGCACCTAACGTGCTTGAATTGACCCAAGGTTGTCCCGACGCACAACCGTATTGGGCCGGGCACCCTGCCGTTGTCCGCTTCGCATTTTCGCACGAGCCTACGGCACCCGATGCCCATGTCGACGGTCGAATCTACGGCGATGGCTACCATCCTGTCACATCGGCGCCCGACCAATCGGTGATCGCGACAAACGGCTTTGAGTGGGTGTTGTCGGGATTGCCTGCTCCCGGATCCGCCACCGTGCGCGGCACGAGCCCCGTCGAGGATGCGTCTTTGGCGATGGAGTTCAAGGAGCCTCCCAAAATCACGGGAGTTGCGCTGCTGAGCGTGTCCGCGGGAAGCGTTTTGGGGCCAGAGGTCCAAGGGCCCAGAGGGACGACCCACGTGTTTCGTGCCTTTCCTGTCGGTGAAGGCGACCAACCGATGTGCAACACGACCGCCGCGGCTCGTGTCGACTCGAAAAGCGACGGCTGTTCGGTTCGCGCGGTCGACGCCGATTCCACTTTTGGTCAGACTGCGACCAGCAAGTTGGGGCTGTTCGAGGTCACGGCCGATCCCAGCCGCGACCGGTGCACGTTCAATCTTGTTATGCAGCGCGACGGCTGGCAGTTCGCCGGCGACGCGCCGATTCAAACGGCGCTGACGACCGTGTTTTTTTCAACCCACTAGAGGTTACATGAAAGCGTTGATCTGGGTTTCTGTGTTCGCATTGATGGGGTGTGGCGACGATTCGTCGGAGTCCGAGAGTGTTTGTTCACTGAAGGGCAGTTTGACGGGCACGGTCAACCAATCCGTTGACTGGAACGATGCGAATGGTTGCGCGGCGGCATCATCAGGCACGTTGCTAACGTTCACGTTTGGGGCGTTCCAGTCCGATTCCATCGTGATCGGCACCTCCGGCGAGGCCGGGGTTTTGGCAACAGGTGTCGATGCGTACGTGATGTATCGCGACGCCAATGGGGCTGAATGGAACAACCAAAACTGTTTGGTCGACTTCACGAGGAACGACGCGGTGGCCGATGGCGACTACATCATGGGTGGCACTGCGACCTGCCAAGGCCCCGCAACGCCGTTTGGCGGAGGCGCGCAAGGCGAGATCAACTACGGGCCCCTGACGTTTACGGTTCAGGTGCCGTTCTGAGGACTCACTGCTCCGCGACCACGAAAAAACTCGCGGCCTCGACGTAGGTGAACGGGTACGACATCCCATCGAAGCGGAACACATCGTTCCCGGTGAACGAACCCGAGCCCTCGATTCGGTCTTCGGTGACTTCGACGTCGAGCTCAATGTGGTTGATGAAGATGTGAAGTGAATCTTCGTCGAGCGAAAGAACGAACATGCTGTTCGTCTGCCAATTGTCGCGCGGCGTACACGTTGCACTCAGTCCTTCGGCGTTCAGCCCATACGACGGACGGTTGGCTTTGACCTTCGCGCTAGACGTCGATGGCCAATTTGACCCGGAAAACGTGAAGATAAACTGCAACGGAGCTGTAATTTCGCAGCGCTCGGTCCGACCATCGTCGAGCTCAACGCTATGACTGAAGGTCACCATCCCTTCGTAGATCTTTTCTAGTTTGGGATACACATCGAAATTCAGCTGGTCGGTGGTGCCGTCCGCCGAGGTC
>JAWKQR010000006.1:0-233012 GCA_041390025.1 bacterium
AACAGGTCCATCGCCGCGTAAAATGGTGGCATCTGACGACTGAAGCCCATCAGATGGACCGTGGGATCGTCTTCGAGCAACCGGCGAGTCGTGGCGGGCACGGGGTCACGTTCCTCGAAGGGGCCAACGATCAGCAGATGGGCGTTGGGGACCCGTTCACGCACCTTTGACCACGCCTCGGCGAGCTCGACGATGCCCTTGTCGCCGACCAGACGGCCCACAAAACCGGCGACGACGGCGTCTGCCGGAATCCCATAACGGCTGCGTTGCAACCGCTTGTCGTAGAGTTGCGCATCGAACCGGTCGGTGTTCACGCCGTTGCTGCCCGAAACCAAGACCGTTGAGCCTGCGGCATCGATGATGTCCGAAGCCATCGCAGACTGCCTCAACGAATGGGACTGGCAGATGACCACGTCGGCGAGTCCACAGGTGGTTGTCTCGGCGGCCTCAAGCAGCGCCTTGCGCCGTCCAGTCGCGGTCAACGAAACCAGCCCACGCATGTGATAGACCTTGTGGGGAACTTTCGCGGCATGGGCCGCGAGCATGCCCACCAGACCGCCTTTGGGTGTGTGTGCGTGCACAATGTCGGGCGCGATGCGGGTCAACACCCGCGACACCTCACCGATGCTGCGCACATCGGCAAAAGGCGTAATCGCGCGCGCCATTGGCACACCAAACGTGTCGATGCCGTGGTCACGGCCAAATGCGTCGAGCAGGTCGCCGGGCGATGAAATCGCCACGACCTCCCAACCGCGGGTCTTCAGCCAGTCGATCTGACCGGCGACAAACCCGAGTGATTCGGGGACGGTCGTGATGTGAACAAGTTTGGGCATCGTCAGCTTTTGTGCAGCCAGGCTTGGAACATCAAGACGTCCCAAAGATGGTGTTGCCAGTTGCGAACGCGGCCAAGGTGCTCGCGCCAACGTGTGCGGACCAAGTCGCCATCAAAATACCCATCGTTCTGCAGGCGTTGCGCGCTCAGCAGGTCTTCGGCCCATTCACGAAGCGGACCACGCAGCCAATTGTCGATCGGCACGCCAAACCCCATTTTGGGGCGTTCGATGAGCTCCGCCGGCACGTGACGGTACAGGACTTGGCGAAGCGCCCATTTGCTCTGACCGTCGCGGACCTTCATGGCGTGTGGAATCCGCCACGCGTACTCGACGACACGATGGTCGAGCAACGGCACGCGGGCCTCAAGGCTGACGGCCATGCTCGCGCGGTCGACCTTGGTCAGGATGTCGTCGGGCAGATAGGTTTCGAGGTCGGTCAGCATCATCGACGACGCGAAGTCACCCATGTCGGTCCACGAGATATTCTGCGGCTCACCGCCAATGACCACATCCGAAGACCAGTGTGTGACCAGCGTTTCGTACAAGGCGCGTTGGTCGGCGGCAGGCAGGACAGCGGCGAATTTCTGCAGTTTTTCGGTGGGAAGGCGCACACCGATGCCGCCCGGCAGGGTACGCTCCAAGGCGCCAAACGCCCGGTCCCACGACCCAGCCGACACCATTCCGAGCCCCTGCGAGAGCCGCTGCCGCGCATGCGCCGGCACTCGCCCCATCACGTTCCAGACCTTGGGGCCAGCGATGTGTCGGTTATATCCGGCAAAGAGTTCGTCTCCACCATCACCGCTGAGCGACACGGTCACCTGCCGCTTGGCCAGCTGCGACACTAGGAACGTTGGAATCTGAGACGAGTCCGCGAACGGTTCGTCAAACATCGATGCAAGCTTTGGCACCACCGCCAGCGCGTCGTGCGCGGTCACGGTCAGTTCGGTGTGGTCGGTGCCCAAATGGCGCGCGACCTCGCGGGCGTAAGAGGCCTCGTCGTAGGCCTCGTCTTCGAAGCCTATCGCAAACGTCTTGACGGTCGACGTATGCCGCCGCATCAGCGCGACCACGGTCGATGAATCCACGCCACCAGACAGAAACGCTCCAAACGGCACGTCCGAGATCAGACGCATGCGAATGGCCTCGTCGAGCACCGCTTCGAGCCCATCGACGATCTCTTGAGGACTCCCGGTCATCGGATGGTCGATGCCGTGGCGAGCGACTTCGCGAGCCGACCAAAAACGTTCCAGCTGGGTCTTACCGTCGCGCACCGTCATCAACGTTCCAGGCGGCAACTGTGCGCAATCTTCGTAGATGCACAGCGGCGACGGAACACAGTTTGCGCGCATGTACGCGGTCAGCGCGCGACGGTTGACACGCCGCTCAAACCCCGGAAACGCCACAAACGCTTTGAGCTCGGAGCCAAACAAGAAGTTGTGGCCGCTTCGGCCCCAGTACATGGGTTTGATGCCCAACCGGTCCCGCGCAAGCGTCAGCTCACGGCGCTCACGGTCCCACACGGCGAAGGCAAACATGCCCACGAACCGTTCGACCGATGCGCGAATGCCCCATTTTTCGAAGGCCGCCAACATGGTCTCGGTGTCGGAATGTCCGCGCCAAGGGCCGGGCAGCTCGGGGCGCAAGTCCATGTGGTTGTAGACTTCACCGTTGTACACGATGACAAAGCGGCCCGACGCCGACCACATCGGCTGAGCACCGGCCTCGCTGAGGTCTTGAATCGCCAACCGTCGGTGACCCAACGCGACCTTGGCCTCCACGTCCACCAGTGGCCAGCGCCATCGGGCCCACGATGGCTAATCGTCCGCGTCATGCGGCCAAGCGTTGCTCGGCGTCGAGCGCGCTCCCCAAAATCCCGCAATTCCGCACACACAGCACTTCACCGAAAACGGGGAGACTACGAGCCGACCTTCATCTTCAAAATCTGACTTAAATTCGTAAACAGCACCGGCACACGGCCCGGCGCCTCGCCATCGTGTCCGTTCTGCAAACTCGGTTGCGCTGGACGAATAGCACGACAGTCGACGCGTTTCGACGGGACACGAGGCAGGTCGGTGTTCGGCCTTGCTCTGATCGGCTAATCAGCGTGGCGGAATTTCCGCGTGAAGTCCGCAAAGAGCGACCTGAAACTTGCCATCGTCACGATGCGTGCGCCAAGTGCGACCCATGCCGCCGCCAAAATACTCGCCGTTGGCGACAACGACGTTAAGAACTTGTCGTGGATCTCTTCGAGGTCGTCGATGCGCACGTCGAGCGCGGCGTTCAGCGTACTTGAAGACCACACCACACCCGACCCGATCCGAAGCTCGTCTTGCCGCCCATGCCTTTCCACGTACCGTTGGCGTAACGATCGACCAAACCACTGATGCCGGCGCTGGCGATGTTGCAGAAGAACCGGCCGTCGAGCTGGCCGTCGTCGGCCAAGAACACCGAGTGTCCGACGTCAGATCGGTCGTGTTTCAAGACCGCCAAGCAGCTTCACCGTCTCGTCGCCGATCCCATCGCGCCCCCGGTCCGCCGGAAATCACCGGTCCCAAGCGGGATGAAGCCAAACACTGCATCAGGGTTGATGAGCTTGGGCTTGGTGTCGTCGCGACGGCGGATCCATCCGTCGTCGAGCTCAAACTCACTGCGGTAGTCTGGTTTCTCGAAAAAACCGTTAGCGACGCAATTGGTGGTCCCATCACCGCCTACGGCGACGACCATTCCCACCCGCTTTCAGCGCTTCGCGAGCGAGCAGTGACGCGTGCCCGGGGCCTTCCCGTGAACGCGACCTCGAGCTCAAAAATGCGCGCAGGCAGCAACCGACACGCCCCAATCGCGTCGAGCAGGTTCCAGCCGCCGCACCGGGAGTTGGCGATGACAAATGTGCGGTAGCTCGCCACGTCGACTCCCTGCCTAGATTCCACACGCGGTGCAGATGGCATCCCAACAACGTCGTCGACACCTTCTGGTCGCGAACACGACGCAATGATTTATTGCAGGTACTGGAGGCACACACGACGCTTGTCCCGCCCTCGCGATCGAGCTGTTCGAGCCGCATGCGCGCGGCCTTCTGGCTCGCCTGAGGAGCGATCACGTGATAGTGCGCCGGCCCGCCGCAGCATGGTGCGTTTTCACGGTTGAATTGGAACTCGGCCGGTTCAGGCTCATAGATCGCCGACGTCAGCGCACGCGTCGCATCGTAAAGCTGAAGGTGGCGCCCCACAAAGCAGGAGTCGTGCAGCTGAATCCCCGTGCCATCGAGCTTCGATTTGACCGGGAGCTCGTCGGCATATTGCGCCAAGAACTCGACGAGGTGGACGATCTCGATGGGCCATGGATTGGTGAACGACCCGTCGGGGCGGTTCATCGCTGCGAACGCCGCGCAGTCGGTGATGACGTAGTCGTGGGGCCCCAACGCATCGACCAGATCGTCGCGGTAGACCTCAAATCCATCTTGGTCCCCTGCGGCAATCGTGGGGAATCCACAACAGGCAAAGCCGCTCTCGCCGAGCCGCGTGAACAGTCGGACCTTCTGTCCAAGGATATGCTCGAGAAGCACGCCGATGCGCTCAATAAGCTCGGGAAAGTGGTGTCGCGTCTCGCAATCGGGCATGAACACGATGTCGGAGGCATCGTCGAAAACATCTTTGACATCAAGCGGTTGGGATTCTGGGTGCGGCGAGTTGCCTTCGTAGAAGTACGACACAAAACCATCTAAGGCCTCGGGCACGTAACCCAGGTCACGCATCCACGCACGCGCCTTGAACATCGCCTGAGGCACGTCGTTGTCGTGTTTGCACCAGGTCTCACAACGTTTGCAGCCCATGCAGTGGTAAAAAATCTCGGCGGTTTCCGCGTCGGGTTCGACCGTTCCATTTTTGACGAGCTCGAGCAGACGCATCATCGCCCATGGCGTGACGGTTTCGCGGTTTTCAGCCTCGGCCGCTGGGCAGGAAAACCGGCACAGCTTGGGGCAATACGTGCAGTAGGCGGTCGCTTTGTCGGTTTGGGCGCCAAGGCTCTTATCCATCGCTCATCCTAGGTTAGGGGCCGACCGCGAGCCGCCGATTGCGGTCGAGTTCCGATTTCAACGTTTGAGACCAGTGAGACCAGTGGATCTTGTCGTCGCTCGCCACAAGGCTCGATGTGTGTGGGAGGTGCGCGATCGCGCCTGGCAACTCCGCGGGCGCTTTGCCCTTGGGGTAAGTCGCGTAGACCGTCGCCGCGTGCCGGTTGAGGTCAAAAATCGTCAGTTCCGCGTCGTCGAGCGCGTCGAACGCGCTGGCGAGCTGCGCCACGCTGAATGTCGCCGCGTGGGTTCGGTTCGCCGCAGGCGATTCACGGCGTCCAGGATGATCGGACTCGAGCTTCGTGCGCATCGCCGCAACATCGTCGCGTCCACCGGTGTGGGTCGGCGCAAACGCCGTCAATTCGCGCTCCAGAGCGCGCAGCAGTCCGTCAGGGCCAAAGACCGCCACATGAAGCGTCTTGCTGACATAAACCGACCACGCCGGGGCCACGCCCATGTCAATCAGGCGTCGGTGCAGCAGCAATGCCTCGGCCGGGCTGGTCTCCCACGAGAACAGGCGTGCCTCGCTTGGCCGCCATGCGACGAGCGACGCGTCCAAAATCACGCCGAACAAGCCCTCACCGCCGATGAAGAGGTAGCGCATGTCCGGGCCGCTGGCTTTGCGCGGGGCAGCCAAGTAGCCGTAGTCGCCCGTACCTGGTGTCGTGCTCGAAATCGCGATGCATCCGCCGCGCAGATCGCCGTCCCACATCTGGCGGCCGGTTCCATGGTGTCGGCTCAGAAGGCCGCCCACCGTGCTGGACGCCGGCACCAAGCCGTAGCGTTCCATGGTTAGACCACGGTCACGCAGCTCTTCCTGCAGGTCGGCCCAACAGGCCACACTCCACACGAACAATCTTGCTCTCGCGATCGACCGAAAGCACCCGTTTGCAGCCTTCGGTGCGCACAACATCAAAGGTGCGCTCGCCGATGACGGCCGGCCGAATGTGTTGTCCATCGCCCAGCACCAGCAACGGAATGTCGTATTTGGCGTCGAGCAACACTTCGCGCAGCTCTCCCGAATCGCTCGGCCAGATTTCCTGGCGCGGCGTGGGCAGGTCGCGGCGCGTGTAAAAGGTCTTTGCGTAACGTTTCTTGATCATGACGCGTACACCTTGCCGGGATTCATGATTCCGTCTGGGTCAAACGTCGATTTGAGCGCGTTAAACAACGGTAGGCCGCCCGGATGATCATGATGGGTCCATGGTGCCTTGGATTGGCCGACTCCGTGGTGATGCGCGATGCTGCCTCCCGCGCGAGCGACCGCGTCCAGACCGGCTTCCAGGTCGCTTCGTAGCGGGCCATCGTGTCTTCGAAGTCGGCACCAAAACCCGCGAACGTGAAGTAGATCGAGCTGCCTTCGGGTAGACGTGGCTAAAGTGCGCCATCACCAGCACGTGTGGGCTCAGGGCGCGGCGCACAGACTGGTAGAGATGGTCCAAGTTCGCCCATGTGGTCGAGACTTCCATCGTGTCGACAAACGCGCCAGCGTCGTACATCGCCGATTGTTTGTAAGACACATCCATACGGTGTTTGAGCCAGTGCAGGCCGGGCTCTTGGCCAAGGTCGGTGCCGTAGTGACTCAAGACATCAAACGCATGGTGGGCTTCGTCGGCGACCAGACGTGATGTGCCCTCAAAACCGACGACCAACAGACATTCTGCGGGCAGCACGTCGATCACGCGATTCAACGTCACAGGCTGCCCAAGCACTCGCCCGAGCAACGCGGATTTGACCGTGGAGAGCCGCCCTTTGAGCTCACCGGTGATGTCGATCGGCAGAATCTCGGTCGCCAGGTCGTTGAGTTTTTGGGTCAGCAATTTGGTCTTCAAGGACTCGCCGCCAGACCCTGCGCGTCGCTTGGCGATAAGGCTGTCGAAGGCATCGTAAAGGCGCACCACGGCAGGCCGAAGCCCCTGTTGCATCATGTCGCGAATCGCCTCGAGCGCGACCTCCACGCTCGAGAACTGAAACCCGCGGTACACTTGGATGGTCGGGTTGGCCGAGATACGCAGTGTTGCCTCGGTGATGATGCCGAGCGTGCCTTCGCTGCCGACGAAGACCTGTGTCATGTCCGGGCCGCAATCGGGCACCAGATGGCGTGGACGGGGTGCCAGTGGGTCGGGAGCGGTCTCGAGCACTTCACCAGTGCCGGTGACCACGCGCATGCTCGTGACCATGTCCTCGATCTTGCCGTAGCGGCTTGAGTACTGACCCGCACTTCGGGCCGCGAGGTAACCGCCGAGGCTCGAGCAGTAGAGCGACGATGGGTAGTGGCCCAACGTGAAGCCTTGCCGATTGAGTTCTTGTTCGAGCGTCATGCCAATCGCGCCCGCCTGCGCGCGCACGAGCATGTCCTCGGCGCGCGTGACCTGAACGCGGCGCAACCGTTTGAGGTCGACGATGATGCCTTCGCCGTCGGTCAAGGCCCCGCCGCAAACGCCGCTGCCGGCGCCGTACGGAACGATTGGGGTCCCGGTCTGGCGTGCCCATTGGACCAGGCCGAGCACCTCGTGCTCGCCTTTGGGCTGAACAACTGCTGCGGGCAGATGCTGCCGAACCTGCTTTCCACGGGTCAAAATGATGCCGCGGGGCCAACAATCGTTGTTGTAGGCGAGCTTGTCGGGAGCACTCGTGAGCACATGGGCTCGACCGACGATCTCGGAGAGGTCGTTGGTCAGTGCGACGCTGGGTGATTCACTGTTCATTTTTGCGACCATGGCGCTACCGTATTCGCTTTGCAGCCATTGCGCTAGTCGCGATGGCTGGGGCGGAAACCCTTCTTTGGACCGGCAGCCTACGGGCTGCCGATGCGGCAATCGGAGATTGCCGCCCCAAGAACCGGGAGACCTCGACGTGGACCGGGAGACCTCGACGTGGACCGGGAACCGGGAGACCTCGACGTGGACCGGCAGCCTACAGGCTGCCGATGCGGCGAGACCTCGACGTGGACCGGGAGACCTCGACGTGGACCGGGAACCGGGAGACCTCGACGTGGACCGGGAGACCTCGACGTGGACCGGGAGACCTCGATGTGGACCGGGAGACCTCGACGTGGACCGGGAGACCTCGACGTGGACCGGGAACCGGGAGACCTCGACGTGGACCGGCAGCCTACAGGCTGCCGATGCGGCAATCGGAGATTGCCGCCCCAAGAACCGGGATTGCCGCCCCAAGAACCTGTCCATCAACGTCTGGCTTGCCGCGTGTGTGGTCGACGAGTACGGTATGCCACATGATTCGGCGAATCGCCGCTTTGGCGCTCCTAGTTGTGGTTGGATGCGATGACAAACCCTCGGATGGGCTTCCACCGACGGTTGTCATCGCGGCGGGCGAGACCAACAGCGCCCCGACCGAAGATCTCCCCGCGAAGCGCCACTTGGAATGGCCGGGGGATTTCGCTCTGTGGAACGGCACAAACATCGAGGACGGGCGCGTTTTGCCCCCGTGTCCTGCGTCATGGTTTGATAAACGCCTCGATGACACATACGCCGTGTGGAAGTGCTCGAACTACCCCGATGTGTCTTTTGGAAAAGGCGAGTTGGTCGTTCACACGCACCACAACCGGATCGTGATGGTCACCACCACCGTGGCATGCGCCGACGAAGCGGCGTGTGTGGCGCAGCGGCAAAAGCTGATCGAGATCAACACGAGCCGCAACGTCGCCGTGCCGGCCAAATTGGGCAAGCTCTTCGACAACATTTGGAACCTCAACACCTACCACGTCGCGTTGTCCGCCGGGCATTTGGGGTTCTCGGTGATGTATTTTGCCGATGTGGCAGTCCTGCAAGCGATGAACGACCTACGCGAGCGGCAGGCCAATCCACCACGGATTGGACGTGACTACAGCCTCGGTGACATTCGCTATCGTCTCAAGTCCGTGACCCACGAGAACGACGTCGGGCGTGGGAAATCGCGATGGAGCTCGAAAAACGACTCGGTGTTTGTGGTCGTGGACTACGAGGTTGAAAACCGCAGCCGAACCATCGTGCAGGAAGACCCCGCGGAGTTTTCGCTGGTGACACGTTCGAAGGTGTACGCGCCAGACGTCAAAGCCGAGGACTACCACCGCCGTGCCGACCGGACGGGCCTGTTGGTTACACCGCTGGAGTACAAGTCGAGACGACCGCGCACGCACGTCTTCGAGGTCAAACGCGATGACATCGCGCGCTCGGCGCTGCTCGTGATCGCCCGCGACGACGACAAACTGGTCTACCAACTGGAGTAAACGCGGCGTGATTCATCTGTGGTACTCAAATCACCTGGAGAAGCTCGTGGAAGCCTTGGCGGAAGCGATCTCGGGACAGCGCGAGGACCCGCTCGAACCGCTGACGGTCGTGGTTCCAAACCGGAACATCGCCACATACCTGAAGTTCCAGATCGCGCGACATCTGGGCATCGCCGCAAACCTCAATACCGTCTTCGTCAACGCCTTTTTTGAAGCGCTTCGGCCCACCGACACACAGGTTCTCAAACGTGAAGTCGTCCGCAGCTTACTGATCGAACGCATCGACACCATCGTCCAGGCGCCCGAGGCGCAACGTCCCGAAGACCACGAAGTCCGCGGCTATTTTTCGGCCAGTTTGGACGACGATGACCACGACAGACGCCTCTTCCAGCTTGCCGATCGCCTTGCACGTTTGTTTGAAGAGTATGAGCTTTCGCGACCAGCGATGATTCGGCAGTGGCCGCACGGCATGGTTCTGGACCAAGAGCCCTACCGTTCCACCGAAGTATGGCAACGCGCGCTGTGGCTCGACCTGTTTGGGGCTGATGGCTGGCAGGCATCGCAGTCCACACCGATGTTGCGATTTGGTGAAGTCCTTCAGCGTGTTGTGCACGACCGCCCGGCGCTGACGGGACCCGTACACATTTTTGGCTTGTCTTACCTCTCGCGGCTTTATTACGACGCGATCGGCGCCCTTGGTGATACGTCCGAAGTGTACGTTTACGCCCTAAATCCGTGCATGGAATACTGGGAAGATGTCCCAAACGGTTGGGCGGTGACTCGCAAGAACCGTTTCAAGAAACGTCGGGATGAACAGCCTGCGCTCAATCTGTTGACGCTTGATGACGCGCTGTTCGAAGACGACGAGGACCCGCCGCCGCTCAAGCTTTGGGGGCGTCCGGGTCGCGACAACATTCGGATGCTGAATTTGCTGACGGACTGTGATTTCGAGACGCGCTTTGTGGACCCCTTGGACGATCGCCCATCGCTGTTGCACCGGATTCAACACGATGTGCTTGTTCGCGCGCCGATGGGCCCCCCCGCCTCGGAGTACGATGACGATTCGTTGGTGATCCTGCAGTGTCCAACCGTTCAGCGCGAGGTCGAGATCATCGCGAGCGAGATCTGGCAGATTGTCGGGCGCGCCAAGGAAACCGGCGACCCCATTCGCTTCAACGATATCGCGGTGATCGTCAACCACACCCAACGCGAAGCGTATCAGTCTCGGATACGCTCGGTGTTCAAGGACACCTATGACATTCCGCACAACATCGTTGACATCACCGCCCGGTCAAATCGGCGGTACTTGGAAGCCGTAGGGCTGCTGGTTGCTTTGCCGTTCTCGCGCTTTACGCGCGCCGAAATGCTACGTCTGATGACGCACCCCAACGTCTTGGCGGGCCACCCGGACGTCGATCCCGACACGTGGGTACGATGGGTCGACCAGCTGAACATCTTTCACGGTGTTGACCACTCGGACCACGCGAACACCTACATCGAAAAGGACCTGTACAACTGGGATCAAGGCATCAAGCGGCTTGTCCTGGGGGCGTTCATGACCAGTCAGGACGACCAGAGCATCGTGTTGGGAGACAACGCCTACATCCCGCATGAACATGGCGCGACCGACGTCGCGATTTCGGCGCAGTTTGTCCGATTGGCTCGAGACTTGATCGGCACCGCGCGTGCATTTCGCGCCGATTCGGCGAGTTTGGCGACGTGGTACGAACGCGTCTTGGCCCTGATTGGGCAGCATTTGGTGCCCGCCGACGAGGAAGACGAGCGGGACCATGTGCGGATCATGGAGACATTGAACGAACTGCGCGATGCACAGACCTCACAGCATCCTGTGCACTACCGCATCGCATTCGAGGCCCTAGAACACGCGCTCTCGTCGCTTGAGATTTCACGCGGCCACTACCTCGCCGACGGGGTGGTTGTGTCGTCGTTTGTGCCGATGCGCCCCATTCCATTTAAGGTCGTGTTCATCACGGGATTGGGCGAAAAGCAGTTTCCACGCGCCGACATGCAGTCGCCGCTCGACCTACGGTGGGCAAAACCCGAGCGATGGGACAACTTTTCGACGCGCCGGCAAGACGAGTACATGTTCCTCGAAACGCTACAATCCACGCGGGATCAGCTCTTTTTGTCGTATGTGGCGCGCGATAGTCGGACCGGTGAAGAACTGCTGCCGTCATCGCTCGTGCGCGAACTTGAGTTCATGTTGCGACGTCACTACCTCAGCGAGGCGGGGGTTGAAGCGTTGAAGCGACGCCATCCGTTGCGGCGATTCGACCCGAAGTACTTCCCTGAACTCTTTGGCGGGACAGCGTCCGAGATCGGCCGTAGCGTCCACCCTGAAGCGCAGCGCGAGGCCGAAACACTTGCGCTCAAGGATGCGTGGACCGCGCAGAATTTCGCGCAGCCTTTGCCAGCGGATTTACAAACACTGAGCCCCGACGTTCAACGAGACTTAGGTGCATTGCTGAGTTTGCCGACGTTGCCCAACGCACCCATCGTTGAGGACGAGCGGGTGAATCTGTCATTCTATATGCTGCGTCGTTTCCTCGAGAACCCGTTGCAGGCTGCCGCGGAGTTTTATCTGCGCCTGCGTGGCGAGACGCAACGCGATGTGTTTGATGTGGAGGACGAGGCCTTTCAAACGCCGTGGAATCTGCGCCGTCAGATGCTCGAGGAAATTTTCCTGACCACCTGGCAGTCCGAAAATGACTCCGACCGGCGCGCGCTTCGGCTTGAGGCGTATGCTCACCGCGTAAGGCACGAAGAGCTTTTGGGACGAACGCCAACGGGCTTGTTTGGCGCCGCAGAAGCGCGAACCCACCATCGGCAGATGGACCGATGGCAAGTGAGCCTCGAAAACGCGGGGCTGTGGGATTTGAGACACCTTGAGGTCCACCATTTTGGACGCGCCGAGGCTAGAGGTCTTCGCGGCGTGCGGCATCGTGCGCTACAGCTGGACATCCCATTGACCCGAGACCTCACGCGCGCGGTCGACATCACCGGGCAAACGCCGGCGGTTCAACTCGAACAACGCATCGTGATCGTGCCCACCACCATAAAGTCTCGCGGCTGGAGCGAGCGCGACGAGGTCGATTATTTGGAAGGATTTGTCGCGTGGATGGTCATGCTGGCGGCTGGCGTTGCCTCGGAAGGGCCTTGGCGTGTGGCAGTCGTACGGGACAGCGCCGCGAGCGCGGACGTGCGCGAGTTTCACAGTGTTTCGCCTGCCGAAGCTCGAAACTATCTGATCGACCTCGCGTCGGATATGCTGACAGGGACCCACGACTACCGGATGCCGGCTGAAGCCGTTTTCGTCAACGTCTTCAAAAAGCTCGCATTCGGAACCGCGTTAGAGAAGGTCGCGTACCGGCGCGGAAGTCCCGGCCCGGTGCGTGACGAGTCGCGTTACCCGGCCCCCGAAAACTTGGACGCCCTGATTGACCGCCGTTTTGGCCTCTACGTTTCGAGAGTTTGACGATGAAACCCTTGGTGATTGTGGGTGCCGGCGGCCACGGAAAAGTCATTGCGGACTTGGCGCGATTGGTCGGCTACGAGATTGCAGGGTTTGTCGACGTCGCTCGCATTGGCGAGGTCGCTGAGCCCGGTGGCGCCAAAGTCGTGATGACCCAGCAGGACTTCTTGGCGCAAGCCGCGGCCGGGCAGCCGCTGAGTAACGACGTGACCATCGCGATCGGCAACAACGCGGTGCGGCTGGAGCTGTTCTACGAGCTCAGACGACATGTCAACCTGCCAACCTTGGTCCACCCCACGGCTTGGTTGAGCAGCCACGTCGAGATCGGCTTGGGCACACACGTTTGCCCGATGGTGGTGGTTCATCCCGGCGCGTGGGTCGGGCAAGCCTCCATTCTGAACACACGGTGTGTGGTCGAGCACGACTGTGTTGTCGGCGACGGTGTCCATGTCAGTCCCGGTGCCGTGTTGTGCGGCGGTGTCAACGTCGGCGACGGTGCGTGGATTGGCGCCGGTGCGGTCGTGATCCCCGGGGTCCGCATCGGAGCAAACGCCATCGTGGGCGCGGGCAGCGTTGTGATCCGGGACGTGGCTGAGGGGCAGAAGGTGGTCGGAAACCCAGCACGGTTGCTCGCAACATGAGTTTGGCTGTGACGGTAGGTGCGCGATGAAATGGTTGCCTAAAACTCAAGGATTCCGAGCGCTGATGGGCGGGATCGCGATCCCGAGCCTCCTGATCCTCGTTGTCGTTCGGCTGCTGCGATGGTCCCGGCTGGAATGGTCCGCCGTGGTCGTGGACAACCTGCGTGTTGACCTTGGGTTCTACGCAGGCGCCCTGCTGATTGCAGCGGGCGCGATGTTCTTTTCACCTCGTAAGCCGGCATTGATCGTGACCCAGATCGTGTTTGGGTTATTCCTTGCGATCGAGGCGATCGCGGCCAATTTCCTGGCATCCACCGGCAACTTTGTCGATTTTCCCATGATCGCGTTCACGCTGACGCATCTTGGGGATACGTGGGACGTGATGCAGAGCGAGACGCCTTGGTGGTTCATCCCCACAGCGATGTTCGGCTTCTTGTTTTTTGCCGTGTTTCCGTGGGTGCTGTGGCGCAAAGGCACCCCAAACACCAACGACACGCAGGTGGGCGGCCGAGCCGTCGGTGTCGGGATTGTTTTGATGCTCACGGCATTCATCCCCGTGACCGTTTCGGATTCTGTGGCTGCTGCGCGAACGCCGCCTGTCAATGTGGTGGCAAGCGCCGTGGAATCGGCGCTGTTTGGCGACGTGGGCGCAAATGTCGGGATCGTGTCGAACTTCACCAAGGCACAGCTCGTCCCACAAACACCCAACCACCCCAACATCGTCATACTCATCCTCGAATCGACACGGGCGAGCGGCACCACGGTGTACAATCCAGAGCTGAAGACGACGCCCTTCTTGGCAGAACTCGCGGCCAAGAGCGTCGTGGCAGAGCGCGCCCACACGATGATTCCCCACACTTCGAAGGCGTTGGTGACGATCCTGTGCGGTTTCGAGCCCTATCTCGAGATGCCCATTGTGGAGGCGACCAAGGGACTTCCGGGACGCTGCCTACCCGGACTGCTTAACGACGTTGGCTACTCCACCGTGTTCTTGCAAAGCGCGACGCAGAAGTTCGAGAGCCGCGCGCAGCTCGTAGCCCGGATGGAGTTTAAGGACTTCTTTCCACTCGAAGCCATCGAAGACCCGCAGTTTGGACCCGTAAACTACTTTGGTGTCGAGGATGAAGTCCTGCTTAAACCGATGGAGAATTGGATCGCGAAGCAGCAAGACGGCAAGCCATTCATGATGACGGTGTTAACTGTTGGGCCGCATCACAACTACGCCGTGCCTCCTGGCCACGAACTGATCCCCTTTGCCCAAGACGATGAATTCAATCGGTACCTCAACGCGCTGCATCGCCAGGACAACTACGTCCGGGAGACCTTCGCGATGTTTGATCGGCTTGGGCTGACCCAAAACACCGTGTTTGTGGTGCTTGGGGATCACGGCGAGGGATTTGGCGAACACGGCCGTTTTCAGCACGACAACGTGATTTATGAGGAAGGGCTGCATGTGCCGCTGCTGATCATGGACGGGCGAAACCCACAGCCCAAGCGGGTCACGGTTGGCGTCAGCCAGCTTGACGTTGTGCCGACGTTGGCTGCCATGTCGGGTTTTGCGCTCCAAGGTGCGGATTATGTGGGGTCGGACATCACCTCGCTCAGCGACGAGCGCTTGATTCCTTCCCATTGTTGGTTCTCGAAAAACTGCATGGCCGCTTACCTTGGTGGGATGAAGTACATTCACCACTTCGAAAACCAACCCGATGAAGTCTACGACCTGCGCAACGATCCTGGCGAAACCAAAAACCTGAAAGAACTCGCCGAACACGCCGACACGCTTGAGGCTTCGTTGAAGGCGTGGCGACAAACCGCGCTGGCGCGCTACCAACAATACTACGGGAAGATGGATGCGGAGCTGATGTCCGAAGCCGAGCCCCCTGTGCAAAACAAGGTCGATGTTCTGTACGAAAACGGTTTGCGTTTGATCGGCAGCACCATGACTCGCACGGGGGACGACGTCGCGGTCGAGCTCGTGTTTCACACAGGCGTGCCATTGCCGAAGGGAACCGCAAACGGCATCTATGTGGGCCCCGAGGACAGCCGCATTTACGGGGTTCCCGACCCAACAAAAGCGTGGGTGCCCATGGCGGCGTGGCCGCCCGAGAAGTACGTCCTGCGCCACTTTCTGATGAAGAACGCACCGGTGAACGAAGAGGTCTTCTTGACGATGTCCTACAACAAGGAACCTGTGAATGTTGCCGGTGACCCGTCAAAGCGCCAAGGGACACCGGTCGGCGTCACACCCTAAGGCCAGACGTCCCAAATATTACTCAGTTCCTGAACAACGAACCTCGCGTCCATGACAACATTTCGCACATACATTGGGTTGGCCACAGATGTACGTACGGTCGTCCATCCGAGTCGAGCCGGAGCTTGGAAATCCTTTTCCGGATTATCCGCGACGTAGCAATACTGCGTTGCCGGGCACATCTCCATGATGCGTCGGAATCCATCTTCGCTCGGCTTCCAAGAATGCCTACCCAACTCGTCGGTCACAACAATGTGGTCAATCCAGCTGTGGAGCGATAAGGCTCGGATCTTGGACCATTGTACCTCGGCAAACCCATCGGTGATCAGACCAACGGCTCCTACGTCGCGCGCAATCTCCAGCGTTTCACGAGCAGCCGCTGAGAGTTGAATCGATGGCGAGTGCGACCGGTACACTTGAACCAATGGAGCGATGGGAACACGAATCCCGAGGCGTTCAAGCGCGACGTCGAACACCTTATGACGAACGCCTTCTTCCAAGACGTCGAGCATGACTCTCTCTATGTCCGCCGTTGAGTACTCTGGCGACGAGATGTGTTGCGCAACGGCAGCAATACCGCTGCGAGCATAGTCGAGCTCCGGATACAGGGTATCATCGAGATCAAACACGGTGACTACGATGGGGTCTCCAAAACAATGTTCTCGTACCGACGAAACAACTTGGCACCAACCCGCGGTTCGCACACGGGCCAAGGTCCTTCGTTCATCCACGCAGTTAGGAGCAGGTCTGGGGGAAGGCCGCCCACAAAAGACAGATACATCGCACCACCCGGCCGCGGATTGAAGTCGTGAAAGAAAAAATCTTGCCCGACCTGGATTGCCTGTACGTTGAAAAAACCACGCACCTCCTCTTGCATCACCAACGCACGGATGCCGTCGATGACGGTCGATGGGGTTGCGACGATCTCGGACTTCACTGCAAGTCCGTTTCGGACTTCAATCCGACGTCGCGAAATGAGCCCTCGAAGCGTGCCTGTTTGATCAACAAACCCGTCGAAGCTGAACTCGGAGCCGTCGAGGTACTCACAATAAATCGAATCAGGATGACTCTGTTGGTGCTGGGTCAATTCCGTTTCCGACCTGATAAGCAAAGCGCCACGACTCCCCGTTCCAAAGTCAGGCCGGGCGAACATGATTTTCCCCGTCCAACGCGCCTCCACTTCGGCTATCGGACGTAGACCTGCGCTTTCGAACGCGATGTTCTGGCGCTTCTTTGACCGCGCGGTGGAGACAGCGCGGAACTTCGACACGACAACTGCTTCGGATGCAAACGAGCACATTGCGAGGAGTTCTGGCTCCATTACGGGCACAAACAACTGAGCTTGGTGTGCCTCCATCATCGCCTTGGCGGTGGCGGCGTAGCAGGAGTCGTCACCACGGGGCAGTCGTACATCGACATCACATAGCCCCAGCCCACCATGGGCGGACTCCATGTCGCCGCCAATCGTCCGCCAACCCGTTTGCCCCGTCAGAATTCTGGCGAGGTTTTGGGCTGCGGTACTCCCCATGCTTGAGATCAAGATTGTCGGCATCACTCGGCTCTGAGATATTCATTGAAACACCCCGTTGATCTTACACAACTACCGCCGAAGTAGACATATCGATGAGAATTCCTACCAGCAGTGAAATGGAAGCGCTTGTTCTCGCGGTGCAGCAGGCACAATCGCATGCTCGCCCCCGCGGAATGCCGCCCGCCGTGGGATTGCTCTATCAACCTGTGCCGCTTCCGGGATTTCCCAAGACGCCGGCTGAACGGGACTCCAGTCGACAGCGGCTGGAACTCATCCAAAGACACGTGGATTTCCACGATAAGCATGTGCTCGACCTGGGTTGCGCGAACGGCTTTTTTCTCTTGTCGCTTCACGAGGTCATCGCAGATGGGCTCGGGGTCGACCATTTCCAAGGAAATGTCGACACCTGCGACGCACTTATCTCTGCATATGACATCCAAAATTTGCGCTTTCGTCGTGGCTCCATCACAAAGCAGCTTGTCGAAGAACTCACCGCCGATAGACGGTTCGATGTTTGCTTTCTTATGAGCGTGCACCACCACCTTGTTCGTGACGTGGGAATCGATGAGACAAAGGCAATCATCCAGCATTTGGCGAGCGCATGCGATCTTCTCATCATCGAACAGGGAAGCTTAACGCAAGACGAGTATTCTTCATGGACTGGGCGCGATGAGGCGTTTGTGACGAATAGTTACACGCGACTTGTTTCCATGCTTGAAAGTTGTGGGATTGAAACGCAGACGTGTCGTCCGTTGGGTCTGGGGAAATACCTCAGCGGACTGCGACCCGACGAAGAAGGGTCCGGGCGAGCGATCGTATGCGTGGGAGGAACAACGAGACTCGACTGGTGCAAGCGAAAACGCCATAAAAACTCGGTTCTTATGGAGATCCTCAAGACATCTGACGGCATCGTATGGAAAAACGTCATTCAAGGACCCTCGCTGGCTGCTCGGGAGGCCAAGAACCTTGAATTGGTTGATGGCCCTCACTTCCCCAAACTCCTCAACTTTCAGGACCAGTGCCTGAAGTTGGAGGCTCGGAAAGTCAAACCCATCGCCGACGTGCTAGAACAACTTCCCAAAGACTTGATCCGAGCTTCGTGTATCGATGCTTTACTTGGGCTAGCGAAGGCCGGCCTCGTCCATAATGAACTTCATGGCGAACATCTTGTCTGGGATGATGTGGACAATTGCGCAGTAATCTTGGATTTCGAGACGGCATGGCACGTTGGTGAACCCCGTCAGACCTGGTTGGATGAAGTGGCCGCTGGCAACCCTGCGCTGGGGCTCGGGCTCTATGAGCACGCATTGCTTCGGGAAGACCCGCTTGGGGTTGACCTAGTATCGATGAACGCGCTGTTTCACATGTGGGGTTTGGATCGCCTAACGGCAGATGAAACTCACGCTTATCGAAATCAACTTAGCCAAATGGCTTCTCAATGAGTGAAACACTTACGGTCTTGGTGCCCTGTTTCAACGAAAGCGGCAATATCCGTAGCACGGTGGAAGAGATTCAACGGGTTGCCCCGAGTCTGGACATCGATGTCGAGATTCTTTTGCTCGACGATGGGTCGACTGATGATACCGCGACCATTATGCGGGAATTGTGTGACGAAGCATCGAATGTTGCGATGAGAGTTAACCCACGAAACCTTGGTGTTGGCCGGACAATTCTAAACGTTTACAACGACTTTCCCGACGACCGATGGCTCACCGTTTTCCCTGGAGACGGAGAGCTCATCTTCGACTCGATCCGTGCTCATTTGGACGTACGGAGAGACTACGACCTCGTGTTGGGGTACCTTCAGAACAGCATCATTCGACCATTTCATCGCCGCATCGCGTCGCAATCCTTCACTCAAACGGTCAATGCTTTGTATGGTTACTCCTACACGTACCTAAACGGCATGAAATTGTACCGTGCCTCGGTGTTCAAAGATATCGATGTTGTGTCGAGCGGCCACGCGTTTAACGCTGAACTTCTTGGCAAGGCGTTGCTGCGCAATCCAAGCCTTAGGATTGGCGAGGTTCCCTTCAGAGCGCGGGGCCGGGCATCTGGAAACTCCAAAGCGATCCGACCGCGGTCGATCGTTCAGGCGATTGTCGATGTCTACCAAGGCTATCAAAGTGTGGCGGATTATCGAGACCAAGTGATTCGAGAGAAGGCGGTCAAAGACGAGTAGCCTGCCGAAACTGTTCTCGGAACAGCGAAGTTCCTAGGACAAACAGGGCTAGCACCGTGAATGGCACCACGGTCATGAAGTGCCCAACCAACGAGAACGCGACTGCCGTTGATTTGGGAACCGCCATAATCACCAAAGCCGACTGGCACAGGTAATGCCAAGTTCCCACGAAACCCGGTGCTGAGGGCAACGCTGTGCCAAAGGCGAGCATACCAATGACAAACACCGGGGCATACCAAGGCAGCGTCAATCCAAACGCCGCAATCCAGATCTGCACAGAGACCACAGACATCGCCCAATAACACAGCGACGCCAGAGTCGCGGCCGAAACCCGGCGCCAAGACCGGAGGCCAGCGAGACCGTCGATGAACTGACTCGAGCGGCTCAAGAGAATCTCGCCAAACCTTGGCCCCAAGGGTCGAAGCACTCGTTGGGTGAAGTCCAGCACGCGTCGAGGGTACCTTGCGACGATCAACGTGACGACGGTGACACACAGCACGCCAACTCCAAGCACGAGGAACGACGCCTGTTTTGGAACGTCGCCCAGCGCAAGGGGAGCCACAAGCAGGAACATCGCCATGAGTGTCATCATGTCGAAGAGCCGCTCCAAGCCCGCCACAGCAAGCCAACTCGCTTGAGGAACATCGGATCGACGCGCCAAATAGGCCACACGTACAAGCTCGCCCAAACGCAATGGCAGCAGGTTATTGCCAGCAAAGCCGGCGAGTTGTCCCCGCAGCAGGTCCGGAAAACTCACCTTCGCATCCATCAGCACCCGGGTCCGGCTCGCCATGAACACGAACCCCAAGAGACGGCTAACCAACGAGCATACAAGAATGGGAAGGGTAACCGAGGCAATGGCGGCTTGAATCTCGTGAAACTGAATGGTCCGCAACATCAGCCAGAGCAACACCGCGGAGATCAGAAACCCCAGGGCTGAAAGTGCGATTCGACGGTTCAAAACCAACTCAATGCATCGGGAAGTTCGAGAATGTGAGAACAAATTCTGTGCGCGTCACCAAGCGCATCGATATCACCGACGATCGAGTATCCAACCACACGCATCCCGGCAGCGCGTGCTGCCTGAATGCCGGCCACCGAATCTTCGATCACCACGCACGACCTTGGGGACACATTCAAGCGGCTGGCTGCCTCTAAAAAGATGTCTGGAGCCGGCTTGCCAAGGTTAACGTCTTCGGATGTCACCACGACATCAAAAAATGTTCTAAGATTTGACCATTCAAGAAACAACTCGGCGGACTTGCTCGCGGTTGCGACCCCGAGGGGAAAACGCGCACCAATTTGTGTCAGGACGATGCCCAACTCGCCAACGGGAGGTGGCTCTTGCTCACAGAGTATCGAGGCAACTGCGTCTGCCTTTGCACGCGCAACGGTCTCGATGTCGAACGTAATGGCCATCTCACTGGCAAACTTCCTCAGAACCTCATGCCGAGACACACCTGGAGCATTGGCTCGAAACCAATCCAACGAAAATCGGCCCCCTGCAGATCCCAATGCCCGTTGGTAGGCGCTGACATGGATCAGCTCAGAATCGAGCAGCACCCCGTCCATGTCGAATACGACTGCTTCAACCACAATCAAATCCTCATGACAGTGCAACCTAACAGGGGTACCCTCGGTCACGATAACCAACTCAACACAACCCAACAAGAGTACGCCGATGGGTGCAAAGACAATCCTCATCACAGGTGGTGCCGGTTATATCGGAACCAAGTTAACCCAAAAGCTCGCGGATACGGGTCATCATGTGATCGTTTACGACCGCTTTTTCTTTGGCAAGCCCACCCCCTCGTCAAACGTACATCTTGTCGATGCGGACATTCGAGACGCTGTGGCGTTACGAAAAACCCTCGAAGACCACAAGCCTTCTGCCGTCATCCACCTCGCAGCCATGTCGAATGATCCCAGCTCTGACGTCGACGCGGATTTGACCACTGAGGTTAATCTTCACGGGACTCGGACCGTGATGGTCGAGAGCAAGAAAGCCGGTGTTGCGCGTTTTCTGTATGCGTCATCGGCGTCGGTCTACGGCGTAAAGGAAGAGAATGACGTCACTGAAAATCTCGCACTTGCACCGATGACTTTGTACGCGGAGTACAAGCGGGATGGGGAACATATCCTAAACGAGCTTTGTGATGACGACTTTTGTGGCGTTTCAGTACGTGCGGCGACAGTGTGCGGATGGTCACCTCGGTTGAGGCTCGACCTCACGGTCAATATCTTGACCTCACACGCGATCGAAACCGGTACGATTCGCGTGTTTGGTGGATCTCAGATGCGACCAAACATCCATATCGATGACTTGGTGGACTTCTACACTAGGCTCTTGGAGGTGGACGAATCCCTGATTCGCGCAGAGGCCTTCAACGTCAGCTTCGAGAATGCTTCCGTCATGGACTTGGCCAGACGCGTTCAAGCTCACGTTCCCAACACGGTTATTGAGGTCAGTCCCACGAATGACCTACGCAGTTACCATCTATCGGGCGCAAAAGCGCGTGACGTACTTGGATGGGAGCCATCGCGCAGTGTGGATGACGCTGTTGTCGGCCTTAAGGACGCGTGGGCACGGGGCCTTGTGCCAGATTGGGACAGCGACCGTTATCGCAATGTGAAACATTTGTTGCGCGACCCAGCCGTTTGGAAATCATGGAACACATGAAGCACCAGAAGATTCTTGCCTGGGATGACCTCCAAGCCACGCGTGCTGCTTACGCAGATGCTGGATTAAAGGTGGTTCAGTGCCACGGGTGCTTTGACATCGTCCACCCTGGCCATATTCGTTACCTTCGGTTCGCCAAGGCGCAAGGGGATGTGCTGATCGTCAGCATCACCAGCGATGCTTTTGTGACCAAAGGTTATGACCGACCGTTTATCCACGAGGAGATGCGGGCGGAAAACTTGGCGGTCTTTGAGTTCGTCGACCATGTGATCATCGATCCACATTCGACGGCACTCGAGGTTCTGGATGCTGTCCGACCTGACGTGTACGTCAAGGGTAAGGAATATGAGTCCAACCAGGATGTGCGATTTCTCAAGGAACAATCGTTGGTGGAAAGTCACGGCGGTCGCGTCGTGTTCTCGTCGGGTGATGTGGTGTTCTCGTCCACGCACTTGTTGAACTTTCTGCGACATGATGAGGAATTGATCGACGAAAAACGCCGATTTTTCTGCAAAACACACGGCATCACGTTGGACGTCTGCCATGCGGCGCTCTCACGACTTCGTGACGTGCCTTTTTTGGTTTTTGGCGACGCGATCATTGACCAATACGTGCGTTGCGAGGACGCGTCCCTCGCGTCGGAACATCCAGTGTTATCCGTCACACCGACCGAAGCAATCGAGTACGTGGGCGGTGCGGCCCTCATCGCTGCTCAGCTTGCGGCGCTTGGAAGCCGTTCGACTTTGTTGACGGTGTACGATGACCCCATCAACGGACCGAGGTTTCAATCAGGGTGCACCGAGCTCGGGTTTGAGCTTTGTGTGGTTGGAACAGACCCGCGCCCTGTCTTTGTTAAGACCCGCTACCTCGTTGAAAATCAGAAGGTCTTCAAGGTCAATTCGGGCTCACCGATGCCGTTATCATCGGTTGGCTCACGGGATGTCATCCGGGCGATTCGCGAAAAGTGGCCGACGCAAACCCATCGCTTAGTCACAGATTTTGGGTACGGGCTGTTCACCCACTCACTGATCGATACCTTCAGTGAACTTGGAGCCCAAGGTGAAGGATACTCCGTCGACATAAGCCGAGGGGGCGCGTCACACCTTTTGAAGCTTGAAAACGCCACCTTCGCGGCGCCTACCGAAGACGAACTGCGACTCGCGTTTGGCGACTATGAAAGCGGGCTCTCGAACCTTGCAAGTCGGTATCTGAAGGCGACCAACACATCGGCCATTGTCATCACCATGGGCAGTAAGGGAGCGTTGCTGATGTCCCCAATCGAGGGGGCATCCAATCTCAAGGCTGAGTATCTTCCTGCGTTCTCGAGAAATCCTGTAGACGTAGTTGGAGCGGGCGATGTGTTTTTTGCCGTGTTTTCAGCGTGCGCAGCGACCGGGTCACCACGCACCGTCGCTTTGTTTTTGGCAAGTGTGATCGCAGCAAGTCACATCCAGCGTATGGGCAATCTTCCCACGTCGCTTGAAGCACTTTTGCAGGCCTTAGATTACACGTTTGGCCGCGGTAAATAGGAGAACCCATGGCCGATGTCCCATATGTACGTCTGGATGCACAAAACACCGACATCGAGGACGAGATTCTTGATGCTGTCCGCAGTGTGATTCGGCACGGAAATTACATCAATGGGCCGGAAGTTGCTGAATTCGAACGTCAAATGGCAGCCTTCATTGGCGTCGACCATGTGGTTGGCGTTAACTCGGGAACCGATGCACTCATCCTCGCGATGCGCGCTCATGGAATCGGCCCCGGAGACGAAGTTATCACGGTTTCACACACGTATTTCTCGTCCGTCACATCGATCATGATGGTTGGAGCACGTCCCGTGCTGGTCGACGTGGATGAGGAGACAATGGTCATCTCCCCAACAGCAGTCGAGCAGGCGATTTCGTCCAAAACGCGCGCGGTGATTGCGGTCCACTTGAATGGGTACGCCTGCGACCTAGACGCACTCGGAGATCTGTGCCGAAGGCATGGCGTCATTCTGATCGAAGACGTGGCTCAGGCATTCGGCGCTACTTTTCGGGGCAAGCAACTCGGCAGTCAAAACACAGGATGTTTTTCCATGCATCCACTGAAGGTCTTGGCAGCACTGGGAGACGCTGGATTTGTGACCACCAATGATGTGAATCTCGCAACGACGCTCAGGCAACTGCGCTCACTGGGCCACGTCGATCGCGATCATATCGGGGCAGTCTCGGGGAACGCACGGTTAGACACGCTGCATGCTGCGATCCTTTTGAAGAAGCTGAAACATGTGCCGACATACATCGACCGCCGGCGTGAGCATGAAGCCGCCTATCGAAAGGAGCTTCGCAATGTGCGCCTTCCGCCTCACGATTCCCGCATTCAAGCAGTCAGTTGTCCGTTTGTAATCCGTCATCCCCGACGCAATGAATTGATGGAAGGTCTGCTTCAGGCCGGAATTGACGTGAAGATTCACTACCCAATACCCACACACCGTCAGTTACCACTTCAGCCCTATGGCCCGTTTCATCTGCCTGTGTCCGAGCAGGTGATCGCTGAGATATTGAGCCTGCCGTCGAGCGGAGAGCTCACCGCGGAAGAACGCGCTCGTGTGATTGAGACGGTCAATGAGGTCGCAGAATCGTTGGTCGAGACATGATGCTGTTCGTTGGCATGCTTGGGTTGTTCGTCGCGGCGCTCAGTATGGTGATGGGCGCTTACCTTTTCGTGTGTCGATTCAATACGCAGTACGCCAGCGTGCGTTGGGCAGGCACCGTCACACTCGCCACTTTGGGTGCGTGTTTTGTGTTTCAAACGACTCTCCTGTTGGGGATGTTTTCGGCGCCTGTGGTGTTTGGTGCGCTGATGGGTTGTTCACTTCCGCTCCTTGCCCTAGGCCGCGATCCAACACATCGCACCGTGTGCCTTGCGCACTTGCGTGACGATTTTCAACACTTGTCGTTGCCTTGGTACCTGCTGCCTGTTGTCGGCCTCATCGCGTTCCACGCCCTCAGAAATAGTCTCGCCCCGCCGTTGGCATGGGATGACCTCACTTACCATCTCGTCCGAGCAGCCTTTTGGTGTCAGGACGGACACGCCAACGGTGCCTATGACGCTCCCGCTGCGTGGGAGTACTACCGCTATTTCCCCCTCATGGGAGAGGCCCCGCAATCCTTGGGGATGTTGTTTACCCGCTCGGATTTGCTCGTCTCTGTGATTGGTCTGAGCATTTGGCTAGGTGCAGCGTTGGGCGGTTTCTCAATCGCTCGCCAGCTTGGCGCAAACAATCGGGTAGCATGGATACTCACGCTCGCTGCCGTGACATTTCCCGCCATCACTGGGCATGTCTTCACGGCGTACGTGGATAACTTTGTCTCGATGCTGCAGATATTGGCCGTGGCACTGCTGCTGCACGGCAGCTCCGAAGAACATTCGAAGTGGCTCTGGCTTAGTCTGACGGCGATTGTGCTCTCGGTTGTGGTTAAACCCACCGCGGCGTTGTTTGGCGGCGCGGTGCTGTTGGCCATTCTGCTGCGGGCATGGAAGCACGGGGCGATGAAAGGCATTGTGGTCTGGGGCGCTGTGTTGGGTGTTGCATTGGTGCTCCCACAGGCAATGTGGCTCCTCATGCATACGGGCAGTCCGATCTACCCTTTCAATTATTTGGGACTTCCCCACAGTGCCGAATTGGCCCGGTTGAATTCTGTTCCTGCCATTTTTACTCCATGGGCTTACTTTGAGGGGTTGTTTGTGGGTGGCTACGGCTCTTGGCTGAGACACCGCAATTTCGGACTTGGGTTCGCACCCGCCATCGTGTTGGGATTTTGGGCGCTTTGGCATCTGTGGCGCTCAAACTCCCGAATCCTGATCCCCCTCGTTGTGATCGGTGGGGTGAGCATCATAGGGCTTGCCATGAGCATGACCGGTACAGGTTGGAACGGCGCACGCTACGTGTCGATTGGCGTCATGCTCTTCTGCTTGACCGGCGGTGTGTTTGGACGAACAGGGGTGTTTTTGGCATGCCTGACGGTCGGTCTGAACGCGATCTACCTCCTACCCATCAACATCGGTCCGTCGGAGTATGCGATGTTAGCGGTGGGCGGCATTACGTTGTTGCCTGTGTTGCTCGTTGTGGCGATCTTCGCAAAATTCCGCACAGGTCGTCGTGTCGAGACCGCGTTCGTAGCGTTGGTGTGTTGGTTCCTGTGGACCGTCTTCGCCGCTGACCCAATACGGTCAATCTTTAGGTACGACGTTTATCGTGACGCAGAAGTTGGCTTGAGCTTTACCAACATTCCGGTGGTCGGAAACCACGCTCTTGGTGGTCGCTCTGCTGCTGTTTGGGAGGCCGCCGATCAAGACAACGGTCAAAAGATTGCGGTCACCGTAGGATGGGACGGTAAAGGACACAATTGGTTTGTCTACCCGCTGTTTGGGGCCCGGCTCCAAAATACGCTTGTGTACGTCGACCCGTCCGTGACTCCCGTTCCGCTATACGGTCAGCGAAAACTCTCGGACCTGTCTGAAAAAGCATGGCTTGACGGCCTGAGGAGCGCGAAGGCAGATGCGGTAGTCACGATGGCACCGCTGACCGCAGAAGCGAAGTGGATCACAAATCATCCAGATAAGTTTGATTTGATCGCGGTGGGTTCCGATCAGCGAAACTTCATGGTCGGGTTGCGACCGTGGTGACGAGTGTCCCCTGATCGCGGCATCGAAACGACGAATTGTGGCATGGGTGTCACACGATCGTTGAGGATTTTGGCGTCTTTTGCCCCAAATGTGCCCTAAAGTAGGTTGGCCTCCGACTTGCACCTACATCAGAGCATGAAGTACGCAATCGCCATCACAATCCTATTCCTGAGCCTTCCCAACGTCGCTGAAGCCCGCTCAAACCGGGTGGGACAGGTACCGCACGGGGCGGCCTTTGGGTGCGACATCTGCCACACCAGCGCCGGCGGTCTGACCGACTTTGGGTTTGATTCGTTCACGTACACGACCAACGGCAACGTGAGCTGGGCCGACTTGGCGATGAAGGACAGCGACGGCGATGGCTACTCCAACGGCTTGGAGCTTGGCGACCCGAACGGGTCGTGGCGCACCGGAAACGCCCAGCCAGGCGGGAATTACACCGACCCCAACGACGCCGACGACAACTTCTGCGGCGACGGCACTCTGCAGCCCAACGAAGAATGTGAGGGGTCCAATCTCCAGGGCGAGACCTGTGGTGGCCTGGGCCTCGGAACCGGAAACCTGACGTGTACGAACCGTTGTGTTTACAACGTCGCGAGCTGCGGAGGGTGCGGCAACGACGTCAAGCAGAACGACGAAGAGTGTGATGGGCGCGACCTTGGTGGTGCGACCTGCGACATGCTGGGCTTTGAGGGAGGCAGCATTTCGTGTGGCACCAACTGTCCGCTCATCACCTCGGCGTGCACGGGCACCGGACCAGCGACCGGCGCGTTGTGCGGCAACTCCACGATCGACGTCGGCGAGAGCTGCGACGGAAGCGACATGGGTTCGACGACGTGTCTCACACTGGGCTACAGCGGTGGGTTCCTGCGCTGCTCAGACTCCTGCACGTTTGACGTCGCGGCGTGCACAAACTTTTCGGGCTCGCCGAGTGATACGAACACACAGACACCTCAGACCCCGGTACAGACGCCCTCTGGCCTGACCCCGGCGGCGGCCGATGGCGAAACCATCTCGTTCGAGGGTCGTGCGTGCTCAAGCGTGGGCACGGACGCGTCCATCCTCATGCTGATCTTCGCGGTGTTCTTCCGACGTCGCTAGTTCTTGGGCCGGCAATCTCCGATTGCCGGATTCGGCCAAGCCGACACCTTCGGATGTGCGTGGGCCGGCAATCTCCGATGGCCGGATTCGGCCAAGCCGACACCTTGGGATGTGCTTGGGCCGGCAATCTCCGATTGCCGGATTCGGCGAAGCCGAACAACGAGGCGCCCCATGTCACGGCAGCTTGGAGGCTGCCTAAGCGAGTGCTTCGGCGATGCGCTTGACGCCCTCGGCGATGAGCTCGTCGCTGGTCGCGTACGACATGCGCATGTGGCCCGGCGCGCCAAACGCCGAGCCCGGAACGACCGCGACCTTGGCGCTCTCGAGCAGGTAGTCGGCGAGCGCCATGTCGTCGGCGAAGCGTTTACCCTCGCCGCAGAACGATGACACGTCGGGGAACACGTAGAACGCGCCACCGGGTGTTGGGCAGTTGACGCCCTCAATCGCGTTCAGCGCACCCACGATAAGCTCGCGGCGACGTCGGAACACATTGACCATGCCTTCGATCTCGCTGTCAGGCAGCTTGAGTGCGTCGAGCGCGCCGTACTGTGCAAACGATGTGGCGTTGGACGTGGACTGGCTCTGCAGCTTGCTCATGGCCTTGATGGCCTTGATGGGCCCTATCGCAAAGCCCAGACGCCACCCGGTCATCGCGTACGTTTTGCTGAATCCGTTGAACGTGATCGTGCGATCTTCAAGGTCGGGATTGACTGCCACGAAGTCCGCCGCGATCGGTTCGTCGAAGGTCAACCGGTCGTACATCGCGTCAAAGAACACGATGACGTCGGGACGGTCCGCCACAACTCGCCCAATCGCCCGCAGCTCGTCCGCCGAATACACGGCGCCCGTTGGGTTGGACGGTGAACACAGAATGAGACCGCGAACGGCTGGATCCGCCAGCTCCTGTTCGAGCTGCGACGCCGTCATCTTAAACCCAGTCTCGACGCCGGCCAGAGGCGTTACGGGCTCCGCGTCGGCCAACAAGACCTGTGCGGGGTAGCTGACCCAATATGGGGCAGGAATGATGACCTTGTCGCCCGCCTCGAACAACGCCATCGTGGCGTTGTACAGCGCGTGTTTCCCGCCGGTGCTGACGATGACTTCCTCGGCCTTCACGTTGCGGCCGCGACGCGTGTAGTCCGCTGCAATCGCGGCTCGCAAAGCGGGCAAACCATCCGATGCAATGTATTTCGTGTGTCCGGCGTCCAACGCGGCTTTCGCCCCGGTTCGCACGGCTTCTGGCGTGTTGAAGTCAGGCTCACCGGCACCAAACGAGATCACATCCACACCGGCTGCCTTCATGGCTTTGGCTTTGGCGTCGATGGCAAGGGTTGGAGAAGGCTGCACACGAGAGATACGGCTGGCAAGTTTCACGGCATCAATCCTGGTTGAGGATGTTTTTCTGATTCAAAGCTTCCACGACATGGTCGGGCACCATGCCAGTGACATCGCCGCCAAATCTGGCGACCTCTTTGATGAGGCTGGAGCTCACATAAAAGTGCGCTTCTTCGGTCATCATGAACACGGTCTCGATATCTGGGGCGAGTCGACGGTTCATGTTCGCGAGCTGGAGCTCGTACTCGAAGTCGCTGACGGCGCGGAGACCACGCAGAATGACGTTGCAGCCACGTGAACGCGCGTAGTCGACCAACAACGTTTGCGTAAACGTGTCGACCTCGACGTTCTCATGGGGAAACGAATCCAAAATGAACTGCACACGCTCCTCGACGGTGAACATCGAGGTGGACTTCCGGACGTTGTGCGCCACCGCGACAATGACCTTGTCGAACATGTTCAGGCCACGCTCGATGATGCTCACGTGGCCATTCGTCAGGGGATCAAAGCTTCCGGGATAGATGGCGACACGCGACATATCGGCTCCGTAGGTGCGACGCCTTCGTCTAACACAGTGCGTCACGTTTTGCGACACGGACGTTGATGGGCCACACCACGGGCCGTGTCCCGCGCCCAAATGCGTCACGAATCTCGTGCTCCACAACGCTGACCGGGTCCTGCAGAGTGCGCGCGGCATGGCGCTGAGTTGCGGACCACGAACGCAGGTAATCCAGAAGTCGCTCCACCGGCCATTCCATGGCGATCTCAAAGGCGGGGATGTCGGGCACATCGCCAAACGGCAACTCGATTCCCGCGTAACCCGATTCGACCAGCGCGCGTTCGGCGGGCCAATCGGCCTCGAGAATCTGGTGGTAAAGCACGCCAACGGGCTCGTCGACCGCCGGTGTCACGTGATGAACTCCGTAGCTGAGCAGCGCGAGGACACCACCGGGTTTCAGGACGCGGCGGCATTCGTCGAAGAACCGCGGCAGATCAAACCAATGCGCTGCCTGAGCCGCAAGGATAAGCGACACGCTTGCGTCATCGACCGGGAGTTCTTCGGCAGGTGCGACCACAAAGGTCACGTGGTCGTGGTGCCGTGCCTGTTTGATCTGTGGCTCGGATGGGTCACAGGCGACGACCTTGGTGAAGTGTTCCGCGAGCATGACGGCCGCTTGGCCGTTGCCGGTGCCGACGTCGAGCGCGAATTCACCGTCGGGCGCGATGGAGCGCAGCCACGCAAAAACTTCGGGGGGATAGGTCGGTCGGGCCTTGGCGTAGAGGTCGGCGTGTCCCGAGAAATGGTCGTTCCACATCTTCATCACAACCTCAGAGCTTTGGAAAAGGGCTTGCCGACGGTCAGGCCTTCTTTTTGCGCCGTTTTAGCAGCAACATCAACCCAAACAGCGCTAAACCGCCAACCGCCGCGATGGGCAAAAGCGCCGCGATCACACGAATCATACCGGCGATCACGGTCTCGATGATTTCGCCTGCATCCCCAAACGCTCGCATGATTTCGCTGTCCGACACGGGCGTGTTCTTTGACGCGACATTGACCGTAATCGTCGACATCGAGGTCTGGTCCTTGAGAAACTTCGTGCGACCCTCCATGCGTTCGATGACTTCACGGATTCGCGCCAGCTCGCGCTCAACCTGGATCGTGTCTTCGACGCTCGCCGCCGTTTGCAGCAGCTGCAGCATCCGTGATTCGAGCGCGCGTTGGACCTTGAGCCGCGCGGACAGGTCGACAAATTCCTCGGTCACATCCTGACCTTGAATCTGTTCGGATGTCACGGTTCCAAGCGCTCGCAACGCCTCCAACGTGGCGTCAAACGCGGTCGCAGGGACCCGGGCCGTGACCGACACCGAAGACCAACCTTCGCCTCCGTTTGCGTTGGTCTCCACGATGTATCCTTTTGATGCCTCAACGACGCCCTTGATCTTCTGGGTCGTTGCGTCCGTATTTTCGGCCTCAAGCGCGAGCGTCGCGGTGCGAATGATCATGCGCTCCTGCGGGATCTCGGCCTGCACGTCGTCGGCCCTTCGCGTTCCCTCCTCCTCCTTGAACTCGCCACCCATCGGCGGGGTCGCGGCGGGCTCGGGTTTGGACACCATCATCGATGGGGCGTGGTCCTCGCGGGCACAGCTCACCACCGATGTCATCAACAACAGTGCGATTAGAATCTTGCGCATGATTTTCTCCGTGTTCGAAACCTATACACGGTTTTCGCACCAAATGGATCTACCGCATCGAACGACAAGGTGTGTCCCTAGCGAAGCGATCGCGCCTGTAGTAGCCTTCCCGTGTCCCACACTAGAATCGAAGAATGTCAGACGTTATGGACGGAAAACGAAAGTCCCGCAGCGAGAAGAAAGCCGATCGCCGAGAGGCCATCAAGGTCGCGGCCATCGAAGTCTTCTCGGAGCGTGGGTATCACGCGACAAAAATCTCGGAGATCGTGCGACGTGTCGGAGTCGCTCAGGGCACGTTCTACCTGTACTACGAGAGCAAACAGCAAATCTTCGGAGAGCTGCTCACCGACTTCTTGACGCCGGTGGTCGAGACCGTCGCGAATTGGGAATCCCGCCGAGCTCGACTTCGCGCGAGGTGTTCCGCGAAGAGCTCACACGGGTGGGCGTGTTGCTGACCGATGTCGTTCAGCTGAATCAGGGCCTTGCCACGATCTTCTTCAAGGAAGCGCTCGCGGTGCCCGAATTCGACGGCATCATCCATGAGTTTTACGACACGCTGGTCGAGATGCTCACGAACTTCAATCGCATCCTGTCCGAGCGTGGATTGGTCGCGCCGATGAACTTCCGGGTGCTCGCGTACATGACCATCGGCATGGTCGAGCGCATCATCATGGAGCACATCGTCAACGGCTCGCTCAGCGACGTTGCACCCCACGAGATTGTCGATCACCTCGTGATGCATTTCCTCGCCGGCACACTCGAGCCCGCTCAAGACCGGGGAGTAAGCGATGCGTGTGGTGTTGTGCATTGCCCCCTAGCCACGCCATGTCCATCGCGCGCACGCTCGTACTGAAGAGCGACTCGCCGTGTCAACGCCATCCCGGGGTGGCGAGCGTGTACACGTGGGAGGGTCGGATCGTCGAAGACCAAGAAACCACGCTGCTGATCAAGACCACCGATGACCGAATGGAAGCCTCGAAGCGGCTCAACGCGCTTCATCCGTATTCGGTGCCCGAGATTGTGGCCCCCGACGTCGCGCGCACGTGAACGGCCCTTGCCGCGCAATGGGTACAAGAGAGCACACGATGACCACACGAACCCCTGAACATCGTCCACGCACCACGACGCCCTTTCGAGGGCAGTCTCCATGCGGGGCCGGGCCGTTTCACCATTGGACTGCCGGGAGGCCGAAGCCGACCGCAGCCTTGTCGGCGGCAAGGCGTACGGCCTGATGTTGGCTAACCAAGCGGGCTCCTTTCGTGTGCCGCATGGCTTTGTGGTCACCACCGAGGCCTTTGATGTGATGGTGGACCTGGTGGTTCCGTTGGCCAGGACAACCGACGAACTGCGCCGCGCGCTGCGCAACGAGCCCGTGCCCGTGAAGTTGTACGAGGAGCTCGAAGCGCTGACCGATGGAGGCAAGGGACATTGGGCCGTGCGCTCAAGCGCGTTCGACGAGGACGGCCGTAAGAGCTTCGCAGGGCAACAGCACACCGTACTCAACGTCACAGGCATGGACGCGCTCGTCGATGCCGTACGGGACGTCTGGGCGAGCCTGTACGACCCCACAGCATTGGTCTACCGGGCACGTTTGGCGCTCGATGGGCTGCCGGGTTCAATGGCGGTCGTCGTGCAACGCATGGTTACGCCGACCTCGGCAGGGGTCGTCTTTTCGCGCAACCCCATGAACGTCGAGCTGCCCGAAATGGTGGTGTCGGCCGCGTCTGGTCTGGGCACCACGGTCGTCGATGGAGAGTCGTGTGACACGTACTACCTAGAGCGTCCGTCGGGATACCTGACCCGACGCGACGTCGCCGCGAAACCGGTTTTAGAGACCGCCGACCTTGAAAAGCTCGCCACGTTGGCCCTTCGCACCGAAGGCCTGCTCGCCAAAGACCGGGCAATCCCAGGCGCAGACGTGGAATGGGCCATCGAGGGCGACCAAATTTTTGTGCTGCAAGCCCGCCCCATTACGGGCCAGCGCGCTGAACGCGCACCACAAGTCGTGTGGAGCAACGCCAATGTCGGTGAAGCCTTGCCGGGCGTCGCGACCCCGATGACGTGGTCGGTGCTCAAGGAGTTTAGCCAGCGCGGCTTCGAGCGTGCATTCGGCTCGTTGGGCCTCGATGTTCCCAACGACGCGGAGCTTGTCGGCAGTTTTCACGGCCGCATCTACCTCAACTTGTCGGAGTTTGTGGGCATCGCGAGCGCGATTCCTCTGCTCAATCCGCAGGCGCTTTACGAAGTGGCCGGCGGCGGCGGTGCCGATGTTCTCAAAAACATCGCGAAGCGGCCGTCGACAGCATTCCTGAGCCGTTTGCCGACCACGGTTCCGCGGATCTTGATGACCCAGGCCTCGATGCCGATCGTGGCCAAGATGTGGGAAGAATTCTTCGACCGGCGCTGCGAGCAGTTCTTCAATCGCGACCTGTACCGCATGTCGCATGGCGCGATGCTCGACGAGCTGAACGCGCTGGACCGGCTTTTCAACATGACGGGCTTGGTGATGTTGTCGGTCAGCTCGAACTTCCTGATGTCTTATGTGGTCACCACCGAAATGTTGCGATGGTTTGGGGCCGACGAGGCGCAGGGGCGACAGCAGGATTTGATGGCCGACCTCGGCGTCAAAAGCGCTGAGCCCGGGCAACAACTGTTGGAGCTCGGTCGCATTGCCCGTCGGTCTGTGCGGCTGCGTCGCATCATCGGCGAAAATCCGTCGGACCAAGTGCTCGCGGTGTTGATGCAAAACGCACAACACAAAGATGTGCGGCATTTCCTCGACGAGCTGGACGTGTTTCGCGAGCACTACGGCCACCGCGCACCCCGCGAGGCCGAGCTCGCGACGCCGCGCTGGCGCGAGAACATCGCGTTCGCCTTCGACGTCGTCAAAGGGTTCTTGGACGCGCCACACTTGCCGTCACCCGGCGAGGTCACGCGCGGTCGGCAAGAGCGCTCGCAAAAGACACACGATCTGATCCGACGTGCTTTTGCACCCGGCGTTCGCGAAGTGTTCCACGGCATGCTTTTGCTGACGCGCGCCAACGCGCGGATGCGAGAGTCGACACGTGCGCGCGTGGTCGACGCACTAGACATGTATCGCCATTACCTTTTGGAATGCGGTCGGCGCATGGTTCAGACCGGTCTACTGCATCGCGCCGATGACGTGTTTTTCCTGAAAAAACCGGAAGTCCTGCAGTGGCTCGACGATGTGACGGTGGGGCGTGATTTCAAGCGACGTGTGGTCGTGCGCAAAGCCGTATTCGAGGCGTTTGAGCAGCTGCCGGACCCGCCATCGACCTTTGTGGCGCAGGGCGATGACATGGTGTTCACGACCGCACGAGAGGTCGAAGCCCACGACCACACAAGCCTGCGCGAAATATCGGGTTTGCCTGCGAGCGCTGGACGCGTGACCGGGCGTGCACGGGTCATCACCTCGCCGGATGGCGCCGTGTTGGAGCCCGGTGAAATCTTGGTGGTGCCTTATGCCGATGTTGGTTGGACGCCGCTTTTCATCGGTGCCGGCGCGGTTGTCATGGGTTTAGGCGGGCCGCTCAGCCACGCTGCCATTGTCGCGCGTGAGTTCCACATCCCAGCCGTCGTCAACGCGCAGGGGGCTTGCGACACGATCAAGACGGGCGACCTTGTGACCGTCGACGGCGACCGTGGGGTCGTGCTCGTCCGCCAGGAATAGCCGGACAGCTTCCAAGCCCCAGGCGGACGTGAACCACGGTGTGGGCTTCGCCCATTCGGCCATTGGAAATTGCCGACCCAATCCCATCGAGCGCCAGGTGGGCTTCGCCCCAGTCGGCCATTGGAAATTGCCGACCCAACCGAGCTCTACACCTTGAGGTTGTGCAACATCGCGGAGATTGTCACCTTCGTCACAGGATGCACCACGTTCGCGGCGATTTCCGCGAGCGGCGCCAGCACAAAGAATCGCTCTCCAATCGCGGGATGTGGGATCGAAAGTTCGTCGCTGTCCACGATCTCGTCGCCAAACAACAGGATGTCCAAATCGATCAGGCGTGGTCCCTTGTCGACCACGCGAACGCGACCCATGTCGGCCTCGATGGCGAGCAAGTGGGACAGGAGCTCGGCCGCACCAAATGGGACCGAGACCGCCGCGCATGCGTTGATGAAGTCGGGTTGATCGAGCACGTACGCCGGTTCAGTTTCGAGCATCGAGCTCACGCGGAGCACCTCAACGCCGTCAAGCGCGGCGAGTCGCTCGAGCGCGTTGCGGATGTTCGCTTCTCGGTCGCCGAGGTTGGAACCAAGCCCCAAGTAAGCTAAGACATGAGCGTCTGAAGTTGAGGTCATGGCATGTCCGCGAAAAACACAGTTCAGTGGATGGTTTTGGGAGCCGTCGTGTCGCTCGGTGTCGCGTGTGACGGCGTCCAACCGGAGCGGCGTGATGTGCGCTACTTCGCGCCATTTCAAACGTCGGTCCCCAAACCTCAGCAGTTTGAAGATCGCGGGCCTCAATTATCGGATGCCGAAAAGAATGTCTACGAACCGATCGTCGACGGTTTCCAAAAGAACCACGCCGAATTGCTGCGCCGACCTGACGTGACCACCCAGCTCGAACGCATCGAGAACGTCTACATCGAGGCGGGCCGCTACCTTGACCTGTACGCGATCTATCAGAAGGACTATGCGCAGTTTGGTGTGCAGAGCCCGGCGGTTGAGCGCCTCGCCTGGGGCTCCATTCGTTTGGGTCAACAAAACTACGCACGCGCCGTTATCGACGACTTACTTAAGAACAAGCCGACCGCGACCGCGTATTTTGTGGAAGGGGCGTATTGGCTTCAATGGGATCCCTCAAGCTCCGAGGCACAGGCAAAGAGCGTGGCGGCGTGGAAGAAGACGTTGGAGCTCGACCCTCGCTACCGCGGCTTCGAGAGCATCACCGCGGGCATGATTGCCGAGCAGGTCGGCCGCATGGAGGCCGCACTCGCCAAGAACCCGCCGCCGCCGGCCGCGACGAAGGACCCGATTGAGGCAGCGCGCGAAGTCGTCGACCAAGCGCCGGACATCGCGGTCGCTGCGGCAAACCCTGCGCCCGCCCCCGAGGTTGCGCCCGAAGCGCCGGTCGAGGATGTCAAACCCGAACAACCACCTGTCTCCGAGGGCGTCAAACCCGAGCAACCACCGGTCGCCCAAGCCCCCGTCCAAGACGTCGACACGCAGTATCGTATCGCCATCGCACGCGCCGAAATGCTGGCGTCCGAGGGCAAACAAAAGCAGGCAGAGGATTTGTTCTTGATGGCCAAGGCCCTCAAGCCCGATGGGTTTGAGGCTGAATTTGGACAACTTCGGGTGGGCTGGGGGTCCGAAGACGCACGCCCGGAAGTCTCGCGTCGAATGCGTTTGCTGTCCGAGCGAAAAGGGCTGACGGCGCGTCAATACTACGAGATCGGCATTTTCGCGTTCACGAAGATGCAAGACAAACCGCTGACGTCCAAGATGTTTGACCAGGTCAAGGCGCTCGACCCTGCGCTGGCCACGCAGCTGAACGTGGACGGAATCCTGTCGCGAAAAAGCCCTTGATTCGATGGTTGCCGTTTCTGCTTTTGGCGAGCTGTCTGTCAGGAACCTCAAAGGTTGAGCCTGGCCCGCTTCCCCCAGACGACGATGTCATCGGCGCGCCACCTCCGAACCAACCCATTACGCAGTCCACGGCAAACGTGCTACCACCGGCCTTTGTCGCCAACACATTGGGCGCAGACCTTCGATTCGTGCCGAGCGAACAGCCCGTGGTCACGCTTGGTTTTGGCGGCGACGTGCTGCTGCACCGCCGTCTGCAACGCCAAGCGCAGTGGAAGCGTGGGTATGCGCATGCGTTTGCGGCGGCTGAGCCGTTGTTGAAGTCATTTGACCTCATGGTGGTCAATCTGGAGGGACCGACCGCCGTGGGGCTTGACGTCGAGGGCAACGAGGTCGAGGACCCGGGCCTGAAATTTGACGACGTGGTGTACACGAGTTTTCCGAGGTTCAATTACCATCCCAACATCATTTCCGCGTTGAAAGACGCCGGGGTTGACCTGGTGTTGACAGCGAACAACCACGCGATGGACCGCGACGGAGAGGGTGTCAACCGCACCATTGACGCGCTTGAAGCCGCGGGGATGCCGTTTACGGGGACGCGCAGGAGCACCGAACGCCGCGCGCCCTTTCACACGACGTTGGAGGCAGGCGGGCTGAAGGTCACGTATTTGGCGTGTACGTATGGCGTTGGCGGACCGGCGGACCGATTCCATCAAGTCAATTACTGTTTCCGCGATAAGAAAGCCATCCTCGCCGCGCTGCCGGCGTTGCGGGCGGAGTCGGATTTCGTGGTCGTTCTGCCGCACTGGGGCGACGAATACACGGCCGAGCCCAACGCGTTGCAGCGTGAGGTCGCGCGCGAGTATCTGGAGGCCGGCGCGGATGCCGTGGTGGGCGCGCATCCCCATGTGTTGCAACCATGGGAAGGCTACGTGACCGCCGACGGCCGACACACGGTCGCGATGTATTCGCTGGGAAATTTCATCAGCAACCAGCGCGAGGTTGAGCGGCGCTCAAGCGTGGTCCTGTCGATGTCCTTGACCAAGGATGGACAGCGCGCGCGCCTGGTCGATGTTGGCGTTGTCCCCATAAAGACCGGCATCGAAAGACACGTGCTCTACGTCAAACCCATCGTGGAACCTGAGGTCGACGCCGAAGAATGGGCCCACATTTTTAGCCTTTTTCCGAAAGCGGCTTTGCGATCTGTGCCAGCCGAGTAGGATGCGACGGAACCTTTTCCGTTCGCCCGTGTCTGACCCTTTAGCCTGAACGTTCCGGTGTTCGATGTCTAACTTGCAAGACCGAAAGTTGGTGCGCCGCTTGCGGCAGCGCGACGAGGAAGCTTTTTGCGAGCTCGTGCGGGTGTACCAACACAAGGTCTTCAACGTGATCTATCGAATTTTGGGCGATCGGGCGGAAGCCGAGGACGTTGCTCAGGAAGTGTTCGTGTCTATTTTCAAACACATCGACGGCTTTCGTGGTGACTCGAAATTCTCGACGTGGATCTACCGGATCGCCACAAACCACGCGCGCAATCGACTAAAATACTTGTCGCGCCGCAGCCACCGAGATCACCAGAATTTTGAAGATTCGCATGACTCGGTCAAAGAAAATTCGCCGCTCTCGTCGGGCATCGCACGACCCGATGAACAGCTGCTCGGAAAGGAGTTGGAAAAGGTGATTCAGGAAGGGCTTGAATCACTAACTGAGATTCATCGGACGATTATTGTTCTGCGAGATGTTGAACATTTGTCCTATCAGGAAATCGCGGAAATCGTGGAATTGCCTGAGGGAACCGTCAAGAGCCGTCTCTTTCGCGCACGGGTGGCGTTGAAAGAGTACATCGAGGCGAGGTACGATGATTGAGGTGAGGAATCATGGCTGAACTCGAATCAGATATGAGCGAGCAGGACTTGCTGTTCAACGCCTACATTGAGGGAGACCTCGATCGCGGCGAACGGGAAGACTTCGCTCGCCGATTAGAGACAGACCCCGAGTTCCGAAAAGCTTGGGAACAGTTCGAGCGCATCATGGGCGGCATCCGACGCCTGCCGATGGAGTTTGCGCCCGATGACTTTGTCGACCGCGTGCGCGGGCGAATCCGAACACGCTCGAATGGGCGGTTCTTCGCTGAAAACATGCTCTTCAACGACCACATGCCCTACGAAGTGGTGGCGGTGGTCATGATGATCGTGATGGCGACCACTTATTTGTTCTTTGGCGCGCCGCCCGACTCCAAGATGCACGACGTCAAAAACGTCGACCCGCCTCCAAGCCTCAAATCCAGCGAAGGCTGATTTCAAACGGGCGTTGTATGCCTACGCCCGCGGGAGGCGATCCACTCGTTGGTCTCGCCCCTTCCGGAGGACGACCACGAATGGCACATGATCCGAGCCAAACTCCTCGTGGAACTCAAAAACACCGATTTCAGAAAATCCTCTGAAAAACACATGATCGATCGGGATTCTCAAGGGGAGATGTGCCGGAAACGTGCCGCCAGACCGCGCGCGTGTCGCCACGCGGTGCAACGGCGCCATGTGGCTCGACCACGTGGTCGTGTTGAAGTCGCCGCCCAAAATGATGGGGTTCGTGGTTTCTTGTAACGTGTGGGCCAGCGCTTGAATCAAGGCATTGCGCCCCTCCAAAGCGGCTTGGTTTCCTGGTGGCAGGGGATGAACCAGAATCAGGGACGTGTCGCCCATCTTGGCGTGGATACGCGGTGCGTCGAAGGGTGGATCGGTGTCAACGGTGATATCTGTCAGTGGAAACCGGCTGAAAATGCCCATGCCAAACACACCATTGAGCTGTGACGTGCTGTGCGGGTATTCAGCCGCCAAGGCCCGAGCAAGGGGTTCGTCAAGCTCGGTGACCATCACAACATCCGCCCGCGTGTCTTGGGCCAATCGCACGAATCTCGTCTGGTCGGGATTGCCAATGTAGGCATTGATGACCAATACGCGGACGTCCTGCGACCGAGCGCTGGGTTCCACGCGCAGTGGCCGCTGGTCGAGCGATCCACGGGTTTCAGCCAAAATGAGCGGTGTGGCCTGCGCAACGGCCAGCGAGGCCGCGATGAGCGCCAATCCGACGTTCTTGCGCAACGCGAACCAAGCTGCGGCGGGCACGATCCCGAGCAGCCAGTAGGGACGCAGCGAAGCGGCCTGTTCGCCGTAGTACCAAAACGGCATGAACGCGCCGATGGTGACGATGAGTGCGACGGCGAGCCCCGTTCGCGCGGCCATATCCGTGACCGAGAGGGCAGTTTTTTGAAACGTTTTGAACATTGGAACCTCCATGAGGCTCAACGTCTCATGCGGATATGAGCGCGCGATGAATGGATTGTGGATTTTTTGTGCATGTTGGCACTGCGCACGTTCTCGTTTACATTCCGCGCCCTTAATTCAAGGAATCGCATGCAAGCACTCTTGGGAATCGTGGTTTTTGTGGGGCTCGCGGCGGCGCTGAGCGAAGACCGGAAGTCCATCGACCCCAAACGTGTCGGCATCGCGCTCGTGTCACAGGTTGTGCTGGCGTTTTTGATGCTGAACGTCCCCGTGGTGCGCGACACCTTTTTGAGCCTGAACAAGGTCGTTGGCGCGCTCGAAGAGGCAACCCAACAGGCCACGGCATTCATGTTCGGATTCTTGGCCGGCGGCGCGGCGCGGCCTTACGACGTCACAAATCCGGGAGCCGACTTTGTGTTGGCGTTCCGTGTTCTGCCGTTGATCTTGGTCGTGTCCGCGATCTCGGCTGTGTTGTTCCACTGGCGGATCTTGCCGTGGGTCATCAAACAGCTCAGCCGTGTGCTGCAAAAGGGATTTGGGATATCTGGGGCGCTGGCGTTTGCGGCGGCGTCGAGCATTTTCTTGGGCATCATCGAGTCGCCGTTGGTCATCAAGCCCTATCTGGACCGACTGACACGCTCAGAATTGTTCGCGCTGATGACCTGCGGCATGTCGACAGTCGCCGGCACAGTCATGGTGTTGTACGCGGCGGTGCTCAACCCAGTGCTCCCTGGCGCCATCGGACACATCTTGGTGGCATCCGTGATCAGCGTCCCGGCAGCACTGTTGTTCGCGCATCTGTTGTTGCCAGGCGACCAATCCGACGCTCAGGTCGACTTCAGCTTCGAGCGCACAACCCACGGTGCGATGGAGGCGTTGATCAACGGCACGGTCGAGGGCATCAAGATGTGTGTGAACATCGCGGCCATCATCATCGTGCTGTTTGCGATCATCAACCTGACGAACATGGGCCTTGGCGTGTTGCCGCTCGAAAAACCTCTGACGCTGCAGGTGGTGTTGGGCACGGTGTTTCAGCCGTTTATGTGGCTCATCGGCATCCCGTGGTCCGAATCGGCGGTGGCCGGCGAGCTGATGGGGACCAAGACGATCTTGAACGAATTTGTGGCGTATCTGGGCTTGAGCCAAGTGCCTGCAGAGGCGCTGGGTGAACGCTCGCGGCTGATCCTGACGTACGCGATGTGCGGCTTTGCGAACCTCGGCTCGCTTGGGATCTTGGTGGGCGGATTGGGCGCCATCATCCCGGACCGACGCCAAGAGGTCATTCAGCTCGCCACACGTTCGTTGTTGTCGGGCACCCTCGCGACGCTGACCACCGGGGCTGTGGTCGCTGTGATCTCGTAGGTTTTTGGACGACAAGGCTGGATGTTCGGCTTCGCCGAATCCGGCAATCAGAGATTGCCGGCCCAAGAACCGGAAGGCATCTCGCAAGAACCGGAAGACATCTCGCAAGAACCGGAAGACATCTGGACGCCAAGGCTGGATGTTCGGCTTCGCCGAATCCGGCAATCAGAGATTGCCGGCCCAAGAACCGGAAGACATCTCGCAAGAACCGGAAGACCTCGACCGGACGTCGATCTCGCAAGAACCGGAAGACATCTCGCAAGAACCGGAAGACCTCGACCGGACGTCGATCTCGCAAGAACCGGAAGACATCGACCGGAAGACCTCAAGAACCGGAAGACCTCGACGGGGGGTTAGTCTTGGGCGCGTGCGCGTGCCGCGATGACCTTGCGTGAGCGCAGGCGATACAGCCCCATGGTCGTCGCGGCCATCGTGAGCAACGTTGCGCCCGCCATCAGCAGAAAGCTTGCCCAGTCCGGGAGTCCTTGAACCGCCATCGAAGACGCCCCAAACGCGAGCGATCCGGTGACCCACGCCACCATCAGGGCCATCGTCGAATAAATCCACGACTGAATGTTGTTGCGTAGCCGGATCAACAGCCCAAGTGGCAGCAACAGGCCAGGGATGCTCAAAAATGCGCCGATCATGCTGTTCATCACAAACTGTTCGCTCGGAGACGACGCGTAGCCACAGGCCATGGCGGCTGCCGGAACGAGCAGGAAAAAGGGCAAGAGTGAGAGTGATTGTTTCATCAAGTCCTCGTGTCAGGTTCCAAATCACAACCGGTCTTGGCAGGACGTTCATTCCCGACCACATTGCCAACGGCAAAGATCGAATCCACACCGCCTGTCCTGCATCCTAACCGGGCCCGAAACCGAGAAGTTGTTGATGAGAATATACTTTATCGTTGCAGCGCTTTTGTATGCCGGTTCGGTGAACGCGCAGACCACGATCACATTGCCGGACGCCGTCGCCCGCGCCCAACAATCCAACGAATCCGCGCAGATCGCAGCGGCGCGCATCGATCGCGCACGTGCGCTCAAGCGCGAGGCGCTCGCAGCGATGCTGCCCAGTCTTTCGGTGGGGGCGAGCGGCACGTACAACGGCGTACCGGTGGAGCTCAACGGCCGAGCCATCGTGCAGCAGTTTGATTGGGGCGCGAACGGCCGTGCGTCGATCACCCTGTTTGATGGCCAGATGTACCCGCTTTACAGCGCAAGCTCACGAGGGGTCGAGGCCGCCGACCTTGATGCACGGTGGGCCGTGCGAGTGTTGGACTTCGAGGTTGAACAAACGTTTTTCGCCCTCGCTGCGGCCGAGCGTGACCTCAAGATCGCCACCCGCGCGGTCGAGCTGCGTTCGGCCTACACCGAGCGGGCCAAAGCACTCGCCGAACAGGGCATCGCCCTGCCCATCGACGCGGCGCGCGCGCGTTCGCAGGAGCTTGAGGCGCAGCAAGCTGTCTTGGAGGCCACCGCGCGGCTTGGCAACGCGTCCGATGCGTTGGCAGTCTTGCTAGGGACCGATGCGGATTTCCGCGCAGATTTGGGGCAGCTGCCGCGCGTCGCCCCACCAGAAGCGGCCCAAAGCCTGACGCGCGACGACGTACGCGCGGACTTCAAGCGGCTTGAGGCCATCGAACTGCGGGAGTCCGCGGTGTGGTGGAGTCTTTTTCCGACCGTGGACCTGAGCGCAAACTCACGATTCGGACCGTCGTCGTTGTCCAATCCCGACGGGCTGACGTGGTCGATTTCGCTGGATGCGTCGTGGTTGCTGTACGACGGCGGCGCCCGTTACGCGCGCGCTGCAGCCATCGAAGCCGAAGCCCGCGAAACCAAGCTCAACCTTGAGCAAACGCGCCGCACCCTTGGGGCGGAAGGACGGCGGGCGCTGCGAAACTGGCAGAGCGCGCATCAAGCCATCGACGTCGCCACCGAAAAGCGTGACGTCGCACAGCAAGCGTACGACATGGTGCTCGCACGCTACGAGTCGGGTCTGACCACCAGCATCGAAGTTACCCAGGCCAGCGAAGACCTGTTCCTCGCCGAATTGAGCCTCAGCGACGCCGAACTCGCGGCCGACCTTGCCGCTTCTCAGTATCGATTTGTGATCGGAGTTTCTCCATGAAAACCCTCGTCTTCATCCTCGGTCTCAGCCTCGCTGCGTGCAGCACGGAAGAAGCAAAACCCACCGCTGCAGGTCCGGGAAAGATGCGCATTGCCCCAGCCGCAACGGTGATGCCCCACGAGATCAAATCGCAGCCTTTTGAGGTCAAACGCGACTACGGCGGTGAGTTTGTGTCCGATGCGCAGGCCGATTTGTCGGCCGAGGTCTCGGGCGTGGTGCGCGAGGTCAACGTTCGGCTTGGTGACCGCGTCGAGAAGGACCAGGTGCTCGCGATCGTCGATCCCGTGGTCTACCAACAGCGTGTCAAAGAGCTGCAAGCTTCCGTCTCGCTCTCACAGGCCAGTGTTGAGGAGGCCCGCGCGCAACTGCAGAACCTGCAGAGCGAGCTGAATCGCAAAAAACCGCTGCTGGCACGACAGCTCGTCACGGCGCGTGAGATCGAAGACCTCGAGTCCCAGATCGCCGTCGCGTCCCAGCGCATTTCGGTCGCGCAGGCCACCGTGGACCAAAACCGCGCACGCCTCGCGACGGGCCGTGATAATCTGCAGGACACGCGTGTCCGCGCGCCGTTCGCAGGCGTCGTCGCCGAGCGCTTTGTGGACATGGGCAATCACGTCAATGCCGGCCAAGCCTTGTTTCGCATCGTCGACAATGGCGATGTGTACTTGCAGTTGCGCGTCGCTGAGCACGACTCGGGCATGATCGAACAGGGCATGAAGGTCACGATGCGCATCGACGCATTGGGCGGGGAACTGGTCGAAGGGACCGTGGCTCGCATCGCCCCCGCGGTTGACCCGCAAACACGCACGCTGCGGATCGACGTGGTCAAAGGCAACGACGACAACTGGAACCGGATCAAACCCGGAATGTACGCACGGGCGCAGATTGTGATCGCCGCGCGCGCCAGCGCGGTCGTGGCGCCCTCTCAGGCGATTCAGAAAGATCGCGACGGGTCCCGGTACGTCTGGAAGATCGTGGATGGCAAGGCGTTCAAAACCAGCGTCCAACCTGGCGTGCGTGACCGCGACCAGACCGAAATTCTCGACGGGCTGAAACCCGGCGACCTGATCGTGCTGCGCGGAGAGGACAAAGTCACCGAAGGTGGGGTGGTCCAGTTGGTCACCGCCGAGACGCCCGGCACCAAGGAGACACCATGAATCTGCCAAAGTTTGCCGTGCACCGGCCGGTGCTGACGACGATGGTGTTCATTGGGATTTTGGTGCTGGGTCTGGTGTCGTTTACCCGCCTGCAGATTGACCTGCTGCCCGAAATCGACTTCCCGAGCATCTCGGTCGTGACCACTTACGAGGGTGCCGGCCCCGAAGAAATCGAGACCATCATCACTCGCCCGATGGAACAGGCGCTGTCGACGATCGAAGGCATCGATCGTATCGAGAGTTTCTCGACCGAAGGCCGGAGTCGCGTGGCCCTGCGATTTGTGTGGGGGACCAACCTCGACACCGCGCTGAATGACGTGCGCGCCACGGTCGAGCGCCTCAAAGAGCGGTTGCCCGAGGAAGCCGACGATCCGGTGGTCTACAAGTTTAATCTCGGTAGTTTTCCGGTGATGTATTTGGGGTTGAGCGGCTCGCTCGACGAGCCCACGTTGCGGCTCATTGCCGAGCGCGACCTTGGGCCTCGTCTGGAGCGCCTCGAAGGCGTGGCTGCCGTGGAAGCCCGCGGTGGTTTGAAGCGTGAGATCCACATTTTGTTGGACGGGGACCGCCTTCGAGCGCTTGGGATCTCACCGCGCACCGTCATCGCCGCCGTGCGCGAAAACAATCGCAACATCCCAGCAGGCCAGGTCGACGAATTTGACGAGCAGGTTCTCGTACGCTCGGTGGGTGAAGCCGCCAACATCCAAGATTTTCAGGACATGGTCGTCGCGATCCGGTCCGAATGGGACGGCAAGCAATACCCCATCTACCTCAAGGACATCGCGGAGGTGCTCGACACGTTCGAGGAACCGACCAACGTCGTTTACGTCAATGGACAGCCCGGCATCCGGCTCAACATCAACAAACAGTCTGGGTCGAACACGGTCGCCGTGGCGGACACGGTTCGCAAAGAGATCGAGAACATCAACAAGGACTACAACGGCAAACTGCGCCTCGACATCCTGACCGACACGTCCGAATACATTAAGTCGTCGATCTCCAACGTTCAGGAGTCCGTGCTGATCGGCGCGCTGCTCGCGGTGTTCGTGCTGTTGTTCTTCCTGCGTAGCGTGCGCAGCACGGTCATCATCGCGACCGGCATTCCGATCTCGATCATCGGCATGTTCACGCTGATGTACTACTTCGACATCACGCTTAACCTCATCAGCTTTGGTGGTGTGGCGCTTGGCATCGGCATGCTCGTCGACAACGCGATCGTCATCCTCGAGAACATCTTTAAGAAGTACGAAGACGGCCTCGACCCCAAGACCGCCGCGATCGAGGGCTCTCAAGAGGTCGCGGGCGCCATCGTGGCATCAACGTTGACGACGGTGGTCGTGTTTGTGCCGGTCATCTTCCTTACGGGCTTCGCCGCGATCTTCTTTGGGCAGATGGCCTTTGTTGTCAGCTTTGCGTTGATCTGCTCGTTGGCCGTCGCCCTAACGTTGATTCCCGTCTTGAGCTCAAAGTTTTTGAAGCGGTCGGACAACAACGTCAAAGTCGACAGCGCCGGCAACGGTGCCTCTGAGCGGGTGTACGGCGCAGTGGTCGACAAAGCCCTGCAATGGCCGAAAGTCACGCTCTCCATCGCGGTCGTGTTGTTGGGCGGGTCCTTGGCCTTCGCCCCGCTGATTGGCACCGAGCTCATGCCTGAAGGGGACCAGAGCGAGGTGGTCGTCAATGTGGAATTGCCCGTCGGTACACGCATCGAGCTGACCGAGCGCGCCGTCAAGAAGCTCGAGCGTATCGTCGCCCAAGAAGTCCCGGAAATCGCCAACATGCAGACCATTGTCGGCACACCGGGGTTTTGGTCGACGAGCGGCGGCGAGTCCGCACGCATCGAGATCAAACTGGTCAAACCGCATGAACGCAGCCGCAGCAGCGACGACATCGCCAACGCGTTGATGCCCAAGGTATCGGGCATCATTCCTGGCGCCGACATCCGTACCCGTGCGGGCGGCGGTCTGTGGATTCTGCGTGTATTGCGTGGCGGCGGCGAACGCCTTGAAGTTCAGGTGCGTGGCTTCGACCTCGAAGAAGCCGACCGCATCGCCGGCGAGGTCAAGAAGGTGATGGAGGGCGTCGACGGCATCTCGAGCGCGCGCGCAAGCCGACAACCCGGTGGTCGCGAAGTCCAAATCTTGCCCGATCGCTCCAAAATCGCGGGCATGGGACTGACCTACAACGACGTCGCGTCACAATTGCAGACGTATCTGCAGGGCACGCGTGCCTCGGTCCTGCGTGATCAGGGCGACGAATTCAATGTCGTGGTGCAGCTACGCGAGGACGAACGGCGCGGCATCGAGGCTGTTTTGGAAGTTCCGATCGTCGTGCCAGGCCAAGGCACCACACCCCTTCGAAACCTTGTCACCGTCAACGAAGTCGAGGGCCCACTGACCATCGAACGGCTCAACCAGAATCGCGTCGTGACCGTCAACGCCCAGCTGACCGGCGAACGCGACCTTGGAACGATCGTCGAAGACTTGCGCGTGCAGATGCGAGACATCAAACATTCGTCGAACTTTGCCATCATCGTCACGGGCGAATCCGAGGAACAAAACAAGACGTTCGCGAGCCTTCTGATGGGCATCCTGTTGGCGATCGCGTTGGTGTACATGGTGATGGCGGCGCAGTTCGAGAGCTTCCATCAACCGTTCATGATCATGTTCTCGGTGCCGTTTGCCGCGATTGGCGTGGTGCTGACGCTGGTTGCGACGGGCACCACGTTCAACATCCAGTCGTTCATGGGGTGCGTCGTCTTAACCGGCATCGTGGTCAACAACGCGATCGTCTTGATCGACTACATCAACCTGATGCGCTCACGTGGCATGGCGCTGACCGATGCCGTGGCGTTGAGCGCGCGACGACGATTGCGCCCAATCTTGATGACGACCGCGACGACCATGTTGGCGTTGATTCCCGTCGCCATCGGCTATGCCGAAGGCGGCGAAGCGCAGGCCCCGCTGGCACGTGTGGTCGTGGGTGGTCTGCTGACGTCGACCGCAATCTCGTTGATCATCATCCCGGTGCTGTACCAGATCGTGGAAGGCTGGATCGAGCGCCGCGGGCTCAAGACAACCGCCTAATCGGTCGGCGTTCGTTCGTTGAGTCAGCGGCCGTTGGGTCGGCGATCATACGTTGGGGCGGCAATCTCCAGATTGCCGAATTCGGCGCAGCCGAACGTCGCCGACCCATTTCAACGGGGTCTTCCGATCAACCCAACGCCAGAGGTTGAGTGTCCGTTGAGTTGAGTGGGATCCATCGAAAACGCAGTGGCCACCGCGATGACGTCGGCTTCGTCCGGAAGTCGATCGTAGAGGGCGTCCTCGTCTTCCGGGTCTACCGTGTCCATGTCGATATCCTGCAACTGAGCGCTGGTCATAAGGTCGGCCCGTTCAAACTCTGTGATCTCGCCAAAATCAACGTAGGTGTTGCCGTCGGCCTCGGCCATGTGACGAAGGAACGTCCCGTCTTGGGCCAGCGCCCACGCCGCGAAGCTCACGACGCGATGGCTGCCAAAGTACCCTGCGCGACCGCTCTTGCTGAGCTCAGACAACAAAAGGTTGATGACGGTGCCGTCCTCGTTCGCAGGTTGGTAATTGACGACAAAGACCCAGCCATTAACTGGCGGGCTCACAAAGACCTCGCGATTGAGAAAGTTCGCGTGGATGCGGGCCATGCCACTGGCCCAATTGCAGGCCTGGAATGATGTCTTCCCAAAACGCGGATCGACGCGGGCCAACGTGGCCGCGACCTCGGCGGGGTCTTCGGACTGAACAGCCAGCCAAGACACCTTGTAACCAAAGGCGATGGGCTGATCGGCCGCGGTTTGGATCGCGGGCAACCGCGCTCGGCCCGACAAAACCCACCAAGTGACCACGGCGACCGTCGCGAGGAAGACACAGAAAATGATGAAGTGAATCGACATGCGTCATGGCTCCATACGAAAGCGCTCGCAACGTCACTTCCTACCCTTTCGGTGCGGCATTGTGCAAACTCCTGCACGCGATTGCCGTCCCGGTCCGATTGACCAGACAGCCACAAATCGGTACCCTACGCGTTCCTTCCAACCAGACTTCGGAACATCATTGCAGAAGCGTGGACCGGTTTTACAACAAGGGGTTTCACTGATTGTTTGCGACAACGCAGCAGTCCTTCAAGAAACTCTCGTCCAGGCCAATTTGGCCGACATCGAACACCAATTCTTCTCGGATCGTGCGGTCGTGATCCCCACACGCGCGGTCCATCAGATCGTCGCTGAGCTCAAGGCGAAGGGCGTCTACCCGCAAATTGTGGGCGGACCGGTGCGTACCGAAACCGGAGAGGACGACGATGCTGCGTGAACCCAAGCGCGAAGGCGCGCTTTCGCCCGAAGAATTCATGAAGTTGCTCGAGAGCGACTACGATCCTTCGACCAAACGATTGATCGCAGCGGCGATTGGCGGGACGGATTCCGACCTGAAAAACCTGACCGAACGTCTGTTTGGCGACGACGTCGCGGCTCGATACGACGAGCTCTCCGGCGTGGCGCGACACGCGTTGTTCTACGTGGTCGCTCAGGGCGGCGGCGTGCGCGGTGAGAATCTGCGCCGCGAAATGTTGCTCGATGGGTACGGCGACACGACCGACGTGCTCGCTGATTTGGTCAACAAAAGCCTTTTCATCGTATTGCCCAATCCGGGCGAAGTTTTGCTCGACGTCCCGCGATTGATCGAACAGGGCACGGTGCTGCAGCGCGACCTGACGATCGGCGCGCATATCGTCCAAAAGTTCAAAGAGACAAGCGCCACTGTGTTGGCCGAGGAGTCTGAGGAAATCGAGGATGTAACGCGCATAACATCGTCGAGCACCGAGACCCTCGAGCTCAATCTGTTGCATGTCGCGACCAAGATTTTGCACACGCCGCTCAAGCTCAATCGTGACGGCACGCCTCACCGGCGTGGACTGGCGAAGTTGGCGCGGGAGGTCGTGTTTCCCGACGCGGTCAACGAGGCAGGACCCGACGTTGATGTCAACGAACCCCGCGTGCTCGACTACATGGTGTTTGTGCTCGCCATGGCATTGCAGCTTGGTTTGTTGCACATCGAAGGCGAGTATCTCGAAGGCGTTCAAACGGCCATCGATGGCTTCTTCAGCTCCGGGTTGAGCAAGCGCAACCGCACATTGGGCGACGCGTTTAAGGGGCTGCGCCAGTGGAATGAAGCCGATTCGTTCACGGCCGAGAAGATCGAAGACGTCAACAGTTCACTAAGCTCGCTGCGCGGCGAGGGCCTGATTGGTGCGCGCGGTTACGTGTTCTCGATTTTGCGTCGTGCGCGATTCTCGACGTGGAAGCGTGAGGAAGCCGTTGAGTCGTTGTGCGCGCTGATGGACCCACCGTTCCTCAAACAGTCGCTGAAAAACGCCGAGAATGACCCCACCGAGTGGGTTCGTGCGTTCCTTCAACGCGGCCTGTATTGGCTCGGCGCGCTTGAGCGCGGGATGGAAGGCAACGCGGCGGTGATTCGCTTTACCACGCGCGGCCGCGAGATGCTTGGTCTGCCGGTCAAAGACGCGCCGAAGCCGACCGACAAGTCGATGGTGGTCCAACCCAACTTCGAGATCATGGTGTTCCTTGATGCGACCGATATCTCGACGCTGCACCAAGTCTACCAGGTCAGCGAGCGCGTGAAGTTGTCTGACCGTGTCGCCGTGTTCAAGCTGACGCCGGAGTCGGTGCAACGCGGTTATTCGATGGGCAGCAAAGCCGCCGCTGTGATCGCGTTCCTGCGCGACCAGGCCGCGGTCGAGGTCCCCGAATCGGTGATTTTCCAGCTGCACGACTGGGAGCGCATCCATAAACGCCTGGTCGTGCACCATGGTGGCTATCTGGTTCGTAGCCATGACCCCGACGCGCTCGACCTATGGCTCGGTCAGGTCAAACACGACTCCGGCTGTGTGGTTGTGCGCCTTGGGCCCTCGACGGCGTATTTGAACAACAACGACGAGCCGATCCTGACGAAATTGCTTGCGCGCGCAAACGGCACCGTCGTTCATATCGATTCGCCGGTTCCGGTGCTGAGATTCGATGGCCCACTGCTCATCACCGTCGACCCCGTCGATGCCGACATCATCACGATGTGGGAGCTCGCACGCATCGCCCACGAAGTCGAGGATGCGCCTGCGCGCATGCGACAATTCTCGCTCGACCTAGAGCTGCTGAAACGTCGTTGGCCCACCAACACGCTTCAAAACACCGTGGAGTTCCTCGAACCCCGCACGTTTGATGGCGTTCCGGCCTCGCAGCGTATCTTGCTGCAGAGCCTTTTGGAGTCCGCTCCGTCAGCCAAAGTGCAGTCGCACGTGACGTTGATTCGCCTGCAAGACGAGTTCACGGCCGACCTTTTCTCACGCGTGCACGAGTTTGACGCCTATGTGGTCGAACGGCTTGGGCCATTGGCCTTCGCGGTGGATGCCGTCAAGGTCGACGAGCTGCGCGAGCGCATGATTGAGCTCGGCTTCGTCATTTAGCGGTTGGATTGCCGACCCATAGGCCTGAAGTCCAAAACATTGGGCTTCGCCCATCGTTCATCTAAAGAACTTGGTCATAGACCGCGAGCGTCTGCGCAGCGGCTTTCTCCCACGTGAACGTCGCCGCGTGGGCGCGGCCGAGCTCGACCAGCGCGCGGTGTAGCTCGCCGTCGACCAGGACGCGGGTCATGGCCTCGGCCAGCGCGTGTTCGTCCAGCGCGTCGACCTTGAGTGCGGCGTTGCCTGCGACCGTCGCCATCGGTTCGCGATCCGACACGACACACGGAACGCCGGCGGCCATGGCCTCAAGCGTCGGCAAGCCAAAGCCTTCGACCAACGACGGAAACACGAACAACGAGGCGTTGCTGACCAACCGACGCAGATCGGTGTCGTCCAAGAATCCCGGCATCACGAGATCTTCCGGAGCGACGCCTAACGCCTCGGCCTCGGGCCATAGCGCCTTGCAGTCGCCGATCAAACATAGCCGAAGCCCCGGAACCGCGCTGCGCATGTGGTGCCAAGCACGGACCAAACGTGCCAAATTTTTGTACGGTTTGGCGTTGCCGACAGCCACGATGTAGCGGCGGCCGTCCTTGGTCAGGTGGGTGACGATCTCGTCGGCTGGAAGCTTAGGTTCGGCAAAGGTCGGATCAACCCCGTGCATGACGACCGTCATCTTGTCGGCCGATACCCACTCCAGCGCACGGTCGGCCGTGGGTTTCGAGACCGAAATGATGTGGTTGGCGCGACGCAGGGTCGCCGGGATCGCCAACGACGCGAAGGCCTCGATGCTGCGGGCCTTCAGCCACGTCGGCTGTGACGCATCGGCATGGTCGATCCACACGAGATCGTGCAGGGTCACCACCGTCTTGAGCGACTTTGGCAAGCCGCGCGGCAAGATGTGAAACAGGTCGTGAAAAAGGTCTACCGGTCCAACCCGCTGCGTCATGAACGCGACGTCTTTTCGGCCTTGTAGGTAGTTGTCGAGCCCGTCGATGTGGCGTGAGACAAAGATCTCGCGTGCATCGACGCCGAGCGATTTCAGGTTGGAATCGTGCCGCAAGACCACCCATTCGTGTTGCGGCGCCTGCGCGATCAACTGCGGGATCAAGGCCATTGCGTAGCGCGCCACACCCGCAGGGGTTTGGGTGATGTTCCGGGCGTCGAGCGCGATGCGAGCCATCAGTCCTCCAACATCATGCGATAGACCTCAAGGGCCTGCTGTGCGCATCGCGCCCACGTGAATTCGGCCGCGCGCGCCAGTCCAGCGGACTGGGACGCTTCCCACAACACCCGGTCGTCCCAGAGCTTTCGCAGTCCCTCGGCGATTGAGGTGCGATTGTGGGGGTCGACCAACACCGCTGCTTCGCCACCGACCTCGGCCATCGCGCCAAAATTCGACGTGATCACCGGTGTGCCGCAGGCCATCGCCTCCAACGCCGGCAGGCCGAACCCTTCGTAGATCGACGGAAATAGGAAGGAAAAGGCCATGCTGTACAACGCCCGCAGCTGGTCGCCCGTCACATGTTCGAGCTGCACCACTCGCCCTTTGAGCTTCGGATGCGCCATGAGCTCGTGAAGCTCGCTGGTCGCACCGCGCGACAGGCGCCGCACGATGACGAACTTGACCTCAGGAACATCGCCAAACGCTTCTAGGAAGGCCGCCAACGCGCTCGCGTGGTTTTTGTAGGGCGAGCCCTGCCCAACGACCAAGACAAACGGAGTCTCGCGCTCAAGCCATTTGGCGAGCAGAGGCCACGCTTCGTCCCGGTCCATGGGCGAAAAGAATGGGTCGACGCCGTTATAGGTCACGAACACGCGTCCACGCGTCTGGGGAAAATACGCTTCGATCGCCTCGCGCGATGCGTGCGACACGGTCATCAGGTACTTCGCCTGCGCAACCGAGCGTGGGATCAACTGTTTGTAGAACGTGCCCGTCACAACTTTGCGCCACAAGACGTCGGTGCAGAAGTTGGCGTCGAGCAGCCACATGATGTCATGCAACGTAAACGTCGCGGGCACCGAAAGCTTGCCCGGCAGGATGTTAAACGGCGAGTGGAACAGGTCGACGCCCGTAAAGTCGAGCTTGGACGGCATCACAAAACGTGTGCGCAGCGAGTTCGGCTCAGCGCCGTACGACTGAAAGCTCAGACGGTCTTTGTTGGGATGATTCTGCATGCCCGCGTAGGGTTCGGCAGGGTCGCAAATCAGCGCCATGCGCAGACCATCGTCGGTGCGCAACACTTCATCGATCAAGTTTTGAGTGTAACGACCGATGCCGCTCGTATGCGGCCCGACATAACGGGCATCGAGCATCACGCAGGCATCGGTATGAGGGTTCGCGGTCATGAACAATCACGTGTCGGACGGGGCGGGACACTGCCACTTCGACGGCAATTGTTCAAGCGGCGAGCCCCGTCAGTAGCGATACTGCGCGAAGTAACTTGAGAGACGGTCCATCTTCCGGATCAGCGCGGCTGTGCTGGGCGGAACCCATGGACGATTGGCCAACTCCTCCCGTGCAGCCTTGCGCTCTGGGGTTTCGGTGTCGTCAGCGACCTGCCAACCGATGGCCATCGCCACCAAATGCCGGTTGTAAGGATCGGTGTCCGGGGCGCGCCCGATCTCGTCCAAACGCTCTAAGAACGCCGTCAGGAGTGCGGGATCTTTGATGATGGGCGGGGTCGAGAACTGTTCGGTGCCCCGCGTCCCTGGGTAGCGCAGCACCATTCCAACGCCATAGTTGATGGGGTCTACACCGTCGGGAAGTTCGGACAAAACCGTTTGTGCGGGTTGAGGATAGTGGAACCTTCCGCGAGGTCGAATGCAGCTGCGAGGCACTCAAACCGAAAGCTTTTGGCGCAGAACGCAACCCGCTTCTTGAACGCCTTGGAAGGCGCCATGTCTCGCGAGCACGCTGCTTGGGGGGTGTGATGCCGAAGCACGTCGTAGGCAAGTTCTTCGTCGCCTTGCTCCGCCGCCCATTCAAATGCGCCACCCAGATAGTCTCCCTCAAAACTCGCGGCGTTGAGCGTGACCAACCGCTCTATCTTCACCCGGGACCAAGGGGAATCGAGGACCTCGTGGAGTTCGCGGCGTTCCCAGGGTTGCAGATAGATGTCGAGGTGCGGCTTGGCTTGCAACCATCGCTCGTGGCGAATCAAACCGCGGGGGTACACAAAGGCAGACCAAACATCGCCCGCTACCGGCTTGGTGACCGTCTGATCCGCGCAAACGACGCGTGTGCCCTCGTCTCCCACAAAATCGAGCGACCATGTCTGCATGGTCCACTTTTGCTCGTCGGACAACGATGCCACGCTCTCGATTTGCTTACCAAATCGCAGCCACATCGATGGCTGAGGCGGGTCTGGGACCTCGGCTCCGGCCTCATACGTGTTGCCGCACTCAATCACGTCGAATGGACGCGGCCCGTCCTTGAACTGAGCCTTCATCGCGCTCGCCGTTTCCTCGGTCATGCCGGGCATGCTGTAGTCGAGCTGCCCATGGACGTGTCCGTTGGGGGCTACGGCTACGGCGTGCTCGTTGTCACATCCTGCGAGTGCACACACTGCGACGAGCAACAGCCATTTCGAAACCATGAAATCTTGCTGAACCATCGTTTACCAATCCGATTCACGCAGTGTGTGAAGACATCGTCGCGGGAAAGCCTAGGGTATCTGCTTGTTCTGTTTCGTCAAAGTGTCCGGCTGCATGCCGCTTTGCGCGTTCACATCGCACGGCTGGTCCAAATCACACGCCACTCCACAACCCACGTGAATATTTGCGGTGCACAGACCGTCGACGTCACCGAGCCAGCGGCTGCGACACTTCCATCGTGAATCTGGCCAAATTGTCGGATTTCCCCAGAAAGTTCCCGCGCGCCATGTTCAAAACACACGATGAGTGGTGTAGCCTTCGGCCCGCCGCCGTGTTTGACCGTCCGTTTACGTCGTCTTGGAATGCCTATGAACGCCTTGTTTATGAACCTCGTCCGTGCCTTTTTCCACCGCGTGCTTGCTCGGCATTATTTTGTGACCACCGCTGTGGCATTTGTGGTGACGGGCCTCGCGGTTTGGGTCATTGCGACAAAATGGAACATCAACTCTGACTTCAAGGCGCTGTTGCCCGAGACCTCGGCGGCTGCCATGGCGATGACCGAGGTCGGTGATCGCGTGGGCTCGGGCTCCGCATTGTTCGTGGTCGTGGACTCGCCCGATGGCGAAGCCAACAAGAAGTTCGCAGCGGCGTTGAGCAAAGAGTTGCTCAAGATTCCATCGGTCGCTCTGGCCCATTTCCACAACGACAAGACGTTTTTTGAGAAGAACCAGCTGCTCTACATGCAGGCCGACGACATCGCGACCCTGCGCGAGCGTTTGGCCAAGAAGATCAAGGAAGAGAAGAAGGCCGCAAACCCCCTCTTCGTCTCGCTCAAAAAAAAGGAGAAAAAGGAAGGCGATGATTTCATCAAGACGGACGATATCTCGCAGAAATACAAGTCGCAGGCTCAGAACGACTACAAAGAGTACCTGGTCGCGGACGACGGGTACTCGCTGACGATTGTGGTGCGTTTTGTCGAGAGCTCGACGGATTTGGTGGCGACCAACAAGCTCTTGGACGAAGTCCGCAAGATCGCCAAAGACCTCAAACCCGAGACCTACAACCCTGAGATGACGGTCGAGCTGGGCGGCGGTTTGGTCAAACGGCAGGCCGAGTACAAGTCGATCCTCAACGACGTCGTGACCTCGGCGTTCTTCACCATTTTCGGACTTTGCTTTGTACTCGCGGTCTACTTCCGCCGTTTCCGCGCCATCGCGATTGTGCTCACACCGCTTGTGATGGGCATCGTGTGGACGCTGGCGCTGGCGTTCCTCATCTACGGGGAGTTGACGACCGTCACCGTGTTTATCTTCGCCATTTTGTTGGGTCTGGGCATCGACTTCAGCATCCACTTGCTCAGCGGATACGACCACGCGCGCGCCGAGGGCAACGACCCCGTTGAGGCGCTTGTCTATTGTTACTCAAGCACTGGCAAGGCCACTGTGCTGGGCGCGCTGACCACGTTTGTGACGTTTGTCGTGTTGAGCTTCGCGCAGTTCCGAGGCCTGAGCCAATTCGGCACCGTGGCCGCGCTCGGCGTGTTGTCGAGCTTGGCCGCGATGATGATCGTGTTGCCCGCGCTCGTGCTCACGTTCCAAAACCTTCGGCCTTACGCACCGACCGCGGCCGATGACCGGCAGCATTTCCTCGACAACCTGATCACAGATGGCTTCATCGAGAAGTGGTCGAAGTTCGCCCTGATCCTCGCGTTGATCCTGACCAGTCTCGCCGCGTTTGAGTTCCACAACGTCGAGTTCGAAGAGAACTTCCGCAAAATCGGCAAGATCGAGCCATTCTGGGTCGATCCGGTGGAGCAACAACGCCAAGAGATGGAGGTCTTGACCGGTAAGATCGCCAAACGCACGGCCAAACATATCTTCTCGTCGGCCCGCAGCGTGCGTCAGCGCATCGACCCGACCACCTTTGTGATGGACCGTGAACAAGCCGACGTTGGCGACAAGTACACCAGCGCGGTCAGCGGGAAGCAGTCGTCGACGCCAACGTTGATGTTGTTCGACGACGCGCAGACCGCCGAACGTGTCTACAACGTCATGAAGGGCATGTTCGACTCCGGCGAGATCAACACGATTTCGTCGCTGGCCTCGGTCTACGCTTTCCTTCCCGGCACACACGAAGAGCAGCAGGCTCGGTTGGCCGAGATCGCGAAGATCAAGGAGATGTTAGACAAGGAGGGAACGGCGTTTCTGTCGGACAAAGACCGCGAGAAGGTCGAGGAGCTCCAAGAGAAGCTCGACGTCAAAGAGATCACCATCAAGGACCTTCCCGAATGGACCAAGCACCTGTTCAAGGAAGCAGGCCCGAAGGCCAAACCGGCCGCACCGGGGGAGCCCTACGCGTTTGAGTACTTGATCTACATCAACGAATCGATCGACCAGATGAAGGGCGAAGAGGCCCGTCGCTTCTTGGCGCAAGTCGCCGAAGTCCGCGCCAAAACTGGCGAAAACCTGCGTATCGGCAGCCAGTCGTACATCTACATCGCGATGTTGGACGAGATTAAGACCGACGGCGCGCGGATGATGTTGATCGCCATCGGTTTTGTGTTTGTCATCTTGGCGATTGGCTTCCGAAGCCCATTCCGCGGGGCGATCGCGATGATGCCGTTGGCGATGGGCACGATGTGGACCTTTGGTTTCATGGGATGGTTTGGCATCAAGCTCGACTTCTTCAACGTCATCATCATCCCCGTGCTGGTGGGCATCGGTGTGGACGACGGTCTGCACTTCTACCACCACTACCTCCACGAGGGACGCGGGTCGGTCGCGAACGTGTTCCGCAAGGTCGGCTCGGCCATCCTCATGACGTCTGTGACGTCCATCATCGGATTTGGCGGCTTGGCCGTCACGAATCACCGCGGGTTGCAGTCGATCGGCTATGTGGCCATCACGGGCATCATCTGCGCATTGCTCTCGACACTGCTGCTGATGCCGTCGTTGATCTGGTTCGCCGAGAAGATGAAGTGGGAGTGGGTCATCGCCAAGGTCGGCGGCGACGACCACCCCTGAAACGTGGGTTGGCCACCAAGGGATCGGGTCGGCAAACTCCGTTTGCGAAAGCTGGTCCAAGGAATTGGGTCGGCAAACTCCGTTTGCCGAATGGGCGAAGCCCACACGCCCGTCCGCGTCGCGGTCGGCAGCTTGAAAGCTGGTCCAAGGGATTGGGTCGGCAAACTCCGTTTGCCGAATGGGCGAAGCCCACACGCCCGTCCGCGTCGCGGTCGGCAGCTTGAAAGCTGGTCCAAGGGATTGGGTCGGCAAACTCCGTTTGCCGAATGGGCGAAGCCCACACGCCGGTCAGCGTAGGTAGCCCGAGTCTCGGTAGTCCCGCAGCTTGTACTGAATCTTTCGTTGCGAAATGTCCAGAATCCGCGAGGTCTCGCGGGTATCGCCGCCTGTGGCTTCGTATGTCGCGAGGATCGCCAGACGCTCGAGGTCTTCGAGGTCGAGCCCGGAATCCTTACATCGTCCGAGAACTGCCGCGTCACCCCGTGTTTTGCGCGACAACGTCGTCGGCAGGTGCTGGGGCCCGATGACGTCGGCTTCAGCCAAAACCACAGCGCGCTCGATGACGTTTTCGAGCTCGCGCACGTTGCCTGGCCAGTCGTACGACTCCAAAATATGGACAACTTCCGGGTCGATCTCGCGGATCGTCTTCTGGTTTTCGCGACCGTACCGATCGACAAAAAAGCGCGTCAGCACGGGGATGTCGCTGCGGCGGGTGCGAAGGGGCGGTGACTCCACGTTGATGACGTTCAGCCGGTAGTAGAGGTCTTCACGAAACCGCCCCGCGCGGACCTCTTCCTCAAGGTTGCGGTTGGTTGCAGCGACGATGCGCACGTCAACCGTATGGGTTTGATTGCCGCCCACACGCTCGAACTCACGCGTCTGCAGAAAGCGCAGCAGTTTGACCTGCGTCGAGGGCGAAATCTCGCCGATTTCGTCGAGGAACAGTGTGCCGCCATCGGCATCTTCAAAACGACCACGGCGCATCGCGTTCGCGCCGGTGAATGACCCCTTCTCGTGGCCAAACAGCTCAGATTCGAGCAGCGTCTCGGGCAGGGCTGCACAGTGAATCGTCATGAACGGCTTCTTCGCCCGCGGCGAGCGATCATGCACACGACGCGCGACCATTTCTTTGCCGGTGCCCGACTCGCCGGTGATCAAAATCGTCGCACGTGAAGGGGCGACCTGGTCGATCAGCGCCAGCATCTGTTGGGTCGGGGCGGCGTTGCCGATGATCTTCGACGACGCGCTCTTTTGCACATGTTCGCGCAGGTCTTGGAGCTCGCGCACCATCTCGATGCGTTCGAGCGAACGCTGGATCACAAGCTCGACCGCATCAAAGTTCAACGGCTTGGTCAGATAGTCGTTTGCGCCGCTCTTCATGGCCTGAACGGCGGTTTCGACGCTGGCAAACGCGGTCATCACGATGCAGGTGATCTCGGGGTAGAGCTCACGGGATTTCTTGATGAGCGAAATCCCGTCCATCAGCGGCATCTTGAGGTCGGTCAGAATGATGTCCGGCGTCCAATCCTTGAGCACCCCCAACGCCTTAAAACCGTCCGAGGCTTCCTGGACTTCGTGGCCATCGTCGCGCAACAGTTGGCAAAGCACCTGACGCGCAGAATTTTCGTCATCCACCACCAAGATGGCGCCGTGTCGGCGGTTCACCGGAATATCAGGGGTCGTATCTACAGCCATTCTATTTCTCTTCCGCCCGAACGGGACGAGGCAACGAGAGGGTGAACTCGGTGCCACGTCCAGGTTTGGAGTTGACGTCGATGGTGCCCTCGTGGGCTTCGACGATCTTTTTGACGATGGGCAATCCCAGCCCCGTGCCGGTGGTCTTGCTTGTGTAGAACAGGTCGAAGATCCGATACTGCATACCCGGCGGCATGCCAGCGCCTTCGTCCCTCACGACAATGTCGGTTCCTTTGCGGCTCGTCGAAATCCGGAGGTGGACCTCGGACTCCGGGGGACTCGCCTCGATGGCGTTGGTCAACAGGTTCATCAAGGTCTGTTTGATGCGGTCAAGGTCCACCCACACCAGATCGAGGCCCTCAACGCTTGTGACCAAGTGAATGTTGCTGGCTTCCATCGTCGGCCCGAGCGTGATGCGCATGGCATCGACGATGGACGCGGCATCCACCCATCGTGGTTCGACCTCGATGGGTTTGGCAAAGTCCATGATCTCGGTCGTCAGGTTGGTGATGCGCCGAATTTCCGAGCGCATCGCGTCCATGATCGCCGCGCCGCCGCTTTCCCCAAGCTCGACATGCCGAAGTTTGCGCTCCAGCAGCGTCACGTTGAGCGCCAGAGCATTGAGTGGATTTCGAATCTCATGGGCCAGCCCACTGGCGAGCGCAGCGGGAACCTTGAGTTTGAGCTCCATCATGTTGTCCCAGTAGGACTGCAACATAATGGTCAATTCAATGTCGAGCAGGCGATGCATGGCGCGCATGTGTTCAAAACCACGCCCGTCCAAATCCTCGCAATGCCACAGAATCTCTTCGATGCTTGAGCGGATGATGTTCATCGCGCCGAACATGAAGTGCGGCAGCAATCCCACGGCGACGTGCGCGCGACCAATGCGCATACGACGCTGAAAATAGGCGTCATCGTACTCACCGACAAAGAGCTCTTCGATCCAGCGGCGCAGCGAGACACGCAGACGCTCCACTTGGTCAGGCCCTTCGAAAACGGCCTGCGTGCGCGGGTTGTCGTTGAGGCCTCGGTAGAACGCATCCACGATCGACTCAACGTGGGGCAGCACGCACGGTGCGGCTTCGATCAACAGGGCGCTGTCCTCGGACGAGAATCCCATGTAGTCCTTGATTTCGTCGAAAACGAGCATAGGTGCCACGCAAAACAGAGAATGTTCCGGAATCCCGTTTTCCAAGGTTCGTGCCAAAAAACGCACACGGCCGGAACTTCCGATGAAATAAGGGTGTCGAGGGGTTGGTCCGACTTTCTCCTCAAAACACCGACGCAAAATATGCGCAAAACACCCCAAAAGACGCAATTTTTTATTCACAACGACGTTGAGTCACATCGCGCAACAGCTCATCATGTCGGCATGCGCAGCTTGCTCCTCATCGCAATGGTCGTCTCGGCGTGTGGCTCGGCCCCAGTCAAAGACGATACGCGGCTTGTGACTCGGCCGGCCGAACCTCGCACGCTATGCGAAGAGGGCGACGGAAGTGCGTGCCGAGACATCGCGCTCAGGTTGATGGAAGAGCGCGCGACGAGCGCCCGGACCGTCGAGGTGTTCAACCTGTTCGACCGCGCCTGCCAGCTCGGCGACACCGAGGGCTGTTATCACCTCGCCGTGCTGTGGGAACGCGGCATCGGCGCGCCACCCAACGACGAGGAAGCGCGGCGACTCTACAAGGCGATGTGCGACAAAGGGCACACCTCATCGTGCAACAACTTGGCGCTGTTGGTGGCTCGGGTCGATGGCAACCTCGAAGACTCAAACGCGTTGCTTGAAGATGCGTGCACGAAAGGCGACGGCACCGCCTGTTTCAACCTCGGTTGGCGCGCGGACCAAAATGGCGCGTTTGAGATTGCGGCGGCGCAGTATCGCCGGTCGTGCGACCTGTCGTTTTGGGAGGGATGTTTTTATCTGGGTTACATGAACCGTTACGGCAAGGGCATGCCCGTCGACGAATCCGCCGGCGCCCAACTTTACGCCAAGGCCTGCGAAGGTGGGCATGGCCGCTCGTGTTCAAGCCTTGGCTCGCTTTACGAGTTTGGCGCAGGCGTCGAAAAATCCCAACCCAAGGCCACCGAGTTCTACGAAAAGGCCTGCAAGCTCGGATTTGCGCGTGGGTGCACGAATTTGGGCATCGCGGCGGAAAAGAAAGGCCGAGGCGCGGCGTTGTACGAACAAGCCTGCAACGCAAACGACGCCAAAGGGTGCTCACGGCTTGGGGTGGCGCACCTCAAGGGCGAAGCTGGGGCGGACAAGGACGCCACAAAGGCCTATCTGGCGTTCAAGAAGTCATGTGACTTGGGTTACGGCGCCGGCTGCTCCAACCTCGGCGTTTTGTACGAGGACGGACGGGGCGTAACCAAAGACGTCGCTCAGGCCGTACAGCTCTACGAAGCCGCATGCTCGCTTGAGGAGTTCCAAGGCTGCCACAACCTCGCCGCGCTGTACGAAGACGGCAATGGCGTCACCAAGGACATGTCGAAGGCGACAGACCTTTACATGAAGGCCTGTGAGGGTGGCATCGCGTTTAGCTGCAGCTATCTGGGAAGTCTGTGGCTCAAGGATCCCAACAAAGCCCGATTTGGCCGCGAGCTGCTTGAGCGCGGGTGCAAGGAGGGCGACGATTTTGGCTGCGAACAGCTCAAGGCCGACGACCCAAGCTGATTTGAATCAAGGGGGGCGCGACGGCGTCTCTATCGTACCTGCGCAGGAGAAACATATGCGATTTGCCCTTAGTTTTTTGACCCTATTGTTGGCGCTGAGCGTCTCGGGCAGTGTGTTTGCCAAGGACGTCATCAACCATAAACCCTTCAACGACATCCTGAAGACCTATGTGTCGAAGGGCAAAGTCGACTATGCGGGCCTCAAAGCCAACGAGGCCGACTTTAAGAAGTTCCAGGCCTACGTCGATGCTGTGGGAAGCGCGAAGGTCGAGGGTTCGAACGACGCGAAGCTCGCGTTTTACCTCAACGCCTACAACGCGACCGTGATCAACGCCGTGATCGAACGCCTGCCGCTTGATTCGGTGATGAAAGTCGACGGGTTCTTCAACAAGATCAGCCACAAGATCGCTGGGCAGGACATCACTTTGGACCATCTCGAAAACAAAATCGTCCGCCCCGAGTTCAAAGATGCACGGGTTCACTTCGGATTGGTCTGTGCGGCCGTGAGCTGCCCACCGCTCAAGAACAAGGCGTTCACCGAGAAGAACGTGCAGTCCCTGCTCGAGAAGAACACGAAGTCGTTCCTGAAAACGGCCACCAAGGTTGAGGGCGACAGCGTCAAGACGAGCACGTTGTTCGAGTGGTTTGCCGATGACTTCAAAGCCAACGAAGGCAGCGTCGCACCTACCTGGCGAAGTACCTGCCCGATCACAAGGAGGTGCTGACCAACGGCCAGCCCAAGATCTCGTTTTACGAGTACAACTGGAAGCTCAACATCGCGGCGCCAAAGGCCGAGAAAAAGGAAGACAAGAAGTCGTTGTCGGAAACGAAGTAATTACTTCCGAGCTTTGCCTCGCCCCTTGACCCGCAGCGCCCGTTCGGCCTTGGCGCCGAGCTGCTCGGGCCGCGCCAAGCTGATGCGCGCAGATCGCCCACGAATGGCGACGTGTTTGTAATCCGACAAGATCATGTTCGCGATTTCGGTGGGGAGCCCAACGACGGTGCCGGTGTCACCCACCATCACCTTGCCGATGCTCTTGCCCGAAATCCCGGTGTCGTTGGCCAACGCGCCCACGATGTCTCCCGGACGCACGCCGTGGCGTTTGCCGGCGGCGACGTAGAGGAACATGCCGTTGATTTCATCGGGATTGAATTCCCGTTCGTCGTCGTCGAAGCGCTCTTCGCGCGGCTTTCGCTCGCGCGGCTCTGAGCGTTGTTCAACCTTTCGGGCAGACTGAAACTCGATCCCGCGTTCGTGCACATACAGTCCGACTGCGGCGAGTGCGATGTCCTCGTAGTTCCAGATGCCTTCGGCGATCCACTCGTTGACCCACGTGCGCACGTCTTCGATGTTGCGGTGCTCAATCGCGACAGCGAGGTCTTTCTTGAACCCTTCGAGCTGCATGCGTGCGACGTCGCCGTCGGTAGGCACCTGAGCTTCTTCGATGCGTTGTTTGGTGTCGCGTTCGATGAAGCGCAGTTTGCGTCGCTCGGACGGGGTCACGAACGAAATCGCAACACCCTCGCGCCCAGCACGCGCCGTGCGGCCAATGCGGTGTACGTACGTCTCGCTATCGCCCGGCAGGTCCAGGTTGATGACGTGCGTCAGAGTATCCACGTCCAAACCACGTGCGGCCACGTCCGTCGCGACGACCACGTCAATCTGGTCATCGCGCAGTCGCTGCAACACACGCTCACGCAGCTGTTGGTTGAGGTCGCCGTGCAACGCATCGGCCTTAACACCGCGGCCGTTCAACAGGTCACAGACCTCGGCACATGACCGGCGCGTGCGGGCGAACACCAAGGTACCGCCACGTTTTTCGGTCACCAACACACGGTAGAGTGCGTCGGGCTTTTTGCGGTCGGGCACGTTCATCCATTTCTGAGTGACGTGGCTGGTCGACAGGGACTGTCCCTCGACCTGCACTTCGACGGGGTCTTTGAGGTACTTCTTGGCCACACGCTGAATGGCGCTTGGCATCGTCGCCGAGAACAACGCGAACTGCTGGGTATCAGGCGTTTCCTGAAGCACACGCTCAACGTCCTCGATGAAGCCCATCCGCAACATCTCGTCGGCCTCGTCGAGGACAAACATCTCGATGTTGTTCAACTTCAACGTTCCGCGGTCGATGTGATCGATCACACGCCCTGGTGTGCCCACGACGATGTCCACACCGCGGCGCAGCGCGGCGAGCTGGGGCCCGTAGGCAGCGCCGCCGTAGACGGGGCAGATCTCGATGCGCAAGCCCTTGGCGTAGTCCTGCAAGGCGTTTGCAACCTGAATCGCGAGCTCGCGGGTGGGGGCCAGCACTAGGCCTCGCACGCCCGCGTTTTTCTTTTGGGATTTCGCCACCTTGTTGATCAGCGGCAGGCCGAATGCGGCCGTTTTGCCCGACCCTGTGCGGGCGCGGCCAATCACGTCGCGACCCGATAGCAACACGGGGATCGCCTGATTTTGAATCGGGGTGGGCGTCTCGAATCCCAAGGCCGTGACGGCTTCAATCAATTTAGGGTCGAGCTCAAAATCCCGAAACTTCCGTTCTGTAGTCATTTTCCTTCCTATTCGTCCTCGACGTCGAGGGCGCGCACCATACATGACAGATGCGAAATCGAGAAATCGTGTGGTGGATTTCTAGATGGTCCCATCGGTCCGGCACTCTCCGATTGCCAGAGTTGGCGAAGCCGAACACCCATGCGGCAATCCGAGATTGCTCCCCCACGGCCGCGCTGCTAAACACACGCGTCGCCCCACGTGAGGAATGCCGTGTCAAAGGAAACCCCCAACGCTGCCCCCGATGCCGTCAAGACTGCCGGCCGAGGATTCCTTGTCATCACCGCGGCCAAGGTATGGTTCTTGGTCACGAGCGCGGTCACGCAGCTCGGGTTGCCGATATTTTTTGGGTCTGCCGAACAGTTTGGTGTGTTCAAGGTCGTGACCGAAGCCATCGGACTGCTGAACATGGTGATGATCACCGGCACACTTCAGGCGGTTTCGAAGCTCGTCAGCGAACAACCCGACCGCGCAAACCGCATGGTGACCCAAGCCATCAAGCTGCAGTTCTTCCTCGGGGTGCCCATCGCAGCCGGTTACGCCATCGCGAGCCCATGGATCGCAGACAGTTTCAACGACCCCACGCTGACGCACCTGCTCCAGATCTCGAGCCTCATCATCGTGTTTTACGCGTTTTACGCGATCTTCGTGGGCTACCTCAACGGCACCAAAGCCTTCGTCAAGCAGGCCACGCTCGACATCACGTTTTCGACCTTGAAGACGGCCGGCATTCTCGGCTTGGTCGCGCTAGGGTTTGGCGTGTGGGGCGCCGTTTCTGGGTTTGTGGGCGCTGCGGGCATCATCGCCGTCGTCGCCGGCATCTGGGTGTTCCGCCTGATGAAGGCACAGCCAGACGTTGCGGGAAACCACGAGTCCCGCACGGGACGTCTGCTCGGTTACCTTGTCCTGATCATGCTCTACACGTTTGCGCTCAATGGCTTGATGCGGGCGGACTTGTTTGTCCTGAAATCGGTCGCGGGCGAAGTGCCCACGGCCATGGCCGGTGCCGAGGGCATCTTTAAGGTGATCAGCGACAAGTTCTCGGGCTTTTATGGCGCGGTGCTCAACGTCGCGCGCATCCCCTACCAAGGCGTCATCGCCATCACGTTTGTGATATTCCCGATGATCTCGGAGTCGACATTCCAAGACGACATCGAAAAAACACGCCAATACATCCGCACCACGTTTCGCTACTGCGCGCTTTTGATCGCGGGCGTGGCGTTCATGCTCGTGTTCAACAGCGACGCCATCATCGCAGGCCTGTACAGCGCGGATTACCGCGCCGCAGCCGACGCGCTTTCGTACCTGTCGGTGTCGATCATCTTTTTTGCGGTCTACTACGTGGCGACGACGATCATCATTGGCGCGGGTCATCCGGCAGTGGCTGTGGTGGTGATGACCATCAGCCTCGTCGTCAGCGCGGTGACGAACTACGTGTTGGTCTCGCAGGTGCACGACACGGTGATGCCGCTGCTTCAATACGCGCCATTTGTGCTTCAGCCCGCCACCGATGCGAGCGCCATCGTGCACAACGCCCTTGGTGTGGCGACGGCGGACGTCGCGCTCGCCGGGCCGTTTCTGTTGCACGGCCCCGAGTACATGAAGGCAGCCGCCATCGCCACGACCATCGGCATGGTGACGGGGTGTTTGTCGTCGATCGCCTGGATCGGCTGGAAGTACAAAGCGTGGCCGCCTTTGGCGACGATCGTGCGTTTGTTGGTTGGGGCGGCGGTCTTGTATGGCATCGCCTACGTGTTCCCCATCCCGGCGTGGGCGGTCGAAAAGGGCCGGATCGCGGTGCTCGGGATGGTGGTCGTTCGCATGGCTGTCATGGGTGTCGCGCTGCTCGCAGTCCTCGGCGTGAGCCGCGAGTTCACGTCGGAAGACCTCGCCCGCGTCAAACGTGTGGTCGGCCGCAAGAAGTAGCGCCCTCGTTGACTTTCCCCGGGTTTCGCGACACAACCAGCGCATGGCAATTGACGAAGACGATATCCCAACCGGCGAGTTTGAAGTCGATGAAGACGGCGTTCTGCAACGCCCGCGTCGGCTCAAATTCAATGACCTCGTCCAGCTCAAGAAGCTGTTCGAAGCCTTCGAAAAGGACGACGCGTTCTTGCTGCTCCGCAGCGAGATGTACCAACCGGCCTCGGACGTCGTCGTGAGCACGATCGAATCCGGCATCGGTGTGGCCGTTCCCGACCACATCTTGTCGTTTTATCAAGCCATCTCGGACGGTGTGGAGTTCGACTGGACCTTCGTTGAGGACGGCGAGGAAAAGGCCGCGGGCGGCTTCCACCTGTACAATTTTGGCAAGGTGTTTGGGACCTGGGTCGACGAGGTGTGGGGCGTAGTTTCGCCAGACGCCACCGAGCGCGAACGCGATTTCTCGTGGGAACTGCGACCCATCGAAGCCCCTTATCGCGGTGGGCAGCACTACACGGTCATGCATGTGCCCGAATTCGCACCGGGTTATGGCCTCTACTACCACAACCCCAACGGCACATCGCACCGGCTGGACCTGGACTTCGCCGCCTACTTCGACTGTCTGCTGGAAACCCGCGGTTTCCATGGCTGGCAGTTCCTCGTCAGCGATGTGGATTTCGCCAAAGACGACTACGCGCGACAGCGCGCCGAGGCGTTCCACACCATGATGCCGCGCCTGTTTCCGACGACGGATTTTTCCGGTTACCGAACCCCCTGAGCACCCATGGATACCCTGCGTGTAGGCGCCGTAACGGTCAGCGACCGCGCTTTTCGCGGCGAATATGAGGACCTCGGCGGCCCGGCCATCTTGGCGTGGCTCGATCGTGCCATCACCAGCCCCGTCACCCACGAGCTGCACGTCGTGCCCGACGAACGCGAGCTCATCGCGGCCAAGATCGCGCAACTGTGCGACGCGGGGTGCCATCTGGTGCTGACGACCGGCGGGACGGGCCCAGCCAAACGCGACGTCACGCCCGAGGCAACCTTGGATGTCGCGGACAAGGAATTGCCGGGCTTCGGCGAGAAAATGCGCGCCATCAGCCTAAGATACGTCCCGACCGCAATCCTTTCACGTCAGGTCGGCGCCATCCGCGGGGAAACCCTCATCGTCAACCTTCCGGGTCAGCCCAAGGCCATCGCCGAGATCCTCGACGACTTGTTCGAGGCCATTCCCTACTGTATCGAGCTTCTCGGCGGACCACGCATCGCCACAGATCCGGCGGTTGTGGTCGCGTTTCGTCCCAAATCAGCGAAGTGACATGAGCGACATCTGGACCATCCAACGCATCCTTGAGTGGACGACCGACTTCTTCCGCCAAAAGCAGTTGGAGTCACCCAAACTTGAGGCCGAGCTGCTGCTTTCCCACGTGTTGAAGCTGAACCGGGTGCAGCTGTACATGCACTGGGACCGCCCGCTTGTCCCTAGTGAGCTCGAAGCCTATCGCGCCGTGGTCAAACGACGTGCGATGAAAGAGCCCGTGGCCTACATCACAGGCGAACGCGCGTTTTGGACCATCGAGCTCAAGTGCGATGCCCGCGCGCTCATCCCCCGAAACGACACCGAGACGCTGGTCGAAAAGGCCCTAGATGTGTTGGGAAAGGACAGCGCGGCCACGGTCGTCGACGTAGGGACCGGGACGGGTGTGGTGGGGCTGACCCTTGCCAAGGAGCGCCCAGCTTTGGCGGTGACCTTGGTCGACATCTCCGACGATGCGCTCGCGCTCGCCGCCGAGAACACCGAGGCGCTTGGGCTGACCGATCGTGTGACACTGTTGAAGTCGGATGTGTTGGCGGCTGTCCCCGGCCCTGTGGACCTCATCGTCAGCAATCCGCCCTACATCGCCGAGTCCGAGACCGACGTCATGGGCGAAGATGTCTTGAAGTTCGAGCCCAAGCTCGCGTTGTTCGCCGGAAAAGACGGGTTGGATGTCATCCGACGGCTGGTCGTGGAGTCCTACGACCGCCTGAAACCTGGCGGTCATTTGCTTTTCGAGATTGGTTATCGCCAAGGTGTTGCCGCAGCGGCGCTTACAAGCGAAGCTGGCTTTGCGAACGTCAGAGTGTTCAAAGACCTTGGTGGAAATGACCGCGTCGTTTGCGGTCAACGCGCCTAACCCCCGGAGCGGCGATGAATTCCTTGAAGAGCCTTGTGGTGCTCGTCGTGCTTGTGGCGGCGTGTGATTCTCAAAAACCCGCCGAGCAGGCTCCTCAGTCTGCAGCCCAAACGTCCGCTCAGACAGACGAGGCCCCCCAATCGGGGCCGATGACGCTGACAAAGTTCAAGCTCATCGCGTCCCAACGCACGTACCAAACCGAAGGCGCACCCAAACCTGAAGCGCTTGAGGCGCAGATTATCCTGAAGCTGAACAACAGTCCGGGCTTTGTCCCTCAAGGTGGGCAAGAGGCCAGCGGCTCGGCGACCTACGAGGTCAAAGTTACACCCGAGCGCTCCGAAGTCCTGATGTTCGGCGGCATCAAAACCAAGGCGGACCAAGCGCGTGGATTGCAGGCCGAAATCCTGGTCAGCGACGCGGACATCGAGAACAAAGCGCTCGATAAAATCGCCGAAGTTGCCGTCGACCGGTTCGTGGGACGGGTGTCCGCACAAGCCCGTGTGGCGCACGCCTCGGACGCGGAAATGGCGACGTTGCTTGATGAGCCCGAGGCCCGGTTGGTCGCCTTGCAAGAGATTCGCGACCGACGCTTGCGTGACACCACACCAAAGATACGAGCGCTGCTTCAGGATACGGACGCGCGCGTGCAGGTCGCTGCGGCCGCGGCGCTGGTCGCGTTCGAAGACACCGAGAGCTACGGCGCAGTCATCGGCCTCGCCGAGACGTTCAGCCGCGACCGCAATCCTCAATTGTTGCCGCTGATCTACATCATCGCCGACATGCCGACCGACGAAGCAAAGACCTACCTGCAGACGTTGGCGGACGCCCACGAGGTCGAAGCCGTACGCAAGGTCGCCAAAGAAGCCTTGGACAAGAAATGAGCGTGGAGACCCGACACGAGGGCGAACGCCTGTGGGTGGAGATCAATCGCCCCGAAGCGCTTAACGCCATCGACTTCGAGACCATGGACGGCCTAGAGGCTGCCCTCGACCTCGCCGAAGCCCTGCAGCCCCGTGTGTTTGTGTTGAGCGGCGCCGGCGAGAAAGCGTTTATCTCGGGTGGCGACCTCAAGCGATTTTCGGCGCTGATCAACGACGACGACGCGGCCGAAATGGCGCGACGCATGGTGGCCATTTTGGCGCGCGTTGAAGCGTTGGACGCGTGGACGGTCGCTTGCGTCAACGGCGACGCGTACGGTGGCGGCACCGAAACGTTGTTGGCGTTCGACATTCGCATTGCCGCACCGCATGTCCGCCTCGGATTTACACAAGCGCGGTTCCACGTGCCGCCGGGTTGGGGCGGGCTGACTCGACTCGTCGAGGCTGTTGGCCCCTCGCGAGCGAAACATTGGTTGGCCACTGGCTCGGTGATCACAGCACAAGAGGCCCATGTCGCGGGTCTGATTCACGAAGTTCATGACCACGTTGTCGCCGCCGTGGAACGGCGTTGCGACAAACTCGCCGAGATGGAGCCCGAGCTTACCCGAGCGCTGAAATCCGGCGTACGACGTGCGTTGGAGGTGCCGCACGCACAAGCCATTGCTGGTGAGTTGGAGCCCTTCTCAAAACTGTGGGCCGGAGATGAACACCATCGACGGGTCGCGAGCTGGGCGGCACGAAAGTAGGCGCTACACGCGCACTTTGCCTTGCGTAATGACGATCTCGTCGTTGTGCGTCACGTCGATGAAATTGACGGACAGAGACTCCGCGAAACCACCGGGACACGAGACGGGATGCGCGCCAAGCGTGTAGTCAGGCACCATGACGTCGTGTTTGTGCCCGTGCAAAAATACGCTGTTTGGGTCGACCAGTTTTGTGACGTCCATCAGGGATTGAGCACCGTCCACAGGCCCCATGAGCGACCCCAGAATGGTCTCGGCCCCAATGTCGTACCAGTCGTCGCTTAGGTGATGGTGCATCAGTGTGATGACGCGGTAGCCCGCCCAACGAAGGCGCTGAGCCTCAAAAAAGTCGAGCTCTTCGGGATAAATGCGCCCCACCGTGTTCGGGAAAAGGTCTTCCATGAAGTGGCGGTCGTCGATGCGGTCCGCGTTGCTCTCGATCTCGTACAAGACCACCCCACCGGGCAGCTCGCGGAAACGCGGATTTCGGGTGCTCGGCACGTCGAAGAACTGCTCCATCGGCTCGCGTGCGAACCGCTCGTACAGGTTGAAGCGGTCATGGTTTCCCGGCACAACGCTCATCTGACCGCTGTCCCACCAACCGGTGACCCGCAGGATTGCCTGCATCTCCAAAAACTCGGTCTCAAGCCCGCAGTGGGCCAAATCTCCCGTAATCGCGAGGTGGTCCACACCGGCACGACGCATGCCAAGCAGGGTCTTTCGCAAGATGGTCGTGTAGAGGTCTCGCGCGCCGGCGTACGTGTGCATCAACGCGTTGGGAATCGCGGAAATCTTGTAGGCAAAATCCGTGATGGAGTCGTTGTTGACGAAGTCTTTGAGACGCTCAAGCAGCTGTACTTCGCTTGGAACGTGGATGTCGGTGATGTGACCGATGCGCAGCTTGACGTCGCCGCCGCGCCGCAGCGTGTGGTCGCGTCGTGGGTCGCTCGATGCGACCCAGTCGAAGATCGCATCGGCGTTCCCGTTGGCGGCGCGGGCCATGACCCCGATTTGTTCCAAACTCACCATGTGCGCTTCCAATCCGGGTATTTTCGAGCCAGAAATCGGTCAATCAGGACGGCTTCCGCGGCCTCACAAATGTCGTACATCAAGGCGACGTTCAACGTTGCCCCCGCAATGCCTTCGACGACCGGCAGCGCATAAAGATTCGCCGTTTCCGCAAGCCGACGTGACCAGTCACCTTCGGCGTCCCGGCGCAACATACGCACCAGACGCCCTTTGGAAATGACGCGGCCTGTGCGCTCGCGCAACACGCCGATGCCCGAAGCAAGCGTTGGCCCAAGCACCGCGCGGTAAGCCCCCTGGCCAAGCGCCGCCAGAATCAGTGACTTGCGGACCATGAAGGTGTGCAATTGGCGGTGGACGTCAACGGGCTCGGTTGACGGCGGCGTGGCCCCCGAAAGCGCGATGGCCAAGATCAGCACCGGCAGTTGGGGATCGTCGGCGGGATCAAAACCAAAGTACCAACAGGTCGCGGCACAAACCTCGGCCGTGAGCGCCATGACCACGGGAGCATCCAACACCGCAGACGCACCCGCGGTCGCGGGGGCGATGCCGCCAGCGACGGCGCCCGCCAATGCTGCCGACAGCAAAGCCTTGTGTCGCGCGTGCTGCGCAACGCGCAGGACCGAACGGGCGGGCAAGTCTGGCACCTCGTCGAAGGATTTCGCCTCTTCGGCGGCTTGCAGCATCGACAGCACCTTGTCGGCGTGGGAGCGCTCGCGCGAAAACCGCTCAAAGGCCTGCATCGTCTGATGAAACATACGGTCCACGAACGGCGAGTGGCCAACATGTGTGGCCAACCATTCGTTGGGGGTGGCGAAGTTTTGGATCACCCCCGTGACGCTGTTGGCGGTGTGCCGCTTTGTCCGGAAGTAGTGGACAAGCGCGGCAGCATCCTTGTCGACATGCTCAAGCACCACGCCTGCGTACAACACGCGCTGTCCCTTCAGCGGCTGGTTGTAGTCGGCAGACATTAGGTACAGGTCGACATCGGCGTCGGTGAGACCAAACTTCGACCATTCTACGCGGTCGCGCAGCCGCCGGGTGAGCGAGATCGCGGTCAGACGCAGATCGAACGTGACCACATACAATGCGATCAACCGCTCCATGAGCGGGTCGACCACTTCCACGGCTTCGATCACACGCGTAAGCCGAGCGCCACGGTCCCCCTTGGACTGGCCGGTCTCGGCGATCAACAACTCAAGCAAATCCTTCGCACGGCCTGGGTTCGAGTCCCACATCGTGTCGATGTCGTAGAGCATCGCCGCGCCCATATGGGCATCGCCTTGTCGGACCAAGCGCAACGGAGCGGCATAGATCTCGGCCACCCGCGCCGCCGAAACACGGTACGGGCGACCTTGGTGGTAGGCACGATAACGCTCACGACGCGCGTCATCGGTTTCGTGCCGAATGGCCGCGTTCATGAGCGGCTCGAGCCACGGCATGGTCAGCCGGCCGGCAACTGTTGCGTCTGCGGCGAGCTGCAACCACGGCTGCATGCGTGGTCGGTAGTCCGCGGCCGCTTTTTCACAGGACACCACCAAGTTCGCACGTTTGGTGCTGCCAAACAGCGACCCGTAACGGCGTGCGAAGTAGAGCCCGATCGCCAGCCCCACCAAACTGTTGAACCCCGCCTTGTGCTGCAAAACCAACAGGTCGAGCAGACGCCGACGCGATTCGACACGCAGATCCACTGCGCGCTTGGCCAACACGCGCACAAGATCGAACAACCAGTCTTCGTCCGACGGCAGCGGCCGAGTTTTTAGGATCTCAGTCGCGCGGGCGTGAGTGGCCTCGTCGCCGTTTCGCCACAAGACGATCGCGGACAGAGCCGCACGCGGCTCCAAGGCGGGGCGCACCTTACGCGACGAGGTCGCAATCAAGAAGAGAAGCTCGATCTCTTGGGCGCCAAGCTGTGTGTAGTGCTCGGGCTCGAGCAAGTCCCAAAGCGGCCGTTCCAGCAATGTTTGCCGGCGATTGAACAACCACGAGTATCCCAGACGCTGCGCCAAGTAAGCACACAGTATCTCGCGCCGCTCCTCGGGGTGGTCGTCAAAGTCGCGTTCAACGCGCTGCGCGAGGGTGGCAGGGTCGTGGTCTTGCACTGCATCCCAACGCGCCCGAAAGTCCTCGGGCAAGCGCTCGTAAAACTGGGCAACGGCTTCCGAAACGTCTTGGATCTCGGAATCCTCGGAGAGCCCGTTGGGAATGATCGTAGTCATTGAGAATCAGCCACAAGTCGCTATGATGCGGTGTCTTAAATCATACACCCGCACGGATGGCGTTACGATGCATAAGTTTTTGTGGATCAGTTTGTTAGCACTGAGCCTTGGGGCCTGTAGTTCCGAAGACAACTCGGCGCCGGGCACCAACGCCAACAACGCAACGTCCAACAATTCCAACGGTAACACCACTTCAACGACGGGCAACAATACCAACGGGTCGTCGAACAACTCGAACAATTCGAATTCGAACAATTCAAACAACTCGAATTCGAACAACGCGACGAACAACATGACCTCGAACACAAACACGATGTTTGCCGAGGTCACCTACCATAACACGATTCGCCCGCTGCTTGAGGCGAACTGCATTTCGTGCCACCAAACCGGCGGCATCGGTCCATTTGCGTTGATGGATTATGCGTCTGTGGCAGGTCTTGGTGAGTTGATCGCCAACACCGTTGAGGCGGGCACCATGCCGCCGTGGCCGCCTGACGAGGATTGCGGTGAGTTCCGCGACCCGCGCAACCTGTCGCCCGAGCAGATCATGTCGATCCGTGAATGGGTCGACAACGGCAAGCCCGAGGGTGACCCGTCGGAGTACCGCGCGCCTCAGATCGCGACGGCGGTCGATCTCGGAACACCCGACTACGTTGTAGATATCGGCACCGACTATGTGCCCAACCCGATTGGCAACCGCATCGACGATTACCACTGTTTTGCGATCCCCACGTCTTTTGGCGTCGACAAGTTCCTGACAGCCTACGAGACACGCCCAGGAAACGTGGGCTCGGTTCACCACATGTTGTTCTGGGCCGTCGACCCCTCGAACGCACCCAAGATCGCGATGCTCGAGGCCGAAGATGACACAACTCCCGGTTGGGAGTGCTACGGCGGCAACCGTGTGGACGAAGTGCGAGGCATGCTCGGAGGTTGGGTACCCGGCACGGCTGCCGTGCAGTACGGACAAGGACGTGGCATCAAGATCAAGAAAGACGCCATCATCGTTGTGCAGATCCACTACAACACGTTGAACAACAGCGATCCGGACCGCACCAAGATCGACCTGCACTTCACCGACGGCGACCCGACCGAGAAGTTGGCCATGTACCCCATGCCCAACCAAGACCTCTTTGTCGCTGCGGGCGACGCAAATGGTTACGCGAACATGGACATCACGTTGCCGCTCAACGCCAAGGTCTATGGGGTGTTCCCGCACATGCATCAATTGGGCACGCGCATTCGCGTCAAGACGTCGCGGGCCGGCAACGAGCAATGCCTTGTGGACATCCCGCAGTGGGATTTCAACTGGCAGGGGATCTACCTGTACAACAACCCCATCGACGTTGGTCTTGGCAGCAAGCTGCAGCTTGAGTGTTGGTACGACAACTCGCCGGCGAACCAGCCTGCGGGTCAGATGCCACGCGACGTGCGTTGGGGTGAGGGCACGTTTGATGAGATGTGTTTGAACTACTTCATCATCAAAGACCTTGGCATCGAGTTTTAAGTGTTTGCTGCTTTCCAGCGCCGATTCATCTTTCCTGGCGCGATGATCGAGGCTCCGCCTCGGGCCGACCACATCGAGGGGCTCGAAAAACATTGGCTTGAGGGCTCCCATGCCCGCGTCGAAGCTTGGTTTTTGCCTTCGCACCTCGAAGGCCCGCGGCCCGCAGTGGTTTTTGCGCACGGCAACGGCGAGCTCATCGACTTTTGGCCGCAGATGCTGGAACCCTATCGTCAGCTGGGATTCCACGTCGTTCTTCCCGAATACCGCAGCTATGGGCGCTCAACCGGGGACCCAAGCCAAGACACCATCGTTAGCGATTTTGTTGCGTTTTACGACGTTTTTGCGGCGCGTGAGGAAGTGACCGACTTTGTGTTCCATGGCCGTTCGCTCGGTGGAGGAGTGGTCTGTGCGCTCGCGGATGTCCGACCTGCTCAGGCGTTGGTGCTCGAATCGACGTTTTCGAGCATGACCGACATGCTCGCCGCCTGGATGGTGCCAAGCATGTTGGTGGCTGACCCTTTTGACAATCTTGCGTCGGTGCAGCGATTCGCAGGACCAAAACTCATCATGCATGGCTCACACGATTCGATCGTGCCTTACAAACACGCCCAAAAGCTGGCAGCGACGGCAAACTCGACGCTCGTCACTTATGAAGCCGACCACAACGACTTTCCACCCGACCGCACGGCGTATTGGAAGGAAATCGAGCAGTTTTTGCGTCAACACACGGCGCTTGTTGCGGGTACGCGCTCATTCGGTTAATTTGCGCCCCGACTTATTCTCCATGGATGTTTTATGGCGCGGATGCCCGAAGTCGGGGAGGTCGTCGACGAGGTGTTCCGAGTCGAGGCCGAGATCGATAGCGGAAATTTTGGGTCCATCTACAAAGTCCACGACCTGTTGGAAAACCGCCCACTTGCGTTAAAAGTGCTGCGCCCGGGTCCCCATGACGAAGAAGAGCTGCGCCGCCGTTTCGAGCGCGAAGCGCGCTTGGTCTACAGCCTCAATCATCCCCACATCGTCAAAGTCCACTACTACGGCCAGACACGCTCAGGTCTGCCGTACATGGCGATGGAGTTTTTGCAGGGCACGGACCTGCGCACGCTGCTTCACCACCATGGTCCGTTGAATCCGAAGCTGGTCAAGCGCATTGCCATCGAGACGCTGTCGGCGCTTCATGCAGCCCACGAGCTCGGCATCGTGCACCGCGACCTCAAGCCTGCGAACATCTTCTTGGTCAACGACAACGCCAAAGGCCACGTCAAAGTCTTGGACTTCGGCTTCGCAAAAGCGCTCGATGACGACTCTCAATCGGGCGAAATCACGAACGCGGGCACGCTCGTGGGAACGCCGGCGTACATGTCGCCTGAGCTCGTCCACAAGAAGATGGTCGGGCCGCCGGCGGACATCTACGCCTTGGGCCTGATCATGGCCGAGATGGTGACGGGACAAAAAGTCATCACCATCGAGAGCGTGTACGACACGATTCTGTTCCAAGCGTCCCCTAAGGCCATCAAGTTGCCCGACGCCGTGACCCAAGATGTCTTGGGTTCGGTGATCCAGGTCGCGGTCGCGAAGGCCCTTGGTGACCGCTACAAGACCGCTGAAGATATGGCGCGAGCCATCCACGAAGCCTATGGCGAGCCGTTTGAAACCCTTGAGCGTAAGCCCGAGCCGGTTTATGTGCGCGAGTCTCCGGGACAGCGCGGCATGTATGTTGTGGACGACAGCGGCGATGCCGACCTAACTCGACCGCGCGACTCGGGCATGCCCTCGCTCGAAGACATCGAACGCGAGCTTGGGCCAGCGTACGATTACGGTGAAGAACCCAGGTCCTCGATCGATTCCGGTCGGATGACCGACTCGCGCCCACACACGCCGGTTCCGCAGCGACGTGTAAGGACCAACCCCGAGATCGCCGCCGCCTCGGTGCAACAAGACCTCCAGGTACGCGGCCGACGCTCGCGTCTGACCGAGACCATGGACATGGCACCGGTTCAGCCGCAGCACGACTACGCGTACGAGGAAGAAGGCGGTCTGCCACTGATGGAAATCTTCATCGGCATCGCCGTCGCCGCCATCACTCTTGCGGTCGTTTTTGTCTTTTATTTTCAGTAACCTCCACGGTTATTCGGTCTTTCATCTTCGCGAACGTCGCTTTGCCGATGCCGCGCACACGCATGATGTCTTTGGGGTGCTTGAATCGCCGTTTCTCGCGGTAGGCGATGATGCGTGCCGCGGTTGATGGGCCGACACCGGGCAGTGTGTCGAGCTCTTCTGCGGTTGCCGTGTTCAGGTCGACCGGACGCGGTTCGGGCTCGGGCGTCTGTGCGTCTTTTTGGACGGGTTTGGGCGGTTTCAGCGGGACGTCCCGGGCTCGGTTCGCGGCAAGCTCTGCGGCTGTCCACTGTGCGGTGTGGTTGGGGCCGTCCATCGAGAGCAAACCCACAACGATGACAAACACGATCGCATACAAAGTGTCCTCCTTGGTCTGGGACAGGGTTATCGGTCAAAACTTTTTAAAGTTGCGAATTGCGGATTTCCGCATGGATACGAGCCGCACAATCGGCGTGTGGGCTTCGCCCCGCGGCACTTGGAGATTGCCGCCCCAGACGCGAACGCGGTTTCAGAATTCTTCAGGTGAAACCGCGAACAGACTTGGTAGGTTGTCCAATATCCGGAGGAAACGATGAAACATTGGATGAAAGAACCACTTTGGGTCGATGCGCTTTTCCAACGCCGTCAGGACGAGATGTTCGACTGGTTGTCCCAGGGCGCAAGCGCGGAGTTAAAGACGGTCGCGCTGGAGCTCTACATGGAAGACGGACCTGGCGATTACCTCGTTCCACCGTTCTTTCTGACATGATTCGGCCTCGCTTGGAGCGCAGCACACCACTGGCACGCGGTCCCATCCACGAAAACATCGCTTTTGAATCCCAGACCCAAGCCGTGTGGTGGTTCGACCCAGAGTTTCCAGACCAACTCTGGTTGGCGCTGTCGGAGAGCTTTCCGGCCATGTTCTGGGTCCCCACGGCCCCAGACGACGCTCAGATTAACGCCGTGTACGCGAACAACTTTGCGGCGCAAAAGACACCGGTTGCACACTTGGAAAACAACTTCGGATGTTTGCGGGAACCCCGGATGAGCTTCAGATGGAGCTTGAAAACTTCGAGAACCACTACGTGATGACCGCGCCTGTGTCATCGCACATGTGGGGCAGTGAGTTTGAGTATGACCCGTGGCCGGAATCTACCGCCGGATGGCCTCAGATCAACATGATCGTGGAGTACCGTCGTTGGATGGTGCACTGCTCGGGCGCGTGCGACGCACGAGTTTTCGCACGTCGTTCTCAAAGAGCGTGCTCAGCGTCGAACACCATCCCGAGGGTTTTGTGTTTGACCTGCGCTACCACGCAAGCCCCGTCGAGAGCCACATTGCCGCGTTCAACAAGACCATGGGCAGCGACTATCCGGTCGATGTTCCCGCCGACCTGATGGCGGCCGTGCTTGGATTCCGCAACATCACCAGCGGGCAGATCATCCCGGCGCTTGACGCGGGCGACTACCAATACCTGTGAGCGACCTGGAAGACATTGGGCGCGATCGAGGAAAACCCATTGGTTTATGAAGCCCACCTCAAGCGCTGGATCGAGGCGTGCGATACCCGCCCGCCCGCAGCGCCATGACACAGGCTGCCTACCAGTTCGGTCTGGACACCTTGTTGTACGAGCGTTGGATGGTCGAAACCGATCCCGGAGATCGCTGCGTGGCTGCAGGCAGCCCTTTGCCCACGGAGGCCGCATGAACACCTACGCCGTTCCCACCGAGATCTCGGATGCTATGATCTATGAAATCCTCGACGCCCATCTGGACCGCGGCTACCCAAACTTGCGCGGCGACAACGAGGACTACCTACGGATTTGGTACAAAGGCGACACAACTTAAGTTGCCAACATGGTTATCAGTTGCTTCTTATGTACGCTTTCCATCGGCCGCGCGCTCTTGACTCGGAAGATTTGGTTGTTTAGGATTTCCTTGGCTGTACATTCTGTGAGTTTGCTTCAAGGAGATTTGAGGATTCCAACTTTTTTTGTCGAAATGCTTACCCAATAATAACGCACCTTGCCGGGCCGATTTTCCCTGGATTCGACGCGTTCTTGCGGATGTGGATGTGAAGCTCCGCCCATTGCGTTGAATTTAGTTGTTTTGATGCCCTTCCACCTTTTTATGTTGTATCAAGATGCCCCATCCCATTAATGCTGGGTAAAACGCCGAACACTTTCATTCCGCCCCAAAGGCTTTGAGGGGTTTTTGGTCGCCGCGTGTTGACCGTTCCGTTTGCGTGCAGAAATAAACCAAAATCACGCCATGTTGCCACCAGATCTTGCTGTACCCCCCCCTACGACGCTGTGGATTCAATGATTTTGTGAACAGATCAGGTGGTCCAGGAATCTTACCACTTCTACTTTTAATTCGCAGGACCCACAAACGTTTGGCAAAGCGACCCGTTTTAGCGGTTCTTGCTGTATTTGACTCCACCAATGATTATGAACATTGTATTTCCTTTGAACACCCGGCGGTTGTCACCTGCGCGTTGCGTGCCGCGTCTGTGGTCGTGCCGAGCGACGCGTTGTCGGAATGGGTGGCCAGCCACGTTGAGGGTCCGTACGCCAGTATTGTCGCCGATGTGCAGGCGACTTGGGAAAACAAGAGCAAGCCCTACTTGCCGCCCACGCACGACGTGGATCGGCTGATCAACCGCATCCACGACAGTCTGCGTGACCAACAGTGGGACCTCGCGTTGGACGATGCCAACACCGCGATCGCGCTCGACTCCTATGCTGTTGCCGCCCATCTCCTGCGTGCCCGTGCGTTGGACGGGAAACACGATTCGTGGGGCGCTTGGACGTCCACGATGGTCGCGAAATCGTATGCGTTTGGCGATCCCCTTGAGGACACACAACCGTTTTTCGAGCTTCACCAGGCCAAGCTCGGTGAGCGCGAGGTCACGCCGATCGCGCGTCAGATTGCGCTGGATTTCTGCATGTCGCTTGGCGAACAGGCCATCGTCGATGAGGTCCGGCGGATGTACCTGGCACACGACACCGCGGGGCGTGCGTCTTGGCTGTACCTTGAGGTCCTCTCTGGCGCAGGTCTAGAGGCGCTTTCGGAGCTCGAGCCCGACTCGTTCATGGTGATGTTTCACCAGGCTGCACAAGCCGCTCGGTCCGGCGATGGCGCCACGGCCAAGGCGCTTTGGCAACGTTGGAAAGACCGCCCAGAATTTGAGGAAGGCTCGTTCGACGCGTTTGCCGCCAACGCTTACGAACGCGTTCTGTATGCGACGCCCAGCCTCGGCAGCCAGTTTCAAGCTTTGGTGTCGGCGGCTTCGAGTGAAAAGGACTACGACGAGGTGCTGGCAGTCACAGAGCTTTGGGAAGAGCTTGAGCCGGGTGATTTGGCGAGTTGGACGTGGCGCGGCATCGCGTACACGTTTACCCAGCGCCCTGCGGAGGCGATCGCGTGTTACAGCAAGGCCATCGAGCTGCACGAGGCCGAGATCGACAATATTTACTTCGGTGAGCATCCTATTTCGGCGGCGTATTTCAATCGGGCCTGTGAACGCTCGCGCATCGCTCCAGTCGATGAAGGCGCTTTTGAGGACCTGTATCATGCCGTGAGACTTGCGGCACGATATGCCGACGATGCACGCGCAGACGATTACATGGCCGCCATTTGGAACGACCCACGATTCGAAGATGCGATTTCCCGAGGGCTCGCGGATGGCAACCAAGCCGCTAGTTACGAGGACTACAACGACGAGTTCGACGCGTAACCACTTCGCATTCGGGGTTCTTGATGTCCGTTAACATAAACAGCCTGTTGCCGGTTTTGGGGTTGGTGTGCTGGACGTTGCTGATGTGGATCGCGTTGTACGCCACCCGTCTGCCGGCCATGAAGAAACTCTACGTCAACCCCTACGATGCACGGCACCCAAACAGCGCTTACAAAGAGCGGATGCCGCCATTCGTGCGTTCGACCGCGGACAACTACAACCACCTGCACGAGCAGCCGACGATCTTTTATGCGTTGATGTTCTTCGCGGCGATGACGGGCGGCGGCGATGATTTCTTGATGATGGCGGGTTGGACCTACGTCGGCCTTCGGGTCGTGCACTCGTTCGTTCAGATCGTGGTTGGCACCGTGGTCGTGCGGTTCCTGGTGTTCTCGGCGTCCACCATTGTTTTGTTCGTGATCGCCGGACGTGAGGTCATGCGGCTGATGGGATCGTAGTCATTGGTGGGAGTGACGTGGACCAAGCCGCCGTGGGCTTCGCCCATGCGGCAATCGGAGATTGCCGCCCCAAAACCATGGATGCCGCTTAGGCTGTGGGCTTCGCCCATGCGGCAATCGGAGATTGCCGCCCCAAAACCATGGATGCCGCCCCAAAACCATGGATGCCGCCCCAAAACCATGGATGCCGCTTAGGCTGTGGGCTTCGCCCATGCGGCAATCGGAGATTGCCGCCCCACCTACAGGATTAGGTCACACAGCGTTTTTGCGGTCCACGGCGTTAGCAAGATGCCGTTTCGACCGTGCCCGGTCGAGTAGAACAATCCGCGCCACGCGCTCTCGGTCACGATGGGATGATTGCTCAATGACATGGGTCGAAACCCGGTCCACGTGTCGATGATCGCTTGGTCGTAAACGCCGGGAAGGGTCTCCCAGGCGCCTCGAAGCAGCTCGAACATGCCACCTGCCGTCATGCGGTCGTCAAAGCCCATCTCTTCCATCGTCGCGCCCACCACCAAACGACCGGAAGTCTTGGGGACCAAATAGGCATCGGGCGCGCGAAGCACATGTGTGCACAGCGGCGGCTGTCCAAGCTCCATGCTCAACATCTGGCCTTTGACCGGCCGAATCTTGGGCGCGTCCGGCAGACCACCCACCCCACGCAACCACGCCCCGGGCGACATGATCGCTTTTCGGGTGGACCATGCGTCCTCGCCTGCTCGGACGAGGAATCCGTCGTGAATCTGCGACACCTCGGTCACCTCGCCGACCCGTAGCTCCCCACCGGCGCGCTCAAACGCTTCGGTCAATGCGGCCACGAGCAACGGCGGGTCGACCTGATGGTCACCGGGGATGTAGAGGCCGCCCGAGGTGTTGGGCGACAAGCCAGGCTCGCGTTCCCGCATGGCTTCAGCGCTTAGTCGTTGGACGTCGAGCTTGAGCTCTTGATGGTAGCTGTGCAGATGGTCGATGGCCTCGAAATCGTCGCGATCCAACGCGATGACCAAGGTCCCCTCGGTGCGGTAATCGACGTTGATGTCCGAGGCGGCCTCGAGCTCGGCCACAAAATCGGGCCACAGCGCCATGCTTTGCCGACCAAGGGCGAGCAGTTCTTCTTCCTCCCAACGCACTTCGGCGGTGGGGGCCAACATGCCTGCGGCTGCCGTCGAAGCGCCAGCACCCGGACGGTCGCGCTCGACCACCAACACATCGAGCCCAGCGCGCGCTAGGAGCCACGCTGCGCCCAAACCTGCCACACCCGCACCTACGACGATGACATCGCGCATCAGTGGCTCAGCAAGGCCTCTAGGCGTTCACGAATGACGGGATGTTTGCGCACCACGTCCAGCGTGATCTGAGCGTGGTCGTGGGCGTAGCCGTTGCCAATCAACAGGTCGACGTCTTTGCCAACGCCTTCGCAGCCGAGCGCCGCCTTGGCGAAGTCCGTCGCCATGTTGAAGAAGTAGACCTTGCCGCGGTCACGGCATGGCAGGATCGCGGCCATCTCGGAGTTCGGCACGTTGCACGTATTGATGACCACATCGACCAGCTCGCCGCCTGTCATGTCGAGCACGGCTTTGAGCACTTCGGTCGGGTTCGTCGCGTCGCCGGTCCGGAAGACGTCGATGAGCTTGGCTTCCTGCAAGGCCTTCAGGTTGTGGTCGCGCAGGTCGAACCCATACACCGAACCGAAGGGGCCCATGGTCTCGCGTGCGGCGGCTGCGCACAGCATTCCGCTTTTGCCGGCGCCGAGGATCAGCACGCTGCGCGCACCCTGCACAAGGCGCTTGGTCTGCGCGGGCGCGCCGCACACATCAAGCGACGACAGCGCAAGCCGTGACGACATGTCGTCGGGCAACGCCACGATGGGCGCGCTAGGCCAAAGATACGCGCGGCCTTTGATGTCGACCTGGTCCGAATCAAGATGCACGTCGAGGACTTCGTCGATGTGCAAGGGTGTCAGCGTCAGGCTGACCAACGTGGCCACCGAATCGCCAACCTGCACCGGACCGTCGTACTTGGGCCCTGCCTGAATCACGGTCCCAAGCAGCATGCCGCCGCTGCCGGTCACCGGGTTCTGCATTTTTCCGCGTTCCGCGACGATCGCCATGATGTGGTTCGCGACCTTCTTTTTGTCGCGACCGACCTCGGCGATGATCTGATGAAAGCTGGCCGAATCGATGTTCAGCGTGGCCACGTCGATCACGATTTCGTTGTCAAACAAAGGCGCCGAGTTGTCGACCTCAAGCGCCGCCTGCGGCAGCGCTCCTTTGGGTTCGATGACACGGTGCAGACCATAGAGGTCGCCGGCTTTACGCATCATGGTTTTCCTCGTCCATCAACAGAATTGCTTCTTCCAAGGCCACACGGAACGCGTCGCCGCGCGACACCGCGCCGTGTACCCACGCGTTGGCAAGGGCTTCCACACCCTCGACCTCTGCGGTCAGGCTCAGGTGACGCATGGCGCAAAGGGCTTTGACGTCTTCGCCCACGGCGAGCGCGGACAACGCGTTGACGTCGATGTCCCCGGTCAGTGCATTGAGGTGCGTGCCGAGGTCGACCTTTGCGTCGTGCCCCATCACCGACAACATCAATTGGGCCGCGCCGCGCACCGAATCGGGGTAGTTCTTGGCCGTGAGCTTCTGCGCGATCGGCTCAAGGGGTTTGATAAAGTCGGGTTCGGCCACGGCCCATGTGGCCGCATCACACAACGTGCGCACGACTTCTACACGTGCGACGGCGTCGTCGTCGCTTGGGTCAAACTCCTCGAGCAACGTGATGACGGACTTGATGACGCCTTCGTCAGGGTCGGTCTGCGTCAAGGGCAATCCAGAAATCCCAGGACTTCCGGTCTCGTTCAACATGCGGATTTCGTGCGACGCGACCTCGAACGCCAACGTGGCAAGCTCTTCGTCGGGCACAAGGCCGGCCGCGATCGAGAAGCGCGGGTTGGTCATGAAATCTTGTTCGTTTTCGGGTTCGTCGATGGTGGCATCGGGGTCACCGCCTGCCTGCCATGTCGCACAGGCTGCGATCACGCCGAGCAGCGCCGCGAACTCGAACGCTTCGTGATCTTGGGCGGCATCCAAAATACCAAGCACATCCAACCACGACGGGCTGCCTGCGATCTGGAACGCGTCCGCGACGTACACCGAGTCGGACAACCAGCCCGTTTCAAGCTCGCCGGCGAGCAGCTTACGACCGTATTTGGCGGGATCGAGCACACCGAGCAGTGCGGCGTCGGCGCCATTCTTGACGTCTTCATCGTCGTCCGAACGAAGCTCTGCGAGCACGCTGGCCATGTTTTCGGCGCCCAAAAGCCCGATGGCCCGCACGACGTCGCGCACGTCCTCTTGGGTTTCAACGAACTTCTTCAAGGTCTTGAAGTCTTCGATCTCAAGCAGGCACATCGCGGCCGCGAAGCGATGATCGTCCGACTCCAAAGCCTTGGGAAGCATGTCGTGCTCCCACGGCACACCAAGCTTGACGAGGTCGTTCAACACGTCGAAGTCACCGTCGTCCAAGCGGCCGTCGATCGTGTCCGCAACTTCGTCACGCAACACCATCAGGCTGACAAACGACTCGAGCGGTGTGACGTCCTTTTTGGACACCAACTCGCGGTACCAGTGCTCCAGAAGCTCCGGTTCACCGACCAGACCCAAAATCGCGATCCCAAGGGACGACGCGGATTTCAGCTGGCGGCGTTGTGGTTTTTCGATGGGAATCTGGCGAGCCACCAGGTCTACAAGAGCGCGATCGATTTCATTCATGGTGACATCCGTCGTTGAGTCCGGCGCCTGCTTATCACGGCTTTTCGGCAAAATACACTGGTCAATGCCGTTCCACGGAAGCATTGGCCCGGCGAGCGATGTCGCGCTGTGCGTCAGTCCGAAGGATCCGCCGTTCTTCAGGGTTTGTAAGGCTCACACCAAATCGTCGGCAGAGCGGTCCCGTCAGGCACGCAATAGGCGGTCGTCTCCCAATTGGCGTTGATTTGGTCGATGCACCCGTCGTCGTTCCAAAGGTAGACCTTTGTGGGCACGCGGTTTTTCGGCATGTTACCGGGCGCGAGCTCTAGACCATCGGGATGCGGATGATGTTCGCTAAGCGTTATCTTGATTGGGCCACCGGCAAAATCAGGGCAGTCGAGGCGAGAACCACCGAACTCATAAAATTGTTTGTGTGCCTCATCACACACAAACACGGGGATTTTGCCGTTCTCCATTCGGAAAGGTCCATCAAGGCCAAACACGGCTCGGCTAGGGGAGTTCCAAAGGCGAGTGGTATAGAATGCGGTGTGGTTATCTTTAGAGCGCTTGGTGCGTGCGCCGCGCCCGGTGGGCCAAACAGGGCTATCGTACACAGGGAAGAAACTAGTTCGGTGTAGGCAATACCCCGTGATTCTACAGTGACGTATTCCGGGCAGCGGGTAATCCTGAGCCGTTTGCAGCTCAAACTTCTGCGATTTTTCCACAGGAAACTTGCAGACCTTTGCCCGCTCGGGCGGCGGCACCGTGGGTGTGGATGCACATCCGCCAAGGAGTGCTGCGAACAACAACACCTTGCGAACGTCAATCATTGGCACAGTAGTCGAGTTCTTCGTCGCACGTGGTTCCGGCTGGACAAGGCCCCGCAGAACACGACGGATTGTGATGGCAAACATACACAACACAATGTGGCACATCGGGATTTGTACAATCTGCGTCGGTCTCGCATTCACGCGCGGTGCCTAGGCCGCAAACCGTCAGCTGTGATGGGCAGACTTCGTCGTGTTCATACCAACATCCACGGGGCTCTTCAGGTACATCGGGCGGCGGCAGCGTCGCGGGCTTGCAGCCCAACACCTCATTGCACCTGCCACCAGAACAGTACTCACCGCGCCAACAATCCGAATTTTGGCTGCAGACTTCCGGCCGAACATCTGGTTCTTTGTTGGTGTCATCGGCGCCGACATCTTCCGCAGCCACATCAAGTTGAGCATCGACTTGGTCGCCCACGTCACCCGTCGCCGGCAGGTCGGACTCGGAAGAACACGCCGACATGAAAGTTAGGAAAATGATAAGGATTTTCATGGATCACAATCCAAGTCTATGTAGTTCACAACACCATCTTTCAACTTGAACCGTAGGTGCCGAGCAAATTTTCCTGGCTCGCATGTAATCTCATCGTCGGTGCCGCTCGGCCACCCGATGAATTGGCTCAGGTCAAACGGCCGACCAAATATCTGGTAATCCCGGTCGGTCTCAGCCAGATCCATCGTCGGGTGATAAGTGTCAGTCCCTCCGGGTTCCGCACAAACAAGCTCGCGGATCCCGGTATATCGAACGGGATCAGGCTGCCGAGCCGCGACCAGGCCACGCATGATTGAGCCGGATGGACACATCTTGAACGATGGTGGACGTGCCGTCACGTCACCTCCCGCAACACGCTCTTCGTAAAATCGCGTCACTGCGCGGCGAAGCTGCCCTTGGCCATAAGGGCCCTCCAATGCGTCGGTTTCGACATCGACCCGGTTGCCCTTGATGAAAAGGTTGTGGAACGTTCAAGTGTTTTTCAATCAAAGCGACCAAACCTTCTTCAACACACGTCGTTCCGGGTGGAAAAGGCCTCCCCTAGGTTCTAGGAAACCGAATTCACGAGGCACCGGTTAGTGTGGATCAAAAATGCTCTGACCCGGCTCCATCACCACCGCTTTTTTGAGCCATGACTGCAAGACGAGCAGGTCGCTTTCTTCCTGAATGCGCTGCAGTTCCTGCGCAGAGGGCACGTAGCCACGCGCCTCCAGACAGGTGCGAAGCGAGACCCTCAATCCATCGACCCTTCCGGCTTCGATGCCTTGCTCGATGCCTTGCTCGATGCCCTTCGTTCAGGACTTCCATCAAGGCTTGACTATAAATTGCTGTGTCATCTCGTCGTCCCTCAGCGATCGTGCCACGTCCAGAGCCAAGGACCGAAGCACCAAATCATAGTAAGTTTGTTGTTGGCCTTTCTCAAGCGTATGTGCGGATTTGGACTCGGCCACAGCCTGCAGCACCGCCGCTGGTTCATCGATCGTCGTGTAGGTTGGACCGCGCGAGATGACCGTTAAGAGCGCCAGCCCCGGATGTTCGCGCGCAAACTCGCGGGTTAGCGACTTCGGCATGTCGGAAGGTCCGATCACAAACGGCCGCCACAGGTTCCCGCCACCAAGGTCGATCGATTGTCGAGCGCTGCTCTCGATTTTGGGGTCGGGCGTGACCACGAGCGTCAACGTCGGACATTTTAGCTCGGTGCGTAGACCGATGGCGTAGTGCGGCCATTTCAACGTCTTGTCTGCGTAATCCTTCGCATCCATCGATGTCTGGGACTCGACGATGATGCCCAAAATGGGAGGGTCGCCGACCACGATCACGCCGTCCGCCCGCAGCTGTTGCGGCGGCGACTCCGTGAGCTCCTTGCCCGATGTGCCTGTGACGACCATGTCGTCGGACAGATCCGTGACAAACATCGATGCGAAGTCGCGCGAGAGTGCCAAGACCAGTTGTAGAATTCGTTCATGCGAAGAACCGAGCATGCTCCCCCCTTTTTCACCTCGGTTATCGGTCAATCGCTAGGAAAGTTGCGAAATCGGGAAACCCGCATCGCGTAAAGGTTTGCGAGGCGATTGAACGAGCTCGGGCGCGTCAGGATTCGGCGATACTTTTGCGCAGCAGATCACTCGCCCACGCCATGAACGCCTGAACGCGCCGCGGCAAATGCCGTCGCTTGGGATAGACGAACACCACCGGCATCGGCTCAGAAGGGTAGTTCGGCAACACTTCGACGAGCTCCCCTGCCGCAATACGCTGCCGCATCCCGACCCGCGGGACTTGAATGATGCCCAGCCCAGCTTGGCAGGCCGCCAGGTAGGACGTCGAATTGTTGACGGTGACCAGGCCGCGCATGCTGACCTCGTGTACATCACCGCGTTCGTCGATGTACTCGAACCCGAGCGGTTTCGCGCCCAAGGTGCCCACAAAGTGGACCAGCAGGTGGTCCTTCAAGTCGTCAATCGTCGTGGGCATCCCATAACGCTCGACATACGACGGGCTGACGCAGTTCATCATCTGGTAGTGGTCGATCGGCTTCACCATCAGGCTCGAATCGGTCAACACGCCGACACGAATGACACAATCAAAGCCTTCTTCAATGATGTTGACCCGTCGATCCGTGCTCGAAACTTCAATCTCGACGTTCGGATGTCGGTCCAAGAACTCTGACAGACGTGGCAGGACGACGTTTTGAGCCACCCCTAAGGGCATGTCGACGCGCAATTTTCCGCGCAGTCCGGTGGCCTCAGGGGCGAACATCGCCTGAAGCTCGTCGAAGTCATCGAGCAGATCGAGACACCGCTCAAAATAGACCTGCCCGTCCTGCGTCAATCGGACCCGACGGGTCGTTCGGTGCAGCAATTGAGCGCCAACCGTGTCCTCAAGGTACTGCACTGCACCGGATGCTGACGCCTTCGAGATGCGCAGTGACTCGGCCGCGGCCGTGAAGCTAGAGAGCTGGGCAACCCGCACGAAAACCTTCATTGCGTCCAATTGCTCCATGCGACGGCCACCATTGTTTTAATTTCTTGAACAAACATATCACAAGAGCCGCATTTATCTTCAATCATCAAGCCAATACCTTCTACCTAACCCTGACGGAGAAGGAGAAAAATGAAGAAGATTGCACTGATTACAGGTGGAAGCCGTGGCCTTGGAAAGGACATGGCACTCAAGCTCGCCGGCGCAGGCGTCGACGTGATCTTGACCTACCGAACGAAGGAAGCGGAGGCCCACGCGGTCGTGGAACAGATTCACAGCGCGGGTGGGCGCGCCGTCGCTCTGCAGCTCGACGTGGGCGTGGCCGCATCCTTTGGGGAGTTCGCTGAGCGCGTGCGTGCCGCGTTACAGTCGACGTGGGGCCGTGAGAACTTCGACTATTTGGTCAACAACGCGGGGATGGGCGTACACGCGCCGTTTGCGCAGACAACCGAAGAGCAGTTTGATGCCCTGATGAATGTTCATCTGAAAGGACCGTTTTTTCTGACTCAGCGGCTACTGCCGCTGATCGCCGACGGCGGCCGCATCTTGAACATTTCAACCGGGTTGAGCCGCTTCTCGTTTCCAGGCTACGCGGCCTACGCCACCATGAAAGGCGGCATCGAAGTCCTAACGCGTTACCTCGCAAAGGAGCTGAGCGACCGCAAGATCACCGTCAATGTGCTCGCTCCTGGTGCCATCGAGACGGACTTTGGCGGTGGCGCTGTGCGTGACAACGAGCAGTTGAACGCGCAGCTCTCGGCAATGACAGCGCTTGGCCGCGTGGGACTTCCGGACGACATCGGCGGTGCCGTGGTCGCTTTGTTGTCCGAGGCGCAGGTTGGATCATGCAGCAAACAAACACTTTAGCTGTCTTCATGAGGTCGGTTTCTCACTTCTAATGGACACAAACTCAATACCAAGCAGCCACGGTTATCCGTCCTAAATTTTCCTGAAAGTTCATAAAGGCGCGGATGGGTCGGAGGGTACTTGCGGCGCTCGTTGCCGGCTCGTAGTATCCACGCATTCACTGCATTGGAGCTATGACATGCGCAAACCGTTGAACCTCAAAGGCTGGATCGACGAAAATCGCCACCTGCTTAAGCCGCCTGTGGGCAACAAGAAAGTGTGGGAGGACAGCGAGTTCGACGTGTTCATCGTCGGCGGCCCAAACTCGCGTAAAGACTACCATATCGACGCCAACGAAGAGTTCTTCTACCAGCTCGAAGGCGACATGCTGCTCAAGGTCGTTGACGAGGGCGAACACAAGGACATCGTCATCAAAGAAGGCGAGATTTTCTTGTTGCCGCCGATGGTGCCGCACTCGCCGCAGCGCTTTGAAAACACGGTGGGTTTGGTCGTCGAATACAAACGCCCCGAGGGCACGCAAGACGGCCTACGATGGTATTGCGACGGTTGTGGGGAAATCCTGCACGAGAAGTTTTTCCAGCTTCATGACATCGTCGCGGACCTCAAAGGGGCGATTGTGGCGTTCAAGGAAAACGACGACCTGCGCACCTGCAAGAATTGCGGACACTACCTCGAACTGTGAGCCTCTTGTGAAAATCGACGTTCACGCCCATATCCTGCCGCCTGGCTGGGATGACTTGAAAGAAAAGTACGGCTACGGCGGCTGGCTTCAGCTCGAGGTCAAGGACGGCTGTGGCCGCATGATGAAAGAGGGCGAGCTGTTTCGCAAAGTCGATCCCAACCTGTGGGATCCCGACACGCGCTTGGTCGAGTGCGACAGCGTGCACGTCGATGTGCAGGTGCTGTCGACGGTGCCGGTCATGTTTAGCTACTGGGCCGAACCCGAAGACACGCTGGACCTGTCGCGGTTTTTGAACGACCACATGTGCAGCGTGGTCGAGCGCTACCCCAAACGTTTTGTCGGCCTTGGGACCGTACCGATGCAGGCGCCCGAGCTCGCCGCGCGCGAGATGGAGCGCTGCGTCAACGATCTGGGCCTGCGTGGCATCGAGATCGGCACGCACATCAACAACATTAACCTCGACGACCGCTCGTTTGATCCGGTCTGGGAGACCGCTCAAAAGCTTGGAGCGGCTGTGTTTGTGCACCCGTGGGATATGATGGGCCAGGCGCAGATGCAAAAGTATTGGATGCCTTGGTTGGTCAGCATGCCCGCCGAGACCTCCCGCGCGATGTGCTCGCTGATGATGGGCGGTGTGCTGGAGCGCTTCCCCGGCGTCAAATTCTGCTTTGCGCACGGCGGTGGGTCGTTCCCGGCGACGCTTGGCCGCATCAACCATGGCTTTGAGGTGCGCCCAGACCTTTGTCAGATCGAGACCTCGACGCCGCCAAGTGAGTTCGTCGAGCACGTGTATTTTGACTCGCTGGTCCATGACGAGCGTGCCCTGAAGTACCTGATGGATGTCGTTGGCTACCAACGCATCGCCATGGGCACGGACTATCCGTTTCCGCTTGGCGAACATCACCCGGGCCTGTTGATCGAAAAGCAAAAGCTGTTGCCGCCGATCAAGGAACGCATGCTCAGCGGCACCGCGCTTGAATGGCTCGGGCTGGAGCGGTCGCAATTTGAAACCGCGGCCAGTCGCGCCCATTCCAACTCGTTGGTGGACCAATGAAAGCAACCCTTGAGTTCGCCTCGGGCGCGGTTGAAATCGACCTTGGTGCCCCGGTGGACCTGTCGACGCGCTTAGAGTTTCACGGCGACCAACCAAGCGCGTTTGGACTGCCCCGGGCTTGGTCCGAGCCCTTCCGCGCAGGCGGGTTTGTCGGGGACACCCGGCAAGGCGGCAGCGTCAATTGCGAGACGGTCACGCTCAACCCACATGGCAACGGCACCCACACTGAGTGCGTGGGTCACATCGTCGACGAACGCGTAAGCGTTTCAGACATTTTGCAGGACGTGTTTTCGCGCGCGTTGGTGATCTCGGTCCATCCCGAACCCATTGGCACAATCGAGGAAAGCTATCCGGTCGCGCACGCAGATCACGACGTGGTCGTTACGTTGAAGTCGCTACGCGCGGCGGTGGGTGATGAAGATTTGTTGGGGCACGCGCTGATCATTCGAACGTTGCCAAACCCAGAATCCAAGCGGTTTGCGCACTTCAGCGGAAACCAGCCCGTGTATTTTTCGCACGACGCGATGAGGTGGATTCATAGCCGCGGCGTCAAGCACTTGTTGGTGGACTTCCCGTCGGTCGACCGTGAGGAAGACGAAGGCCAACTGCCCAATCACCACGTGTTTTGGGATGTCGAGTATGGCACACACGCGCTCATCAACGTGCCCAGCCCTCGGACCATCACCGAAATGATTTACGTGCCCGAACAGGTCAAGGACGGCTGGGGTGTTGTCTCGATCCACATCCCTGATTTTGCGTTGGATGCGGCGCCCTCACGCCCACGGTTTTTTCGGCCTATTTCTCGCGAACCGCATCCTTAAATGCGGTTTCGATGGATTTCACTTCATGGGGCGTTAGCGCTGCGAACTCATGGGTTCGCGCGCTTGGAAAGCACTCGTGTGAAAAGCGTTCACACGTCCTGAAATCACGTGCTGTCGTGACACCGTTATTAACTTATGAATACCATTGCAATACCGACACAATACATGAATTTCGTTACAAAAAGTTGCGTTTTCTTGAATAAGCATTCGCACGGGAGCACGTCATGGGCCGTCTGAAGTTCCACGAATCGGCGGAGCGGGAACGCACGGTTGCGAGCGTACTGGCGCGGGCGGCGGCCTCCTATAGTACGTGTGCGGTGTTGGTGATCGACGACCTTGACGGGCACGCGCAGGCCGAGCTGACGGCGGGCGGATTTGACGTCACGCCCTGGACCCGTTGGAAGGTCGGTTCGCGCGACGCCAGCACGTGGCCGGGAACGCCCGCGACGCCCTACAAGCTTGTGTTGATGCGGCTGCCACGCATCAAAGACGCGTTCGAGATGGCGTTGCACGCGGCGGCCTCCGTGATGGACGACGACGGCATCTTGCTGGTCGCGGGCGCCAACGACGAAGGCATCAAGAGCGCGTCAACCTTGATGGAAACCGTTTTTGGGGACGTTTCAACAGTCGACACACGCAAGCATTGCCGCGTGATGGCTGCGCGAAAGCCCAATCGCGACGAAATCCGCGGGTCCTTGAAAAAGTGGCGCAAAGACATCGACGAGCGGATCTATTACCCCGGCGTTTTCGCGAAAGGCGACGTCGACGCGGCCACCCGCTTGTTGATCGCCACGTTGCCTGAAATCACCGGGGATGTGTTGGATTTTGCCTGTGGGGCCGGCGTCATCGCCGCTGCTTTGCCCGACCGAAAGCGCGTTTGGATGAGCGACGCGGACGCGATCGCGTTGTTGGCCGCCAAAGAAAATGTGCCAGAAGCCACTGTTGTGCTGAGCGATGGATTTACCGACGTGGACCGGAAGTTTGATGCCATCGTCAGCAATCCACCGATCCATCGCGGCATCGTCGAAGATTTTTCGGTGCTACGAGATCTCATCGAACAAGCGCCCGCCCATCTGAATGTCGGCGGAAAACTGATTTTTGTGGTACAGCGCCAAGTCCCAACGAAGGCGTGGCCAAACACCTACAAGCAAATCGAAGAGCTTGGCGGTGACACGCGATTCAAGGTCATTTCGGCATCGGTTTAGGTGGTTATGGAAGACGATTTTACGGCTTTCTTAGACAAGATTTCGCCCGACGACCCTCGCATCATCGTGCGCTGGGTTCATGAAATGCGCGCCATCGGCAACCCCGACGGCGGAGTCACAGTCGGCCCCATCATTCACATCATCGCGACGGCTCGTGGCGCCGATGGCGCGATGCAGCAAACGTTTGAAGGGATGACACGCGACCAAGCCACGCACTTGATGGCCAACCGCGGCCTGAAGGTCACGTTGGTCAACGGCAACAACCACCGCTAACAGGGCCTATGGTTTGACATCCGCGTTGACGTCGATGCCCGCCACCACGTCCTCACAAGCGTACGCGGCTTGCAGGTCCATGAGTGTGCACAGGACCAACACCGTCAGGTTCTTCCGTGGAACGTGCAGGGAGTAGACGCGGTTGACAGTAGAGACTCCCTTAAACTCGGCGTTTCTAATCCCTTGAGCCTCGGACGGGGTGAGGCCGTCGACGGCCGCGGATTGCTGAAAGTTCTCGATGTCGGAAGGCTGAAAGGCCACTCGCGCGCTGAACGAGTAGACGTCAAATTCGCCGGATGCCGTCGAAAATTTCCGTTCGTTCAATGGCGTGACCTCGGCGCCAAAACGTTCGACGCTGGCCATGACGGCTTGGTGGACTTGGTCAGGAGTCAAGTCATTTCTGACCGTGACCAGGAAGCTCGCAATTCCATTGGCCTTTCGACTCGCCGGCGTGCCGATGGGGAGTTGTCCATTGACGTTATCCCAGCCGGCGGGCGACGGCGCGTTCAACCAATGTTTTTCAACGACCTCCTCGGAACGAATGGATTGGGCGACTTCCTCACACCACATGCCGATCTCGTTGGTCCCCGACGAACACGCGACCCAAACGGTTTGGCTCGGCGCCAGAGTCTTTGTCCGAATGACGATGGTCTTGTCACCGCATTGGACCTGTTGAAACGCGTCGTCGGTATCAAGTTCTTGATGTGCAAACGTTGCGTTGGGACACACTTCGCGCAGATTCGCTTCGTAAGTCCGAAATGCCTCACGCGGGGTATTCGCGACGCCCATGTCGACGCGTCCTTGTCCATCCAACCCATGAAAGGTGCTGAAGAGCTCTTCTTTGTTGTACAGCACGTCCCAATCCGCTGGCGGCACGAGCGAGAAGCCCTCCTGCGCGACGAAAAACCGGCGTTCGTTCGACTTCTGGCGGGCCGTGAGTTCACGGACCGTCGGCTTAGTGGGCGTGGTCGCACAACCGAGGGTCGCCATCACCACGACGAGGCTAGAGCGTTGAACGAAACGATAAAGCAATCTTGTCACAGACATCCAGTTCCTGAAGTTGTTCTGCGCGGCAGGTCAGCGCAACGACCGCAAATCGCTTCGGGGCTTTTACGAAATAGACACGCTGGGCGGCACGATGTCCGAGCTTTCTCAGTCGAATTCCCTCGGCCTTGGCGTCTTGAACGGACATGGTCTTGGCGAGGGTTTCTTCGAGCTGTTTGCGCTCCTCGCCGCTAAGTTGCGTACGCTCCCAAAACGTAAACACACGCCATTCGGGCGTGAAACCTGAATCGGTGCGCGACACCAGATCGTACCACACATCGCTCATGAACATGCGCTCGAGGTAAATGGCGACGAACGAATCGAGGTCGTCTTCCCAGTCGTGCGCACGCAGCTCGAGTGAAATCGACTCCGAATTCCACGCCTTGCCCATTTGGATATTTTGGGAGGTCCAATCCGTGGGTACATCAAGATTGAACCACGCGTCGGGCTGCCTCACCTCTGTTCTTACCGACGCACGTACTTCCTCACACCACTCCCCAATCCGGCGGACCGACGCACACCGGATAACGGCCTGACGTCCGTCCAACGTGAAATAGCGATCTTTCATCACGAGGTTTTTGCTCGGGCAATTTGAACCCACAACCACATCCCCGTCGACCTTTTGTGGGGCCGTGGCAATGAGGTCCGGGCAATATTTGAGGTCCGTCGCCATCAGCTCGGTCATGAGCTCTTCGAGCGTTCCCTGAACCCGCGCATCGATGTCAACAAAGCCCTCGCCACCGTTGAAATCCCCGTAAGGCAATCGCCCTTTGCCCGCGACATACGACCATCCTTTGGGGATCTGCCACGAAAGACCAACGTCGAAACAATACTGGCGAGGCGGTCGCAGCACAGGGGAGTTAGGCGCTTGAGCAAACGCCGGCGAGCTCGTGGCACACAAGATGAGCCAGAGCGTTAGAAACCGTAAAATCATGCCCAGCCTAAAATCGTGATCAAAAGCGGCCTAGTCAAAGACGAGCGCAATGCCAACTTCGCCGCCGTAGAGCTGAACCCACTCTACAAACCTCGCCTGCTCTGGGTCAACGCCGCTGTTGATGAACGGTTCGGTCCAGCCGCTGTTGTCAAAACGTTGGGTGCCGTAATTGGCGCGACCATAGACCCAAAGTGGCCCGTACATGCGCTGCCGAACACGAAACGTCGTGCCGATCAGCGGATTGAGCGAAGCATAATCCGTCCACCCGTTTCCAACTTTGGCCATCCACAAAAGGTCTGTGTCGTCCCAGTTGACCCGCAGCGCAACGTTCACGTCGGCGTTGAAAGCTGTGAAATTGTCGCGCTCTGGCGCGTAGTATGTGTGTAACGCGTATTCAATGCCGGGACCTGCGCCGATTGTGAGACGATCTTTTTGGTAAAAATTGTAGCGCCCTCGGAAGTCAAAAAGCGGGATGCGCGCGGGGTCGCGTGGATTTAGTGCCTCAAACAAGATGATCTTGTCGCTGCCGCCTGCCAAATACTTGATGACCGAGATGATTCCATCGGCCAACACCACCAACATCATCGACTCCATCTGGAGGTCGAAGTAGGTGTGCTCCATCGAAAACGAAAAATTGGGGTACAAGAGCGGGTCGGACTCCACGCTCTGTTGAACGTCTTGGGCCTGAAACCCTAGGTGAATTGCGGGTCTGATGTCCTCTTGTGCCGCGACGTTTTGGGTGGAAAGCAAAACGCAAAGGGCAGCGGAGAAGCCTGTTTTTTTGGAGCGATTCATCGATGCCTTCTGGACTTGATGGAAAGGCATCATGCCACGTTTCAGTGCGGCTTAAACAGTGCTTCACCGGGGGTGATCGACGCAGCCGTTTTGATCAGGAGCCTCAGAGTTGTTTCATCGTGTTCGTTGTCCAGCCGCGCGGCGTCCTCTTGGGTCAGGACGTGACCCCGGAGTTCAAGCAAGTAGCGCACGGACTCACGCAGACCGTCCAAACGACCTGACGCAATTCCTTGTTCAATTCCTTGTTCAATGCCTTGTTGGATGCCTCTCTCAAGGACTTCGAGCACCACCGGGCTGTAGTATTGTTGTGTCATGGCGTCGTCCCTCATGGATTGAGCGATGCTAAGCGGAAGAGCACTTAGCACCATGTCATAGTATTTTCCCTGAATATCTTTCTCAAGTGCTTGATACTCCGTTGATTCCCACATCCCCAGCAATACATGGGCAGGAGTCTGAGGGTCGGTGTACGTGCTCCCGTTCGCCATCACACTGAGGATCGCCGCACCAGGGAAACGACGGGCAAACTCAACGGTTGGATGAGACGGCAATGTGGATGGCCCGATGACCATAGGAACCCATGTGTTGTGTGCCCCGACCGTCAGAGGTGTTCTCGCGCGCTTCTCGATACGTGCATCGATGGTGACGACCAATGTGTCTGTGGGGCATCGAAGCTGGGTTCGTAGCCCCATCGCGTAGTGCGGCCACTTGTATGTCTTCTCGACGTAGTCAGATTTAGACATCGAAGTTTGAACTTCGACGATCAGTCCGAAGGTCGGTGGATCCCCAACGACGATGGTCCCATCTGCCAACAGCTGTTTGGGTGTGGACTCGGTCAAATCCGCGCCACGGGTCTGAGTAACGGGGGTTTCCTCCGGAAGCTGACCCACAACCATTTCGGCGAATTCACGGGCCAGATCCATCACAATGTCGACGATTCTTTCATGCGGCGATTCGACCATTTCCCCTCCTTCAACAGGGTATCGGTCACAAGCCGCGAAAGTTGCGAAATGCGATCAGATGGATTTGATCCACTTCAATTCGGCTTCATCGAAGGTCGCGAATTCACCCTCGGGAAGTTTGCCCAGACGAATCTCGCCGTAGCGCAAGCGGTGCAAGGAAACCACGGGGTGCCCTGAATTCGCCAGGACCCGACGCACCATGCGGTACTTGCCTTCTGTCACCGACAGCCGCACGCACTGACCCGACACTTCGAGCAGCTCGGCTTGCACCACGCCCTCTGCGGTTGTCACACCTTCGGCGAGTATTTTACGAAGGCTGCCGGAGTTGACGGGATTTTCGACCGTGGCGAGGTATTCGCGCTCGACGGCGTGGCTCGGGTGAAGCAGCTTTTGGGTGATCTTTCCATCGCTCGAAAAGATCAAAAGCCCGGTGGTGTCGGCGTCCAAACGCCCAACGGGGTGCAGCTTCCCAATCCATTCCTCGGGCAGAACATCTGCCAAGGACTCCCGGTTCCAGTCGTCGTTCATCGACGAGATGACTCCGGCCGGTTTGTGGAACTTTACGAACTCTGGCAGCGGCTCGATGACCTCTTTGTCGATCGTGAGCACGTCGTCGGGCTTGACCTTGTGTTTTTGGTCCCAGACCTTTTCGCCGTTTACGGTCACGCGCCCTTGGCGGCACAGGATGCGGGCGTCCTGCCGCGAGTAGGCGGTGCGCTGGCCAATCACTTTATCGAGTCGTTCCAAAGCTGTTCCTGAGCCAAATCAGCCACGTAAGATGGTGTACATCGATGAATCACCAACGTGGCGGTATCCAATGGCCTTATAGATACCATTCGATGTGGGATTGGCGAGGTCCGTGAACAGAAAAACACGCTCGCGCCCGCTGTCGAACATGTGTTGGGTCAAATGCGCGGTGATGTTGCTGGCGAAACCTCGCCCGCGCCACCTTGGGGGTGTGTAGACGTAGCTGATTCGAATTCCGGTTGGGGTGTTTCCCAAGGCTGCCGCCATCGAGACCACTTCGCCGTCGATCTCCCACACAAAGCGCCCGCCGCGGCGAACCAAGAGGTCTTTGAGTTTCTGCAGGCCTGCTGGGTCTCTTGGTGCTTCGTCCATTGCTTCGACCGCGAAGGCGTCCATCCACTGCACAATCAGGTCCGCTTCATCAGGTCTCATCGCGCGAAACTCACCATCGACCGCGCGAGGCCACTCAACATTGGTGCACTCGTAGACCCCTTGTCCGACTTTGCACATCGCGCTGTGCATGCCTTTGGCTTCAAGGACACCACAGATCGTCGTCCACGCCTCGGCCCCGCATAGAAACGGAAGTTTGGCGGGATTGGGATATAGGTCGGCACCGAGGCGTGCGAGTTCCGCGACTGCCTCGGGTGTGCTGCCATGCGCAATAGCGATGGGATGCGGCGAGGTCGCGATCGCGACGCCACAGACGACGTCGCCGTCAAAGGCGACGAGCCAAATCCCATTGTGGCCAAAATGACCCGCTGCAGCGTCGGCGCTCACACCGAAGATGATGTTGTTCAGGGCCTCGTTCGCGCTCAGGAAATCGGCGGCGACACCCAGCAGACTCGACGCCTCGGCCAGCTGTTCCACACGAATCATCGGCGGTGCACGCACACAGTGATGGGGGTGATGGGCCGCATGGTCACGGCCGGTTGGACCTTGAGGGGCTCGGTCATCTTGAGGTCGAGGTCCACGCTTTGAGCCATGGTCGCCATGATCAAGATGGCCTCCATCATCGCAAAGTGGTTGCCGATGCACACGCGCGCACCGCCACCAAAAGGCATGTAGGCATAGCGTGGTAGGTTGCGCTCGAAATCCGGCTCAAGCCACCGTTCGGGCCGGAAGTTCTCGGGGTCACCCCAGATGTCGGCACGCTGATGCATGATGATCTGCGAGACCAACACCTGCGTGCCTTTCTCGACGAGATAAGGCCCGATCTGCACGTCGTCGGTGGCGTCGCGCCCGATGATCCACGCCGGCGGGTAGATTCGCATCGACTCTTTGATGACCGCGTTGAGGTAGGTCAGCTGCCGCACATCGTCGTCGTTGCCGAGGTGATCGCCGAGGACGCGGTCGACTTCCTCGAAGACCTTGGCTTTGACCTCAGGGTGCTGCATGAGCAACAACCACGTGTACGACACCGTAAGCGCGGTGGTCTCGTGCCCCGCCAAGAACATCGTGATGACTTCGTCGCGCAGCTGCACGGGGCTAAGCGGTTCGCCATCTTCGTCGCGCGCATTGATCAGGCGCAGCAGCAAGTCGTCGCCGTCTTGGGCGTCGCGGCGTTTCTCGATCAGGTCGTAGATGACGGCATCGAGCACTTTCCCGGCCTCTTGAAACTCGGTTCGCGCCGGCATCGGAAAAAACTCCGGCACAAAGCGCCAAGGGGTGTGGGTCATCAGGTGGAAGTAGTGCATCGCCTTGTCGAGCGACTCGCCCACGGCATCGAGCTCGGCGCTGGGGTCGAGGTTGAACAACGTCTTGACGACGATCTCCATCGTCAGGTGCATCATCTCGTGATGCAGCTCAAGCTGCTGTCCGTGTTGCCAGGTGTCCATCGTCCGGAGCGTAAACGCCGACATCGTGTCGGCGTACGACGCGATCTGCTTTTTCTGGAGGTTGGGTGCCGCCAATTTCCGGTGCTTTCGCCACATCTCACCTTCGGCGGTCAACAAGCCTTGGCCAAGCAGTTGCGACAGCTCGTGGGTGATGAGGTCTTTTTGGAATTTGTCGGCCTTGGTCACCAAAATCTCGTGGATCGCATCCGGATCGCTGATCAACCAGTTCTCGATACGCCCCAAAAAGAAGTGAACAAAGTCCCCGTATTCACGCTGCATTCGCTGCATGTACGGAATCTGCTCGCGCATGAAATCCGCGGTGTTGGCGGGTGTTTGCCAGATCGTTGGGCCAGGCAGATTGGACGACGGAATGATGCGCTCGAGCATAGGAACCTCCAGGCCGCATCATCCGATGATTCGGCGACTTACGCAAAGGCGATGGCCCGGGATCCTTGGTTTCGGCTTCGCCGAATCCGGCAATCTGGAGATTGCCGGCCCAAGACACCCAAGAAACAAAAACAGCAAGCCGAGGCTTGCTGTCGTTGGGTGGAGAGGGGCGATCAGTACGACTGGCAACCCTGAATCTCGCCGCCGTTGGCATCGCCACGACGCTGGCAGTTGTCGGCGGCTTCCGCGACCATTTCTTTGGTCGGCAGGTAGCAGTAACCGTCTTTACCGGTCTGGCTGATCCACTTGACCAAGCTCGTGCGCCACGCCCAAAGGACGGCACCGCGTGCGCTACCGTTGGCGTTGTCTGCGCTGAAGTCGTCGTTCCAGTTGAAGAAGCTGCCCGACCAGTTGCTGTTCTCGCGAAGGTCAACAAGCGCTTGTGGCGGATCGGCCATGATGGCTTCGAAGCGACGTGCGCTGGCGTACATGCACTTGCGACCGGCGTCGGTCCCTGCGGTGTAGCTGTAGGTTGGGTTCAAGCCCTCTGGCCACTTTTGCCAGAATTCGGTGCCGCTCAGACGGAAGCCTTCCGACTGTGGGTAAGCGTAGTCAGGCACTTCCAGGTCTGGGTCGATGATGATCAAGGGGAGGTCGACGTTCTTGGCGTCGGCCCATGGATCCGTGGAGGTCAAATCGGGCTCGAAGCCTTCGTCAACGCCTGGCTCGAAGGCCCAAAGCTGATCGACGGCCTTGCCAAGGAACTCGCCCTTGATGCGCACATGAAGCACAGCGCGAGGGAGCAATTCTGCACCGGTGTAGGTTTCGGTGATGAATCCGCCAAGGCCGTCTTCTTCGAACACGAGGGGCAAGGACACCGCGGTCTCGGCTGGGGCTTCGTCGCCGTAGGGCGTCACGGTCGCCTCAAGCGAGTAACCGTTCATGACGTCGAAGTAGAACTCGTCCGCCACGTCACCCACGAAACGGAATGATTCTTCGCCAGTCGCGTCGTCGAACGCGTAGTTGTTCATCGTCAACGCTTTGATCAAGCGGACGTTTGAGGTCGGTGAGTCACATTTGGCGCCACATGCGGGAACTTCGGGGACTTCGTTGATGGCCGATGCCAAATCGTCTTCGTTGCTGGCGCTGTCTTCCGAACAAGCGACCGAGAAAGCGAAGGCGGGGATAAGTGCGAGGTTCCAAAAGCGAGCGACGCGCATGTAGTGACTCCATAGATTGAATTGACGCTGTCTCTTAAAGCAGAACCTATGCCAACAAATCAAGCAAGAAAAACCACGCAATCACTGATGTTAGGCTGCGTTGCGGCTGGCGGCCCGATCTTCCACCGGCTACTTCAATTGCCATCGTCGGGGGAAAATGTGCGTCACCTATGGAGTTGCGTTATATTCCGACCGGTTCTCCTACACGCGTGACGCTTTTGAATCGTATTTTACTCATTGTGTTGGTGATGTTTGGCCTGTGCGAACCCGCGTTCGCTCAGGATGAATTCAACGACTCCGCTCCGCCGGCCGAAGTGGTTCAGGTGGTGTCCGCGCCCGTAAAAACAGCGGTCACGACCGCGCAGAAAGTCCTGATGACCTCGCGCATTCGGGATCTCAGCAATGGAAAACTCGATCCGACTTCCAACGCCGAAAAGCTGTTTGCGGTATCACCGGAAGACACAGGAGAGTTTGGATTCGACGCGCTCATGCGCGCCATCGATGCCCCAAAGTTCAAGACGTCCAAACCCAAAGAAGAGACCGAAGAACACCGAGTCGACCGCGAGCTCTTCGAGGCGCGTGTAGGATTCTTGCGTTTGCCCACGGCCAAACGTGACGCGCTCTTGGAGACGCACCGTCTAAAACGCGAGGCCTATCAAGCGCAAATCAGCGCGCAGAAGGCCGAGATCCAACACCTCGCCAAGGTGCTCAAAGATCTCAACGGGATGTTCGAAGGCAAAGGCCCGGGCGATTCCGCCGACGCGCTGGAGCTCGACCCGCTCTCGGCGAGTGACATACTTTTGAACGCAGACCGCCGCAAAGCATTTCTGGGCGAATCCAGCGCGGACTCCGACATCGCCGCCAAACTCCGCGCAGACATCGACAAATTACGAAAGAAGTTTTGGGATGCCCCAGCGGAGGAACGCGCAAAACTTCTGAAGCCACCACCCCCACCTGAAGAAACTGTGGAAGTGGTCGAGGAGACACCGGTCGAGGAAGGACCGGACCCTGAAGAGCTTGAGCGTCAACGCAAAGCCGAGACCGAGGCAGCGCGCGCTGAGCGTGAACGTCAGGCCGCGATAGAAGCCGCCAAGACCGCGCGCACTGAAAGCCTGCGTCTGATCGCCGGAGAAAAGGCGCGACTTTTGGGCGTCAAGCAACAGCACGCACAGCTTGAAACGGAGTTCATCGACCAAGAGAAAGCCGCAACGTCGACCACCGAAGCCGCGTTGGCCGCGGCTCGAAAGGTGCGCGAACTTGAACAACGCTCGGTGCTCGATGGCGACAAGGAAGGGGACGCGAACAAGCTCTACGACAACCTGATCGATCAGTTACGCCAGATTCGCTCGGAGCTCGACACGGTCTTGACCGAAATCAATTCGGGCGAGACCGGCGTGGAGAGCGCTGGGGAACTTCCTGAGCTTCCGGTGCAGATCAATGTTCCCGAGATGGAAGACCTCAACCAACTCTTCGAAGACGTCAAAAAGTCCGCTGCCGGGCTACGGGAACGGGAAGCAAAACTGCGTTGGGACCGAGCCATTGCACTGCGCGATGCCATGGTCACCGTCAATGACTCTCGGTTGCGATTGTTGAAGAGCGTCTCGACCACCAAACGCGATGCGCTGACCGGGTTTGGCGCGCCCGGCGTGGCGCAGGTCGTTCGCGAATTCGAGCAGATCTCTCTCGCGGCTCGATATCACATCCTGGCAATCCCTCGGTTGGTCGGGTCAGAAGGCGACATCTTCATGGCCTCGCCGATTGTGCTTGTGCTGCTCATCATCAAGTTCCTGTTCCTTGTCAGCTTGTTCATTTGGTGGCGCCGTCAGGCCGATTCGGTGCTCAAACGGCTGCACACCCATTGGTACAGCAAGCGCCCGCAAACCGACATGACACGGCGGATCACGACGACAATCTGGTATGTCGGCCGCGTGCGCATCCCGTTGGAATGGTTGCTTTTCCTGTGGCTACTAAGCGGTGGCACCGCGTTCGAAACGTGGCCAGAAGTCGAGTTTGCCAAGATCGTCGCGTTGTGGTCGTTGCTCGGTTCGTTTGTGATCAAGCTTGTGGACGCCATCGCCGAACATCAAGGCGATCGCATCGAGGGCACGTCAACCGATGCATTGCGCGTCAAGTCGTTGCGGCTTGTGGGAGTCACGATCGTCGCCGTGGGATTGACGTTGTCAATCACCGAGGCCAGCGTTGGCCAAGGCGCAATCTACGGTTGGGTCAAGAGCACGAGCTGGTTCTTCGCAATTCCAATCACAGCCCTGCTTGTCTACTGGTGGCGTCCAATCGTGTTCGAACGGGTGGCGCTTGTTGAAAATCCCAACGGCTTCCTGACATGGGTGGCCGGACACACCACGGGTCCCGCTGGGTATGTGTCTGCGGCGATTGGTGGTGTCTATTTGCTCGGCGAGGGCCTGTTCCGGTGGGTCTACACCCAGATTTCGGATTGGACGACGACACGACGCGTGCTGGCCTACCTGTTCCGACGCGAAGTTGAAAAACAGGCCTCCAAAGTCACGGCTGATGTGCTCGACCGCCCGATCGACCGTGAGATTTACGACAAGTTCGATCCCAAGCTCGATGACGTGGTGATCGAAGGCTATATGGCCAAAGCCGTGGCGAAAGCCCATGACGTCTTGACCGACGGCACGGGCTCGGTCGTGGCCGTAGTGGGTGAGCGTGGCCTTGGGAAATCGGACATCTTGCACCGTGTGTTGGAGGGAATTCCCGAAGATAAAGTGCTCGTGATCAAATGCGATTTCAGTGGCTTTGACGGAATCTTGGAGCAACTGCGATTGGCGCTGCATCTGCCCGATTCGGCGACCGCGTCCAAGATTGCCGACGAAATCGCGGGGAGCGATTTTGTGACCATCGCCATCGACGACTCCCACCGCCTCATCCGCCCGGTCATTGGTGGTCTGAAGGGCATGGACGCGTTGCTTGAGCTCACGCGTGGTACGACGCACAAGGCGTCATGGATTTTGACCATCGATGCGCCAGCTTGGCAGTACTTGCGGCGCGCTCGAGCGGGCCAGGCTGTGTTCGACCACACCATCAACTTGGAGCGATGGACCGAAGAGCAAATCGCGGCGTTCATCGAAGCTCGGTGCACATCGCTTGGGCTTGTGCCCAATTTTGACCGCTTGGTGGTGCCCACGCAAAACGGTTCGTCGCCGCGTGGCGGTGAGCAAACCAAGGGCGACTATTACCGCATTCTTTGGGACTACTCGCGTGGCAATCCTTCGGTCGCGATGCAGTACTGGCGCGATTCGCTTCGTGGCCGTGAACACACCGACGAAGTCAGCGTCAAACTGATGCGTCCGCCGGCTCCAGCCGCGTTGAGCGACATCCCGACCACGCATCACTTCGTGCTTCGAACCATCGTGCAATTGGAACAGTGCGAGATTCGCGACATCGTCGAATGCACTGGCCTGTCGCATGCTGAAGCCCGGGACGCCATCCGACTGGGAGTGCATCGCGAATACATCCAAGAAGTGGATGGTCGGTTGCAGATTTCGCTGAGCTGGTACCGTGCTGTCATCGACCTGTTAACTCGCCAACATCTGCTTGCCCTGGGAGGTGCGTGATGTTCAAGAACCTCTCATTGTTCGTATTTCTGATTTTGGCGCCGACATCGGCCCTCGCACAGGATCCAAGCGGCGAGGTCGTCACTCAGCTTGGCCGAATCATCCGGTGGGGAGGCATCTTCCCCTCGATTTTGTTGATCGTGGGCGCCTACTTTACGCTGCGCTTCATCAAGGCCACGGTCGACCGGCTGGGCAATCAGTTTGCGAACCAACGCATGCTGTTCCAGAAGACCGCGACGATCCTGCAGTTTGGCATCTACATCGCGGTCACAGTGTCGGTGATCGGCCTCAGCGTTCAGCTCGACGACAAGGTGCTGACCCTTATTGGTGGTACGTTTGCGGTCGCCGTTGGTTTTGCGATCCGCGACCTTGTGGCGTCGTTCATCGCCGGTGTGATGGTCATGATTGACCGGCCATTTCAGGTGGGAGACCGTGTGTCCTTTGGCGGGCAGTACGGCGACATCACCGCGATTGGCCTGCGGTCGGTGCGCATGCAAACGCTCGACGACAACACGATCACCGTCCCCAACAACAAGTTCCTGACCGACATCACCTCGAACGGAAACTACGGTGAGTTGGACATGCAGGTGGTCATGGATTTCTACATCGGCATCGACCAAGACTTGGTCCGTGCGCGTGAGATCGTGACCGAAGCTGCCCTGTCCAGCCGCTACGTGTATCTGCCCAAACCCATTGTGGTGCTGGTTAACCAGGTCATTCAGGACAACTACGTGGCCGTCAGGCTGCGCGCCAAGTCGTACGTGCTCGACACACGCTACGAGAAGGCGTTTGAGACCGACGTGAACTTGCGGGTCATGGATGCCTTCCGCGAGGCGAAGATTGGGCCTCCGGCGATTCTGCACCGCCACCTGTGAATCTGTCAGGACATTAAAGGCCGGTTTTCCTGACTCGGACGGCAAGTATTTCGGGCTTCTGAGTGATTCGCCCGTCAGAATGATGCGGTTACTCCTGACAGGACACGTCCCGCATACGAATGCCCATAAACGGAATCCAGCCGTCTTCATCTTCCATGGGAATGGCCTCTGCCATGTCAACGTAGTACTTCTTTTCGCCAAACCGCATGGGCACTGTCCAATGACCATTGCTGTCCATGGGTTCCATTGCCAGAACCCGATCCCGCAAGGTTCGAAAGTCGTTGGCCGCTTCGCCACTAACGTGGAAGAACGCATTTGAACAAACTGGGTCTAATGCAACCACTCCCATCTCTTCTGGTCCGGAATCGAGTGGCCAGTCTTGGACCAGTCGATCTGGAAAAATGTTTGGGAAGGTCTCACGAGTGACATTGAGCCACAGTTTATCGCCACGGTATGGCTCCGCACCCCCAAGAAGATCACCGTCCTCCCAGAATCGATAATCCAAGACAGCCATGGCAAGAAGCTCATAATCGGCGAACGGAAGGTCTTCGACCTCGGGCCACAACTGGCCGGTTGCGCGGTTGAGATAGCTATCCCGATAATCTTGACCAAGGGCAATGCTTTCGCCAGCCGCTACAATGTAAATGTAGTTGGGCGCCGGGTAATTCTTGGAATCCAGGCCGACCGAAGCTTGAGAATTCCAACACCGCTTCGAGTTTTCAAGCAGTCCGGCGAAGTCGGCTATGGTCAACTTCCGATAGAGCGGCATCTGCAAATACGATTCAGCGATTGGACCCGCCATCATCCATGCTTCGCAAGCGGAGTTCACGAAAAGGTACTCGCCTTCACCATTGCGAAAGGCCAAGGGCCGAGGCGTCACGTGATATGAGTCCAACTGAATCGAGAGTATCAGCTTGGCCCTGTCGCCGTCGGTTGAACAGAGACCGGACGCCATCGTGAGGTAATCGTCGTAGGAAAATCGAGGTTCTGGTAAGTGCCAAGAACTCCCGGAGTCGGTCGAATCAACTTCGATGTCCCCAAGATGGCCAGAATCCAACTGCGCGTCGCCCTGATCAAAGGAATTGGCATCGGCTGACGGCCGTGTCGTGTCACTGCACGCTGTGAGGAGGACGAAAGTGAAAAAAATCAGTCGCGGGATCATTAAACTTATCTCAGAACCGCTTTCGGTACTCTAGTCTTCGTGGCCTCAACCGAAGTCGCCAACCGTGATCATTCGGTGCAAGGCACATCTTGCATTCGAATATCCATCCAAGGAATCCACCCATCTTCGTCTTCCAGTGGGAATCCTTCGGCTGTCCACATCCAGTATTTCTTTCCACCGAACCGGACCCCAATGGCGAAATGGCCTTTGCTGTCTTTTGGCGGTAAAGCCAAGACTTCATCCCTTACGGCTCGAAGCGCTTCAGCATCTTCTCCCGTAACTTTTCCGTAGTGTGTGCAGCCATTTGGCCCAACCAAACCGAGTTCATCTGGCGAGGCAGTCAAAGGCCAATCTCTGGTGAGGTTCTCCGCGGAAGTGACCTGACGTTGCTCTACCAACGACACCCACAGTCGTTCACCACGGTACGGTACGGCGTCGGCCAACAACTCTTCGTCGTCCCAGAATCGATACTGAAGTACAGCAAGGGCCAAGAGTTCATAGTCAGCAAATGGGATGTCTGCAACCTCGGGCCAGAGTTGGCCCGTGGCCATGTTGATATAGCTCTGCTGATAGTCAACGCCGAGCGCAACGTCGTGACCTTCAACCTCAAAATAGAGAAAGTCTGCAACCGGGTACAAACGGGTGAAACCTAGTCTTCCGAAGTCACCGAACTCCAATGCGCGAACTCGCTCTAGTACGTTCGCGAACTCGTTGACATCCAGTTGACGATACATCGGCATCTGTAAATAGGTTTTCGCCAAGGTGGGTGCCAACATCCACGCTTCACATGTTTCATTGACAAAGAAGTATTGTCCTTCGCCATTTCGAAACGCCACGGGTTGAAAACTCAGATGGTAGGAATCGTTTTGAAAAGAGAAAACCTTCTTCGACCTGTCGCCGTCCGGCGAACACAGGCGAGACGCCATCTCCAAGTAGTCCGCGTGGCTGTAAACTGGGTCGGGGAGATGCCACTCGGAGTTTCCGTCTAACCCTTGGTCTGACTGAAAAACGTGAGCATCTGCAGCGGCATCAATTCCGCCATCCAAGACATCGGAGCTGGCCGACCGTCTTGTCGAATCGCCACAAGAAATCGACAACAGGAGCAACACGAGAAAGACGGTCAGCCTAGTCATCAGTAATCTCCCGGCTGTGAACAATGGGCCGTGTAGAGGCTATAGGAACTAACACCGTTCAAGTCATACAACATGTGACGGAGGTCGTAGAGCGCACGACCGTCGTAGTCGTCGATGGTCAACAGAGTCGAGTTCCAAGGCTCATTGGTCTCGTTGTTGTCCGTTCCATCGGCCATGCCATTGATCGCCGAGAAGAACTGCCAGTATGCGCCAGTGATACTGTCGGACCCTTCGTTATTGGAGTCATAGTAATCCCACAAAAACCGTGTTGTGTTTCGCTGAAAACGGTTCTCGTTGGTGAGAGCACAGGTTGGGTTGTCGTCCATTCGGACGCCACGCCATGACGACAAAGTCGTTTCGCAGTATTCATTCGAGCTATCGATAATGCAGCCACGGGCTTCCGGCGCATTATACCAATACTGACCGACCACGCCCAAGAAGTCGGCCATTCCCTCTTCGAAGCTACGGACGACCATTCCGGCGTGTCATAGTTGTGACCTCCACCGGTTCCAGTATATGGGTAGTTGTAGGCGTTGGTCGTCTTCAGCGTTCCCTGAGATGCCTTGAAGGAGGCCGCGTGGGCCATTTCATGGTAGACAGCCTGATAGTTTCGGTTGGCAACGTCATCCATGCCAATAGTCACCGTATGTGACGACGATGTGTAATAGGAGTTATTGGCGGTGGTGTTCGCGACAATCTTCAGATTGCCGAAGTTGTTCACCAAGACGCCCGAGTAGCTAAATGCATAGTACCAGGTACGCCACGCGGCAGAGTACAGGTTGATCTTGACGTTTGGTGTCGTCGACGAACCCCAATTCCAGGTCCCGAGATTCTGGATGGTACCCGTGGCGTTGCCGGGCTCGTCAATCCAGTCGTACGATGCTGTGAAGTTCCCATAAATTCGGTAGCTGGTAGCGCCCGTCGAGTAGATGCGGAACTTTCCGTCCTTGTGCTCGAGAAACGACTCGATCTGAGCGCTTGTTGGCGAACCCGAACCTGGGTAGTACCAGTTCATTTGATAGTTGCCGTTCACATCGGTCGAACCGGTCGCGACCTCGACGCCGTTGACTCGCATCGCAATCTTGACGTGGCTGATCGGCAGTTGAACGTCGTACGAGCTCTCGTTGTATTTAGTTCGAGCAGTAGTGCGCCAGCTTGTTGTGGAATTTGAGTGTGCCTTTTACGGTGCCACCACCGGCGGCAAAGGCGTTTCCGCCGAGAAACAATGATGTCAAGAATGTGAGTGCAATTGTCTTCTTCATAATCCCCTCCTTAAATTGATTGAGCTTCGTTTTCGCCCGAGTTTGCCTCGTATTCGTCACGATCGACGACAGCAGCAATGCCGTCGGCAACCTTCAGCCAGACACGTTGGTCCTGTAACCGTGTGGTATCTTCACCGTTGCCAGTGGCGGTTCGAATGATCACCGTGTAGTAACCATCGACCTCGGGCACGGGAAGGTCGAAATTCTGGCTATGACCGTTCCCGGCCGCGACGGCAAAGCTGGGGCTCAGTTCCGCGGTATCGGCCGGACGGCCAAACGGGTCAACGATCGCGACCTCGTGGACCGCACGAAGCTCCGAAGGATCGAGGTTTTGCGCCTGCAGACTCAGATGTAGGCTGCCAGCTTCCATCCTAACCTGCGCAGACACCTCAAGACCGGACTTAGGCGCCTCGTTGTTGCCGATGCAACGGTACTCATTTGCATCAGCCGACGTTGTGGTTGGCAATTGCGCTGAGCTGGGTTCTCCAGACATCGAACCGACGGCAAGGCCGCCGATTGCTGCGGCCAACACCAGTAACACATTCTTCGTATTCTTCATTCATCCCTCCTGTGGGCAGTTAGGCCCGTGTTGTGAAGTTCTCTTCAACTCTCGCCCCGTCATTGTTGGATTTCATTTGTCAGAACTTGCCTGCTGCTCATGCGAAACTGCGGCACATCCTGGATGTTGTTTTGGATTTCTTGGATTTCTGCTGTCTCGACTTGGTCAAAGCCTGAGCGGTTCGACATGCAGAACGAATGCATCTCAGAATTGCCACGAGCGTCACCGGAGACTCCTGACAAGACGCAAAGCTCGTCCGCCCCGCAATCCGTGCGGCCCACGCAGCTGACCATTTCTTCCAACAGACAGTGTTGAAGTACGCAGGCCTCGCCCTCCATGCAATCAGCAGAATCGGCGCAACCTACGCAGCGGCCATCGACGCAGGCCAATCCCAATCCGCAACCGATGTCCGGGTGACATGCTGTTCCGTCGTCAGACTCGTCGATGGCCATGCCCTGCCATTCGGCGTCAGGCCGAAAAGAATGGACGGCGATAAAATCGTCGTTCCGATCCGCAAAGCCAATTAGACCCGTCCCCGGTTTCCGTTTAGGGGAAGAATCATCTGCTGATTTGGATGAGGAATCGGTCGGCTGGCGCTGGGAAAGAAGTCGACCAGCAACAAACGCAAGTAGACCGACCGCTAAAGCAATTAAGCTAAGAAGCCAAAACTGAGATTTCGTTGCGTTGCGTTGCGTTGCGTTGCGTTGCGTTGCGTTGCGTTGCGTTGCGTTGCGTTGCGTTGCGTTGCCTTGCCATGTTGCCGCCCCCAAGTTTGTGCGAGTAGTCGCGAGATGTGGGAAAAACGCTAAATGAAACCCATGTCCTTTTCAATCATTGTTGTGAACACCACACTATTTTATTCGCAAACCACTGCTTTTTATAAGGTTTCGTCGTCTAATCCTTCGATTCGTTGTCTCGGTCAGGCTCGATCTGCTTGTCCAACGCATCGTTCGCCGACACGTCGATGTCAGCATCCTTGGACTTTTCCACGGGCTTCTCGGCCGGCGGCGTCGTCTACGGCATCGACCAAGACTTGGTCCGCGCCCGTGAAATCGTGACCGAAGCTGCCCTGTCCAGCCGCTACGTGTACCTGCCCAAACCCATTGTGGTGCTGGTTAACCAGGTCATTCAGGACAACTATGTGGCGGTCAGGCTGCGCGCCAAGTCGTACGTGCTCGACACACGCTACGAAAAAGCGTTCGAGACCGACGTGAACTTGCGGGTGTGGCACGCCTTCAAGGAAGCCGGCATCGGCGCACCCGCGATTTTACATCGTCACACCTGATCTATTCTCTGCGCTCATGGACCGGCAGCTGCTGACCCGACCCGAACACCACTATTTCTCGGGTTCCGACGCGCTGAGTAGGTCTTTGTCGTTCTCGCCTTTGCGCTCGGCCTCGATCTGTTTGTCGATGCTCGCATCCGGCGTCAGATCGACGTCGGCGTGTTCCGGCTCGGGCTCGGTTTCGACATGAACCGGCGGTTTGGTCGAACGTACCATCGGCTCAGGCAGGTCGATTCCAGCGTTCATCAGGGCTCGATTGGTGCGCCGAATCGCTTCGCTTTTGACCGCAAAAAAGTCGTGTTTGCCTTGGTCGACCCAACCCCAAAACACGACATCAAGGGTGTAATTGCCAACCTTGTCGATCATGACCGTGGTCTTGGGATCGGTCAGCACGCCGGGCGTCGATTCCAGGGCTTGTTTGCCAATCTCGAACACTTTGACGAACGACTGGTCGGTCGCGACGCCTAACGTAAAATCAAAACGTCGCAGTGGATTCCGCGTGAAGTTGTACATCACACCTTTGAAGATTTTGGAGTTCGGGATGCTCAGGTGATTCCCATCCAAGGTCATCAAGACGGTTTCGCGGCTGGTCAGCCGAATGACTTTTCCCTCAAAACCTTCAATGCGAATCAGGTCGTTTTTCGCAAAAGGCTGACGCATCCCAAGCAGCACGCCTGCGAGGTAATTCTCAATAATGTCTTGGAACGCGAAACCGAGGCCCACACCGATGATGCCGGCGCTGCCGACAATCGCGGTCACAAGCGATGTCACGCCGAGCGCTTCAAGCGCGATGAACAAGCCGAGCAGTGTGATGATCCATCGCAGGGCTTCACGCATGAACTCCTGCGTCAGGGGCGTGTTTTCCATGCGTTTGAGCGGGAGCCACTTCTTGGCGATTTTGCCCAACCACCAAAAGCCAACAAAGATAAGCGTCGCAATTCCCAGAATCGGCAGTCGTGCCTGAAGACTCTTTACGAATTCGATCGTCTTGTCCCATGCGGGTGCGACGCGTTCTTGAATCTCGACGGACTGCGAGATTTGGTTGTCGACGAAGATCACACCGTCCATCTTTTTGGCGATGTCTTCGGCGCGTGTGCGGCCCTCGAGGTCGGGGGTTTCGCCCTTGAGCGTTACAACGCCCTCGGATTCCTGGGCCTTAACGCGCTCCAGCGAGGGAACCAGCGCAAAGATGCGATTCAGACGTTGGGTCGTGGTCAGTTTGGGAGGTTCCTCGACGGGAGGCTCAGGAGTGGGTTCTTCGGCCTCCACCGCCATTTCGGCATCTGCCAAGTTCCCTTGATCCAAACTTCCCGCGTCGCCCGTCGGGCCCACATCTTGGGCGAAAGCGGGCACAGTGAAGAACAGGAAAAGCAGAAGTGTGAGGGTTTTCATGACCGTCTATCCAGGTTTGGACCGCTCGTGGGGTAGGTCTACGCCAATGTGCAGGCCAGCGCCTCCCCACACCAAATGGGTATCACAACAAAGCCCAATAAACACCGCATGATCGCGTTCGGCGTCACCGATGGCACAGCGTTTGCGAAAGAACCGGGTGTGGCGATTGAAATGGATGATTGTTGTCGCAGCCACCCAATTGACTGTTTTTCGTTGGAGAGGTTTTGGATGAAATGGATGACTGTTTTGATGTTGATGTTGGTTGCAACGTCCGCAACCGCACAGGAGAGCGAGTCGACATGGACGGTGGGCGGGAACACGGACATCGGCCTCATGTTCAAGAACCGCAGCCCCGGCGTCGCGAACATGGCGGGGTCGCTGGGACTCTCGATTTTGTCAGACGTGGACACCTCAGAGAATGTTCGGCTGGGGTTTGGGGCAGGGATTCCTTCGACCATCGCGCCAAGCTTAAGTCTGACGGCGAATGCGAAGTACTACCCATTTGGCTGGAAGAGCTCGGGCGTCTATCTGCAGGGGCAAATCACTCCGATGTACACGTACGGAACGCCGTGTGCTTGGTCGGAAACGTGTGACGTGCCGTTTCCAGATCGTGATGCCGGCAGACTGTATGCCGTCGCGGGTGTCGTCGGAAAAGCCGGCGCGGGCGTTCAGGTCAATTTTGCCCCGGTCTGGGTTTATCTGGACACGGCGATGCTAGGCGGCCTGTTCAAGGGCATCGAGACAGACGCGGGGGACCAGATGAGCGACGGCCTGTACCTTGGCGGCGAGATGACCATCGGACTTCGATTCCCGCTGTGAGTTAGCGCTTCCGCGACGCCGGTGACCCCATGCTGAAGGGCTCTACGGGGAATCGCCGAAACGATGGTGGCGGATAAATCTCGGGGTACTCTTTGGGGACGTACTTTTCGGGATTTGCCTTCTGCAGACGCGCGTTCCGCTGGGCCTGAATGTCGTTGACTTCCGCTACTCCAACGTCGAACGACACCATTCTGGAATCGACGTTTAGCCGCATGGGCCTTGTGTCCACGTAGAAAGAGTGTTGCCGGACATTCCGCGTATCCTGAAGCAGCGCGATTTTGTGTTCGATTTCCAGACTTGAGACCGGCTTACGTTCCGAATGACGAAGTTCGGGTGACACCGTCTGTACGGGTTGGGGCCGTGTGCTTGGCATGTCTTCAATGCTGGGTGGCAGTGGTTCGGTCGAGCACGCTGCGAGCGTAGCAAACATCAGGATGAACAAGCGCATGGGGTCCTCGGGTGAGCAGCAGTGACCCCAATCTAACAGTCGGCAAACGGGTTTGCTGCTCGCTGAAAAAAATTTCAGGCGACCCTAATCCCGGTGGGCTTCGCCCATTCGGCAATCGGAGATTGCCGACCCAATCCCTTTCGGCAACCGGAGGTTGCCGACCCATGCCCTTTCGGCAACCGGAGGTTGCCGACCCAATCTCATTCGGCAACCGAAGGTTGCGGACCCGCAGCCCAATCCCATACGCCCTAGAGGACGGGCTTCAGGAACTGTTCGAGCGCGAAATCCCATGGCTCGAATTCGTCGATGCCCAACGTTCGTAGCACGGCGTTATCGAGCACCGAATAGTACGGACGACGTGCCGCGGCACCCCACTCTTCCTGAGTCGTGGCGTGGACTTTGACCTGCATGTTCGACAGGTCGAATATCTTTTGGGCAAAGCCATGCCAGGTCACGCCGCCGTGGTTGACCGCGTGAACAACCCCGCCGAAATCGCGTTCAATGAGTTTCAACGAAACGCGCGCCAGAGGGCGTACCCACGTGGGTGCGATGTGTTGGTCGGCGACCACGGTCAGCTCGCCGCGCTCGCGCCCGAGCTTCAACATCGTGTGCACAAAGTTGTGGCGACGATCGCTGTACAATCCGGTCGTGCGAATGATCAGCGAGTCCGGGTGATTGTGCATCACCGCTTGCTCGCCCATCCACTTGCTGCGCGCGTAAGCGGACAGGGGCTCAGGTTGATGGCTTTCGTCGATGGGGCGTTTGTGGCCGTCCCCAAACACATAATCGGTCGAAAAGTGCACAAAACGTGCGCCGACTTCTTTGCAGTAGCGAGCCATCACGCCAGGCAACACACCGTTTAGCGCAACGGCGTGGTCGACCTCTTCTTCGGCCTTATCGACCGCATTGTAGGCGGTGCAATTGAACACGACCCTTGGCCGGCGCGCGTGCAGAATCGTGCGCAACGAGCCGTGGTCAAGCACATCACAGGTCGCGCGGTCGATGCCAAACGCCCCCGACTGCGCACAGATTTCAAACCCAAGCTGGCCGTTGGATCCAAACACCAAGATTTCGTCGCTCATGCGGTCTCCTGCGCGCCCATAAATTCGGTCATTGTGGCCTGGCCTTCCGCGCTGATCCCGTCGCGCACCAACACCTTGCCCACAGTCTTCAAGATGATTTTTGCGTCCAACCAAAAGCTCGCGTGGTCGACGTACCAGACGTCGAGCGCGAATTTCTGATCCCACGTCAAACTGTTGCGGCCATTGACCTGCGCCCACCCTGTCACACCGGGTTTGACGTCGTGCCGACGCGCCTGTTCCGGCGAGTAACGCTCCAAATATCGCATGAGCAGGGGCCGAGGGCCGACAAGACTCATGTCGCCATTGAGCACGTTTAACAAAGTCGGCAGCTCGTCGATGCTGGTCTGGCGCAAGAATTTGCCCACCTTCGTCAGGCGATCGCCGTCACTCTTGAGCATGTCTTCGCCGGGTTTGGGCGTTCGCATCGTGCGAAATTTCTTGAGGTAAAACGGCTTGCCGTGCAGGCCGGGACGCTGCTGAACAAACAGGACCGGGCGGCCCATGGTCAGGGCAATGGCCGCAGCGGCGGGCACGGTCAAAGGCGCGGTCGCCACCAGCCCCACGCTCGCGCCGGCGACGTCCATCAATCGTTTACTCACTCGGTAGCCAAGCCCCACGTGCCCTCCTGCGGCACCGTTTTACCTCTGATTGCTGTGAGTGTCGCGTGTTTCTGAGGCGGCGACGCAAACGGATTTTCTGCGTGGCGATGACTCTGTTACACTTCGCAACACCGTATGGATGTCTTCGGGAAGGAGCTTATGTGAGGCGACTATTGCCATGTTTGGCGCTCGTTGGGTTGTTTGGCTGCAAGGGTGATTTGGCGCTCGATCCGGGACAGGCTCCGTCGACGCTGCCCACCGTCGGTCAAAACAACACGTCGAACCCCACCAACCCGGCGTCGGTATTGGGCGGCCGGGACGGCCGTCGATTGTCGGACCTCGAGGTCTCTAAAACCCTCGACGACCTCATGGCGGAGTTGGCGCTCGATGGCGCCACGGTTGAGCCGCCGCCACTTGCGCCCGCCGACGTTCGCCATCAATTCTCGAACACGAGCGACTCCAAGAATTTCACGTACGACCAGCTGTTCAACATCATGACTTGGGTCGAAGGTGTCTCGGCCACGGCAACCACGGACGTCAACGCGTTGATGGGCTGCGATGCCCCCGCGGCGTGGGACACATGCACCGATGCGTTTACGCGAAAGCTCGGTCGATTGGCGTGGCGACGCCCGCTTTCTGACGTCGAGGTTGGGCGATTCCAAGCCGCTTATGAAGCCACCGTGGCAGAAGGCACACGACAAGACGGCGTGCGCGCCATCGTCGAGATGGCGTTGATGGCTCCCGATTTCTGGTACCTCTCGCCGCAAACACGCGAGGGCGAGTCGCGGCTGACGTCGCACACCGTGGCCAGTCGCCTGTCGTACGCACTTTGGGGCACGATGCCCGACGCCGCGTTGCGCGCAGCCGCGGATGCCGACGCCTTGCAGACCGACGAACAGATTCGCACCATGGCCGCGTCGATGCTCGACGATCCCAAGGCCATCCCGACGGTGCAGCGGTTTCACCGCGAGTGGTTGCACGTCAAGAGCCCAAGCGAGCTGAGCAAAGACCCCGAACGGTTCCCCAACTTCAACGAAGACGTCGCGACCGACCTACAATCAAGCTTTGACGAGTTTGTGAAACGCACGGTCTTGGACGGCGGCTCGGTCGAAGACCTGTTGGTGAGCCGTTTTGGCTACGTCAATCAGCGCCTTGAGCCCATTTTGGGCCTGCCGGGCGAATCCGCGAACGCGCAAGATTGGGCGTGGCGAGATTTAGGTGATCAGCGCGCGGGCATCTTTACGCAGCCGTTGTTCCTGGCGAGCACGTCGGGCAGCTACGAGTCTGCCTTAATTCATCGCGGCGTCGGTGTGCTCGAAAAGACCTTGTGCTGGAGCGCCACGCCGCCCGCCAACGTCAGCGCTGAAGCGATCGAGATTCCACCCACAGCGACCTCCGGCAAGCTGTTGGGGGTCGAGAGCCGCGCCTCCAAAGCGAACTGCAGCTCGTGCCACGACAGCATCGACCCGGTGGGCTTGGCGTTCGAGACCTACGATGCGCTCGGCACGCCACGCACGATGTATTCGGACGGAGTCGCCATCAACCCCGCGGGAAATCTGGAACTTGGCCCGATTTCCATCGCGTTCAATTCCGTGCCGGACTTGATGCAGAAGCTCTCGACGCAACCCAAAGTCAAAGAATGTTATGCGGGCAAATGGGTTGAGTGGACGACTGGTCATGCGGTTTCTACCGCGGAACAGCCCGAAATCGCGAAAATCAGCGAAGCTACAACGATTCGCGAATTGATCCTCAATGTCGTCACGTCACCGCTCGTGCTCAACGCCGAGGAGAATGCACAATGACACACCGTCCCGATTACTTGGTGTTCAATCGCGGCCGTCGGCGCTTCCTCGCAGGCGCCGCGGGTCTGTTGGCGTTGCCGTTCCTGGAATCTCTGGGTGGTCTGCACACGGCAAGTGCGTGGACACCCGCGCCTGGAAAGCCCAAACGGCTGATCCTGTTTTTCCACGGGCACGGCACGATCATGGAAGCCTTCACGCCCAATGGCCAACAGGTTGGTCCCATTTTGCAACCGATCGTGAACGCCAACCTGATGTCGAAGGTGTCGGTGGTCAGCGGCATCAATTCCAAGGTCGAAGGCGGCCATTCCGGCGCCGCGTCGGTGTTTACGTGCACGCCTGTGATCCCAAATCAGTACGGAATCACGCACGCTACGACTCCATCGATCGACCATATCATCGCGCGTCACATGCAAGACGGTGGGCCCGCAAAGCGCCTCGACTTGGGCGTGGCGAACGAAAGTTTGGACATGAACTCCAACGGCATCAGCCGCGATCACACCCAGACGTATTGGTCAGGCGACAACGAACTCTTGGACACGCATGTACGCCCCGACCTTGTCTTCGACCGTGTGTTTCCGGGCGCCCCGACCGAGCCCGTGACGCAACCGACCAAGAACCTTTTGACGGTTCGGCGTCGCAGTGTTTTGGACGGGGTGCTGAAGCAGTTTGGGGATTTGGAAGGTCGCGTGTCGGCCAACGACCGTCTGCGTTTGCAGGCGCACGCCGAAAAAATCCGCGAGATCGAAGGGTCGCTGAGCGACACCACCGACGTTCCGGTTTCGCAGTCATGCGCGGCGGGGCCGTCGGTCAATTTCGCGAACATGACGCACAAAGACGCCGCCGAGATTCAGGTCGACATTTTGGCGCAGGCGATGGCGTGCAATCTGGCCGACGTCGGTTCTTTCAAGATCTTCGACCTTGAGGAAGCCGCGTGGGGCCACGTCAATCACCCCGACCTGGCGGCCACATTCGCCGGCGAGAACTATCACGGGGCCTGGCACAAGGCGAGCGACCAGAATTTGGACTACGCGCGCCGGGCATTTACGGCCGTCAACACGTGGTACGGCGAGTTGTTTGCACGGCTGTTGACGCGGCTCGACGCGATTGACGAAGGCGACGGCACGGCCTTGGACAATTCGATGGTGGTGTGGTTCAGCGACTTCGGCCATGGCGGCGGCCACGGCTCAGACAACCTACACTTGGTGCTCGCTGGCAACGCCAACGGCGCGACGCTCGGCCGTCACATCAACTACGCCGCGCAATACAACGCAGACCCGAACTCGCCCTACGGCAACGAGCTGCAGCCGGGCAACCACAACCTCGCCGTGACGATGGCACAAGCGTTTGGGATCAACGGCAACAGTTTTGGCGACTACACCGCTGTGCGCCAGCCCGTCTCTCCCGGTCCGTTGGACCTGACCGTTTAGTCTAGGAATTGGATGCACAACGCGTTGCGAGCCTTCGGGTTGCCGACCATCGTCACAGCCGCATTGTCACTGGGTCTTGGGTGCAATCTCTACACGGAGCTCGATCCGTTGACGGCCGCCAATGATGTCGATGGCTCAACGGACGGTGGGTCCACGGCCGACATGGGCACCGGGCCAGACGCCGACAAAACGTGCGACACCGCGCCGCTGCCTGCATTCTCGCCTTCGTTCGAGCCTTCGAACACCGTCAGCTTGGCGGGCCCCAAGTGCATCATCAAAGACGAAGCGCTCTATTGTTTTGGGGCCGAGAACGACGCGGGACAACTCGGGATCAGCCCAACGCTGCTAGGGGGTTGTGACGCGTGGGGATGCATCAACCAGATCGCGCACCCCGAAGGCAAGGCGTGGGCGAAGGTGGCCACGGGCAACGAGCATGCGTGCGCGCTCGATGTCGACGGGCAGATGTGGTGTTGGGGCTCAAACGAGTGGGGACAACTTGGCGTGTTGAACGCACCAGACGATGGCACGCTCGTGCGCCCCTCGGGCCTCGCCACGGTCAGCGCCATCGCAGCGTCGGGCTCGGGGACGTGCGCCATCAAGGCTGACAACAGCACCGCGTATTGCTGGGGCGCAGACTTTAGCGGGCAGACGGGTGTTTTGACCGGTGGCGTGTGCGATGGGGCGCCAGGTCGAAAGATCAGCGAACCCACGCGCGTCTCGGTCGCGGCGTTTGACGCGTGTCCTTCGATTTCGCCCGGGCCGACGGGGCCCGACGCGTGGCGGCGCTTGATCGGCGGATTCGACAACATGTGCGGTCAGGTCGAAGACGGGCGGGTATTTTGTTGGGGGGGTGGCACCGAAGGCATCACGGGCTCCGAGGTTCCCTTGTGTGTGCCGGGCTGCATCGCCGCGGATTTGGGCGTCTGGGATTACTTCGCGAACTTTGACCGGTCGTTCCATGTGTGTGGTCTGCGTGATGGCGAAGCGACATGCTGGGGCGCGAATGGGAACGGACAGCTGGGCACCGGCATGACCACCGAGGACGCCACGCCTGACGTCGATTCGTGCGCGCAAGCAGGCGACCGGTCTGGTGAGGTGCTCTTCGCTGAGGCGACGCCAGCCGTTCACCCGCAGGGCCTCCGCTGGAAAATGATCGCCGCGGGTTTCTTGCACACGTGCGCGCTCGACGAGGTGGACCAGATCTTTTGTTGGGGCAACAACGAGTCGGGCCAGTCGGGCAACAACGACGCCATGTTCGTTGCCCAACACCTCAACGCAAACCTGATCGTGCTGCCTCGCGACAGCTTTGCCGTCGAAGTCTTTTCGGGACATTTTGTCTCGTGTGCACGCACCACCGACGACGAGCTCTACTGCTGGGGTGCTGACGAGAGGTCGATTGCCCCACGGTCAATCGGGTCAACTTGCCGTAGTCAGCCGCCGACCGCCGACCTCATTGGTCGACGCCCGCGTCCAAATCCGGCGGAGGTGTGTGATTCTTGTCATCACACCAAGATATAACTCCGGCGGAGCCGGGCATCATGTAATCCATATCAATGGCAGATTGGCCAGCCAACGACGACTTAATTGTATCAAGATCCGAGCCCAGAAAGTCAGTAGGAAGTTTGACACACCCGAAGTGGTCAGCTTGGAATCGAAACGTGCCGTCCTCCTGTCGTTGCGCCATCGGAAAATAGATTGGAGTGTAGCTTTGACGGTCCCAAAGGAAGACCAAGAGTTCTTGCCCTCGCTGGACGCCGGACTCTGCATTCCAGCCGAGTGTGTCGCTTACCAGAAGCCGAGAGTCACCATAGTCGGTTGGCAACCATTGGCCGTCCACCTTGCGCAAAGGCCACGCGTCCCATGTACCATACTCTCGTGCCGAAAGGTTGAACTCGACCGTGGTTCCGGTGCCTTTCAGGTTCTCTTCGACCTGCATCATGACCCGGAGCGTCCAAGCAATCGACGAGGGAATACAACGGTCAAGATCCGGGACAATCTCGTCGATCACCTCGACGTTGGTGACGGTGCCGACCACAATTCGGTCGGCAGATGCCATCAGGTCACCCCCCACAAGATTAACTACGTCGGCGTCAGTGCAGAGCGGAGCGCTGTTTTCTGACGTCGGCAACGAGTGAATCACTGGATCGGGTTTGAACCCATCGTTGTTTGAGCCTGTGGACGAATCGCACGCACCGAGCACGGCCAAAATCGCCAATAAAATATGTCGTTTCATCTTTCCCTCCTAATTTCCGAAAAATCCGTAATTTGAACCTACCCACTCACCCACACCCTGACCGCCGGTCGCCGTGTAACTCCCTGTAAAGTCCAGCGACCAAGTCCCCGTGTCACCTGTGGTCGATGAGTAAACGCGAATGCCGCCAGCGCCCGTGGCCAACGCCAGCTTCATGAGCAGGCGCCATTTCCCATTATGGTAGACCAATCCCAAAGGGCTCGCCGTTCGATGCCAGCCGCTAGACGCCACCATGTGATAACCATATTCGACATTAGGTTTGTAGTGATTTCCGCCCGTTGTAATCGTCGAAAAACGCTTGAACCGGACACTTCCGATGGGGTCGGTCACGTCGGTGTAGGCCACCATGCAATCTGCACCGTTGCTTCCTGCTAGACCGTCTTTGCACGCGATGCCTGGGGCAACTTGAGTGCGCACACCCAGCGAATATGCGGGTCCTGTGATGGCAGGGTTGCTGGCAACGGTGCCGATTGCGACACGCAAATCACCGTTAACAGTCAAATCCGACCGTTGAAGTTGTGCCCAAACGTAAACACTTCGATTTCGAGAATCGTCGTAGGCAAACCCAATGCGGTAGGCCGTCTGGACATTTTGAACCGCCGAACAAGATGCCAAATATCCGCTACCGCTCAATGACGTACAGGTTCTAAGCTCGCCCAGATTTGTGTGTTGGTTTTGAAAGCCATCCGATGACGAAAACACCTGTTGCGTGAAGTACTCCGCGGAACGGTCGCCATAGTTGTAGGCGTTACGGTTCCCAATGAAGATCGCGTCACGATATGCCGCCGGAAGTTCTAAACGGTGACCACGAACCGGAGCTTGAGGCAAAAATGATTCGTCGTTGCCAAGGTAGCGCAGACCGGACGTGTACTTCTCGGCGTAGAGGCCCTCTGCCGTCATCCACGCGCCCCTAAAGGCGTTTGGGGTACCACTTCCGCCGCCAGAGGTTACTCCGCTTGAGCCACCCCAAACTGGGGAATACACCAACGCCTCGGAGATGGTTCCGCTTGAGAACGCAACCTTACGCAGGGCGAGATCGCGTCCATCGCCGCCTGATCCGTCGTGGTATTTCTCGGCGCAGTCGACGTCGATCTCGTACAGCTGACGACGGTCGGCGGAACTCATCACCCCACCCACCGACGGGTGGTGAATGCCTACCGAGTGACCAAACTCGTGGGTCAATACGGCCACGAGGTCACGTTGTGGGCTGTTCCACGCTGTACTGACAAGCGCGGGATCACCCGTGACCCAATGTCGATCACCAAGACGAATGTCGAAAGATTGTCCGCTGTATTTGCTTCGGTTCTGGCCAGCGTAATTGGGGTCCAACACCCACATCGAGTTAAAAAAATCCGCGCCCATAACCACGGCAAAATTCGTGGAGGCAGCAGTTGCGGTGGTGATTCCCTTGTACGTAAACTCCATTCCTGCAGCGGAGTGATTCCACTGTTCCATGGCCTGATTGACGGCTGCGACGACCTCGTCTTGGCTTAATCCGCCTGCATTGCCATCTGCATCCTTCGCCACCGAGAACGAGTCCCAATTGATATAGACGTCGATCCGCTGATTGGTCACTAGGCCGGTGATTTCTACACAGTCTGCAGGATCAGCGAGTCCGGTTGCGGGTAACGCCATCAAGAAAGCTAACACCAACCAAGTGGCGTGGCGTGGCGTGGCGTGGCGTGGCGTGGCGTGGCGTGGCGTCATTTTCCCTCCCAATCGTCGCGAGTTGTAAGGGTGAGGCTAGAGAAAAGGAACTCCCATGTCAAAGATCATCAGCGGCGCCTTCCAAATCCGCCGGAGGTGTTTGATTTTTGTCGCTCCACCAAGATATCTGAGACGCGATGCCTGTGATCAAATAATCCATGTCCAACGAAGACTTGATGGCGTTGAGATCCGCGCCCAAGAATTCCGTGGGGGACACACCCAAGAGGGTGAGCTTGAAATTGAAACGTGGCGTCCTCTTGTCGTTGCGCCATCGGAAAGTAGATTGGAGTGTAGCTTTCGTGGTCCCAAAGGAAGACCACGAGTCCCGCCCTGACTCCCTATTTTAGTTTAGTGTGTCGCCCACCCGAAGCACAGAGGATCGCCATAGTCAGTTTGGCAACCTCGTTTCGCGTTGAAACTCAACCAAAATTCTCAGGAGCATCTTGAGGTCGATGCGTTTTCCGGGCGACTGATAGGATGCCGCCAACACGGGACGCTCGACCCAGAAATTGGCTGCCAGTCACTTTGGAGGACCCATGAACCTGGAAGAACTGCAGACCCGCATCAAGGCGGGAGAAACCTTCGACTACCTATTCTTCTGGGGACATACGGCTCACGGCACGATCACGAAGGCTTGTTTTAGCCAATGGTACCCGGCCGAGTTCAAGGTCGATGGCGTGGTTTATCCCACCGCTGAACATTGGATGATGGCCGAGAAAGCTCGCCTGTTCGAAGACGACCACACGTTGGCCGCGATCTTGGCGACGGATAAACCCGACGTGGCCAAAAAACTCGGCCGAAAGGTCTCTCCTTTTGACGCACAGAAGTGGGACGAACGTCGCTATGACGCCGTGGTCGAAGGAAACGTTCACAAGTTTGGGCAACACGCCGAGTTGCGCGACTTCTTGATGTCGACCGGTGATCAGGTCTTGGTCGAGGCCAGCCCCTACGACAAAATCTGGGGCATCGGCATGGGCGACAAAGACCCGAGGGCCACATCTCCCCTGACCTGGGACGGCCTCAACCTTTTGGGATTCGCGTTGATGGATGTTCGTGACCAACTCAGGTAGCGAAGGTCGGTGTTTGGCGCGCTGGTTTCCGATGGCCCCATGGGCCGAGCCGAGTGGACCATCTTTGTTGAACGGCGAGTCAATCGCAGATACAGTTTCTGCGAGCTAAATTACACACATCGCAATTTCGAGGACGAAATGACGAAGTTCGTTTATCGGTCGTTGGCGTTTGCCGCCCTGACCCTGATGCCCATGAGCGCATTCGCTCAACAAGTCACGGTCGTGGACGGCACCGTCAATCACACCATGGCGACCGGCGCCTACATCACGCGCGCACTGCCCGGCGGATTTCCTGCCGACCTGACCGCCCCCGTGGATTACGCCGGCGGCGTTGCTGCACCACCGGGTGCAAGTTTCGGCGACGCTGGCTCGAAGCTGACCTCGTACCAGATGTGCTTGGTCCAAGGCGCGAACAAGGCTTGTAGCAACTACGCTGACCTGCAGTTCGATGCGACCGGCACGTTCGCTGGCCACGCAGGCGCTGAGCACGTTCGACCAGATTTGGCACGTTGGACTTGGCCGCTGCCGTAAACGACATCAGGCTAAGGGTCGCCGCGACGCCAACCCAGGTACCCCATCGATTCCACGGACACCCAGTGGGACGGCGGCCCCGACTGGCGTTGTGGTATTACCCGCTCAGCCCTAACCTATCAGGCGGTGTTGGTGTCCAACGGCGGGACGTTCATGGGCTTCCCTGGTGCGATGCCAACCAGGGTCGCCAACCCCACGTTTGCGCCCGCTCCGGGCTCGTACGTCAACTCGGTCAACGTGACCTTGGCGTCGACCACTACGGACGCCGAGATTCGCTACACCACCGACGGCTCCGACCCCGACATGACGTCGACGTTGTACGCCAACCCGATCCTGATCGTCGAACACGACCGTCAAGGCTGCCGCGTTCAAGACCGGCCTGACCGCCAGCAGTGACATTGTGACCGGTGCCTACACCATCACCCAAGCCACAGCGGGAGCTGACCAGGCGCTACTACAACGGCCCGAACTTCGGTGAGCTCGTCCGCGTCGACCGAAGATCGAGTTCACGTACCCAAGCGGCGAATCACCAGCGCCCAACACAAACTCGGTGTTCTCCCACGGTGATCTGGACCGGGACGGTCACGCCGATCTACAGCGAGAACTATGCGTTTACGACCGTCAACGACGACGGCATCCGCGTGGATCAACAACCAGCTGATCATCGACGACGGCCAAGCCCGCTTGGCCCCCAGACCTTCACAGGCAACATCCAGCTGCAGGCGGGTCAGGCCTACCCGGTGTGGATTGAGTACTTCAACAGCGGCGGCAGCGGCGAAGTGTCGTTCTCGTGGGTCAGCGCGACACAACCTGCCGAGATCGTACCCGATTCTGCGATGAATCCTGTGGCGCCTGCCGGCGGCACGACCGTGAGCTTGCTCATGAGCGAGGACTACGCGACTTGGGCGGAAACATCGAGTGAACCCATCGTGATGCAAGTGCGTCGCCGTGGTGACCTGGACACAGCCGTACGCGTTGAGCTCGAGTTCGGGGGCACCGCCGTCAACGGCGAGGACTACGAGCAGCTTCCGCCCTATGTGGATATCCCAGCGGGCGCTCTGTCGGCCAACATCACCATTCAGCCCATCATCGACGGCGTGGTCGAGGGTGAAGAGACCATCATCGTCACCGCCAAAGACGGCGCTTACACGTTGGGCAACCCTTCAGAACAGACCGTGACGTTGCTCGACTTTGACATCAACACGTACACGTTGGCCGGCGAGGTTGTTTACACCGGCACCACATCCGGCAAAATCTACGTTCAGGCGTTTACGGACGAAGACCAAGAGTTCGAGAAACGCTCGGCGATCCTGACCGATCCGGGTAACTTCGCCATCACCGACATCGAAGAAGGCTCTTACAATGTCATCGCGTTCATCGACACGAACGACAACGAGCGCTTGGACACCGGCGAAGTGTGGACGCAGTACTCCGAAGGCGACATGGTCAAGAAGGTTACGATTCCACCCAACGCAACCGATGTCGTACTGACCCTGAGCGACGATGTCGTCAAACAGCCCGACACCGACGGCGGCGGCAGCGACGACGACGGCTGCAGCACCGTTGGCGGCCAACAGGGCTGGCTCGCCATCGCACTGCTTGGCTTGGTCGGCTTGATTCGACGACGCCGTTCGTCAGGTATCTAAAGACCGGGCCGGCAGGTTCCAAACCGCCGTGATCATGACAGGAAAAGGCCGCGAAAGCGGCCTTTTTTGTGTCTCGAAGCCGCTCTACTGGTCGACGCCGACGTCCGCATCAGATGCGTTTTGGGGGCCATTCGCACTGCACGACGAGAAACGCGACAAGGACCCTGCAATGAAATTGTCCATGTTTGTGGTTGACTCAGTTTCCAATGAGCGCCTTAGCGTGTCGAGGTCTGCTCCAAGCATGTCCTTTGGGAGTTTGACACAGCCGCCTGGTAGGCTGTCGGCCTGAAATTTGAACGTCCCATCATCTTGGCGTTGAGCCATGGGCATATAGCCCGGCCCAGGGTAGTAATCATCCTCCTGCCACAAGAACACCAGCAGTTCTTGTCCTGGTTGCAAACCATCCTGTCCTGTCCAGCCCAGACTTTCGCTCACTTGGAAAACCGGCGCGCCGAACCCCTCAGGCAACCAAACATCATCTTGTTTGTGCAACGGCCGAGTCTCCCAGAAAAGGTACTGACTGTTACGCGAGATGGTGAACTCTGCTTCAGAACCGCTTCCTTTTAGATTCTCGTCAACCCGAAGTGTTACACGCAGAGTCCAAGAGATGGTTTTCAAATCACAGTTTGGCGAGGGCGGCGCGAACTCGTCGACGACGTCGATATTGGTGACGGTGCCAACCACAATTCGGTCGGCAGAGGCCATGAGGTCGCCACCGACAAGGTCGACTTTGTCACCTTCGGTGCAGAGTGCCTCTCCCGGTTGTGAGCGCGGCAACGAGTGAATCACCGGATCGGGTTTGAACCCATCGTTGTTCGAGCCTGTGGACGAATCGCACGCACCGAGCACTGCCAAAATCGCCAATAAAATGTGTCGTTTGATCTTTCCCTCCTAATTTCCGAAAAATCCGTAATTTGAACCTACCCTGACCGCCGGTCGCCGTGTAACTCCCTGTAAAGTCCAGCGACCAAGTTTTTGTGTCACCTGTGGTGGTCAACCTGACGTGTTACAGCGCCTCGACACCAATCAAAAGTCGATACCAACATCGGGCTCCGATGATGCATCCGTCTCGATCACACTGCAGGTAGAGAATCGCTCGGTTGGACCTTGAAAATCGAGCCGAGCCGGATCGGCAGCAGCTTCTCCAGCCAACGCCGTTTCAATGTTCTGCAGGTCTGCCCCAAGGATCGAGGTTGGCAACTTCACACATCCACCAGGCAAGACATCACTCTGAAACTTGAAGGTTCCGTCCTCTTGCCGTTGGGCCAATGGCATGTATTCAGGGCTATAGCCTTGATTGTCCCACAAGAATACCAACAGTACTTGACCTGGTTGGAGACCGGTTTCGTCGGTCCACCCAAGGTCTTGGGTGACTTGGAACACTGGTTCACCAAGGTCCGCCGGTGTCCAATCTCCCGCTCGCTTACTGATGGGTTGGGCAGTCCAATGGGTGAGTTGGGCCTCGTGTGACAGATTGAACTCTACGAAATCACCGCTTCCTTTCAGATTCTCGGTGACGTCCAGTCCCACCCGTAACGTCCAGTTCACATAAATGCTTGGGCAGTTTTGCGCATCGGGACCGAAATCTTTGACAGACTCCACACTACGGACCGTTCCAACGACAATTCGATCCGCTGCCGCCATCAGGTCGCCACCAACTAATTCCACCTTATCCACATCGGCGCAAAGTGCATCGCCTGCTTTCGAACTCGGCAACGAATGAATCACCGGATCGGGCTTGAATCCGTCATTGGTGTTTGTGGACGAATCGCACGCACCAAGCACTGCCAAAATCGCCAATAAAAAATGTCGTTTCATCGAATGCGAGCACCATCCAAGTGGCGTGGCGTGGCGTGGCGTCATTTTCCCTCCCAAATCCTTGCGAATTGTGAGGATGACGCTAGAGAAAGGGGACGCCAAGTTCAACTGCCCTGGGTTTCGCGTTGAAACTCAACGGGAATTCCGCGGGTTGGTCGCCGGCGACGTTCCCGATTTCGCGTCATGTGCGAATCAAACAAGCCTTTTTTCGCGTCATTTTCGCGTCACAAGTTGGCGTTACGCGTCACTCACGAATCAAAATGAGCGATTGGTGACGTCGATTCAATAACTCCCATGCCGCTTCGAAGTCGTTCGACTCCACCAAGGTGATGGCTTTGTCGATCGTTTGTTTCGTGTCGGCCGGATCGGCAAGGCCCTCAAAGACGAGCACCTCGGCGGCGTGAATCAAACGCTGACCGACGACCCAGTCTTGCCCCACCAACTTGCCGCATAACACCGCGAACGCGCGCTCGGTGGCAAACAACGCCTCTAGAGCCGGTTTTGCGGAGTCATCGGCGCGAGCGAGGGCTGCCGTGCGGAATCCCCTGGCGCGACGCTGGTCTTGGATGGCGCGCCACAAGACCCAAAAGGTCGTGGCCCCGCCGGCCACCGCGATGGCGATGGCGACGGGTAACGAGAAAGCGGGATCGCTCACATCACTTCTTCTGGCGAGCTTTCAGCAGGTCGCCCAACGTGCCAAAACCGCTCGAGGTTTCCGAGTAGGATTTGGGCGCGTTGGCCTCGGCGCGTTGGTCGGCAACGGCCTCTTCGGACCGCAACGTCAAGGCGATGCGGCGGCGTTCTTTCTCGACGGTCAACACGCGCGCGGTGATCTCGTCGCCGCGCTTGAACTTGCGATGCGCCGAGGCTTCTTTGGGAAGGTCGAGCTCGCTTCGAGGAATCAATGCGGTCGTGCCGCCCAAGTCGACGAACACGCCAAAATCTTCGACGTTTTCGACCGTTCCGGTGACCGTCACGCCAGGCGCGTAGCGCTCTTCGATGGTCTCCCATGGATCGCCCGCGATGGCTTTCATGCTCAACGAGATGCGGTTGCGTTCCTTGTCGATGGACTGGACTTCGACCTGCACCGTGTCGCCGACACTGACGACGTCCGAGGGGCGCTTGACGTGTTCCCATGCCAGTTCTGACACGTGCACCAAGCCTTCGAGGCCGGGGGCAAGTTCGACGAACGCACCGAACGACTCGACACGCACGACCGTGCCACGCGCGCGCTGGCCTTCAAAAAACGCGTTGACCGCGCCGTCCCATGGGTTTTCCATGGCGTCTTTGACCGACAGGCTGATGCGAAGCCCTTTGTCGGTCTGCTCCAAGCTCTTGAGCTTGACGATGACCGTGTCACCCACGTTGACGGCCTCGGAGGGGTGATCGAGGCGGCGGAACGCGAGCTCCGAGACGTGCACCAAGCCTTCGATGCCGCCCAGGTCCACAAACGCACCGAAGTCGGCAAGACGTGTCACCGTGCCATTCATAATGGCGCCGGGTTGCAAAGTGTTGACGATCTCGTCGGCGCGGGCTTTGCGCTCTTCGTCCAACAACGCCGAGCGGCTGACGATGATGTTGCGGCCGTTTTCGCGGATGTCGGTGATCTTAAAGCGGTACGTCTGGTTGAGGTACGCGTCCAAGTCCTCGACAAAACCGGTGTCGATCTGGCTGACGGGGCAGAACGCGCGTGCGCCCTTGAGGTCGATCTCGAAACCGCCTTTGTTTTTCGCGGTCACGCGGCCCTCGACCGGTGCACCAGAAGCCAAAGCTTGCTCGAGCATTTCGATCGAACCGCCCGCCGCCGACAAAGTCTTGGCGAGGCTGATCCCGCGACGGGTGTCGACGACAAAGAGTTCCATCGTGTCGCCGACCTTGAGCTCGACGCCGAGCTCTTCGGCGTTTGCCACGCCCGAGACTTGGCCCGGAAGCTCGAAGTGCACACCGCGTGGGTCGATGGCGACGACGGTGCCTTCGGCCTTGTCACCCACCGAATAGCGAATGCGAACAGGCATGTTGCCCGACGCCTCGAACATGGCCGCGAAGTCGTCGGTCGAGCCGCTCTGGTCGATGACCACACGCGAAACCGGTGCCGCTTTTGCGACGGGTTCCGGCGAGGACAAGGTCGCTGCCGGCTTGGGCGCTGCGCCACGGTAGGTCACTTCGGGTGCCTTGGGTGCGGCCGGTTCGGCGGCTTTTGGAGCGGCTTTGGCGGCGGGCGCAGGAGCAGGCTCCTCGTTGGACTTACGACGAAGAATGGGGCCGTCGGGCCCCAGATTGTTATCGTTCATGAATGTTTGCTCAAAAATCGAACAGTTGAACTAGTTGCGGACTCGCCCGAGTCGAAGCAGCGGGCGATTTTCGAGGGAGGTGTTGTTGGGTGGGCCACTCAGCGTCGCCGAGAGGTCACGGCCGCCGAGCAGGCCGAGCACCACCGAGCTGAACTGGTAAAAGCCCACGGGCACGTCGGGGTCCGACAGCAGCGAGAAGTCTGCTTCGACCGACCACTGGCCGTCGATCATCGACGGCAAAATGCGCCAGTACGAGCGCATTTGCTCGGGGTCAGTGACGTAGATGTAGTTTCCGCCCGTGCGACAGGCGAGGTCCGCGAACTGGTCGATGGGGCCGGTGCGGCCGTCGACGTATTCGGGCATGCAGTACTTCGACGTGGTCTGCGTGGCCGCGTCTGCGGCGGTTTCACCGTAGATCGTGGCCGTGCGGCACGATTCGAAGTTCTGGCAATCGGCGTCGGCGTTGCACGTGCGCGCGCCGGCACATTGCGGGTCGTCTTGGCAGTTTTGATTGCCGGCAAACGTCGTGATCTGGTCACGCAGCGTCGTCGGGTCAATCTGGGCGTCCAGATGAACGATGATCACGTGCACGCCCTTGGCGCCCAATGTGTCGACCACGTTGGTGTAGGTGGCTTGCTCGTCGTAGACCTCGTTGGGACCATCGACAAACACGTACAGGAACTTTTCGTGGTCGGCGTATTTGGCCAGGCCAAAGTCGGTGTCAACCAAACGAAGCATCGCTTGGTACAGGTTCGATGGTTTCGGCGCGGGGTCAGGCATCGTGTCAATCAACGACTCGCCGATCGACAGGTCGTTGACGAAGTGGTCCTGCAGCTCCATCGGCGAGACCAACGGTCGGGTTTCGGCCGGGACCTGGCCCGCGAACCACCACACACCCACTTGCGTGTTTTGCGGCGACGCGACGCTGGCGAGTCCAACCATGAAACTCTTGATGGCTTCGCGGTGAACGCGTGTTGGGTCCGAGGCGCGCGCTGCGTTGACCAATAGGTCTTTGGTTCCGTCGAGGAACAAGCCGCCGGTGTTGACCGGAAGACGTCCTTCGAGCATCGCTGTGTTTTCGATCAGCACACCAACAATCTGTTTTCGGTCGCCAAGGCCGGTGTCGTAGTCGCTGCGGACCGTGGCAGGAATGAGCTCGACGCCGGTTTGCAACGTGCATTGTTTGGGGGCGCCAAACAGACCGCCCGCGGCGCAATGGAAGCCGTTGTCGCAGTCGCTGTCGTCCGTGCACACGCTGTCGAGCGCCGAAACACGCGAGCGCCGAAACGCGATGGTTCCGGTGTCGACCGACGTGTTGGGGACCATCTCGCGGCCGTAGACCAAGTCGCCGGCGACGATGGGCACAACGTCATTGCTCGTGAAGATGAATGGCACACGTTGGCGCGAATCGGGGTTGTCACAGGACGACGGGACCGGCGGCAGCACCGAGAATCCGACCGGAAGACGGTCAGTCCCAGGCGGTGGGAGGTCGGGCGCCATGTCCTCTTCGACGGTCGTGTCGGGCCCCGCGTCGGCGGTTGCGGTATCGGACTGTGCGTCCTCCACACCCGTGTCCGCCGTGTTGTTCGCGTTGTTATTCGACGTGTTGTCGTCGCCGCCACACGCTGCGAGCAATCCAGCGGCCAAGACCGCCAACCAAACTTGTTTCTTCATCATCTAAAACACCTGCACACGTTGCGCGGGGAGGATAACGTTACCCGCCCCCGAGTACAAGAAGCGGCTTCGTTCGACCGACCGGCTTTGACGCCGGCGCGCGCAACGAGTAGGAAACGGGCGTTGATTTGTTGTCGGAGTAAGGATGTTCTTGGATTTCGCGCTGTTCCTCATCGGTCTGACGATCCTGTATTTTGCTGCCGAGGCGCTCGTTCAAGGCGCCAGCGCGATGGCATTGCGGATGGGCATCGCCCCATTGATCGTGGGCCTGACCGTGGTGGCGTTTGGGACCAGCGCACCCGAGCTCGTTGTCAGCTTGGCGGCAGTGTTTACTGACAGCGACGATATCTCGGTTGGAAACATCATCGGCAGCAACATCGCCAACCTGGCGTTTATCCTCGGACTTAGCGCGATCATCCGCCCGATGATGGTCAGCGCCGAGGTCATCAAACGCGAGTACCCGGTCATGCTCGGGGCGTCGGTGCTGCTTGTGGCGTTGGCGTTCGATGGGCAGCTCAGCCGCGTCGACGGCGCCATCTTGGTGGCCTGTATGGTCGGGTATCTTGTGTACATGGCGCGCATGGCGAAGGTCTCGATGCAGAGCGCCAAAGAGGAAGCCGCAACACGGGATTTGCTCGAAGACCTTGACGGCATCGATCCCGAAAAATCCAACAACGCCAAAGACATCGCCCGCGTCATTTTCGGCATCATCGGTTTGACGGGCGGCGCCAAACTGATGGTGGATTCGGCCGTCGTGATTGCTTCCGCGATGGGCGTCTCGCAGCTCGTGATCGGCATCACCGTTGTCGCGATTGGCACAAGCCTTCCCGAGCTCGCCACAAGCGTCGTCGCTTCATTTCGCGGCGAGTCGGACATCTCGGTTGGCAACGTGGTCGGCTCGAACGTCTTTAACGTGCTCAGCGTGCTGGGGATTGTCGCGTGCCTCAAACCGATTTCGGTGGGCGCTGCTGCCGTGCAATACGACGTTTGGGTCATGCTCGCCGTCACACTGCTGATCTGGCCCGTGATGTGGACGGGCAAGCGCATTTCTCGGATCGAAGGCGGTTTGTTCCTCGTGGCTTACATCGCGTACTCGATCTGGTTGTTTCTTCGCTAACGTCTTTCTTCAAACGGCCGGCGCTTATGGTAGGGTAACGCAATGAAACGCTTGCTACTCATGGTCGTTGTGTTATCGGGCTGCAGTCTGTTCGAAGATGTCGAGCAAGTGCGATTCCGGCCCGGATTCGCCACTGTCGATGCCGGGGCGGATGCCAGCGCCGACGCTGCCGCGGACGCACAAGGCGACGTGCCGGACATGGAAGCCGACGACGGCATGGCGGACATGTCCGTCGATATGCCCACGACCTGCCCCGAAGTCCCGTGCGATGGCACTCAGTATTGCGACAATGGCGTGTGCAAACCCGCGGGCCCCTGTCGCCAAGAGGGCTGCAGCAGAGGCTTGATCTGCGCACCTTCCGGGCAATGTGTGACCTGCGCCGACGATGTCGATTGCGGCGAGGGCGCGACGTGTGAGGGAGCGTTCTGCGTGTGCAACGGCGTGCAGAACTACTGTTCGTTGCCCGGAACACGGCCCTCGGCCTGCGTGCCATCTACAAGCCTTGATGCGTGTGGACCCGATTGCGAAACCTGTCCTGAGCCACCACCCAACGCCGACGGGATATGCGGCACGGATGGGTGCGATTTCAGCTGCAAACCCGACTTTGTGCGGCGCGATGATCAATGCATCACTGCGGGGACCACGTGTCCCAACGCCGGAGGCCTCATCGGCGGGGACTGTGACCCGATTGCACAGACGGGTTGCCCCAACGGGTTTTTCTGCACAATCCGCAGCGTGTCGGCCAATCAATTCGAACGCATTTGCGCCTTCGATAACCCCAACGCCACCGCCACCGAAGGTGATTCGTGTGTGGCTGTCGCGTGCGGACCGGGATTGGCGTGTTTTGCTGGGACATGTCGACGTTATTGCGACGTGTCGAACGCTGCCGGGTGCGCACCGGGTCAGTTTTGTGCGCCACCCATCGCTCCCACCCCTGGCATTGGCTACTGCCATGACGGGTGTTCGTTGAACTGATGTACTCGGACAATCGATGAAAAAACTACTGGGGATCGCCGCGTTGCTCGCTGCCTTGGGGTGCGAGGACACACAGACCGAACCATCGCTGAATGACGCCGGCCAAATCGACGTGGGCGTGGATGCTTCGAGCGCCACAGACCTCGGTGTGTCGGTAACCGACCGGGCGTTTGGCGAGCGTGTCGCTAGAAACCTTGAGTGCGATCCGCTCGACCCTTTGATCTGCGCATCACCTTGGCCCAACAACGCATTTACGCAGAGTGCTGAGACGCCTACGGGTCTTCGGCTCGCGGTCGCACCGGCCGCGGTCGCCAAAAACGACGTGCTGCTGCCGCTCAATCGCATCGACGGATTCTCGACGTTGAGCACATTGACCATCGCCTTTGAGGGCACGTTGGATGAATCCTCGTTCGGCGGACCTTATGGCGGCGCGGTGCAGCTTTGGCAGACCGATCCTCGGGTCGAGTTTCCATTGGCGATCAAGAAGGTCGAAAAGCGGTTCAACACCGGTGCGGTGCAAACGCTGCTCGTCGCGAACCCGCTGCGGCCGCTGAACCACAACAGCGATTACGTGGCCGTGGTGACCGGGCAATTACGCGGCCAGAACGTCGCCCAAGATGCGTGGACGGCAGTTGCCGTGGGCGCGACGCCCCAAAACGACGACGAGGTCGCATTTGCGGCGTATCACGCCCCGACCCGGCAAACATTGAGCGACGCGGGTATTTCGGCCGACCAAGTCATACGGGTGTGGGATTTTACCACCCGTTCCAACGAGAACTTGGTCGCGCTGTTGCCAAACATGATGCAACGGTCGGTCGAGGCGGTCGAAAACGATGCGATCAACCTCACGGTCACCAAGGTCACCGTTCCCCAAGACGGCCCCATCGCGTTGATCGTGGAAGGTTTGATGGGCGGTTTGCCAAACTTCCTTAACAACGATGTGATCGACGCCGACGGGGCCCAAGTTTATGGCCAAACATCGACGGTGTTTCGCGTCATGGTCCCGCGTGGCACCGGAGACTACCGCGCCGTGATGTATGGGCACGGAACAGGCGGCGAACTTGGGGACCCCGCCTTTGACGACGCGCTCGCAGGACTTGGGATTGCAAAGGTCAGCCTTGAGTGGACGGGGTGGACCGAGACCGGGCTTCCACAGACAGCGTTTTTCATGAACCGTGTCTTGGACGGCTCTTGGCGTTCGACATCAAAACTACTGCAGGCACTCGGCCACGGCGCAGCCGTGCAGGCGAGCTTGGACGGTGTTCTGGGCGACCTGCTCGCTGCCGAGCAGATCGATGGACAACCCAACCCCGTCGCAGGCCGCCGCCCCGACATGCGCATCCCAGTTTGGACCGGCGGGTCGATGGGCGGCACGCTTGGCCTCGTATACACGCTCGCCAATCCCACGCTCGATTTTGCGGTGTTGAATGTGCCGGGGGCCGCGTGGACGCATTGGATCCCGGACTCGGACATCTACGCTTTCTTTTCGGTCCTGCTCAACAGCAACTACCCCACACTTTTTGACGTGACCCACGCCTTGGCGATGGCGCAACTGTTGTGGGACCCGGTGGATGGCGGTGCGTACGATATCCCTGAAGACATGGTGGCGTTGATTCAAGAGAGCGTGGGTGACCCGATCTTGCCCAACGCGGGCACCAACATGGTGGCGACCGCCACCCGCGCCGTTCAGCTTGGAGAGGTCATCGTTCCCATCGAAGGCGTGCAAACGGCGGTCGGTCCTGTGTCACAAACTGCGGTCACCCAATACCGGGTCAACAGCACCGAGCCCTACGCGATCCACGGATTTGGTGCCGGTGATTCGCCCGCTGGGGTTGCCGCACGTGCGCAGATCTTGAGCTTTTTGAGCTCAGTTTGGGCGGGCGACCTGTCGATCTCGGTGCCCGCTGAATGCCCGGACCAAAACTGCGACTTTGGTCCCTGACGCACTTAATCCTCGTGTCCCAAACCCGTGCGCCAAGCCGCCCCGACGGCCAAGCCCAGCCACAAAAGATCGTAGAACGAAAGGTCGAACCTTTCCTCGAAGGGGATCGATTCGACGAGGGCGTCTGCGAATGGCTCCACCATACGTTCGCGTTCTTCGGACGACATCATGGCCGCACGCTGCACATAGTCAGCGTCCATCGAACGAATCTTTTTTGCCAATTCGGCGGGTGGTTCCACATCTTCTGCGTTGTTGTCGTACCACTGCATGATTTCAGGATCGATGTTTCCCTTCCGGTATTCGAGTTGATAGATCCGGTTTCCAACCGTTTCGGGATCTTTGGCTAGTTCGGCGGCGACTTGGCTTGGGAGAAACAGCACAACCGTGAGCACCTTTGCCAAGATCAATCCGAAGATGGAAAGTCCAACCGCCAAGGCGCCGGTTCCATGGTTTGCAGAACCCGCTCCACGCACAACGGCAAAGCCCGTGATTCCGCCCACCGCGAACGCGAGATACCCAATCTCGAAACCCGACAGACCGGCCACTGCGGCCCAAACTAGAGCTAAAACAACACAAGCGATGAGTCCCACCACAAATCCCAAGACGAATCGCGGTTTGTCTGGTGGGCCGGGCTCCAAATCGTCATGTTCTGAATCAGGTGGCGTGGTTTCTTGCGACTCAGACATGTATCCCCCTTAAGGATGTTGTGGATCATCCACCGAAAGGTGACCGCTAAGGCATTCAGTGTCAAGGCGCGGGAGCCGTGATGCGGTCTCCAAAATCCGGCTTGCGTGTGAGCATCGATAGGGAAATCATGCGGGCAAGGAGGAACCATGAAAACTTCGGAATGGCTGCGCGCCGGTGGCAAAAAATTCAAACTCGCGGACGTCCCAACCAGCGGCAGTTTGGACATAAAGGGCAAAAAGATCTCGCGCGAAGAAGCCGAGGCAATTACCGCAGAAAACATTGAAAAACTTCAGGAATTGCAATTCCTAATGTACGCTGAACACAAACAAAAATTGTTGGTTGTTCTGCAGGCGATGGACACCGGCGGAAAAGACGGCGCCATTCGCAAAGTGTTCGGCGCGCTGAATCCGCAAGGCGTTCGCATTCACAGCTTCAAACGCCCCACCCCCACCGAGCTCGCCCACGATTTCCTGTGGCGCGCGCATCAACACACACCGCCGTCGGGTCACATCCAGATTTTCAACCGCAGTCATTACGAGGATGTGTTGGTGGTTCGTGTGCACGACATCGTACCGAAGTCCAAATGGAAGGCGCGATACGACCACATCCGCAACTTCGAAAAACTGCTGACGGACGAAGGCACGACGATCCTGAAATTCATGTTGCACATCTCAAAGGATGAGCAAAAAGAGCGCCTTCAGGCTCGCCTTGACGACAAGACGAGGCTCTGGAAATTCGAAAAAGGCGATCTTGTTGAACGCAGGTATTGGGACGACTATCAGTCCGCATACGAAGATGCGATTCGTGAGACGTCGACGGAAAATGCGCCGTGGTACGTCATCCCGTCCGACCGAAAGTGGTACCGGAATTATGCGATGTCGACGTTGATCCGACACACGTTGGAGAACCTGAACATGCAGTTTCCTCCCCCCGAAGACGGCCTCGAGGGAATCGTCGTGGAGTAATGGATGCAGCACGAATCCCCCGTATTCTTGATGAGTCCGCCACGTAAGGATTGGGCGATTCGGGGACGGTCTAACCGAAACTCCGAACACGCCGATGCGCCTGATCCTGACAAGGCGCGGCTGGAGTGGAGCATGCTCGCGGACGCGATCGTCGCGGCCGGCGGGGAAGTGGTGGTGTTGCCTCCCAACCCCAAGCTCAATCTGACCGGCCTACCGTATACCGCGGAGGCCGGCGAGTTTTTCCGATTGGGTGAGCAACGTCGTTTCATTTTGCCGCGCATGGGCGTGTTTCATCGTCGCGACGAGGCACATTGGATCGGCCTGTTTATGGCAAAAAGCCTGGAGTGCGAGACGGAGCGGCCACCTGCGACGTGGGAGGCTCAAGGCGACTGCATTCGTGTGCTCGGGGGTCAGGGCATCATTCATACGTTTGGCTCAGGGAAACTCGCGCGCACGCGCGTCCAAGCATACCAACACGTGGCGTGGCGCCTTAGCCCTCTGCGCATCCACATTCATTTTCACGCCGACCCCTGGTTTCACGGAAACACGTTCTTGAACGTGTACCGCAACGCCTATCCCGCTCGGCTCGGCGAGCCGGGTCAACGGCTTCGCGAGGTCATGTTGGTGTGTCCAGACGCGTTGATGCCGGGAGAGCTGGAGCGGCTCAAGCGGTTTGCCCCGACCGTCGACGTGGTGCCCATCACGATCGAGCAATCGCGTGGCTACGACACGAACGCACTGCAAGTCGGAAACACCATCCTCGCGAGCGACACGTTATCGGATGTCGCGGAGGGCGCGTTTCGGTCCCTTGAGCTTAACGTGCAGAAGTTGAGCTTTACCGAGCTGTTTGGAAAAGGTGGCGGGGCCCCGGTATGTTTAACGAATCGGCTCTGGGGACTGACCCCAGACGAGATTCCTGCGGCCTACCGATGGTCGGTTCAACCGGCCATCGAACATCACACCGACCTCTGAGACGCCCATGCGACATGTCTGGCCAGTGTTATTCTTGGGGCTTTTGAGCTGTTCCAACGACACGTCGAGCAACCCCTGCACGGATTGTGTGGACGCGGGGGTCGATGCTCCACATGACGTGACAACCGATACCTCCACACCGCCCGAAGCGATCGTGTTTGGCGCGCGTGGCAGTCTGACGCAAGCCAGCGGCAAAGGCGGTTTCCGTTTTGGCGCAGCGACCGCAGCAGCGCAAATCGAAGACGGCCTGACCCAAAACGACTGGTACTTTTGGACCGCTCCCGGCGACCAAGGTGGTCTTGAAAAGGGCGAAGCCTTTGTGGGGGATGCGGTCAAGGGATTCACCAACGCGACGGCCGATGTGGCGCTGCTAAAGCAGGCGAACTTGGACGCGTACCGTTTCAGCGTGGATTGGTCACGCGTCGAGCCACAACGCGACCAAATCGATGAGACCGCGCTCGCCCACTATTCCGATGTGCTTGACGCGTTGGTCGCCGAGGGCATCACGCCGATGATCACGGTGCATCACTTCTCGAGCCCGATGTGGGTCGACGACTTCCGTCAAGATGACTGCGATCCAAACGCCGACGTCACCGACGCCAATTTGTGCGGTTGGGGCCATCCCACCGGCGTGGACCAAATCATCGAAGAACTGGCCGAATTTGCCGGGCTGTTGGCGTCACGCTACGGCGACCGTGTCGACGAGTGGTGCACCCTGAACGAGCCGATCAATTACCTGCTCGCCTCGTACGGCAGTGGGATGTTTCCGCCTGGCCGGTCTTACTTGCTGACGGACTTCGACCTGCTGGTGACGATTTATCGAAACTACTTGCGCGCGCACATCGCCATGTACGACGCGATCAAAGCGAACGACACCGTCGACGCGGATGGCGACGGGCAGGCTGCCGACGTTGGGTTCAGCCTGTCGGTCATCGACCTGGTGCCCACACGCATGGGCGCAATCAGCGCAGATCCCGAGGACATCGCGGCGCGCGACCGCATCGAGTACATCTACCACTTCTTGTACGTCGACAGCCTCCTAAACGGCACGTTCGACTCGGACCTTGATGGGATGCCCGACGAACAGCATCCCGAATGGCAGGGCAAAGTCGATTGGTTGGGCGTGCAGTACTACTTCCGCACAGGCGTCTCGGCGACCCCACCGCTTATCCCAAAACTCAATCTCATCTTCTGTTTTGACCGCTTTGACTTTGGCTCGTGTTTGGCGCGCGAGGACGAGACGAAGTGGGTGCCTGACATGGGTTACGAATACTACGAGCCGGGCATCTACAACGTATTGAAGTCGATGAGCGCGCGTTACCCCAGCCTGCCAATGGTCGTGACCGAGGCCGGCATCGCCACCAACGTTGGAGCACGGCGCGCCGAGAACGTCGTACGTACGCTCGAACAGGTTCAGCGCGCGTTCGACGAGGGTGTCGACGTACGCGGTTATTACCATTGGAGCCTGATGGACAACTTTGAATGGGCCGAGGGGTACGCGCCAAAATTTGGGCTCTACTCGGTGGACCTCAACACCTATACGCGCACGCCAACATTGGGCGCGACGGTCTTTGGCGACATCGCGGGCAGTCGCACGCTGACATCTGACCAACGCAAAACCTACGGGGGCCTAGGCCCCATGACTCCGGAAGAATAATGCATCGTGTGGAGCACCCCCGGATCTACCTTGGGTCCGACGGCGAAACAACGGACGCTGTGTTGATCGACGGTGGACGTGTTGTGGCCGTAGGGACCGAGGCACGTGAAACATCCGTGGAAGAGGTCATCCGGCCAGAAGGTGAATGTGTGCTGCCAGGCCTGATCGAATCGCACATCCATCTTTGGGGTCTCGGATTGCGGGCGGGAACGGTCTCGCTTCGGGGCTGCACCACCACAGGTGACGTCTATCGCGCGCTGGAGCGTGCGCAGACCGTGGGCGGTTGGGTCTTGGGACGCGATTGGGACCAGAACACATGGTCGGATCAGCACACGTTGGACCTCGACCAACTCGATGCGCTTTTCCCCCAAACGCCGGTCTGTTTGCGTCGTGTGGTCGGGCATGCGTTTTGGGCGATCTAGAAGGCGTTTAGCATTGCGGGCATCACCCAGGATTGGCAGCCACCGCACGGTGGCGACGCGTGGCGCACGAACGGTCGATGGAACGGATGTTTTGTCGACGACGCCATGAAACCCTTCGAAGCCGTCCTCCCACCCGAGACGATCGACGACGACCGGAAGACCTATCTCGAATCCGCCGCGATGTTGCGCGGGTTTGGGATCACCACAGCCCACAAGGCCTGGATGCCGGTCGACCGTTTGGCCATGCTCGAGGAGCTGCGTGATCGCGGCGAGCTTGGTGTGCGTCTGCATCTGCTATTCGACTGCAACGATCCGAATTTGGACGCGATCCTGACGCGCGGCCCTTGGGCCGACGATTGGATTTCAGCCCGTGGCATCAAGTTCTTTGCCGATGGCGCGCTGGGCTCGCGCGGCGCTGCATTGCACGAGCCTTACCTCGATTCGGACGCCCGAGGCATCGTTGTCGAGACGCCCGAGACCATGAATCACCGCATTCCGGCGTTTGCGGCCGAGGGTTGGCAGGTCGCGGTGCATGCCATCGGTGACCGAGCTGCGACGAACGTGCTCGATGCGTTTGCGCGCATCGACGCGGATGACCGCACCAAAACACGGCCTCGTTTGGAACACGCGCAAATGCTCACCGACGAAGACGTCGCGAGATTTGGCGAGCTCGGCGTCATCGCGAGTTTGCAGCCCATCCACATGTACAGCGATGCCGCTTGGGCCCACGAGGCATTGTCACCGGCCCAACTGGAGCGCCTGTTTCGCTGGCACGACCTGTCAAAGGTCACGCGATTGGCGGGTGGGAGCGACTTTCCGATCGAAGATCCCAATCCGTGGCATGGAATCTCGGTCGCGATGACCAGGCGCCACCGAAACGACGGCGTGTTTCACGTGGAACAATGCCTGACCCGGCAACAAGCGCTGGCCCTGTACCTTGAGGACGGCGCGTGGGCGGGCTTTGCCGAGGACCGGCAAGGGCAACTGCGCGTGGGCTTCCACGCCGATTGGTGCGCCTTGGACACGGATCCGTTCTTGGCCTCACCGGACGACATCTGGAACACCCGCTGCCTAGAATCCAGTGTGGGTTAGATCAGCATCTTTGGTCCGTCGAGCTCCGCGAGTTCGAGGTCGAGCATCACGGCCTGCAGCAGACGACTGACCTCTTCAAACTCTGCCTTGGAGAGCACGCCGCGCAGCTTGTTCAGCGGCAACGTACCGACATCGTAGCGGCTCAACAGCCAACGCGCCGACGCTTTGATCTGCTCTTCTTCGACCCCATAAGACGCCTTCAAGACCATCGACGACGTGGGCAGACGCCATGTGGCGCGCTCGGCCAGCCATTGAATGGTCGCCGCCAAAACATACGGGGACACATGTTCGTCGAGGCGATCGTGGCGTGAAAGGGCCCACAAGCGCTGCGCACACAACAGGAGCGGTTCAGGTTCATCGCGCGATGCCAGCGATGTCACCAGGGTGTGCAAGCCAGCGGGGTGGGTTGTCAGGCTCAACGCACCATCGGCTTCTTGGAAGTCATCGTCGGGCAACACCACCATGAACGCGCGCCGCAGCGTTTCGTTGATCACACGCACGTCCTTCTCGGCCTTTTGGGGCGCGATCTCTGTGGTGTCCAGGACAACCTCGTGGCGAAACTGTACGGGCAAGTTGCGTTTGAGCAGCTCGATCAGTTGGTCACGCACACGGATCGCCTCGACCCAGTTCTTCATGCGTTCGTACTGAAGCCCGAGCGCCTCCAAAATGGCTGGCTGATTGGGTGCGCGTTCTGCTGCGCCCTTGAGGATGGCCAACGCCGCGTCATGAAAGCCAAGATCGCGCAGCGCGACGGACAGGGTGCGCATGTATTCGGGCTCGTCGCTCGTCCCACGAACGCCCACCACCGCGCGAAGCAGCGGCACAATCGCAGCGCGGTCGTGGGTCGACAGGGCGCAATGGCCCAATGCATAGTCGATGAACGACTCCGAGGCACCGGCCTCGCGTGCGGCCTCAAAGGTCTGTCGCGCCTCGCCAAACGCATCACGGCGGAACAAACACACCCCCAATTGCGTCAACGCATGTGGGCGCGTACGCTCTTCCAACTGGTTGTCTGCGAGCAATCGACGCCAATAGGTTTCGGCCGCGGGGTCGCGGCGTGCCGTCAAGGCTTCGGCGCGCTCAAGAAGCCAAGCCGCAGAATCGACCACGTTATCGTGTGTCATGGAGCCTCCTCACTATGGATCAACGTCGAATCGTGCTCATAACTTCCATCGCCGTGTGTGCGCTGGGAGGTGCGTTTTGGGTCCTCGTTCCGCGGGAACACCCAGCGACGCCTGAGACCACCGACCAGACGGCACCCACGACCACTGGCGATGGTACTTCACGTCAGCCATCGCAAAATCGTCTCGAACACGAACACGAGCACGAGCACGAGCACGAACATGCGCAGGAACATGCGCACGATCCGACAGCCCGGCAAGCGCAGGACACCCAAGCCCTTGATGACGACACTGTGCCCGTGAGCGTTCCACGCAAGGCCAACGGCGTCATCGCAGGCGTGGATGCACGGGATCAGCAATGGAAAGACCCGGTCAACCAGCGTGTGTTGGGAGACAAAAAGTGGATGGCGGTCACCGACCCGGCGGAATCCGGGCGGATCAAGGCGGTTTTCGACAAACCCCTGCCCAAGGATCCACGTGTGCAGCCAGTCGATCGGCGCGCATCCATCGACGCGATTCGTGATGTTGTGGAATCGTGCGTCGAGACGGTGCGCAGGGTCGAACCCGAAGCAAAAGGTCGTTTGGTGGTCTCGTACGACCTTGTAGCGGCCGACAAACGTGGGCAGGTCTCCAACGTTGTGGTTGACCCCATCGTTGGGTTTGATGGCCTCGTAGATCTTGGCCCGTGCATCGTGCGGTCTGCCGAGGGCATCACGTTCGAGGCCCAGTACGACGGCGAGCTTTTGCGCGTCGAGTACCCCTTCTTCTTCGAGGCGCGTTGATGCAATCGCGGCTGCGAGCGCTGCTTGCGGTGGGGTGGACCATCCTCGCCCTTTGGATCGGCTCGAAGGTCAACACGGCCTTCGACTCGATCTGGCATTGGCTGTTTGCGTTCGCCTTCGGGTCGACCGCACTGACCGCGATCGCGTTGGCCTCCAAACGGGTTTGGAGCCCATGGTTTGTCTCGCTGATGTCCATCGCGATGATGTGGCTTAGCATCGGCGTCGGGTTTGGTTCGTCGTTGACGCACGGGTTGTTGGTTTTCTTGTTGGGCGTTGTGTCGCTTGGTTTTGTGTGGCGAAAGCCATCGCGCGACGAGCTGCACCCATCCCTTGGTGTTTGGAGGGAGCTACAAAAGGTCTTCGTATCGCTTGGTTTGGTCGGCTTTGCGATCTTGACCTTGGCCTACGCCGTCTTTGAGGCCAGAAACATTCGTATGGCCTTGTTGAAGATGCGGCTCGAGACCAACTGCCACGATCCGAAACTGGACATTGAAGCGTGCGGACAGCTTGGGATTCGCAAGCTCGACTTCGCGAGCGACGAGGCCGAGATGGTCGCCGGACGTGACCTTTTGGACACGATGTGCGCCAACGGAAACGAGGTCGCGTGCCGCAACGCAGCGTACGCACGAATGACGTGGCAACGTTACTCGATCACGTTCCGGGATATTCCAGCCGACCTGTGGCGGCGATGCCAGGCCGATGGCGGAACCGCTTGTGTCGCCATCGCCTTGCAGGACGACCGTCCCAACGGATTTGTGGACGTGGTCAAAACCAAGTGCGGTGCCGGCGATGCGGATGCCTGCGTCGCATGGACCGAGGTGGAGACCATCGACCGTGTCACCGCGCACACCAAAGCGTGCGAAGTCGGGGTCAGCGGGGCATGCTCCTTTGGCGGCGTTGATGCAACGGTGGTCGCCCAAGCGTGTCAGAAGTCGGGTGATCCGTGGACATGCTTCGTGGCCACCGGCGATCAGAAGTACTGCGCGAAGGGAGTGTTCGCGGCGTGCAACCCCGAAGAACATCCCCGCGAAACGTGGACAACGAGCTCGTGGAGTGTCGCGTTGTGGGGGATTCCACCGGATGAACCTTCCGAAGGTTCCCCGTGGAACGCACTTGTGGAGGGCCGTTCGGCCGTGGCCGAGGACGCGGCGTTGTGGCGGCCTACCCCATTGCCACTTGAGCAGATCGCCAACACGTTTGGCGCCGCGTGTGACGCCGGCATTGCTTTTGGCTGCATCGAAGGCGCACTCGCCGCGGTCAACGTTGAGCTGCAATACCTCACCCCCGAGCGGGTTCAACCCGCCCACGACATGCTCGCGAAAGGATGCGAGCACGGAGACCAACTTTCATGTTGGTTGCGCCTGTCGGTGACGCAGGTCGCCGAAGATGAAGCCTTTGGAGTCGCGCGCGACGCGTGTTACGCCGCACCAAGAGGCCTTCGGAAGTCAGACGTCGGCGCGTGCGACACGTACGTTGCGCTGTGGATGGCGAAGCTCAAGATTACGCCGTGGCTCATGGACACGACCCTGGCGAGTCCGAGGTCGCTCGAATTGTGCGCAAGTCAAAAGGACCGTCGTCTTTGTCAGGTGATCGCAGAACAACTCAATTACGCGGATTACTTTGCGCAACCCAACATGCTGCCGCGCCACGTGACCGCGTGGAACGCTTCGGCGGTTGCGTGTTCAAAACACGACATGCGAGGCTGTCGTACGCTCGTGACGATCGCAAAAATGTGGCCTTTTGAACCCGCGCAGACGCCCGAAGAGCTCGTGCTCAGCGTGTGTGCGAAAGTGCCGGAGATGTGCGAAACTACGAAAGATGCGCTGAAGAGCAATTAATCCGTTGGCGTATTTGCGCGTACGCCAACGCAATAGAGCGAGACCACCGTGAACCTTCGAAAACTTCTGCCATTCGTGCTGTGTGCTGTCTGTGCCTGTTCCAACGAAGACGCTTCACCTTCGTTGACCGACACAGGCACCGACGCAACGATACAAGACGTTGGGACGGATGTGTCGTCCTCAACGGACGCGTCGCTTGATCTTGGGCCCATCACGGACAGCGGAGCCACAGATGTTGGGGCAGACGCGACGGCAACCGACGCAGGAGTCGACATGCCCGAGGGCTTGCCAGATGGTCCATCCTCTGAGCGTCAGACCGCACGATTTCTTGGCGACACCGCCGCGGAGAACGGGTTCTACGAGTATCTGCCGCCGGGATACGGCGACGGACAGAAACGTCCTTTGTTGGTCTTCTGGCACGGCATCGGCGAGAACGGCACCGGCGACGAAATGACCCTGCCCAAGGTGCTCGCCAACGGGCCACCGCAGCTCATCAACCGTGACCAGTGGCCAAGTGAGCGTCCCTTCGTGGTCCTATCGCCGCAGCACGCCGGTGGCGGGTGCCCCAGCGCGGTCGAAATCGAGAAGTTCGTCAATTTCGCGGTGGCCAACTACGACATCGATCCCAAACGTGTCTACGGCACGGGGCTTAGCTGCGGCGCAATTGGGCTGTGGTCTTATCTGGCCCGAGACAAAGGCAACGTGACCGTCGCGGCCGTGCCCATCGCGGGGGACGGCAAGGGCCCGTACAACAACGCCGGGTGTGATCTGGGCCTGACGGCGATCTGGGCGTTTCACGGGGACGCCGATCCGACCGTGAACGTCAGTGGCACCAATGTGCCAGTGGACGGCATGCTCGCCGATTGCCCGATGCCACCCCGACAGGAGGTCAAAAAGACCATCTATCCGGGTGTCGGGCACAACTCATGGTCGCGGACCTACGACGGGTCGGCTGGACACGATATCTACGCGTGGCTTTTGTCGTTCTCGAAGCCGTAAGGGCTCAAAACGTTTCAGACTGTTTCAGGTGTTATTGCCGGAGCGATCGTCATGATGGTCCCAAGTTAAATGACTTAGGAGACTTGAAATGAAGAATCTATTGCTCGCTTTGATCGCTGTCGCAGGTACCACCGTCCTTGTTCCCACCCGCGTGGAAGCCAAGTGTTACCACTTTTCGAACGCACCTTCAGACGTTTACGTGTGTGTGGGTAAAAACGGCGCGGATTCGTTCGACGACCGTAAAGCCGCCAAAAAGATCTGTGACGAGAAAACCGGAAAGGATTGCGGCAGTGTTGGGAGCCATTCGTCGAGCTGCCATTCGAATTCGAACCAGTGTTTTGACGAGACCGGCAAAGCCAACCGCGACCTCAAAGACTACTGAGACCCGCACTGGGTCGCTACCTCCGATTCCCAAATGACGGCAGCTTGGAAGCCGGTCCACATCGAAGTGGGTCGGCAACCTCCGATTCCCAAATGACGGCAGCTTGGAAGCTGCCGGTCCACATCGAAGTGGGTCGGCAACCTCCGATTGCCGAATGGCCAACGGCCAATTGGGGTTAGTAGCGTCTGAGGTTGTAGTCCCACTGACCCACCAACTTGCCGTTCGCTAGCTCGTACGCAAGCACTTGAATGGTGTCAGCGCGCTGTCTCAACACTTCAGGGCTATCATTTCCGCCTGTGACGATGGAGACCAAAAGCCATGGCCCCTCGATGTCCACAAACATCGTTGTGATGCTCTTGCCTGGATTGCTCGTCTTTGACCAGAGACGTTCACCGGTGGAGCCATAGACGCCGTACTTGAGATAAAAATCCTGGCTGTAGTCCACCTTGAATCCGTCCGACACCAACTCGCGCCCAACATTGGCAGCCCACTGGTCGGAATTCCACTTGGTGGTGCGGGACCTTTGAATGAGTGTCCAAGGATCGTCTGCGAATTGCTGAAGTCGTTTGTCGAGGCTTTGTGTCCCGACCACGTCTCCAGTTTTTGCGTCGACCATGGTCACGCTCGCTGAGCCATGGGGGTTCTGTGATTGAATGAGCACCATGCCCGTGGCCGTCCACACTGGCCAACCCGTGGCCGCAAGGATGTGTTGCGTCCACAGCAATTCTGCCGTTGGCGTCCATCCCTGGAGTTAGTGTTGATGCGTCCTGCGCTCACGACTGGCGGTAACCGTTGTGGGGCCGCAATTCCGACGAGCGTCCCTTGGTCCGGCAGCTTGGCGCCGACACGCCCATTCGTGGAGCGTTTCTGCGATCCGAGCCATTTGCCGCCTCATCCGTGACGATTCGCGTGGCACTACGAGTGACCCACCTCTTCAAGTCCTTGTAGGAGGCGTTCACCTTTATGATGCGGTCGCCCGGACTCGTGGTCGCGCAAGAAGTCGAAATCCTTCAATGTCATCGCCCCATCAAGCGATGCACCGGAACGTCGCCCGCGCCCTGAGAGGATGCGCGCCAAACGTGGTCGATGGGCAGTGTCGGCTGGACTGAGGGTAAACGCGCTGCAGCTGGCGCTTGCGTGGTTGCTCGGGGGCAATTGCCACGGATTCTTCAGGTGTGTTTGAGGAACAAGCAACCAGTGCAATGAGCGAGGCAAAGACGTTTCATGGGGCCATGGGGTTGGGGTGTATCCAGGTCTTCACATTCCACCATGGACGCAACATGCGGCTTTACCACCTGCTGCTCGCAGGGCGGCTTGAAGCTGCCGTCAACGCTCGAATTTGGCCTGTTGCACGTCATGCCGCTCAGCCATTGAATCGGCAACTAACCACCGTTGCCGAATGGCCACCTACGGAATTTGAACCGCGAGCTCGTAGGGGTTGTCCGCCCCGAGTCGCCACGCATCGACGACCAGCCAATAAGTTGTGCCCGCCATCGCAGTGAAGTCGAGCTCGGAATCCGTCGTCGCCGAGGCGTCGTCGTTGAACGTCACAAACCCAGCGGTTGGGCTGTAGACGTACATCACCGAGTCGAGGTCACTGCCTTGCGCGAGGCGCTCGGCGTCGAGGGCGGCCTGAATGCGACCAGCTGCGGCTGGTAGCGCATAGACGTCGACCGCCCCGTCGTTGAGGTCGCCGGCGACGGTGGCCGAGAACGCATTCGTTATGGGGGTCGGCGTGACCTCTCGAACCACAAACCTGTAGTCCCAATCGATCGCCTCAAGCGATTGTAGCGTGACGTACCACGTGTCGTCTTCGGGCAAGAAGTACTGACGCTTAGACCCCGCGATGTTGTCGAAATCAAACCTGCGGTCGCCGATGTCGCTCGTCGCACCTTCCACAAACATCGAGATGTTGAGCGACGGATCGGCCGCCAGAATCTCGACCTCCAGGATCTTACCTGCCGTGGTCGTCAGCGCGAACGTGTCCACGCCACCCGACTCAAGCACGCCCGACACCGTGTCGCCAAACGAGATTGTGTTCGCCGTGGAACGCTCGTCGTTGGGTTCGGCCTCGGTGATGCCGTTTGAGTTGTTTGTCGTGTTGTTCGTGCCGGACGTGTTGTTCGTGCTGTTGTTCGACGTGTTGTTTGTCGCACTGTTGTTGGACGACGCGTTGTTGGACGACGTGTTGTTCGACGTGTTGGACGTGTTGTTCGACGACGTGTTGTTCGACGACGTGTTGTTCACAGACCGATTGTTTTCATCGAGCCGAACGTTGTTCGACCCTGTCATCTCGTCGGTGTCCGTCGAGTCATCGCCGCATCCGGCCACAAGGAAAAGCGCCGTAATCGCAGTTAGGCTTTTCATCCACATCGTTGAGTCCATGTTGTGACGCAGGTTCGACCTACGGGTTCGGTGATTCGTAGTACAGCGTTGTATCCCGTGGCACAACAATCCCCATGCGCGAACCACCGCCACTCATCGTGGCGTTGCTCGGCACCGCGACGAGTTCTGCCCACGTTTGGCCACGGTCACCCGAGCGCAACAGCACTTGTTCCTGGCCATCGGTCATCGTGACAAACGCCCATTCCTGTTGATTGACATTCAAGATGGCCAGCCTTTCGGGAGTCGCACCGGCTCGACTTGTGATGCCTGCGACGGGGAGAATCGAGGACCAGTTCTCGCCGCCGTTGGTGCCCACGCACACGTCACCCGCTATCGCGAGCACGTCGCCGTTGGCAAACGCCGCGGTCAGTCCAGAGCTCGTGGGCATGCAGCCCGGCGCGTTGAAGGACTGAACGGTCACGCCCTGGTCGTTCGAATAACGGCCGTCCATGGTCAAGAATCCAAGCGGGGTGGGAATCATGTCGTTGGGGGGATTGTCCTCGGTCGTGGCGGTCCAGCCCGAACCCGTGTTTCGTCGGAACTCTTTCAGAACGAAAGAACGATAAGGTTCGTTGTACACGGCGTAGCCGTAGTCGATGGTCCGATAATGGAACGCCGTCACTCCGTTGTAGGTGGCGGTCATGGTTTGATTGACCATGGTAGTTGGACCACACCATGAACACCCAGAGATGCTCGCAGGATCCAGCCGAAGCGGAACGAGTGAAGTGACGTCGTTCCCAAACGCGAAATAGTCACCGAGCAACACGGACACGCCACCGCCCATTTGGTCTACTTTCGTCAGTGGGAAGTTGACGTTGTTCCACTGCTTGACCCATGGACCGCTGAATTCGCGGCCAGCTGCGGCGAGTTCTTTAGCTTCTCCAATCACGGCCTGGTCGCCCACGAACATGCTGAACGGCGGCACGAACCCTCCGGCTCGGCGTTGGGTCCACTCCTGGCCCTTCGTTGTCGATTCATAGATGCCTCCGGTCGTGGTGAAAGCGCGTAGGTCACCGTTGGCAAGCTCGACGACGTGTTTGACCACACCTTCGACCGATCGCGTTTGCCAGGTGGCACCGTTGTCACCCGAGTAGGCGATAGCATTTTCGCCCGCGACGATGACGGCATCGGGCCCCACCCACTTGACCCGCTGGGGATTCGTTAATGGGTAGCTCGTCCAGGTCAGGCCCTTGTCTTGCGAGACGAGGATGTCTGCTGCGGCCATCACGATGGTGCCGTTGGCGCTCTCAGCGACATCTTTGGGTGGGAGGACTCGGATATACGTGTTTGTCCACGTTGCGCCACCGTCGGTGGAGACGCGGTCATCGATGAAAATGGACGATGGCGTAACAAAGAAGGAATAGGGGTCTTGGACGGTCAGCGCGCGGTCTACGGTCCACGTGATGTAGTCGTCCGACCTCAAGAGGTGGAGGCTCGTGTCCGACTCCGTCCCAGCCAACATCACACCGCCACTCGGTCCTTGAGCGATGAACTTGGCGGTGTATCCCTGTGGAAGTGCGCCGTCGTAGTACGTCAGACCGAGATCATCGGAGATCTTGAGTTTGCCGTCTGCAACGCCCACCACGCGGTTGTCGGGAAGCACGACTCGGCTAGTAACAGTCGGCGACGACGCGCGCTTCGTGCCATTTGGAAACACGTACGAGAGTGTGTCGGTCGTGCCGTTCCATCTCAAGGTCGCGACGCCTCGTCCTAGCGTGATGTCTCCCGCCGTGATGAAGTCCTTTTGCACCGAGACGCCGACTTGCAGACACTCCCCAACGGCGCACGTCGCTTCGCAGCCGTTCATGGGGTCGCCATCGCGGTCAGCCGTCTTGTTCGTGCACGCCACGATCTGGCAGGTGCCTTTGTTGCACCCCGCAATGGCGTTGGGAAGTCCCCAACAGGGTTCGCAAGCCTCATCATGGTAAGCCGGAAAGTCGGGAGATTCACACCCGTTCCCATCGTCACGATCAAGATTGATGCGTCCTTCGGGACACATGAGCTCTGCGCCACCATCAGGTGTTGCGTCGGTGTCCGCGTCGCCAATCGAAACATCCGATGCCACGTCCGCGCCAACGTCGGTCACCGCGGCATCGGGTATCCCCGCATCCGCCGTCGGGATGGATGCATCGGACGATGGTTCGACGTTTTCACCGTCCGAGCCGCAAGATACGGCGAGCAAACTGAATAGCGACAATGAAAGGGTGACGTTGCGCAACTCCGGACTCCGCTGATGGTGTGTGGATCGTATGCGACGTCCTCCACAAAAGCCAAGCGCCGTGTCAGGCGCTCGCGAAGCCGATGCCCGCACTCGAAGCTGTCAGGCCCCGCGGACGACGAGGACTCGTCTGCGTCAGCGAAGAGCTTCGCGCGGCCGGTGAATAACGACAGCGCCATCGCGTCTGTGGTTCGCTCTACAACGGATTAAACTTTCTTGTCTGCCAAGGGTGCACCAATGCATCGTCTTCTCATCCCTATACTTGCGGTCACAGCGGCTTGCAGAACTGTGGAGGTCAAACCGTCCGCACAACCCACCGAAACGGCGGTGGAGCAGGGCCCGATCGCAATTCCGTTCGATCCAGCGAACTCAGCCATCGCAGTCACAGCTCGCTCCGTCTATTACTTCGCCCGAAAGCAGGGCGATCGTGTGCTCCTCGACAGCTTCGATCCTAAGACCGGTCGGTCCGAGCCCGTGTGCGTAGCAACGGTTTCCGAAGTGCGATGTGAGAAAATGGAGGACAACTTCCTGACCCTGGTGGGATACGGAAACTCCGAGATCTACCTCTCGCAAGGGCGCTTGTGGGGGCACTATGAACTTGAAAAAACACGGGTCACCATCGATTTCGCAAGTCAGCGCATCTGGCGCGACACGGACCTCGAAGGGATCAACGCTGCGGGTGTACTGCTTTTGGGCCCCGACGGACTCACGCTGGTTGGTCATGACGGGACCGAGCTTCGCCTACCTCCAGAATGGGAGCGCTGCAGCGCATTAACCATGGCGGACTCGGGCGCCCCAGGCCTGCTCTGTGCAGACAGAAGATGGTGGGACCCCAAACAGACACGATGGTGGTGGGATTTTCTGACGGGTCACGTGCGTACGTTCGAGAAGTCAGCATGGACCGGAGCTTGGGACGATGACCAAATCACGCTCACAGGACCCGAGACTCTGCAATTCTTGCTCCCCAAGCGACCCATTGGTCTGGACATTGACAGGGTCCTGAATTCGCCGGGGGACGAGCTCGTCCTTGGCGTCAACGAGGACCGCGGGCGCGCGATCATCGCGCGCCTCAAGAACGCGGACTCATACAAGTGGTATGAGGTCATCCTGCGCGAAAGGGGCAAGCCAGACGTCATACTATCAGGCCGCACCGACCGCCCCATGTACGACTACCACTGGAATCGTGACCTCTCGCGCATCCTATATGCCCAAGACGGTGTCGCTCGCTTGATCGACGGGTCGAACTCGGTCGAACTGCAACCGTCGACGGAGGTTCGTGGTGCTCGTTTCGTCGGCGACAACATCTTCTACTGGAGCGGCGCTGACGGTTGGTTTCGATACAACGTCTCGACCAAGCAACACGCACGGTTCACTGGAACTTGGTTTTACCCAGGTGACGACCCAGGGGAGTTTGCGGTCTATACCGAGATGTCTGCCTGGAACGGTGAAAACCTCTGCCGGACCGAAGTCGCGGGCAACAGATGTTGGCCACTCGGTGGTGGTGCGAAGAAGCGGACGATCGCAAATCGCCTCCTCTTGCTGACGGTAAAAGACCAACACTACGTCATGGAACTCGAGCCTGGAGACACACTTGCGCCACAGCCCGTCCCACCGATCCAGATTCCGCCGTTCGTGCTCCAGAGCGACGAATAGGCACGGGACATCACCGTGTTGAAAGCGCTGGACCCTTCCTACCGATATCGCGGATACTCTTGGATGGAACTCCCCCAAGCAGCTACGCAAGGGCTTGGCCATGTTTCGTGTTCGTGTTTTCGTGTTGGCGAGTCTTCTGAGCGCCGTGTCGTGGGACGGCACGATCTACAACCCATCGAAGATGACCCCGCAAGAGTTCGCCAGTGCGATGTGCATAGGCGAAGTGTTCTACGCCCCTGAGACAACCGGGCCAGGCGGCGGAGGGTGACTAACATTCGGCGCCAACTCTTGAGATTTTTCGTGCTCGCGGCGCTCTTGCTCAGCACGGGCTGTGGAACGCCGCGCCCCAAAGGCACACGGGACGCACGGGCCGACGAGCTCGCACAGCGAATGATGGCTTCGGTCAATGCCGACGCTTGGCAGCGCACCGGCGCCATCACGTGGACGTTCAGGGGAAGCAACCACCATCTGTGGGACCGGCAACGGCAGCTCGCGAGGGTTCGGACCGGCGACCTTGAGGTCTTCGTCGATCTGAAGACTCAGAAGGGCGTGGCGTTCGAAGACGGCGTGCGATTGGAGGGGGACGAACGCGACGAAGCCGTGAAGGACGCTTACGCCGCGTGGGCGAACGACAGTTTTTGGCTGGTCGCGATGAACAAGGCCTTCGACCCCGGCACGACTCGGTCGCGCGTGCCTTCAGAAGATGGGCGAGAAGCGCTCATGGTGGAGTACAGTTCGGGGGGCGTGACCCCTGGTGATGTGTATTTGTGGCACTTCGACGAGAACGGTCGGCCAGTGTCGTGGCAGATGTGGGTCTCGATCATCCCCATCGATGGGCTGAGCGCGACCTGGGAAGATTGGGTGGCATTGCCGACGGGCGCCTACGTCTCGACGGCGCACGATGTGGGCATCTTCTCCATCGACATCACGGACCTGGACGCGGCGGAGTCTTTGGCCCAGCTCGTCGACGGTCCCGACCCATTCGCCGTGTTAACAGGTTCGCCGTAACAAACTGCCGACCCGAGATGTGGTCGCGATGTTCGAGGTCGGTCGAGACCGTTTCACGTGGAACGGTGTTGGGCGAAATCATCATGCACCCGATCGCTCCGTGCGGTGTTTCGCCTGTAGAATACAATTGCTAAGAAGAAGTCTCCGACGCACCAACGAGCAGGTAGCGACTCGTTTTACGAACGCGAATGACTCTAAATTCCAGCAACGCGAGCGTGTTCTCCCATGCTTGTTTGAACGCAGAAATATCTTTGATGCCCCGCTCGATTTTTCCGCGAATCACCATGCCAGAAACCAAGCGAACTTCGAAGGTGCGAGCCTCCGGTAGAACGCCGAGAATCGTACCTTCCGCGGTCTCGCGGTTCTCCGTTATGTCGGCTTCCTCCAGCGCACGAACCACACGGTTGACTTGGTCTTCGTCCTTAAGCTCAACGCGACGGTCGCCAAATTGTGCGGCGAAAAACGCCTCATGCTCGGCCAATAGTTTCGCGAACGATCTGACCTTGGCCGCTGCGCGCGGATGAATCTCCGCCACCAGATCTGAAATGGCGTCCTCGTCTTGCGAAGCCGCCTCGTCAATCAAATTTAACGTGATGTCGATCGCACGCTCGTAAGGGTCATCCTCAACATCGTCAGCTTGAGCGTCCAATTCGAGCTGGTGAGCGGGATCAAGGGGCTCAAGTTCCAGCTGAAAACCGAAAGAACCCAGCGCCGTGTCGACAATCCGAAGGGTTCGGTGACCTGAGTTCGGTAACTTTCCACGATCGGCTAAGGTGGTAGTCAGACTCGCGGCGACGGTGTCGGTGGCCTCCACAAAAGCTCGGATGGCATCCGCGCCGAACGACGCTTCGATCGAACGCGTTCCATCGACTGGCCGACCCCGAAATGTGATCGGCAGTAGCTTTCGTGGTGCGCGATTTGACCAAGAATTCAGACGTTCTTGAGCCATTCGAAGACGGTGACCAAGTTGATGGCGTTCGATCACGTCATCATCGCTCAATTCCGCTAGAAATTGCTCAAGAGTACCTATCTCGGCACGTAGCAATTCCAATTCGGTGTTCATGTGGCCTCCGTCGGGTCAACAAAGCTACCCAGCCATTTTGCCGCATCCGCATCGTTACTCGCCAGTGCGATCGACACAAACCCTTTCCACCGACGACTCTCACGCTGGTGCGACCACATAGAGTACCAGTAAACGACATGGCGATGATAACTTTCGTCGAATCGCTGGCCACATGGGACGACGTAGTGGTCCACGCTGAATCGATCCTTCGACGCCGGCGCGAAGAATTCAGGCTGGTCATTAAGCAACTTACGCTGCGCGGCTGGTCCCTCGATCGCAACGAAGCTGACGACGTCGACATCCTGCGGTGGGAGATTTCTGAGACGCTCCACATCTTCGACAAAACTACCATCGACCCATTGAAAACCGTCCACCAAACCGCTTTGACGCATGGCCGCGCGAAGATCGATGAAGCCGCGCAAAATCCTTCGTCGGGCGATCGAACCACCAAAGCGCCTACAGAACGTGAGCATGTCGACGGGGTAAGGCGAACGGTCGAACGCAGTGCCATCTTCCCCGCGGATTGGTGGGACCACGCCGTGGATATCAAAATCTGGAATCATCACTCCCCCAAGTTCAACTCTGGTCTGATTTCTGGATTCTACGCGCGAAACGACTCAATCACCGGTAATATATAAGGTTATCACAGAGGAAGTCGTGAGTGCAACAAGATCGGGTAGACCAACTCTCGATGCCAAATTCCGCCACCGCGCAAGCGATAAAAAGGCCACGTCTCTCCGGGTTTAAAGTCACGGCTAAATAGTGGTTCGTGGGCAGTCCAGATTCCACAGAATTAGATGACCTTTAGCTCAACCGTTCTTTGTCAGAGTACGTTGACGAAGCGAACCGGTGCCACGACGGCAAGTAGGACCGGGCAGCCAACCTTCTGTAAAGTGCTTAGACTTCGTCCCTAACAGCGCGGGGAACGGACACGAAACAGCCGGTCGTCGACATAAATCGAGACCGGCTGTTTCACGTGGAACGCGGAGTCATTTCAGCTCTTGCATGATCTCGACCGATGATCATGCGCTAATTTTGGCTGGTTCCTTCGTAGAACTGGAAAATCTTCGCGTGCCGGAAGAGTTTCTCGAAGGCTGCTCGTTGGAGGCGCCGTAGAATGCGGCTGTGTGAGACATTTCTTCGCTCCCAGACCTGCCTCATTGAGAGGGTTTCGGTTACCCTCTCCGAATAGTCCAAATGATGCGCCGAGCGGCGTGACGAGAACTTGATGGTTGTGTTCTTCGCGACGGATTGCGACTCTCTGTAGAGCCAGCCCTTGGTTGGGCTAAATCAGTGTGGGCGGGAAAAATACGAATCCAAAGATGGCAGATAATCTCGGTGCTTTGCGTCGCCTCAATCCGATGTAAGAAGAGCCTTCACTACCCGGACGGCACAGACCAAATCACCTTCTGTGGACGGGAAATCGCTCGTACGCGGACCCATAGGGACTAGGCGGGAGATCCATGGACAGAACACCCGGACGCTACAACCTGCATAAGTTGGGATGGAAGGCATTCGAAGACGTCATAGTAGAAGTTCATCGCGTACTCCTCGGCGAGACCGTGACGCCGTTCAGAACCGGCGCTGATGAGGGACGGGACGGTTTCTACCGAGGACACTCCACGAAAGAGTACAGGAAGCATGTGCCAAATGGTGCAAAGGTGGTCGTTCAGTGCAAGCATTCGGGAACTCCGGGAGAAGGCATCGTTTGGTCCGATGTTTCCGGCGAGCTAGAGAAGGTTCGAGCGCTACGCGTCGCCGGTGAAGTCGACCTCTACGTCATCGCCACAAACAAGCGTCTGAGTGCTAGCGCTGAGGCTGAGATTCGCCGGAAGTTCGAGGCGATCGACGGACTCACGTGTCTCGTACTTGGTGAGGAATGGGTCGAATCTACCATCGATGGCCAATTTCGCCTGCTGCGTCGTGTCCCTCGACTCTATGGCGTCGGGGACCTCTCGCAGATCCTTTCGACGACTGTCGCAGAGCAGACGCAGCTGGTTCTGGAGGAACTGTCAGGCGAGCTGGCGGTTTTCGTACCCACGCCGGCCTTCCGCAAGGCGGTTGCTGCAATGGAAGACCACGGGCTCGTGTTCGTAGTCGGGCCGCCCGCCTCAGGAAAATCTGCGATTGCCACGAACCTGTGCGTCGCCTTAGGGGCGGAGAACCCCGACATTGAGGTCCTTCGAGTAGAGAACCCTGCCCAGTTCTCGGAGATGTGGAGCGCTCGCGACTCAAACAAGCTGTTCTGGATTGAGGACGTCTTCGGCGAAACGCGGTTGGATCAAACACGGGCGGAGAATTGGCAGCGAGTCTTCGAAAAGATCTGGACTGCTCTCAAGGCGGGCAACCGATTCATCTTCACTTGCCGCGACTACATCCTGAACGAGTCGCACGCGGTCATCCGGAAATCGTTGTTGGACCGCTTTCGGGCGCGAACGATCTTTGTGGAGACGTCAGAGCTAAGCTCGGAGGACCGTAGTCGAATCCTCTACAATCACATCAAATTCGGAGACCTGCCGAATGAGTTGAAGACGAGGTTGAAACCCCATCTTCCAGCGGTGGCCCGATCCTCTAGCTTCACCCCAGAGCTGGCTCGTCGCTTGGGCACACTTCGATTTCACCACGCATTGGAAGCGTCCTACAGCGAAAAGGCTATTCTTCATTTCATCGAGGAACCGCTGCACTTTTTCGAGGAAGTAATCCACGACCTGTCAAAGCCTCAGCAGGCATCGATTGCACTGCTCCTTTTGTCGGGCAACGCACTGTCCTCGCCTGTTGAAGGAATACCCGCCTCGGTGGAGAGGGCATACGGGGTGACTATCTCCGATGTGAGAGAAGCCCTGCGGACACTGGAAGGCAGTCTCACTCGCCTAGTTATCATCGGTTCCGACAGGGAATGGCGTGTGCATCATCCGTCCATGATCGATGCCATGCACAAGTTGCTCCGAGATGATCTCGCTATGCTCGACCTGTTTCTTGACGCTGCTCCGGTCCAAGTACTTGTGCGAGATGTTTCCACGCGACCCCGCGAGCACACGGTCTTCGTACCGGCGAGCCTTTACAACAAACTGGGTCAGAGGGTCCTGAACGCCGAACCGTTAGATGCCGTCCGGTTCATGCTCGACCAGACCCCCGCGTTCCGGCAAGCAGCTGTGGCAAACTTCCCGGACGAGCTAGCTCTTCTTATGGGAGAGGCAATCACGTGGAAAGGGGACTTCCGAGGACTCCAACTCCTCGGGTTGATTCGAGAAGAAGGGATTTCCTTTCCTGAAGCGAAGGACGTCCTCGGGGCAGCCCTGACCAACATTGTGTGGAGATTCGGCTGGTTTCCAGACGACGTGACTAACGCAATAGAGTTGGTCGGCTCGGAAAACGTCGCATTTGCCCTTGAGGCGGACGCGAACGTTGAAGAGCTATTGCCGAGCTACTTCAACGTCGTTCAACGAAATGCGTCCGACTACACGGAGGTGGAGGAAGTGTTGGACCGCGTGAAGCGGTTTCCAGAGCGTGTGAAAACAGGCGCTAGTGCCCTACTCAAGCAGGAAACAGCGCAGCGGGTAGTCACACAAGCCGAAATCGGAGCTGAACAACTCAGCAACCTACTCGACCAGTACATCATCCAATGGGCTCAGCACGAAGACGACGCATACGACCGCTATCGCGATGGGTACTACGGACCCGGTACTACGGCCAGCGGCGGTTCGGATGGCATGTTCTCCGACGTCGACAAATAGTAGCGGACCTCCCCGTGTTCAGCGTAACTACTCCCACCGCTCGAGTTCTTCCTTCCCGCTTGCCACTTCGGATGCGACCTAGAAGAGACTAGAACGCATCACCCTGCGAACGTCCACGACGTGGCACACCTCATGGGCCACCACGTACTCAGAGCTGCGACCGGAGCCTGAACGAGCCGCCAGTTGATGCCGATGATGTCGTCCTTCCCGCACGTGCCCCACATGTGCGTCTGCTCTGAAAGCCGGACGTTCGGTCTGTCGACACCAAGCTTCTGAGAAAACTCCCGGGCCATCCGCACCCCATCCACATGGCTTTCCCCCCTCCACCGCCGTTTTCACGACATCGGGTCGTGCACGTGCAGACGCAGCCCGTTCGATCCAGCCCCGTATTTGCTCAGACTCATCAATCACCGCTTCGCATACTGTTTCACCGCATACTCTTCGACACCCATGGTCTGGAACCAACCCATACCTGCCACATCGCCGAGCACGCATTCGGTTAGCTCTTCGAACCTGATAAGACAGGTGTGAGTTCATTTCTTCGCGAGCAACTGTAGCCGAGTCTTTGGCGCAGCTCGTCGACGGTCCCGACCCATTCGCCGTGTTAACAGGTTCGCCGTAACATGCCGTGAACCGAGGCTCAATCTTGTTACGCCCCTCGAACGACAATGGGGACAACCCAAGACGTCACAAAGACCGCGAACGTCAGGGCGAAGGTCAAAAGGGCGACCTTTAGGGCCGGGCGCTGATGGTAAATACGGTAGGCGAGCGGAACTCCTGCGAGGGCGATCACCGGCGGTGCACCGATTGCGCATGCAAGCAGGACGGCCCCAAAGACCGGACCGGGGGAAGTGACGCCGCCTGAGTGCATGAAGACCATTAGTAGCAACGACATGCTGGCCGCGCCCCCAGCTAGGACGAACCATGCCCCGCCGACCGCGACGCCTTTAGATTTCGGGCTCATGTAGCCTCACGTGTTTGAGAAACAACATCGTCCATCCAAACCGGGCGGACGGCAAGTTCGACGCGGAACATGCTTGTCGAACACCTTCTGCAGCGACTCGGCCCGCGCGACATGACGGGATCCCATCGGTGGACGTCAGGCTTGGTCGAGGCGGTTTTCTGTTTGCGATGCGCAACATTGTGACACGCAATCTTCGACGCCCACGACCTCGAAGCTTAAGTTCACGCATCAATCGTGTGATTCGATGACGCCCCACACCGGTGTGCCGAAGTTCGTGCCACACGCGTCGCACACGGCCTTTCGAGTTAGCGTGGACACGGTGAATCTCGCGCGCCAACGCATCATCCTTGGATTTGGGCACATCCCAGCCCACACGGGCGTAATACGTGGAGCGATTGACGCGCATCACGCGACAAAGCACATCAAGCCGATGGATAGCGTTCTGCGCGACGATGAAGCGGCTTCTCACTTCGATTCCTTAGCGAAGAAGGCCGCCGCCTTTTTTAGGATTTCGCGCTCCTCCTTCCTTTCGCAACCGATTGAGCTCACGCCGCATTTCGGTCACCTCAGGAGCCTGGGATTCCCGTGTCTTATTCAGCCAGTTGTGCAGTGTATTGACGTTGACGTCGAGGTCACGAGCCACCCGCGCCACAGACAATCTCTGGACTTCTATGAGTCGCACGGCGTCGGCCTTAAACTCTTCGGTGTAACGGTGTACTTCTTCGAACTCTTTGACATGCGCGGCCTCCTTCGGCTTCCAGCTTACGCTAGGAGATGGCTGTCCAAAAATCCCGGTACTCCACTCCTCTGTAGAGTTTTAGTTTGCGCATAGGCGTTTAACTGCATAGTATTCACCATTCACACCAATAGAAACACTGGGAGGAAAACTTGCGGACTCTTGCTTTTGGTATCTTGGTCTTTCTCGTAGGATGCGGAAATGACTATAAAGCAGCTTCGGTTGAAACCCGCTCAGCTGCACTTACTTACGACTTAAACCTAAGTCAGCTGCGCCATGCGTGGATTAATCACATCCTCGATGAGGAGGATGTATCCATCGAGGACTATCTCGACGAAACTCAAGCAAATGTTGATGACCTCAGGCTCTTCAGGCGCTCTCCAGAGGATGTCGCTGAGTTGATCGGGGAGCCTGAAGATGCAGTGGCTGAGGGCCTTCTGGAATTGAGTGAAATTGAAGGCGCGTTTATTGCGGAAGCTACTTATCCGAAGTTCGGCGGTGGATTCAAGCATGTGCTTTTTGGAGTTGTTACTGAAGCTATGCCAATGGCCGGTTTGCTCGAGTGTGGAAAGGGTATGCTCTCCATAGAGATTGACACGCAACAGTACGACGCAACGTGCAATGCCTGTGGTTGTGGTAACCCACCACCTAAAATAGTCCACTGCACTGATTCATCAGGGCAAAGAGATAATGCCGATGCAGGATGTTCCTGCTGGACGGCTAGTGCAGACAGTTGTGGTCCATGCTCCGGCGGTGAGTGTTCACCGTGCGGTTCTGGTTCTGGTGTTTACGACATTGTGCACCTCGGAGGCATTCTGGGTGATAGAGAGTCTTTTTGGACTGATCCATCCGAGAAGTTGGTCTATCTCGACAATGAAATACTCTTGGAGGAAACATGGTTCGATGCACCGATTTAGCGTCCACTTCTGTGATGCTTCTCGTCCTAGGATTTGGATGTAAAGGGGGAGATACACAGGTCGACGCTGCTGCGACTCAAAGCGACGCTGCTGCGACTCAAAGCGACGCTGCCGCGACTCAAACCGACGACGCTGCCGCGACTCAAACCGACGACGCTGCCGCGACTCAGAATGATATGGAGGTCGATCTCGATCCTGCCAACTCAATTCGGGGCGAACTAGAGTTATCCATTGCGATCGCAATGCGAGAAAGTCCCGATACTAATTGGAAAAGCGAGCACACAGCACGAGGTTCATGCATTTCCAACTACCTCGAACCAAGCACATTACAAGGCGCGGGCATTGAGTTTGAATACAGTTGTCACGTTCTACCAAGTGATGGGTGGTGTATTAGAGGAAAGATACGGAAGGCGGAAAGCGAGTCCAGTTTCGATTGGATTTGTAAGCAAGGACTGAATGGCGTGACCGAGGTATTCTCGGCTGATGAAACGGTGCGATTCAATATCTCTGCAACAAAGATATCTGAACTCTAGACTAGACCTTGAACAAGCGCATAGCGACAGTTTCCGCGGTTGATTTTACACCGCGGTCAGGCGCGCGCAACGGTCCTATTCGGCGCTGTCGCCGGCATCGTTTCTCGATTGTTGAGTGACCAATCAGCGAAGCCCGGGTGACTTCAGAGATGATATCCCTTTCTATCGATCTTCATTAACTTCGTAGAAAACCAAAGGCCCACTGATAAGCGTCCGACAGACCGCGTTGTTTTCCCTCCTTCGTCGATTTGATAAACGGTTATTCGCGTTACTGTGATCGCGGCTCGACCTTCCAATTCCACGGCAACAGCTCCGCGATTCGCGACTGCGGGTGGTCTTGCATGCGCAACAGGACGTCGGTCAGATACGATTGTGGATTAATGTCGTTGGCCAGACAGGTCGACACCAGTGTTTGCAGCGTCGCGAGATTTCGACCTGCTTCATCATTGCCCACAAATGGAAAGTTCTTTCGTGCCAGCGCGATCAGCCGCAGGTGCTGTTCGGCAATGTTGTTGTGGTTGTCGTACGTCGTGCCACGACCCTCGGCCGTGTACTCAGCGCGCCCCAGAAGCCCGCCAGAAGCCACGTCGACCGCCGAGACCACGCGCCGTTGCGCCAATCCCTGACCGGCACCACGTCGCGGCCCTGTACGTAGTCTTAGACATAAAAGAAGACCGCTTAAGGATTGGATGGACCGTATCAAACGACTCAGCCCAATCTTTAACTCAGAGGTTTCCGCTCGGCCCAAGCAGGCGGTCACAGTTACATCCTTCGTCGAAACACGCGCGATTACTTCAGCTCTTTCAAGATCTCGCGACCGATGATCATGCGCTGAATCTGGCTGGAGCCTTCATAGATTTGGAAAATCTTCGCGTCGCGGAACAGCTTTTCGATCGGCTGTTCGCGGGAGTATCCGTTACCGCCGTAGACTTGCAACGCGTCGGTGACCATTTGGTTGCACATGTCGGCGGCGAAGCGCTTGGCCATCGCGCCAAACCAAAAGGATCTTCGGGACACTCATCCGAGCCCACAGTCTGCGGACTTCCCATGAAAGGTGAAGTGTTCATCTGGCAACTTTGGTGTTGCGCATGCCTTCGTCGTGCAGCCATGCCGACTCGCGCACGAGGTGGCGGGCCGCCTGAATCTCGGTCGCCATGTCGGCGAGTGATCTGTCGAATCTGGGGAGCGGATAGGGAGCGGACCGTCGCTGCCGGAGGAGCGGGGAGCGAGACTTAGGAGCGGCTCGTAGATTTCGCTCCTCGCTCCGCCAGGCCGTGCCTGTCCGAGTCGGATGGTATGGTATGCTAGCTTCTCGATAGAGCGTGGAGTTTGAGTATGGAATTCAATCACATCTACATCGTCGAATCGTTGTTCGATGAGGACGAATCAACTGGAACACGGCTGGCGGAGAGACTCCGATCCTCGGTCGCAAACAACAACAAGCAGTTGAAGATCGATTTCTTGGAGGTTGAGAATGCCAAGTCGTTCTTCGCAACCTTAGAAAAGATCTCGGAAAGGGCAGGGAAAGAAGGGCTTTGGCCAATCCTGCATCTGGAAATCCATGGTCACAAAGGTGGCCTGGAACTCGGTTCTGGGGAAATCGTCGAATGGAAGGAACTTGCGCCGAAACTGTCGAAAATCAACTACCGGACTCGTAACAACTTGTTCCTTACCCTCGCCGTTTGTAGCGGCGCATGGCTGGCGCAAGTGCTCAACGCTACCCAACCGGCTCCGTTCTGGGGGTTGGTTGGCCCCGACCAGCCCGAGTGGAATGGAGTGCTTTTGGATGGCTACGAACCGTTCTACGATGAGTTGCTCAATTCACTGGACGGAGACAAGGCGCTCGAAGCGCTACGGCAGAAAGCGAAGGACCAAATCGGAAACTCCAACTTTCTCTTTTTCAGTGCGGAACGAGCGTTATCACGCACTCTTCTCCGCTCCAACGGCGAGCGACGGTTGACGAGTCAATCCGACCGTGCAAGTTTCCGATCATCGGGCGTCGTGAGCGTCGCAGGTCAAATTCTGGAGCGGATGTGAAGCTACCCTTAAGCCTGGGAAAGAGTCCTCTACTGGACGCCCTATTCGAACTGCGGTTTCGTCCCACCATCAAAAGTGCGGGTGAGATCCTTCCCGGTATGCTCTTCCAAGCCCTGAAAGACGAGTATACCGAAGTCACAAAACTACCGCTCGCCAACGTTCCCGCTGAACTGCGACAAGCTGATCCCAAGCTGTGGCACCAGGCACACTATCGCCTTCAAGGGCCGGGCAAACAGGTCTCGGTGGGGCAGCAAGTCTTCAACTTCTCGTTTGGCATCGAGTATCCCGGCTGGGACCACTTTCGAGCGGAGATCGCAGGCCTACTCAGTTTGCTCGCATCGTCGGGCTTAGTTGACGAAGTCGAAAGGTACTCTCTTCGTTATGTGAACCTGATTCCTGCACCAGCTACAGACCAACTAAAACTACTGAACGCCAAGATCCAACTACGCGGAGAGGACGTATCTGAGAACGGTTTCCACCTACGGACCGAGTATCTGGACGGAGACTTTCGCAATATTGTGCAGATACGCACTGGCGCGACCGCGTCCCTAGCAGACAACTCATCACGATCGGGCATAATCGTTGATGTAGATACCATAAGGCATGTGGAATCCGACGACTTCTGGGAGAATCAGGAGGCGCTACTAGAAGACGGGCACGGCGTGTTGAAGAGTACCTTCTTTTCACTGGTATCAAGCGAGACGATCGAGAGCTTTGACCCGACATGGGAGGAGTCCACATGAACGTCACAGACGAATTAGGCGAGGAGCTAGAGAGTCAGAGTAGCGGCGGGGGTGCAACACTCTCTTCCATGGGAAGACCTGGAAGCGCAGCCCTGCTTGCTTTGGCTCTCGCGGGATGTGCGTACGCCTCGGGAAACGACATCGAGTATGTTCTTCCGACTCCAGTCGAGCAGCACGAAACCAGCGGTACCAGCTCTCCTTCTACTTTTGAGGTATCGACGTACGATGTCCTCGCCGCGCTTCAAGACGTGATCCGCGGACTGGACAGTCAACAGGTGGACCTAGACGACGAAGCGAAACGCGTGCTCTACGAGAATCGGTGGGATCTCTACGAGTGAGTAAAACGAATCATATCGTTTCGGATATTGAACGCTACCTCCCGCCGTACCTTACGCCGGAAGACCGCGCCAAATTGTGGTCCGAACTGAAATCCTTCCCGGAGAATATGAATTTCTACCTGCAGGACGCCAACCTGCGAGATGAGCTTCTACAGGGCGATGGTTGGCGAGGCCTCGTGGTTACTAGGTTCAATGATGGCGAACAGAAGACCGTCCTAGGAATGATTCTCTCCAACTCATGCGATATCAGCGCAGAAAACGACCGGTGTTTTCCAACCAACATCCTTTTCGCGCCAGTGGTGAAGCTCTCTCGGATAGCAGAGCGACTTGGCGAGGTGAAGAACGAACAGCAAGTCACAAACATCTTGGATAACATCAGGAAGCAACGAGTGACGTCACTTTTCTTCCTGCCTAGTGGGTCCGGTTTGGAAGAAAGCGTCATATTTTTGGACGACATTCATTCGCATCCGCTCCAACACTTCTTGGACAACAAGCGCGATTCGGTCTTCACCCTTACGCAGTACGCGTTCTATCTGCTGCTCATGAAGCTATCGATACACTTTTCGAGGTTTCAAGAGGGTATCCGTCGCTTCGATGACCCCGAGTAAGAGCGCGCCATCCTAGTACGGCGCGAATCTCAGGAGCGCATAGGAAGCGGCGACGAAAAAGCCGGCCATCGACGGACAGTCGAGGTCGGCTTCCGTGCGGGCGAGATAGCTCGAACGACCGATTACTTGATCTCTTTCATGATCTCGCGACCGATGATCATGCGCTGGATCTGGCTGGTGCCTTCGTAGATTTGGAAAATCTTGGCATCGCGGAACAGTTTTTCGATGGGCTGTTCGCGCGAGTAACCGTTACCGCCGTAGACCTGCAACGCGTCGGTGACGACTTGGTTGCACATGTCGGCGGCGAAGCGCTTGGCCATGGCGGCGATCTTGGTGTTGGGTTTGCCGGCGTCATGAAGCCACGCGGACTCGCGCACCAGATGGCGGGCTGCCTGAATGTTGGTCGCCATGTCGGCGAGCATGAAGTTGATGGCTTGGTGGGCGGCGAGTGGCTTGCCGAAGGTTGTGCGCTCGGTGGCGTACTGACGGGCGTGCTCGTAGGCCGCACGTGCAACACCGACCGAGGCCGATGCGACGAAGGGACGCGACTTGTCGAACGCGCCCATGGCCTGGAACCAACCCGTGCCTTCCGCACCGCCAAGCACATATTCGGCCGGCACTTCGACGTCTTCAAACGTGATGCCGCGGGTGTCACTCGCCCGTTGGCCCATGTTCATTTCCTTGCGACCAACCGTGATTCCTGGGGAATCGGCGGGCACGATAAAGCCCGTCAGACCCTTGTAGCCCGCGTCTTTGTCGGTGTAGGCCAACACAAAGTACCACGTGGCCACCGACCCGTTGGTGATCCACATTTTCTGGCCGTTCAGGATGTACTTGTCACCCTTTTTGACGGCGGTGGATTTGACGCCCTGAACATCCGAACCTGCGCCGGGCTCGGTCACACAGTATGCCGCCAACTGGTATTCTTCGGTCATCGGCGCCAGGAACTTCTTCTTTTGCGCATCCGTTCCGAACATGATGACGGGCGCCTCGGCCAAGCCGTTCGCCTCCATCGCCGTACCGATGCCCGAGCAGCCCCACGCGGTTTCCTCGGCGATGATGCAGGCATCGAGACAACCAAGCCCCAAACCGCCGTAGGCCTCGGGGATCATGGTGTTCATCAGTCCAAGCTCCCACGCCTGCTTCAAAATCGCGTGAGGATACTCACCGGTCTCGTCGTGGTGTGGCGCCGCTGGGCGGATGACGTCGCGCGCGAACTCGTGCGCGGTCTTCTGATACATGAGCTGGTCTTCTGTCGGCTCGTAACCAATCATCTGGTCTCCTTGAGATGTGAGATGTCGCGCTTATAACACCGCTACGCCAGCCTTTCGAGGCCTGCAGTGCACAACGCATGAATCGTGGATTTCTTGGACTCGACGCTGAGAAGCGGTGCGTCGACCAACCGTTCGTCAAACAACGTGGTCGTGCGCTGCTCTATCCCTTCGAGGGCCTGAGCGTACGCGATCTTGGCCCGTCGACGCTCGCCACACGCCTCGTAGATACGGCCCGCTTCGTACGCGGCATACCACTGGTAGGGATCGAGGAACAACGCCTTCTGGAGGGCTTCTGTCGCCCTCTCCGGGGCTTCGGCGAGGGCCCGCGCAATGTGAATATAGGTCTCGAGGACGAATGGGTCGTAACATGCCGCCGCCTCAAAACACGCCAACGCCGACTCTGGGTTGGTGGCAAGCTGGCCCAATCCCGAGGACACGAGGTGAACCACGGCTGCGTCGTCTTCGATCTCTTGTGTTTTTGCCAAGCCCTCGGCGATCAACACCGGGATAGACTCTTCCTCGAGATCGAGGATCAACGGCTGGGTTGTTCCGGGGGCTTTGTCCAAATGACGGTACACAAAGCCGCCCTCCTTCTTGGACGCACGAAACAATTCTTCGCCGCCCATCAACTGTTCCGAGGATCCGAGGATCAGATACCCATCCTGATCGAGCGCGATGGCGAAGTTCTCGGCCACGCGCTCTTTGGCCGCTTCGTGCAGGTAGATGAGCACGTTGCGACAGATCACGACGTCCCAGGTCAACGGGGTATCCGGCGGGCGCTCGACCACATTATGCCGCCGAAATTCGACCGAGCGCATCAGCACATCGCTGACTTCCCATTGGTTCTCGTGCTGACGAAAGTGCTGGTTTCGGCGACGGTCTTCGAGCTTTCGCAGGCTCCACTGCGAATAGCGTCCGAGCGCAGCGTGGCTCAACCCTTCGGTGTTGATGTCGGTCCCGAGGACCTTCACGGCCACCTGCAGCTCGCGCGCGACCATGGCCACGGTATAAGCTTCCTCGCCCGTAGAGCACCCGACACACCACACACGCACCGGGCGTCCTTTGACACGGGTCGACACCTCGCTCAGCGAGTAGCGCAGGGCATCGAGCTGCGGTTCGTCGCGCCAGAAGTGCGTCAGACCGTTTGTAACGAGGTTGATGAGCCGCTGAGGCTCCGGATCGCTTGGGGAGGCCTCGGCGAGCTCCGCGAGGTAGGAAGAAGGCGACGGATATCCAAGGGCGGCGCTGCGTCGCACGACAAAATCGCGAATGCGCCTTGGGGCCATGCTACGCAGGTCAAATGCGGACCACTTCGAGATCAACTCGCAAGCTTGTTGCACGAGGCTAGGGTTCATCCGGCAACTCTCCAACGCTGGCTCTGTTGAGCAGGATGCGCGCGATTTCCTCAAGTTTCACGACCTGTTCGACAACACCGAGATCGATGGCCGACTGAGGCATACCATACACGACACTCGTCTCCCGATCTTGCACGAATGTTGCGCCCCCAGCCCGCTTGATCGCGGCGAGGCCCAACGTTCCGTCGCTTCCCATGCCGCTCATCACCACGCCGATCGCGCGCGACCCAGCGTAACGGGCGATGCTCTCGAGCAATAGATCTCCACTTGGACGGTGACCTCCGATCGCCGGCTCGTCGTGGGTTCGCAGAACGAGGTTCGCCCCAAGCTCCAGGTGCGATTCCGCGGGCGCGATGTACACAATGCCCGGCTCGAGTCGCATGCCATTGCGTGCTTCCACCACGCTGAGCGGGCCGCTGCGGTCCAACCATTGGGCGAGGTGCTCGGAGAAACCCGGCATGATGTGCTGCACGACAAGGATCGGCGCCGGAAAATTGACGTCCAAGTCTGCCACCAATCGTGCGAGCGCCTTGGGCCCGCCGGTGGAGGCGACCACTCCGACCACCGATCCCGATGGCGTGACGCGCCCCAAGCGCGGCGTCGCCATGTGCGCACGGGCGGCGCGGCGCCCCCTCATGTGTCGCACCACGGGTACTTGTGAGAGCAGTCGAATCTTGCGCACAAAGTCTCGCCGCGACACATCGGGCCACGGAACCTCCGTCGGCTTGGCGATGAGGTCCAACGCACCGGCGGACAGGGCGCGAAACGATTGGTCAACCCCGCCATGGAAGGGGTCGGAGGTGACCACCAAGATCGGCGTCGGGCAATCTGCCATGATGACCTCGGTGGCTTCGAGGCCATCGAGCACGGGCATTTGGATGTCCATCAACACCAAATCCGGCCGCAGCGCGACACACAGTTCAACTGCCTGCTGCCCATTCTCGGCGACCGCGACGACCTCCATGTCAAACTCCGCCTCGACCGCCGAACGCAGCACATCGATGAATATCGGGCTGTCTTCGACGATGAGAATGCGGATGGATTTCATGGTTTCACGTGAAACATGTCAGTAATCGTCGAACAAACGCACCTGAACGCGCATGCGATCGGATTCCACGTTGAACAGCTCCCGAGCTTTGCGCACGGCCAAACTCTCGAGCAGCTCGGCCTCCAAGGCCTTTCGTTGGGCATCCCGCTCGGCCTCACGCTCTTGGGAAATCGTGGTGACCTGGGCCCCGTTCGTGTCGTCACGGGTCTGGATGTCGATCACCCAACCCGGACCAAAAAGCCGACGTACAATCTCGCGGAGTTTGTCGAGGCGGCCTTCGTCCTTGATGATCGCGATGTATTTGTCTGCGAGCGAGAACTCAATGCGCTGCGACTCAAACGACTCCACGTACGCGTACTCCAGCACGGCCGCGAGCGGTTTGCTGATCGTTCGCACGACGTTGACCAGGGCGTCCCTGCGCTGCAGGGGCGACATCGGCTCGAGCTCTGCGGGTGACAGCCGCTGAATCTCGACCGCATCGACCGCCAATTCCTCCGCGTCCACGTCGATCTCGGTCGCGATCGCGGCCACCCCCGCCTCGAGTGCCTCGGGGGCAACCGGCGCCACGCGCTCGACCGGTTCATCCACGGTGTGTGGCGTATCGTCCCAACGCGACGGACCCGCATCAAACTCCCGGACGTCCTCGGGCTCCGATGTTTCGTCGAGCGCTTCCTCGGCATCGGCCTCTTCGTTCGGCGGCGAAGCCTCGACATGGACCTCGGGGGCGGGCTTCGGCGGGACGACCGGCTCGGATTCCACGACGGGCGTTTCGGACGGCTTGGACTCAGCCGGTTCCACGCGAGGCGCAGCCTCGGCAGGCGGTTCAAGGGGCTGGCTTACCCGTTGTTGGTCTTCCTCCGAATCGTCATCGGTTTCCGGTGACGTCAAAGTGGTGTGGGCTTCACGACGCTGGCCGGACGCCGGTGCTGCCTTGGGCGCTGGAGCCTGCTGACGCTCGATTCGTGGTGCGGGTTCGCCGTCAAACTCAGCCTCGAGCGACGCCAAACGATCCACCAACAGATCGAGAGAGACCAACGGTTCGAGCTGCGCCAAACGCACCAACGTCATCTCCAGGATGAGCTTTGGATACGACGAACGCGCCATCTCTTGCGCGCCGGCCACCATCAGCGAGAAATAGCGGTGCAGCAGCTCACCAGAAACCCCTTGGGTCTGCCGCTGGGCCAACTCGATCTCACTGACGGTCAGATCCGTGACACGCGCCGGCTCGTTGACCACCGAAATCACCATCAGGTCTCGGAAGTGCGACACCAATTCCGACGCGAACTGCGGCAGGTCGTACCCGTAACGATTGACCTCGTCCAACACCATCAGGGCGCGCTCGGCATCGCGTGCCAACAATGCGTCGCTGAGGTCAAAGAGATGCTGACGATTTGCCACACCGAGGATCGATGTGACCTCGGCTTCGCTGACGTGTGTCCCCGAAAAACTGATGATCTGGTCAAGCAGGCTAAGCGCATCGCGCATGCCGCCGGCGGCCTGTCTCGCGATGATCTGCAGCGCGGACCGCTCAAAGGTGATCTTCTCGGCGTCGCACAACAGCTCAAGATGACGCACGATGTCCGACTGCCCGATGCGCTTAAAATCGTAGCGCTGGCAACGGCTGAGGATCGTGACCGGGATCTTCTGCGGCTCGGTCGTGGCAAAGATGAACTTCACGTGCGGTGGCGGCTCCTCAAGCGTTTTCAGCAACGCGTTGAAGGCCTCCGTGGTCAACATGTGGACTTCGTCAATGATGTAGACTTTGTACTTCGCGCGGCTGGGTGCGTACCGCACGCTCTCGCGCAGCTCGCGAATCTCGTTGATGCCACGGTTTGATGCGCCGTCGATCTCAAACACGTCGACCGATTGTCCTGTCGTGATTTCGACACACGATGTGCATTCGTTGCACGGGGTCGGTGTGGGGCCTTTGACGCAGTTCAATGCTTTGGCAAGAATCCGTGCCGTCGAGGTCTTGCCCACACCGCGGGCGCCCGTGAACAAAAAGGCGTGCGCCACGCGGTCCTGTTCGATCGCGTTGGACAGCGTCCGCGCCACATGTTCTTGGCCCACTACCTCATCAAACTGTCGGGGACGCCACTTCCGCGCCAACACCACATAAGACATGACCCATCTCGTTCATCGGGGCATTCGACCTTACTCGATCGGCCACAAAACAGGAACGGGCAAAGCCACGAACTTAATCCGCAAGCAAGGCTCGCAGCGCCACCGCCAACCGCTCGTAATCCTCAAGCGAGTTGTAGAGTTGCGCCGAGATCCGCAACAGACGCCGCGGTGGCCCGGGCCATGGAATCACGGGCACCTCGATGCCGTAATCAAACAACAGACGGTCCTGAAGAGGATCGATCGCGCGCGCCACACCGTCGCCGTTGGGCAGCACCACCGACGCCGTTGAACCCACCATGTGGTCAGGGCACGGTAGATCTTGCTCGAGGGCATCACACACCAACCGACGCCCAGCGAGCGCCAGCGCATGATTGTGTTGCCGAATCTCAGACCACCCACCCTCGACCAGGCCGTCCATAAAATCGATGAGGAAAGGCAGAGTCATGACAGGCGTCGGGTCGATCGTTCCGACCCAGTCGAACTCGGCGTGGAACTTCTGCGGACCAGACAAGCTCGCACCGTGGCTGGTCACGAGAGGATGCACCTCATCGTGTTTGCTTGGGTGGACATATAAGAACGCCGCCGTTTTTGGCGAACACATCCACTTGTGACAGTTCCCCGTGTAGTAGGTCGCACCAAGCGCGCTCAGATCGAGCTCAAGCATGCCGGGCGCGTGCGCACCGTCGACCAATACCTCAATGCCGCGCGCCTGCATTGCATCGACGATATCGGCGATCGGCATCACAAGTCCTGTCTGGCTCACCACGTGGTCGACCAGCAACAAACGTGTGTTGGGCGTCACTTTCTCGAGAAACGCCCCAACAACGTCGAACGTGTCGGTGATCGGAAACGGGATATCGACGACCACCACACGTGCGCGAGCCCGCCGAGCGACCTCGTCGAGCGCATTTCGACACGCATTGTACTCTTGGTTTGAAACCAAAAGTTCGTCGTCCCGGGTCAGCCGAAGGCTCTTGAGCACCGTATTGACACCGGTGGTGGCATTGGCCACAAACACCAAGTCCTCCGTTGGCGCACCAACGAATCGGGCCATGGCATCTCGGGCCCCGTCTAGAAGCCCCTGCGTGTCGCGGGCAAAAAACCTGACCGGCTGTGATTCCATGCGAGCCATCAGCGAGCGCTGAAACGCAAGCACGGCGGTGGGACACGCCCCAAACGAACCGTGGTTCAAGAACACGACGTCTGGGTCAAGTCCCCACAGATGCTTCAAAGGCTCGTCCACCACGACAGGAACTCGCTGAATTCGATCGAGCCGTTGCCGTCGGAGTCGATGATTTCGAAACCGATCGCGGCTTCCTCGGCCGACATCTCCGCGCCCAAGGCATCAAGCAGATGCGTAAATTCCTTGCGATCGATGTGACCGTTTCCGTCTTCATCGAAGTGGTCAAAGGTTTCACGAAGTTCCGAGTGATCCGACATGCGTACTCCATCGTTATGCGTCGCGAAACGCTAACGCATGGGCGCCGCGAGCACCACCGAAGAACGCCCTCAAACCTTCATCGCATCCAACCGTGAGGCGCACTCCGGGTCTCTTCGAATGCCGAGCTTGGCCCCAAGTTGGCGCGCCTCGGCGTGACGCCCGGAAACCACGAGAGCCTCAACCCAAAGCATCGCCGCCTCGGTGGTAAGCTGGCGACCGCACGCTTGCTCCAAAAACTCTGCGGCACGTTGAAAGTCGCCAGCGTCAAAGGCCAGGCGTCCTGCCGCGTACCACGCCCACGCGCTGTTTGGGGCGTGGCGAAGCACGCCCTCCACGACCAAACGTGCATCGTCGAGGCGCCCGGCATCCATAAGTTGATGCGCCAGCTCGCACATCGCATGGGCTTCTTCGTTCGAGAACATCACTCCTCCCTACGCAACGAATAGACGTAACTAAGCACCTCGGCCACCGCATCGTAAAGGTTCGGTGGGATGCCAACCTCGTCGTCGACCTGGTAGAGCGCCCTGGCGAGGTCGACGTTTTCGACGATCGGCACCCCGTACTTGATCGCCGCGCGACGGATCGCTTGGGCGTGGTCGCCCATTCCACGCGCGAGGATCTCGGGCTCCTCCATCGTGGTCTCGTCGTACATCAAGGCCACCGCAATCCGTGTGGGGTTGACGACGACCGCGTCGGCGTTCTTAACCCGTTTGGTCCCTCCCCCCTGCAACAATTGTTGGTGCAACCGCTTGCGCTGCGACTTGACGTGTGGGTCGCCCTCGCTCTGTTTGTGTTCGTCCTTGATCTCTTGTTTGGTCATCATCAGGTCTTTCATGTAACGACGCCGCTGCAGCACGAGGTCCACGATCGCAATGATCAGCAACGCCGAAGCAAGCCACACTGCGAGGTGAAACGACGACTCGGCCCCAAACGCCAGGCCACTTTGCAGCGTGTGCAACGGCAGCCGCGTCAAACCCGGGATCAGGTCCAAAAACAGCGTTGTGCCGATCCATCCCACCGCCGTGAGCTTCACGACGTTTTTGCCCAAATCGGTCAGCTTGCGCTTTGAGATCACGTTTTTGATCCCCTTCGCGGGGTTCAACCGATCCAGATCCGGCGAGACCGCTTTGAGGGACAGCAGCGCCCCGACCTGGATGTAGTTGACGAACAGGGCCGCCGCGAACGTCGCCAAAAGGATCGGTCCTGTGCTCTGGACGAAGACCACGTTCGCGTCGCTGAGCACCTGCAGCGCCTGTGCGCCCCGAACATCTCGCCCAACCAAGTCGGTGGCTCGCCGGAAAAACCCCATGAGGTAACCCGCGGCAACGGGGGCGTAGAACCACGTCGTCGCGCCCGCCGCGAACATCACAATGGCGCCCGTGAAATCCGCCGAGCGCGAGACCTGTCCGTCCTCACGGGCCTTTCGAACCTTGCTGTCTGTTGGCTCTTCCGTTTTGTCGTCGCTCATCGAGACCACCCCTCGATCAGGTGCTCCAGCGCACGAAGGTCATCAACACCATGGATCATCAGCGTTTGCATGATGGCCTCGATGCACAACAGGAGCACAAAAATGCCAAGCGCCGCCTTCAAGGGCATCCCAAGAAAGTACACCTGGATCTGGGGAGCGGCTTTGTTGACCAACGCCAAGACGAGGTCGGTCAACATCATCGCGACCACCACGGGAAGCGCCACGATCAGCGCGAGCTCAAACGAGGTCCCAAACAAACGCGCGACCAACAGACCCGCGTCGCTGAGCTGCGTCGCATCGGGGAACCCCACCACAGGCACGGCCACATAAGAGCGGACGAGCACGGACAGCATCAGATGGTGTGCGCCCGAGGTTAGAAACAACGCAACAAACAGCAGGTACATCGCGTCCCCAGACACACTCGCGCGCTCGGGCAGTTGCGGGACCAACGCCGTGGCCATGTTCTGACCGCGCACGGTATCGATGATCTGTCCTGCCGTCCGCACCGCTTCGAAGACCAGAGCCGCAACGAACCCAATCGTCAGCCCCACAAGCACTTCTTTGACCACCAACAAGGCGAGATGCACCCCGGTTGGAAGCATCTGTCCGGTCCAGATCACGGGAAACACAAGACCAGCCAAGGCCAGCGATATCGCGGTCTTGACCGACTGCGGAGTCGCCTTCCCTCCAAGGTAAGGCACGAGCTGCACCACCGGCGCGATCCGCGCCGTGACCAAGAGCATCACGAGCATGCCCTGCTGGAAAACTTGGCCGAGTGAGACGATCTCTTGCATCACATCACGTAGGCAATGCCCTGAAACACCACATGGGTAAATCGCACGACCTGAGCGCCAATCCAGGGCCCAGCCAGCGCCAAACTCGCGAACACGGCGACAAGCTTAGGGACAAAGGTCAGCGTCTGCTCCTGAATCTGGGTCGTCGCTTGGAAGATGCTGATGACAAGTCCCACGAGCATGCTCGTCAGCAGCGGCGGCGCCGAGACAACCAGCACGAGCAACATCGCCTCGCGCATCAATTGAATGAGGTAACTCTCCATCACGCATACCCCAGGATGAGCCCACGGATGACCAGGTACCAGCCATCCACCAACACGAACAGCAGCAGTTTGAAGGGCAGGCTGACGGTGGTGGGGCTGAGCATATGCATGCCTAGACTGAGCAAGATGTTGGCGACCACGAGGTCGACCAACAAAAACGGCACGAACAAGATGAAGCCGATCGTGAACGCTTCCGAGAGCTCGGTGAGCACGAACGCGGGGATCGCGATCAAGAGATCGTCGTCTTTGACCGAGGCCCGCTGCTCCTGCGGGCGAAGTTCGACGGCCAGCTCGTGCAAGAGCACCCGCTCGTCCTCGTCCGCATGTTTGAGCAAGAACGTCTTGAGGGGAGCCGAGCTCTTCTCGAGCATCTCCTTGTAGGACGAAAAACTCGCGGTTTCTCCCGCCTCGATCTGTTGCACGTACGGCTCGGCGGCCTCCCACGACGCCAGGCCAACCGGGGCCATCACGTAGAGGCTCAAGACCATCGCGAGTCCGGTGATGACCTGATTGGGAGGTGCTTGTTGTACGCCAATGGCGGTGCGCAAGATCGACAGCACGACCGCGATCTTGACGAAGCTTGTGACCATCATCAGGAAGAAGGGCACCAAAGCCAGCAGCCCGAGCAGGACCACCATATTCAGGGGATTTTCGCCCATCATGGCTCGTCCTCCATCGGCTGCAGATTGCTCGGGCGCAGCCGCGCAAGCGCGTCGCTGAAGCGCACGGCCGAGACGTCGGTCGTCTGGGGCACGTCTGCCGCTGCCAAGGTGCCCAAGTTGGTCATGCCGTGTTCGGTTGACGCGACCACAAACACCTTTTCCCCAATCTCGATGAGCAAGATGCTGCGCCGCGGCTCGACCGGGACGCGTGCCCGGACCTTCACCGGCCCCGTCGTCGCCGGCTGGTAGCGTTTCAGGCCCCAACGAAGCGACACCCACGCCAAGACACAAACGCCCGCGAGCACGAGCGTGAGGCGTAGAAACAATGCCCCGTAATTGAGTTCAGGCAGCGGCGGTGGCGGCGACTCGGCCCACGCCGGGCTCGCCCATAACATGGCAAACAGAAGGTAAAATGAACAACGACGCATGGTGCGAGGTCTCCTTCGGTCTGTTTCCCCCCAACTTCATTAGGGACGTCAACCGGTTGTGTGGTTCGGGTTAACCTAGATTCTCAGTGCGGAGTGCGCAACCCCAAAAGGCCGTCGTCACACCGGACCGATCAACGCAGGTAGGGTCTGTGCCATGCCCATCATCCCGGCGTCCTTGGACACGGCGCCCTTCGCGCCGAGCGAGGCCGCGAGCTCGTCCAACTCGGCCTGGGGTCGTCCAGAGACCAAGATCACGGGGGACTCGCAGCCCGCGCCGCGAAAGGCCGTAACGGGATCTGTGGCGAGGTCGGGGAGATGCACATCGCTGACAATGACGGCGGGTGTTTCACGTGAAACCGTCTCGCACGCGGCGCTGAAAGAGGTCGCGGTTTGAACGGTGTACCCCGCACCAACGCAGACCATCTCGAGCATCTGAAGGATCAACTCGGAGTCGTCGAGGATCAGGACGTAACTCATATCTCCTCCAACAACGAAGCCACAACGCGCTGCAGCTCACCGCCACCCACCGAGCCTTTGAGCAAAAAGTGATTCGCGCCGGCTTCCAACGCCATCGCTCTGTCCTCGTCGGAGCCTCGTGACGTTAAAATCACGACCGGTATCAGGCTGAGGTCCTCCCGCGCGCGCATCGTCTTGACGAGCTCAATCCCATTCATAGAGGGCATCTCAATGTCGCTGATCACAAGGTCATACTGTCGACGATTGAGCTTGTAGAGCGCGTCTTCGCCGTCATGCGCAAGCACGATCTCGTAGGGACCCTCGCTGAGCACGAATGCGATGCTCGCGGCGATGGTCTCGGTGTCCTCTACGACCAGAATCGCGCGGACTTCGCCCGCCGAAGCCGGCACATAGGGTGCGTCCACAAGCAATTCGGTCACCCGGGCGATGAGCTCACCACCTCCGATCGACCCTTTCACGATGTAGTCGCTCGCCCCGGCGGCAAGACCCCGGGCGCGCTCATTGGGTTGGTCCAACTGCGTCAGCAGCACAACCGGAACGTCGCGCAAGATGTCGTCCTCGCGCATTGCCTTGATCAGCTCAACGCCGTCCATGCCCGGCATGGAGACGTCACTGACCACCAACGAGTAGGGCCGCTCGTGCAACATGCGCAGCGCCTCCTTCGCGTCCGTGACCACGTCGACCGGCACATCCAATTCACTGAGCACAAACCCAATGCTCGCTGCAATCGTCTCGACATCATCCACGACCAAGATGCGTTGTTCGAGGGTACGCGTGTGGGGTTGCTCGTCGCGCTCCACGCGACGTGGTTTCTCGACCGAGGCCGCGAGCGCTTTGAGGTTGTCGACCACATCCTCGATCACGGCATCGGCAGGCTCCTCGGGATCTTCGACAACGGACTTCAAGACGGCAAACGCGCGCAACAGAGGTTTCGCCGAGGTCGTCTCGGGGGACTCGGCACGGGCCAACGCGTGGATCAAATCTTCCATCGCGCCAGACAACAGCGCCACGTCGGCCATGCCCAACATGGCCGCACCACCGCGGATCGCGTGCAGATGCTCGGCGCTTTGACGGACCGCGCTGTCGGTGTCGTTGGCGTTGAAAATCCCCATCATCGAGATCGACAGGCCCGCGAGCCGTTTTTGTGCCTCGTTGCGAAACGCGCCGACAAAACGCTGCAAACCCTCAACACCCGAGACCTCGACGGTCGGAGGCTCCCACGCCGAAAATGTGTTCAGGACGGAATCCAACCCATCGAGCAAAATCTTGACGCGGGCGGGCGAGATCCCCTGTGCATGTGCATCATCGGCGAGCTGTTGGACGCCGCGAGCGACGAGCGCGAACCCTTCGGAGTCAAACTCGGTGTTCGAATGCCCAGAGATACGCGCGACGACCCGTTCCACGTCGGCATTTGGGTTGGAATCGGATGAATCGGTCATGGGGTCTCGTCCACTGTCGGCCCTTCATCATACGATTGAACGGCGCACGCTCGCAACGCGAACACTCAAAGCCCAAACTGGGCCTTCTTTGCCTTGAATTCTTCCTCGCCGGTGTAGGTGGGCGGGTTGTCCATCTTGCTGATCCGCGATTCCGCGGTCGACGCACGCGACGCCGGATCGGGGTGGGTGGACAGGATCTCGGGGCCGCCCGAACCGCCAAGCTTCTTGAAGAAGTTCGCGAAGCCGTGCGGGTCATATCCAGCGGCGGCGGCGTAACGAATGCCGTATGCGTCGGCATCACGCTCGTGGTCGCGACTGTACTTCAGCAGGTATCCCTGTGCGGCGACACCCGTGACGATCTGGCTGACCTGACCGGGATTGTTCCCAAGGGCCATGTCCATCACCGTCTGCATGCCCATTTGGGTGACCATCTGTTGTGCCACGTGCCGACGCGTGACATGGGCGGTCTCGTGACCGAGCACGCCCACGACCTCAGCCTCGTTGCTCGCTGCGCGCAGCAGGCCGGTGTAGACGTAGATGGTGCCGCCCGGAATGGCAAAGGCGTTGACCGTGTCAGGCGCATCGATCACCTTGAACTGCACCGTGATGCCCGCGGGCATGTCGCCCTTGGCGGCCTGGGCGACCTTTGCGCCCAACGATTGGACGTACGCTTGAAGCTCCGCGTTTGCGTGAATCTTCGCTTCGGATTCGATCTGCGGCTGCATCTGCAACCCGAGCTGCTTCTCCTGAGCAACGGGCACAAGGACGTCCGCTGCGGCGAGCGATGCGCTCGAGGTTGCGCAGCCCGACAAGGGAGCCGCGAGGGCGAGCATCAAAACGAGGGTGTATTTCATCGTCCGTTCCATTCAAAGAAGTTTCATAAGTCTAACACTTTTGTGTGTTTCAACCCTTCGGCAATTTGATGGCAAGTCGTTGCAATTCAACGCCTGTGGTCCGGCGGCGTCCGAGCTGGACAGGATCTGGGCTTCGCCCATTCGGCAACCAGAGGTTGCCGACCCAACCATGTGGACCGGCACACTCAGGCCTGCGCCATGGCTTTGGCGCGCACGATGGCGTAGACCACAAGGGGGATACCAAGGCCGGCGAACACGACTTGAATCGCGACCGTTGCCCATGGCCACCACGGCATCAGGGCCACCGCGGTGTAGATGAAGATCATGTGCGTGCCAAGCCCCATGAATGTCATGATGCGCATCGGCCATTTGAACCGCTTTCGATACAACGCGATCGATTCCTCGGTGACGTTGTGAGCGATGGCGTCTTCTTTTCGGCCCGAAAACATGCGGCCGTATTTGAGCTGCCCATCGACGTACATCCACATCAGGAACTTATCCAAAAGACTGCCGGTCTTCTTGATTTCCTCGTACTCCGCAAGCACCTCGGCCATCGTTTCGACGCCGTCGGCCTGCGCGGCGGGTTGCGTATGCGCCAGATAGAACGCTTTGACGCGATCGTAGACGGTCGTGCGCATGAAGGTGCTCAACGCCGCCACCAACGTCAGCGCGAAGAACGGAGCCCCGTGACGCAACCAAATGTCCGCACCCATCAACGCATAAAATGGCCCCAACACAAACGCATCGACCACACCGTCGAGGATTCGCCCCATGCGCGTTCCTCCACCAGTCGCCCGGGCGAGCTGACCGTCCATGCAATCGAGGATCACGGAGAAGAACAGCAAACCGGCCGCGAGCGGGTAACCGACCATCGGCGTCAGTACGCCAGCCAACGCCGTCAGCGCGAGCGCGATACTCGCCATCCAGCCCACAGCGAGGCTCGTCCATGTGATGTGGTCAGGCCGCAACCCAGAGTTGAAAATCAACGCTGTACCGACCGCGGCCAAACGCCGGTGCCAGTACATGTCGATCAGTTCTTCAACGTCGGGGGATTTGAAAACCAGGGATTTCCGAACACGCTGGACGAAACTCACGAGCCTGCTCCGTCAGTCGAGTTCCCAGCCTTCAAAGAATTCGTGCACACGAATCATGAGCTGGACGGGGGAGGTCGAAAGGGCGGACCATGACCCAAGATGGGCCACCGAAAAGTCACCGTCACGAGGAACGGCTTCAAATCCCTTGCCGTTGACCACAACGACGACGTCGTCTACGGCGCTCAAGTCCACGTTTTTGTTGCCGCGAAACTCGATCCGGGCGGCGTCCTCTTCGATGATAAACGTGATCTCGAGACCGTCTTCGTTGTGAAGGACTTTCTGGAAAGAATCCGACATTGCTGCCTCACCCGCGGGCTTGTGCCTGTTGCGCTTGCTGATTGACCTGCACGACAAGCTGGCGTTTGCCGCCGACCATGCCCGGTGCTTCGGGAAGCTCGATCTGAAGCTGACCCACGTTGGGGTGTTCTTTGACGATCTCGGGGATGCGCGCGACGATCTGTCGCAACACATCTTCGTATCCCTTAGGCGCGTTCTTGGCCTCGCCAAACAGATCGTCGAGCAGCGCACGGATGTCGATGGGTTTGCCCGGATTGATGGGGATGTTTCCAGCGGGGTTCAGGCTGCCGTACACAAATCCCGGCAGGCGCGCCACGCCCTCGGCCTTCTCGGTCCACTCTTGGGCCTTGTCCGGCTTTCCAAGCTGGTCGTACGCGGTGGCGCGAAGCAGGAAGATGTCGGGTATGTCGTAGATCGACTCGACCGTCTCTTCGGCTTGTTTCAGCAGATCGATGGCCACGCCAGGTTCGGCGCCCTTGCCAAGCACACATGCGGCGGCCTGCAAGTATCCCCACGGCAACTCTGGGATCAGTTCGATGGCGAGCTTTGCGTCCTCAAGCCCGGCATCGTAGCTGCCAAGCGCCAACGAAAGCTGGCTTCGTAGCAATGCGCCCGGTGCGACGTAATCAGCGTCTTCGCCGTCTTCAAGCAGGACTTCCAAGAGCTCCATCGCCGCAGGGCGATTGTTCCCCAACGCGTAGATGCGGGCCAGATTAAGCCGTGACTCTTCATCGTGTGGGTTGCTGTCGATCGCAAACTGCAGGTCCTTTTGTGCTTGGTCCACACGGCCAAAGCGCAGGTGAATCGCCCCGCGAATCGCAAAGGGTTGACCCTCGGTCGAATCCATGGCGATCGCGCGCTCAAGGTCGAGCATTGCGGCGTTGTAGAAACCCAGATGCTCGTGCACCATCGCGCGCCCCACAACGGCCGAGAACAGCTCAGGATCGGCTTTGACGCCGTCGTTAAAGGCATGCCGCGCGGCGTCGAATTGGTCCGTGTAAAACAGTGCGTATCCGCGTGCCGCGAGGAACTGAGCACGCTGCTCCATGTCCTCGACCGATTCGGCGTGACTTACTGCCGCGACGACGCCCTCGAAATCCTCGATCTCGAGCAGCAGTTCCGCGTGTGTAATGACGAGCTCGGGGTCCTTCCCGAACGTCTCGTACGCCGCCGCGACCGCAGCCTGCGCCTTGTCGTACTCGCCTTCGGCGACCAAATCTTCGATGTTTTCAATGCTGTCTTGGATCGTGTCCGCCATGCGAACCTCTGTCATGCTGGAAGGCGCGTAATCTTTCACTTTGACCGCCCGCGGTCAAGCCTCGCGGCCATGTTGCGGCTTCAAACAATGTTGCCGCGAAGCGTGGTTCGGGCGACGATAGGCCGTCCATCGCCCCATGATTTGCCGTGGCTCACGTCTATCCAAAAGAAATTCCGGCCGACGTTTCAGCGACAAAGTCAGAACGCGCGTTGTTCGAAGCGCTGCGAGACGGCCTGCCCGACGACTATCACGTCTACTTCGCGATGCCCTTCATCACCGCTCAGAATGCGGACCAAGGCGAAGTCGACTTCATCATCCTGCATCCCCAGCGAGGCATGTTGTTTTTGGAATGCAAGGGCCACGGCGTGGAGCGAGACCACGACGGGACCTGGTATCGCCTCAAGGGAAAACGTCGCGAACCGCTGCGCCAAACGCCGGCCGAACAAGCCAAGAAGCAGGTCGAAGCGCTCGTCACCAAATTCCGTGACCCATGCACGCGTTTGTTTGGCGGCGTAAAGGGCCGCTTTCCGATGGCGTACGGCTGGGCCCTCGCATTTCCCTTCACGCGCTGGACCCCCAACGAAGTCCCGCCAGACGCCGAACCGGAGGTGTTTCTTGATGCGATGGTGCTCACCCACACGCAAACGATGATCGAGGCCGCGTTCGACTTCTGGACCCGAAAATACGACACCGTGCCGCGCGTGACCCCCGCACAATTTGAGCTGTTTCGAAAGGAAGTGCTGAGCCCGGAATTCAAGCTGGTGCCAAACCTCGGCGGAGCCCTCGAGATCGAGCGCCAACAAATGATTCGCCTGAGCTCCGAACAGGCCCATCTGGCGAGCATGTTCATCGCCAACAAACGCATCATGGTCAGCGGCGGTGCGGGCACCGGCAAGACATTGTTGGCGTTGCATTGCGCGCAGCTGCTCGCCGCCGAGGGCAAACGGGTTCTATTGCTGTGTTTCAATCGCGCGCTCGGCGACCACTTGCGGCAAACCACCGAGGCCATCAACCGCGACATCGAGCTGGCACACGCCGAAACCATGCAACTGCGAATCGATGACCTTGGCGCTACGACACAAATGGCGCGTCCGGACGACAAAACCACCGTGATTGGGGTCGCGGCCGAGCCGCAAACCGTCGCTCTGCGCGCGGACGATCTGGACGCCGCCACCACCCTGTTCCGGCGTCCAGACCTCGCGCTCGCCAACCCGTCCGAGCCGCTGCGACCACAGACGCCTGGGACCATCGAGGCGACCAATTTCCACCGGCTGTGCAGCCGCGCCGCGTGGGCTCTCGACCAGCCGTTTGAAGACCTCGATCGAAACATCACAAGCACAACCCAGTTCTGGGTCGACCAGGCGCCCGAGGTGCTTTGGCACGCACTCGCCGAACACAAGATCGGCCCGTGGGATGCGATCATCGTCGACGAAGGACAGGACTTCGCACCCTCGTGGTGGGATATTTTGGAGTGTGGCGTCGAAGAAGGTGGACATCTGGCGATCTTTTACGACGCCTCACAATCGTTGTTCGAACACGGGGGTCGAATTCCGGTGCTCGGTCCGGTCATGCCGCTGCAACACAATTACCGAAACACACGCGCAATCTCTCAAGTTTTGAAGAAGTTTGTCGACGGGCAGCCCGAGTCGCATCCAGCCTGTGCAAGCGGCGAAGCGCCGACCATCATCGCGCAAACAACGCCCGAAAAAACGCGGAAGAAACTGGCCGAAATCATCCAAAACATGATCGACGTCCACGGCTTGAAGTACCATCAAATCGCGATCTTAACGCCGCGCACTCCCGGAAATTCGGTCCTTGAAGGCACAACAAATTTGTTTGGAATTCCGATCGTTCACCATGTTTCCGAACGCGAAAACGGGGTGTTTCACACCACCATTTCGGGCTTCAAAGGGCTGGAATCCGATGTGGTTTTTTTGCTCGACATTGACCCGACCCACGAACGCTGTACGCGGCATGCCCGCTACGTCGGAGCGTCGCGCGCGTGTTTGAGACTGTACGTTTTTGAGAAGGCAAACTGGCTGTCTTAGCCGTCCTTCGATTGTCAGGCGATTGGACGACGCCGGTTGTGGGTCGGCAATCTCCGATTGCCGAATGATAAGGCGAAGCCCACCTGATGCCACGTCGCACGACAGCTTGGGGGTCGGCAATCCCGATTGCCAGGGCGAAGCCCACGTATCGGCGCGACTTAACTTGGTTCCCCAACAATCGGTACCACCAAGTCGTAGATCATCTCGACGAGCTCTTCGTCCATAAACCTGTAGTCGTCAGTGATGCCCAGAACGTGAATTTCCCCGTCGAATTCCGAAAAATTTCGACGAAGAATTTCGCGATGTTTGTTCTCCATCACGAACACGAAATCCGCCCATTCCAGATCGGCTAAACTCACCCGTCGACGCGCGCTCGAACTTGTGCCGGCCGACCGTGCCTGAACCCCAGGTTCAGCGCGCCAAACGGCCTCCGCCGTGGGGCTTCGCCATTGGTTTCGGCTGCACACAAACAGCAATTTTGTCACGGCACCACGCCCCACATTTTTGCGATGTCGGGATCGGGTGTGATCACCGGCGCGGTCAATGCGTATTTTTCGCGAATTGACGCGATGTAGTCCCGAATTTCTTGGGCGCTTTGCGGACGGTCCGCTGGTGACTTTTCGAGCATCCACGCCACCAAATCTGCGACCTCGATCGGCACTTCGACCAGCGTTTCTAAGCGCGGAGGAATCTCGGTCAGATGCCGAACCGCCGTCAATTGCGGCGTCTTCGCGACAAACGGAGGGCGACCGGCGAGCATCTCGAACCACACTGCGCCCAAGGAGTACAGGTCGAGCCGATGGTCCAAAGGTGCAAGCTCCAATTCCTCGGGGCTGATGTAGGTCAACGTCCCGCCCACCATGCCGTCGGCGGTCAGGTGTTTGTCGGTGTTTTGCAGGCGCACGAAACCAAAATCCAGCAACTTTAAACTCAACGCGCCACCAACCACCGCCAACTTCAGGTTGGACGGCTTGATGTCGCGATGAATGACGCCGGCTTGATGCGCATGCGCCAGGCCCTCCAAGGTCTGGTCCACAATCTCGAGCGTCAGCGAAAGCGGTAGCTTTCCGCGCTCAAAGAGCTGCGCCAAATCTGCCCCTTCCACAAGCTCCATCACCGTGAAAAGGCTGCCGTGATGCATGTCCCGGCCAAAGTGATACAGGCGCGCCACACGGGGGGATTTGAGTTTGGCTTGGGTCTCGGCCTCGCGCAGAAAACGCTCGCGCATGGCCGGATCGGCGGTGTTCGACTTCAGCTGCTTGACCGCCACCGTCTTGCCCGACACAACGTCGCGCGCGCGCCACACGTGGGCCATTCCGCCTTCGCCGATATGCTCTTCGATCAAAAACCGGTCTTCGAGATACTTGCCCTTCACCGTGACCTCATCGTGGGCGGGCGGTCTACCATATCCGCACACCGTTGGCGATTGGCTCACTCGGGGGTGTGTTCGACTTTTTGGCTAAACAGCCGCAGCATCGCTGACGTGTCAGGTTTTCGGATGTCTTGCGCTTCGTGTAGCTGGGGCTGGCTCGGTGGGTACCAAACCTGAAACTCTTGCCCGACCTTGAACGACTCCGAGACCTCCCGGGTGTACTCAAAGTTTCCGGTGCGGATCGGGAACGAGTACACGATCTCGGTGATCATGCGCTTCTGTTCATGGCTGTAGTTCTGGCGCACCTGTTTGATGGTGGCTTTTGCGGTCAACCAATCGGGTTTGGGCGCCTCCCACGCGTCGTGCACATAACGCGTGGCGACCATCGCGATTGTGATCATCAGGCCTGCTCCGCCGGTCAACGCTGCGATCAGGAACGTCGTCTCGAAGCCCACGACGAGCGCCTGCACGAGGAAATACACCACCGAAATCAGGGCGATGCCAAGCGCGAACACCAAGAAAACATAGATGAAGTGGACGCCCGGAGACGAGGCTTTTTTCAGCGCTTTCTCGCGCTCCTTCTCGCGCTGCGCGATGTCACTCTCGATGCGCTTGACGTGAAACAACTGCCCCGACGCGATGCCGTTGAGGTCCTCGAGCACCTCGGCAGCCGTGCGATAGCGGTCGGCCAACATCGGTGCGCACATGCGCCCCAATACGCGTTTAAGCCCATCCGAGCTGCTGAGCTGCGCGATCAGGGCTTTGGCCTCGTTTCCGTGCATGTCTTGGGGCACTTTTCGGGTCAGGCACTCCAGAAGCGTAATGCCCAGTGCATAGATATCGGTCGCCGGAATCGCGCGCCCCATCAACTGCTCGGGGGACATGTAACCGTACGACCCGACGATCGTGGACCCGCCACCCATGGTCAGGCGCACGACCTCGCGAACGGCGCCGAAATCCACCAACGTCGGCTTGCCATCCGAGCGCCGCAAGATCACGTTTTCGGGTTTGATGTCGCGATGCACGACCGTAGGCTCGAGCCCGTGAAGGTAGGTCAGCACACCCAGCAAATCCCGCCCCAGCGTGATGATCTCGGACTCTTCAAAACGCTTCCCGGTGCGAAGCACGTCACGCAACGTCTCCCCATCCACCCACGTCTGCGCCAGGAAATAACAAACCCCATCGCCCTCGCCCTCGTGGAAGGAGTCGATGTAACGCGGCACCAAATCGTGGTCGATGCGTTGCAATACCGCAGATTCACGCTGGAACAGCTCGAGGTCTTTCCAATCCGCCAGACGGGATGGGTACAGGGCCTTGATCGCCAAGCGCGTCCCGGTTTGTGCGTCGTCGGCGAGGAAGGTTCGCCCCATCGAGCCTTCACCGAGCACCGAGACACACGTGTAGCGTCCATCCTTGAGGCTTCGCGGATCGCCGGGTTCCAACGCGCGTCTCTCGTTGGGGTCGGCCTCGGTCTGTGTTGTCGATTCTTCGCTCAAAGCTTCGTCACGTTGAGTGTGTATGCGCCATTGACGTTGGTAAACTGTCCCACACCATCGACCACGATGAAATACGTGACGTTGGCGAGCAGGGTCGCGTCAACCGTAGCGGCCGGGTTAAAGCCTTTGGAGCCCCCACCAAGGCAGGCGGCGTTGGATGTACAGGCCGTGCGCACGTAAACAATCGACTGCCACGAGCTTGTGACCTCGAACCGGTAAGTGCCGTTGACGGTCGGTGTGAACGTGAAGACCTCGTCGTTCGAGGCGCCGCCGCCGCCGATCAATCCGGGGCAGCTGCCAAGCGGCGCGTCGTAATCGTTCTGAGCGTCCGACGTGTCCCCGCTGAACGTGTACGGGAGTGCACCAATGACAAACGGGTTGGTGCAGGATTCGCCCGGTGCCGAGCCGTCATAACAGGTCACTCCGTCGCCGGTGAAACCCGGGTTGCAGGCGCATTCAAAGCCACCGGGGGTGTTCGTGCACGTCGCGTTGACGTCACAATTGTCGCTCCCATTGGTGCACTCGTCGATGTCTGTGCATGTTGTGCCGTTGCCGGTAAATCCATCTGGGCATGCGCAGGTAAATCCTGTCAGCGTGTCGATGCAGGTTGCGTTCGGGTCGCAATTGTCCGTCCCGCTCGCGCATTCGTTCAACGAAACGTCGATCGTGTAGGGGCCTGTAAAGCCCTGATTTCCGTCTACGATGATGTAGTAGGTCGTGTTCGCGGTCAGCGAGACGCTGAAGTCGGGGTCGCCCGTATCGGCCGCCAAGCAGGTGTTGCCGATCTGCGCGCAATCCGTGACGACATACGCCACGCCAAACCAGCCCTGGGCGTTGATTTGGACCTGATAGACGCCGGTCGTCGTGGGCGTGAACGCCCACACTTGGTCCGCGGTATTGTTGCCGCGACCGCCGTTGACGCCCGGGCACTGCCCACCCTGGAACCGGTAGTCGCTGCCGTAACCCGTCGTGTTGTTCGACCCCGAAAACGGCGTCGAATTCACGGCGAAGGGCGCCTGACACACGTCGCCCTGCAACACACAATCGTTGCCGACCGGGAACGTGCCGGGCGCACACGCGCAGCTGAAGCCACCGGCCGTGTTGGTGCACGTCTGAAGGGGGCCGCAGGTGGTGGGATCCGCACACTCATCGACGTCGGCGCATGTCACGCCGTTTCCGACAAAACCGCTGTTGCACGCGCACGAGAACCCTCCCAGCGTGTTGGTACACGTCGCGTTGACGTCGCAGGTGTCGGTACCAGCAGTGCATTCATTGACGTCCATACAGACGCCGCTGCTGAGCACAAAACCTGGCTCACACACGCATGTGTTCGTCGAATCACACACCTGACGCGGTCCGCACGCGGGGTTGCATGTGCCCACCGGCGTGCACGTAAACCCATCGCCCGTGAATCCAGCATTGCAGGCACACGTGTAGCCGTCTGGGTTGTTCGCCAGTGTGCATGTCGCGTTTGAATCGCAGTTGTTCATCCCGGTGGCACACAGGTCGATGCCTCCAACGCAGGTGGCCCCGTCGAACATCGAGCCCATCGGGCATTCACACGTGTACCCGCCCATCAGATTGGTACACGTGCCGCCGTTGCACGGGTTTTGAAGGCACTCGTTGATGTCCCGACAGCTTTGACCATTGCCCTCGAAGCCGGGCAAACAATCACACGCAAAACTGCCCGGCACGTTGACGCACACCGCGTTGATCGAGCAGTTGTCGATGAACTCCGCGCATTCGTCGACGTCGTCGCACACCAAACCATCGCCGCGCCATCCCGGATTGCACTCGCACACGAAACCCGGCACCAAGTCTGTGCACGTCGCGTCTTCGGAGCACGGCTGCATCACACACTCGTTGACGTCACACGACAGTCCGTTGCCCGCATATCCAGGCCCGCACGTACACGTCAGTCCGCCCGCTGCATCTTCATCGCAGATCGCGTTGATGTCGCACTGTTCACACGACACGATGCAGCCGGGACCCTGTCCGTCCGGCGAACAGTAGTCGTCGGGCGTGCACACACTCTCGAAGCACACGAACCCCTCTACCGGACACTGCGAGTCACACGGCACCGTGCAGATGGGGTCGCCACCAAAATCCCGGCACAAGCCCGATTCGCAATCGGCGCCGGTCTCGCACGGATCGCCAAGCTTGCCATCGCCCTGCGTCATGTCGAGGCCGACGTCAGCGACGCCGACGTCTTCGGTCACCCCAACGTCTTCGGCCGTCCCAAAATCTGGGCCGCCTTCGGTGTCCAACAGCCCACGGTCAAACAGCTCCGTGCGTCCACACGCCGACGCGAGGACCACCAATGCCACGAAGAACAAACGATTCATTGTGCTTCCTTCCGCGCGCGCACGTAGATCGCGCCGTGTTGTCCGCCAAACTTGCCGTCGGTTCCACACTCGTTCTCGGAGTTCAGCTGCCAGCCGCCAAGCCCCAGGCCGTAGGGCTCAAACTCGTTTTTGTCGCGAAACCAAAACACTTGGGTATCACTCACGTGACCCACCCACGAAAACATCGAAGGCAGAGAGCTTGCGTCGCAATCACCCTTCAACTGCACAATCGATGTGACTTCGGTCGCCATGGCATCGTATGCGAAAAAATCCGGAGGGACCCCAAGCCTGAGCACAGAATCGTATATCTGTTGCTGCTGCTGGCTTGTCGGGCCGGCCGTGACGAGTATTTCGTCGAAATCTAGATCCCGACCAAGCGAATACGGACGAACGCCCTCGGGTGACTCCAACGCCGACGTCCAACCAAAATCCCGCGGCTCGGTTATGCGTCCCGAGCGGGCCACCAAAAGCCACCCACCGCCGTACGCGGACCAGCATTTCACCTCAAAAGTATCACCCAGGTATGTGACTTCGCGCAGCCCGTTGTCAGTTGCTTCACACAGAAACTCCCCGGTGTCGGTGCCAACATCACCGTCGCCGGCATCACGACCATTCACGGCGTCCTGGCCAGCGTCACTCACGGCCTGTTCTGCGGGCGTAATGCAGCCCGCAAGCGCCAAAACGAATATGGATACGATGGATCTCATGGGCAAAAATACTCCTCCATCGGGTCAAAATAATTCGACTCCCACCCCTCCAGATAACTGTAGCTGAGCGCCGTTGGCAGGTTGGTGTGCGCGAGTGTGAGCAACGCACCATCGTCGGTCGGCTCAAAGGTGAGCTCCAACAGCGAATCCGCATCGGTCGGGGCGAACTCGGTCGTGCGCCACGTCTGCAAGATGCGGCGGCCGGGCTCGAGCTCAAGGATTTCTCCCCAAATGTAGCCGTCCCACGCGCTGTGTTTTCCACCGACTTTGGGGTCGATCTCGGCCACACCGCCGGTCATCTCGGTATGGGCCGTTGAATCAAGCCACGCGTCGTAGAGCGTCTGGGGCGACACATCAAACTCCATCTTCAATTCGAACTCGTTCACGCGACCTCCTCTAAGCTCGCGCAACCTACACATTTTGTGTTGTTTGGCCAAGACGATGGCGAAATGGATTCAACAGATTGGCCCGGGCTCGGAACCTCCTGTTATGGGATTTGGGTCGGCAACCTCAGGTTGCCTTGGGATTTGGGCCGGCAACCTCAGGTTGCCTTGGGATTTGGGTCGGCAACCTCAGGTTGCCGAATGGGCGAAGCCCACCTGTGCACAACCTCCGGTTTGGGATTTGGGTCGGCAACCTCAGGTTGCCGAATGGGCGAAGCCCACGTGCGCAACCTCCGGCTCCGGTTGCCGAATGGGCGAAGCCCACGTGGGCAACCTCCGGTTTGGGATTTGGGTCGGCAACCTCAGGTTTGGGATTTGGGCCGGCAACCTCCGGTTGCCTTGGGATTTGGGTCGGCAACCTCAGGTTGCCGAATGGGCGAAGCCCACGTGCGTCCGGCTCAGGTTGCCGAATGGGCGAAGCCCACGTGCGCAACCTCCGGCTCAGGTTGCCGAATGGGCGAAGCCCACCTGAGACCGCCCGAAGGGCGTGCGCCGCTACAAAACCCGCGACGCACGCCACAACGCAGCAACCATCAACACGAAGATCTCGACCGTGATGCCAATCCACGCGCCTGCCACCCCCATCCCGAGACCCACGGCAAAAAACCAAGCCCCGGGCACCAAGACAAACCACGATGCCATCACCAGCGCGACGGTCGAAAACCGCGTATCGCCTACGCCGTTTAACGCACCAAACGTGGTCATCACCACCGCGTCAAACACCTGAAACACCGCGGCGATCGCCAACAACTGCGCGCCGAGCACCATCACCGCGGGCTCGCCCTGGAACCACCCAATCAAGGTCTCGGGGATTGTCCAAAACACGACACCGCATGCGCCCATCAACAACACAGACAACAAAATCGCGTTGAGATAGCTTCGTCGGATCAAGTCGCGACGGTCGGCCCCGTAAAACTGCCCGGCCAAAACCGACGCAGCTTCCGACACGCCGTAACCAGGGATGAAGCTGATTCCGACAATCTTGAACGCAATTTGGTGTGCCGCCAACGCGTCGTCCCCAAGGCGCGCGATCACTGACGTGAACACCGAAAACCCGATGTTCGACAGGAAGTAACGCACGCCCATGGGCGACCCAAAATGCGTGATTCGACGCACCACCTCGGGCGAAAATCCCCCAAAAATCGCCGCCTGCGCGGTGAATTCCCAAAAGATCCACGCGAACCCCACCGCACACGACACAACCGTCGCGATGGCCGCGCCCTCGACACCCAGCGCCGGAATCGGACCCACACCAAAGATCAGCGCAGCATCGAGGATGATGTTCAACACATTCATCACCAGATTGACCCGCATCGACACCTTGGGAAGGCCACGCCCCTGAAAGTAGTCCGACAGCGCAATCACCCCCAACCAGAATGGCGATGCAAACACACGCCATCCCAGATACGCCGTCCCAAACTCAATCGCGGCCTCGCTCGCCCCCATCCACGACAACAACATGTCGTCGACGCAGGTCAGCAAAATCACCGGCGCGCTAAACGCCAACGCCAAAATCAGACCGTGCCAACCCGCCTGGTCAGCCAGCTCCGCATCACGGGCCCCCGTCGCCTGCGAGACCACAATTTTGGTGCCATGCAAGGTGCCCACAAATAGAGCACCCGCCATGAACACAAGGATCGTTGCCAGGCCAACACCGGCAAGCTCAGAAACCCCAAGACGAGCCACGAACAGCGTGTCTGCCGCGTTCATGGCCGTGTACGAAATCCCACTGACGACAATCGGCCATGCGATCTGCGACACATGCCGCAACCCACCATCCTGCAGGGCCGAATTTCGCGATTCCATCACATCCTCCTTTGGCCCTCAGGCCTGTAAAAAGGACCTGCGGCTTCTCAAGGGGTGGAATCGCAAAAGCCACCAAAAGAAAGAGCCGCAGGTCGAATAACTCTGCGGCTCACATTCCTGGTCTTAGAACATGTTAGGAGCGCGCAAAGCCTCGACTCGAGACAACATCAAGGATGTTGATATGGGTCTTGGTGAATTGCGGCATAAAAATTCCTAACAAAGGTTCTGTCGCCCAATGCGGCGTTTTCGTGACTAAATCATAAGCGAATGGGTGAATCAACCCGCAAAATTACGTCTGTGGGATATTGACGTTGATGGTGCCACTCGCGTTCAGCGAACCCGCGTCGTTGCCACACATATTGCCGCGGTATTCGTACGAAACCGAGGCGTTTGTGTCGGTGTTCGACGTGATGAATTTCGCGTAAATATCGAGGTCACAATCGCCCGAGATATCGCCGCCAAACGACACATTTCCAACGTAGGAATACTCAACCGTTGCGTCCGTGTCGTTTGCGAGCACGTCCAAGCTGTAGACCATTTCGCCGGTGATGCTGACGCCCTGCGACACGCAGCCGTCAAACGTCACCGTGTAATTGAATGTCGCATCCGTGCCGGTGTCCTGCGACGTATCGTCGAGCTCGCCGACAAACTTGGCAGAGCCGCCTTCGATGCAGTTGTACGTGTAGTCCACCGACAACAGGCCCTGAACCGCAGCCGACTGAGCGCCAGCGCCACCCTGAGCCAACACCGCGTTGGTCGCCATGAAGCCCTTCTGCGAGTCTTCTTCACTCAACGAGTCGTCGCCACACGCTGCAAACGAAAGAAGGCCAACGGCCAGAAAAATACGCGTCATCTTGTTCACTTGCCCTCCTAGGCTGAAAACTTGGTCGTCCGCAGTGTCTTCAAGGTGGAGCGCGGTGTCAAATTTGGTGCCCTGATCACTTGTTTTAGAACGTGGGTCGGCAACTTCCGGTTGCCGAATGCGAGAAGCCCGGGTCGGCAACCTCGGGGCGAAAGGGTGATGGGTGGGTCGGCAACCTCGCGGCGAAAGGGTGAACGGGTCTTGGGTCGGCAACCTCCGGTTGCCGAATGGGCGAAGCCCATCAAACTCCGGGTTCCTGAGTCGGCAACCTCGCGGCGAAAGGGTGAACGGGTTTTGGGTCGGCAACCTCCGGTTGCCGAATGGGCGAAGCCCATCAAACTCCGGGTTCCCGAGTCGGCAACCTCGCGGCGAAAGGGTGAACGGGTCTTGGGTCGGCAACCTTCTTAGAGAAGGATAGGTATCGTCAAGAGTTTACGAAACGGACCATGACCATCCTCATCGTGTTGGGGACGTTTGCTTTTTTGCTTCATCTGGTCGTCCGGCCGACTTCCCGGATCAGTGCTTCCAAGCTTCTTAACGCATTGTCTCCGGGCCATGTTTAGCGGCCGGGCTGCATGATGGGTTGTTCGAGTATCCATGCGACATTCTCCGGGCGTGCTTCGCTGCACAGATTGCCGATCGTCGTCTATGGATGTTCTAGTTTCACAAACCCGAGAAGTTAGTCGGACGATTTCAATGAAACGGCTCAGTGTTTCAATATCTTGCGTTACGCGGGCTGACCCATTGGAGCTCGATATGCGTTTTTGTAAGTCGTGCCGCTCTTCCACATCGCATGCATTACGGTCGCTAGTTTTCGTGCCAGCGCTGTCGCGACCACACGTGACGGCTTGCCGCGTTGCTTGAGAGCGATGCCAAATTCACGCAGCCCATCATCTTTGGCGTAGTTTAGAATGTGATGGGCAGACGAGGTCAGATACGCACGCAGCAAGGAATTGCCGGCTTTTGTGATCCTCTGTTTTGGGTCGTTGCCCCCCGACTGTTTTCGTCCCGGCACCAACCCGATGTAGGCCGCGGCATCCCGTGAGTTCTTGAATCGGCCAGGATCTTGAATCACCGCAATAAAGGTCAGTGCGGTCACAGGGCCAATTCCCTTGATGGTGCGTAGTCTTGGCGCAACTTCGTGCTTGGTCAGGGCGGCTTCGATCATCGCGTCCAAACGGGCAATTTGTGATGTCAGCGACGTCAGGACCATGAACAACGGGTCCAAAATCGCACGCAGCCAGTCGTCATTGATCGAGATAAGCTGTTTTTGGAAATTGCTCGCACTGCTTGATTTCATGCGCACGCCAAAGGATTTGACCATCAGTTTGGTGAACGTAATCATTTTGGCGCGAGCTTTAACCAGCGTCGCACGTGTCGAGATCAGCGCATAATCATACTGCAGCGTGTCGTCACGATGTTCGATGGTGTTGACCAAGACAAGGTCGTTGTGGCGCACCATTCGTGCGATCAATTCGGCGTCTTGAACATCAGATTTGCGTGCGCTCTGGGTCACCACAGCCAACTGGCGCGCGTCCAAGACCATCACTTCGTCGATGCCACAACCGCGGACCACTTTCTCAACGAACCGCGACGACTGGCCGGTTTCCATTGCCACACGCGAGTGCGGATAGTCTTCCAACAACTCTTCGATGGCGTCTTTGGTGGCATCGATCAGACGTCTTTCGACCACCCGACCAGACGCCATGTCCAAGACACAGGCCGAAATTTTGAGGTCAGAAAGATCCAAACCAATTACATTTGTGATACCTTTGTTCATGGGGGCACCTCTTCTGATGTGAAGTGAATTAACGTGCACTTTTGCAGCTATGACTGCGTACACATCTTAACAAAGGGGTTGCCCCCTTCTCACCCCATCTCCGGTTGCCGAATGGGCGAAGCCCATCAAACTCCGGGTTTCGCCCCTCCATTCAATTCCCACACGAAGTTGAATCTCCGTCCAAACGCCGTCATCCAAACGGCCACGTCACGAACAAGGAGACGAACATGTCGCACAATACGTTGTTTTCAGAATACAAACTTGGCAGCACCACCCTCAAAAACCGCGTCGTTATGGCCCCGATGACACGCAGCCGCGCCATCGACAACAAGCCAAACGAACTTCACGTCGAGCACTACACCCAACGCGCGGGCGCGGGCCTGATCATCACCGAAGGCACGTCGCCAAGCCCCAACGGTCTTGGTTATCCCCGCATCCCCGGCTTGTTCAACCACGAGCAGGTCGCCGCGTGGAAGAAGGTCACCGAGGCCGTGCACGCCAAAGGCGCACGCATCTTTGTGCAGCTGATGCATACCGGCCGCGTGTCGCACCCTGCGAACTTGCCTGACGGCGCCAAACATATCGGGCCGAGCGCCATCGCGGTCGACGGCGAGATGTATACGGATTCTGCGGGCCCACAACCGTTTCCTGTGCCTCAGGAAATGACGGCCGACGACATCGAAACCGCGATCAACGAATACGTGACATCCTCGAAACTCGCGATCGAAGCTGGCTTCGACGGCGTCGAGCTTCACGCGGCCAACGGTTACTTGATGGAGCAGTTCCTCAGCCCATCTGCCAACCAACGCAACGATGCATTCGGCGGCACCCCCGACAAACGCAATCACTTTGTGATTGAAACCGCCAAGCGTGTCGTCGCCGCCATCGGCAAAGACCATGTCGGCATTCGCCTGTCCCCGTACGGCGCATTCAACAGCATCGTTCCCTTCGAAGGCATCACCGAACAGTACGTCGCACTGTCCAAGGCCCTTGGTGAGATCGGCCTGACGTACATTCACATCGTTGACCACTCGAGCATGGGCACACCCGAGGTTCCTTGGGAAACCAAGCGGGCCATGCGTGACGCGTTTGGTGGGACACTGATCTTGTCGGGCGGCTACGACGCCGACCGTGCCGAAGCCGATTTGGTCGAAGGCAAGGGCCACCTGGTCGCGTTTGGTCGCCCGTTCATCTCGAACCCCGACCTCGTTGACCGCATGAAACACGGCAAAGAGCTCGCCGCGCCCGAGTTCAACACGTTCTACACACCCGGGCCCGCTGGCTACACCGACTACCCAACCGCATAACCGGAAGGTGGGGTTCGCATGAGATTGGGTCGGCGCCGTTTGCGGCGATGCCCACCGCCAAAAAACCTAAAATTCACAGCCCGTTTCTGTGACTTAGATTGTTGCCGCGTGCCCACCCCGCATGTACGCTTTCGCCCATGCTCTTAGGCACGTATACGATCGACGAAAGGCTCGCCAAAGGTGGGATGGGCGAAGTCTGGGTTGGGCAGCACGCGCAACACGGCACCCCCGTGGCGATCAAGGTGATGACCGACGTCACCGCACTGCACGCGGACTTCCAAGACCAATTCCGACGCGAGGTCGAATCCACCGCACGCCTGCGCCACCCAGGCATCGTGACCGTCTACGACTTCGGCCTTTTACCCGAGGCCGCGACCCAGCTCGATCTCGTCGAAAACAGCCCGTATTTTGTCATGGAATACCTGCCCGACGGCGGGCTGCACTTGTACCGAGACAACTTCTCGTGGCTGCGCCTGCGTCGTGTGCTCGAAGACGTCCTCGCGGCGTTGGCGCACGCACACGCCCGCGGCGTGATTCACCGCGACATCAAACCCGACAACATCCTCGTCGGCACCTTCGCCGACGGCTCGCCACGCACAGTGCTGACCGACTTCGGCATCGCCTACGCCTTGGAACGCAACACGACAACCTACGGCAAAGACATCACCGCCCGCAGCAACGAAGACATGTCTGGCACACCGCTCTACATGGCTCCCGAGCAGTTCCGCGGCGAGTTTCGTGACTACGGACCGTGGACCGACCTATACGCCATTGGCGTGGTCGCGTGGGAGTTCGCGACCGGCTCCCAACCCTTTACGGGCAAAAACCCCTTCCAGCTCGGGCGCGCACACATGATGATGCCGTTGCCCGACTTCAAACCGCGTTTCGAAGTGCCCGATGGGTTCGAAAAATGGGTGCGGCGACTGCTCGAAAAGGAGGCCGAAAACCGCTACCGAACCGCCGCCGACGCCAACTGGGCGCTCAAAGCCCTGGTCGATCCGGAAGACCTCGTCACGACCAGCGAATTCGACGCGTTTCCCAGCGAAGCCGAGCTCAACGAAGCGCCCACGATGTTCATGCCGGTGGTGCTTCCCGAAGGCTCGACCGAAGCCCCGCCACCGCCACGGGACTGGCGCGACATCGAGCTCGACGCCGAGTCGCGAAACCTTGATGCGGGGCTGGGGTTGTTCGGCCTACGCACGATTCCGTTTGTGGGACGCGAGAAAGAACGCGCGGCGCTCTGGAAGGCGTTCCTGTCGGTCAACGACTTCCACAAACCAAAAGCCGTCGTCGTGCGAGGACTTGCCGGAACTGGCAAAAGCCGGCTGGCCGAGTGGCTTTTCCAAGCCGCCCAAGAGTGCGGAGCCGCCGTCGGTTTTCGGGCAAACCACCAGGCCGAACCCGGCGCGATGCACGGACTTCCGTGGATGCTCACCGAACGCTTTCGGTGTGCGGGCATGCGACCCAACGACATTCTGGCCCGCGTCGAGCGCACACTGCGCACCGTCGGCGATAAGAGCGTCGACGACGCCGACGCACTGACCGAAATCATGCGTGTGGATCGCATCGACGACGACCGCGCAGGCACCACCCAGATTTCATTGACCGTTGACCAACGTCTCGCGGTCATCCGACGCGAGCTCGTACGCTCGGCCGGCGACCGCGTGGCCGTGGTCTGGCTCGACGACGCGGCGTGGGACCAAGAATCGATCGCGCTCGTGCGTACCGTGCTCGAGCTCGAAACCGACCCCATTTTGTTCATCCTGACCGTTCGCGAAGAGACGCTTGCCGAGGATCCACGCGCCCGAGAGGCACTTTCGACGATCGAAGATCATCGGCGCCTTTCGACCCTTCAGGTCGACTTCTTCGACGACGAAACGTTCCAACATTTTGTGCGTGACGGCTTGATGCTGACCGGGCCTGCCGCCGCATTGGTGGCGCGTCAATGCGACGGAAGCCCGCTCTACGCCACACAGCTTGTGGGATTCTGGCTCAGCCGAGGCTCCCTTGTGGTGCGCGACGGTCGCATCGACCTCGTGGACGAAACCGTCGTCCCACCCAAAGACATTGCGAACCTGTGGCAGTCACGCCTTGAGCACCTGGTCGATGAACTGTCGCAACCCCGCGCGTTGCCAAGCGGTCAGCTTTCGGCGGTCGCCAACCCTGATGTCGTGTGGAAACGCATGGAGCTCGCAGCTGCGCTTGGCCGCGACGTCGACACCGACGAGTGGGAGCACGCCTGCAAAATGGCGGACCTTCCCACCGTGGGCCGACTTGTTGACCTGCTCGTCGAGGCCCGACTCGCCGAGCGTACCGCCGTGGGTTTCTCGTTTGTGCACGGTCTGTTGCGCGATGCCCTCATCAAACACGCACACGACAAACGGCGATGGAAACGCCTGAACCTGACCTGCGCGCGCATGCTGACCAGCCGATACGGCCAACAACACCCCGGCTTGGCGTTTCGTGTCGCGCGACATTTCGTCGAAGCCAAGAACGCCACGTTCGCGCAGATTGCGTTGAACGAGGCGTTCGACCGGGAGTCCCAGGCCGCCGAACCCCGCCGTGTGATCGAGGTCTGCCGGTTGATGCGAAACGCGTTCGACCGCGCCGAGACCAAACCCGACCCCGGCACGCTGTCGCGCCTTGCGACGACCGAGGGTCGCGCCTTGGTCGCCCTAACACGCCTGCACGAAATCGAGCGCGGCGAGGCGCTCCTGAGCGATGCATTGGCAGATGTCGACGCGGGGATTGATCGCGCCGACCAGGCACGCGTGCTGTCGGCCAACGCGCTCGCTGCATCACTGCGCGGCGAACTGGTCGAAGCCATCGCGTTTGGCGAGCGTGCGTTGGCGTTGGCCCCGGACCCATCAACGCGTTGCGAGGCGTTCATCGAGCTCGCCGACCTGTATAACCGTGTGGGCGATTTCAAGACCGCCAAGCAACATGCGGCCGAAGCGTTTCCCATCGCAAACCGGCCAGATCTGCGCATCCGAGCCCACCTCGCCCTCGCACGTGCCGCGCAGCAACATCAAAGCCCCGCCGAAGCCGAGTTCGAGCTCGAGAGCGCTTCTCGACTGGCGAACGAGCACGCGTTGCCGTCGTTTCATGCCGGAATCATCTTGCTGCAAGGCGAGGTGCTCGAGGACATGAATAAAGCGCAACAAGCGCTGAACAAATACCGACGAGCGAGCAGTTTGCTCAAAGACACCGAGACAGCCGTTGCGTTGTACGCACAAGAGCGCCTCGCGCGGGCGCTGCTTGGGCTAAACCAAACCGAAGAAGCGCGCGTCCACCTCAATGACCTCGAGCGCAGGCTTCACGTGGGCGAACGCGGTTTTGGCGTGCACCCTTGGGACGCGATGCTGGCTGCGTGTGCGGTCGAGCACGACTGGCGAGCCTTCGAAGTGACCCTTCAACCCGCGTTCCAATTCGAGGACGCTCCGCTCGCCACTCGCCACCTGCGAGCTTTCGCGATGACCTGCCAGCTGCTCGAGGACGCGCGCGAAACACAGCGTCTGCGACGCGTCGCGCGCCACACCCTCGAATGCATCCGCGATTTTCAGACCGGTCTACAATGGATCCCCGTCTTCGAATCTCGCCTCGCATAGCTGGAGGCGAAGCCGAAATGGGCCGGCAACCTCCGGTTGCCGGATTCGGCGAAGCCGAAAAAAAAGGGCGAAGGGGAAAAAACGTCTGGAACCTCACTGGGCCGGCAATCTCCGATTGCCGGATTCGGCGAAGCCGAACCCTATCGGAAATCTCTAATTGCCGAAAAAACGTCTGGAACTTCACTGGGCCGGCAACCTCCGGTTGCCGGATTCGGCGAAGCCGAACCCGATCGGAAATCTCTGTGAGCGACTGAAACAAACAGAATTCATTTCGTAAGACAATCACGACCGCGGCAACCAAGTCTTTGAACGGCGCTGTTCACCCATCACTCATCCCGCGATACGTCGCGTTGACTTGGAGATCTGTATGAGACTTTTGAACCTCTTTGTTGCCACTGCTGTGGTGCTCGCGCTACCCGCGTGTGGCTCTGAAACGTCCACACGCACCGGAAAGCTTGCCCTCACAGGCACAGTGGATACGGCCTCGTTTGGCGGAAACGTAGACGCAGTGCGTGCTGTGCAGGGCGGTAAGGTCATCGCCCAATCGACGCTGAAACCCGATGGCACGTTTGCCCTGAATCTGCCCCAAGGCGCCGGTTATCACATCGACTTTACCTACGCGGGAAGCTCCGCTGGTCTTGTCTTCCCACGACAAACTGGAAACGTTGAACACCTCTTCAACGTCAACGGCGATGGCATCTTCGACCTAGGCACCGTGCATCACATCGGCGATCCCACAACTCAGTCCTACCAATTCCGCACCACAACAGCCGCCCTCGAAGCTGCTGATGGCGAATGCGAAGACGGAATCGATGCCACAACAGGCGCTGTGTGCGTCGACGACGACCACCAAGACGAACAATGCGCTGACGATCAAGCAGACGGCGAGACCAACGATGATGTCGATTGCGTCGACGGAATTGACGCTGCCACCGGCGCGGAATGCGATGGCGGTCCTACTGCAAACCAGAACGACGGCGAAACCAACGACAGTGATGTGGATTGCGTCGACGGCACCGACTCGGCCACGGGCGAACCTTGTGCCGACGACGATGTCGAGACCGACGACGACTTTCCAACAGACGCCGCCGTTGCAGACCACAATCTCCCTAACGCACTTGGCTGTGCGGTAGAGGGCGAAGAGGAAGATGACTAATCCTCTTCATCAACGCTGCTGGCGTGCATTCATTGCCGTCCCACTCGTGTGTTGCTTCGTTTGGTCTTCACCCGCGTTGGCCCAAGATGAGTGCACGCCGGCTGCTTTGATTGATGGCGAACCCGACCTTGTGATCCCGATCCTTGAAATGCTCAAGCAGCGGGGAATCTCGCTCGACCCTCCGACGACTTGTGAAGCGACTGTGGCTCATATCAGTCATCACGACGGTCACATCATGGTGTCTCTCGAAACTTCGGGTGACCCCGAAACACGTTTAGTGAGCGATACCGTGACAGCTGCGACTGTGATTGAATCTTGGGCACGCGGAGTTCTTGCAAATCCCTTGCTGGAACCAGCGGTGCCACCCACGGCTCAACCAACGGTCGTTGAAACACCCGCACTGGTCGCTCAGCCCCCTCCCATCCCACAAACCACCCAACTCCGCTTCGGGATAGGCGGTGGCTTTTTTGTGGCGAGAGGATCCGAGTCAAGCACGTGGTTCGAACCGATGTTAGACGCATGTGTCGCGATCGCAGATCACTGGTGCGTGGGCGCTGAAATCCGTGGCCGACTCGACACGCAAATGAGCGGAGAATCGACGCGCCTCGACACGAGTCGTGTCGGCGTGGATGTGTTGCTCACCGCCGATTATGTGTTGTTAGACACCCCAATGATTGTCATCGGACCAAGCGTGGGAGCCGGATGGCTTCGCAGTCGCTACACCGGCGAAGAAGCCCAAGGCGATCCCATTGATGTGGACGGGGGCGGTCCACGCGTGGGGATTCATGCCGACTGGATCATTCCAGCCGACGGTCAATTGAATCTCCTAGTCGGAGCCAATGTGAACTACTCACCGCTTAGCCCTTCGCAACCGCACAAAGAAGGAAACCTCGAAATCGCCGCCGACACGCGGTGGATGTTCTCGCTGGGTGTCGGCATTCACTACGGGACGCCATGATTGGGAAACTCGTGCCATTTCGACAGACGACCGGCCAACCCGAGTCTCTCAGTGACGACGCGCTGGTGGCGGCGTGCGGGGCTCAAGATTCGGCGGCGCTTGGAGCCTTATTCGACCGCTACGCAGATGATGTGCATGCGTTCGTCTACCGTATCCGCGGGATCGACGACGGCTTCGTCGACGACATCGTCCAAGAGACCTTCCTTCACGCTTTTGAATCCGCCTCACGATTTCGCGGCGGGTCGAGCGTGAGAACCTGGCTGTTGGCGATCGCGGCCAACACGGCAAAAACACACATCCGAGGCGAGATTCGTCGCCGCGAGCGAGGGGTAGCCTACGTCGAGCTTCACCCCAAAGACTCGCAACGCCCGGACCAAGCAGCGCAGGACCATGAACTGCTACAAAAGGTCCAAGCCGCGCTGGATGCACTACCGCACGATCAACGTGTTGCATTCACACTGTGCGACATCGAAGAAGTCCGCGGAATCGACGCTGCGAAGTCCTTGGGGATCCGCCAAGGAACCCTCTACAAACGCCTGCACGATGCACGACGCGCTATTCGAACATTCATACTAGGAGAGCGGCCATGAAGACTTCGTGCCGTCAAACATCGACGTTGTTGCGGACTCCTTTGGGCGACCTGACGCCGGCTTTCCGAGCGCATATGCAAGATTGTGACGTCTGCCAATCCACATACACCGAGCTTTTGAGCATCTCGAAATCCGCCTCAGACCTGCCAACACCCAAGTGGAGCCCCGCACGAAAACAATCCGTGCGTGATGCGCTGCTGGCGTCCGCGCACGCGACACCGTCACCGCCATCAAGACCGTGGCGCGTTTGGGTCGCTGCGGCCGTCGTGCTTCTCGGGCTTGGGGCCATGTTTTTGACAACGCGTCACGAGGAACCGGTTGCAACCGCGCAAGCGGTCATGCGCGGGACCGTGCATCCTTCACCCGGTGCGCGTTACACGCGCATTGGTTCCTCGCCTGACGAGATCGTGAGGCTCTATCAGGGACACATCACCGTCGAAGTTCAGAAGTTGCAACGTGGGGAACGTTTCCGAGTCATCACCGGTGACGGCGAGGTCGAAGTCCGGGGTACCGCATTTGAGGTCACCGCCAACGAAGACAGGATGACCGCTGTGCGAGTTTTGCACGGCCGCGTGGAAGTACGTACCGCCGCTCAGGACGTCGTGGTTCTAGGCGCGAGTCAGCGTTGGGAGAGCCCCAATGAACCGCCTACCAAAACACCCGTGCAGGTCGTACCCACTGTTGTCGAACAACCGCCAGCGGTCATCGAAGAGCCCGCTCGTGTACACCCCAAAACAAATCCGAGACCCAAACCGAACAATCCAGCCCCCACAACCCCGTCCGAAGCGGAATTGCGCTACCAGGAGGGTTGGGCGGCCATGCGTGAATCCGAGTTTTCCAGGGCAGCTTCTGCGTTTGAGGCCGTCATCGCCGACCCAACTTCTGCGCTGGTCCAAGACGCGTCTTACTGGCGCGCTGTCGCGCTTGGTCGGGCTGGCCGAAAAAGTGAGGCTTCAAAGGCCCTTGGATCCTTCATCCAAACCTTCCCTGACTCACCGAAGGTCGCCGAGGCTCAGGCCATGTTAGGTTGGATTCACCTCGAAAATCACGATTCGGCGGCTGCCCGCAAAGCGTTCGAGGCAGCCGCGAGCTCCAATGTCGATGCGGCAAAGAAGAGTGCCACGCGCGGATTAGAAAACCTTAACGCGACGGCCCCTTAGAACCTGATATCTTGGAACTGTCCCGCCCCTGAGGTCTGTCATGACCACCAAAAACAAACTCCCCGAACTTCTGCTGGCCTTCTGGGTCATGAAAATCTGTGCGACCACACTCGGCGAGACCGGCGGCGACATGCTGTCGATGACGTTGAACATTGGCTACACGTACACGTCGATTTTGCTGCTGACGATCTTTGCAATTTCGTTGGCGCTGCAGATGTCGGCCAAGCGCTACGAGCCGCTCAAATACTGGTTCGTCATCCTTTCGACGAGCACCGCCGGCACGACCATGTCCGACTTTTTGGACCGCACGCTCGGCCTTGGGTATGCCACTGGCGCTGCCCTGTTGTCATCACTGCTGGTCGCGATTTTGCTTGTCTGGAAGCTGACCGAAAAATCGCTGTCGGTTGTCGACGTGCATTCGCGCCGCGCCGAGGCCTTTTACTGGGCCGCCATCCTTGTCTCGAACACACTGGGTACCGCGCTCGGCGACTATCTGGCCGACGATTCGGGCTTGGGATTTGCCGGTGGCGCGCTGTTGATTGGGTCCTTGATCGCGGTGGTGGTTGCGCTGCACCGATTCACGCCAATCTCAAAGGTCGCACTGTTCTGGGCAGCGTTTGTGCTCACACGCCCATTCGGCGCGACCTTCGGGGATTTCATGACCAAACCCATCGAGAAGGGCGGCCTCAACCTCGGCACTGTGGGCTCATCCGCGGTGTTGCTGACGATCCTGGTGGTCCTTGTTTACAAAGAACACCATCGCCATCGGCCGGTTAAGGCCGCATGACCCGACCGGCCAACACCAAGATGCCCGTCGAGCGCTCACGCACCGCAAACAGAAACGGCCGGTCGATCATCATCTGACCCCGCACGCTCGCCGATGGGTTCTCGGCGGCGTCAGTGTTTGGAACGATGGCGGTCGTGGCGCGTTCGTCAAACGCAATGACGGCGCGCTGAGCCATCGCGGTCGCTTGCTCGATGCCCGAGCTCTCAAGCCCACCCTCGCGTTCGACCGCGTTCGCGACCACATCGCCATGCAGCGCCGACTCCAAGCGGCCCTCGACCTCGATCTTGGGCATCTTTAAAAACGTCTGCTCCGGCACGCTCTCGTCCACAACATCGGTCAAGAATTGCACCGAGAACTTGGTCTCGATCTCGGCGCGAGCAGGCGCGCTGTTGGGCTGCACGATCACCAAATCGTACGTCGACGCATACGGCACGACGATGGCTTCGTACGTCGCTGTTCGCTGCACAAAGAAATCGCCAGTGCGCTGCATGAACGCGACCTGAACATCGCCGCCGTCGGCTTGAAACGTCCCTTCCGCGGTCTCGTCGGGGTCAAACGCGGTCTCCCAATTGGCATCGAAATACACACCATCGACGATGGCCGCGCCGTCACCGGGCTGCAACGCCAACGGCCCCAAAACGCTCGAGATGCGGCCGTCGGTCTGTGTCCGGTAGTAGTTGTTGATTGTCTGCCGCGCGATGTCGGCTGACGAGAAATCCGCAAACCGAACATCACGCACAAGGCCAGGGACCGTGGCGTTGATAAACCCGGGGTCGAGCGCGGTGCCAGGCTCCACCCAAACGGTGGGCAGCGTCGAAAACTCCGCCCCCAACGTGGACGAAGACGCCAAGCCGGCCAAGCCCTGGGCGACTTCTTCGAACTGGTCCATGGACAACCGTGACGCGATCGCTTGTCGGGTCTGCACATCGCCACCCAACGCAGCGATCGTCAACGTGTTGGTCAACGCCAGCGGCGAAAACACCACGTTCCCAGCCGTCGCCGACGCGTCCGTAAAGGTCGCGCGTGTCACCGCCTCCACCGCCTGAAGGGTTGTGTCCGAGACACCCTCGTAACCTTGCCCAAAGTCAGGAATCCCAACCGGGTCGGGCCCGTTCGAGTTGTTCAGACCACCCGACTGCGGCGGCTCGTTTGTGGTGTTGTTGGCCGAATTGTCGGTCGGTGTCGACGGCTCGGGCAGATCGAGCGCACTGCCGGAGTCGCGCGAACCGAACTCGTCCCGGGCGCAGCCCGAAGCCACCAGAAGCGCAATCAATGTAAGGGTAAGCAGTCGCATCGTTGTCTCTCTATACCGTCTGGCCGTGGTCCAAGTCTCGCGAGATTACTTCGTGGGATCCACAACCCGTCCCATAAAGATGACGGCATTGGTCTGTCGGTCGCGAATCGCGAACAGGAATGGACGATCCACCTTCACCACAGCGTCGGTCACGGGCACGCTGGTCTCGCCGATGATGACCGCAGTCGCGGCCGCGGCCTCGGTGCCCTTCTCGTTGACGTCGATGAACGCCTTGTGAAGCACGTCGGTGATCGCGAGGCTCATCGTCTTGCTGATGCCCGAGAAGTCCGCCCCGTCAAAGGCGCTCGGCATGCCCATGTCCTTCAAAATCTGGTTCAAACCAATCGGTGATTCGAACTTGAATTTGGGCATCGAAAGCTCAACAAGCTTGTCTTCCAACCCTTCAAACGTCGACTTGACCGTCGCCGCATCCAAGCTCGCCTCAAGCGTCGCCAAGTCCGAGGCTGCGTCGGGCAACAAGATGACCATCGACACTTCGTCGCCATCGTAGGGAAGCTCGACGGCCTCGAAACCCGCACCCTGCAGGTACCCGTAGGTGGTCATCTGGTTCATCATCGGCACGCTGATCGAGCCCGTCGGCGCGGCGAAACTCTCGTCGCGCGTCATCGACGGCTCGAACTGGTCACGCCACGAGGCGTTGAAGTAAATCGCGTTCGTCAGCACGGCGACTGTGTCGGTCGTGATGGCACCTTCTGGAATCAAGTCTTTGATCTTGTCTTCGGTTTTGTCCTCGACCCAACCGTTGATCTCCAGACGCGCGGCCTCTGGGTCGGCGTCGTAGTCCAACAGATTCACACCCGCGCCGTAGTTGAGCGCCAACGTATCGAGGAACGAAAGTTCGAAGTCCGCACCGTCTTGCAACCACAGCGCGTTCGCGATGTTCAGGCGGAAGGGCTGGTCGTCCGAACCCTGCGCGTTTTGACCGCGGTCCGACAATTTCAGGTCGAGCGCGTTAAACGCGGGGTGCAGCTCGGACTGGCCAAGCGTGAAGTTCAGCGCCGAGGCCATCTCGGTTTCGGTGTTCGTACGTGCGCCGGCATAAGTCATCGCCAACGCGATCGAGATGCTGTGCGGCGAGTAGATGACGTTGCCTTCGTTGGTCTTTCGAATCTCGCGAAGCAGGCGAACCGCAAACTCCGTGTTGCCATCGACCAGCTGCTCAAGCTGCGCGTCACTGACGTTCGGCGAGGTGATGCGCTGTTTTTCGGAGCGAACAACATTCGAGGGCTCGACGTTGGGGTCGTTGCTGGCGCTGTCGCCACAAGCGACCGAAAAACCAAGGGCAAGTGCGATAAGAAGTGTTTTGGTGTTCATTCGAAATCTCCATTCATTTGGGACGCTCCAAACAAAGAGCAGAGATCGTGCCACGATCTTGCATTCGCTCCATGTCACTGTATTTATTTGGTTTTTAACCCATCTTCCGTTCGAACCTCTCAGAATTTCGTGGCGCCATTCAGCGCCCCATCAAGTTTCTGTCAGATCTTTGAGGGAATGAGGGGCTTGGGCCGGATGAGAGGGCCTTGGGACGGATGAGAAGGCCTTGGGCGATGAGTTGCGCACACGTGGGCTTCGCCCATTCGGCAACCGGAGGTTGCCGACCCAAATCGCATAGAAGGCCTTGGGACGGATGAGAGAGACTTCGGATGGATGAGAAGGCCTTGGGCCGGCAATCTCTGATTGCCGGATTCGGCGAAGCCGAACACCTAGACGTCGTTGCCGGACCCGAACTCCCGAATTCCAGTCTGGACGCTCGCGGTCGATGGGCGTAAACCGCCATCATGAGACGCCACCTCACATACGGCCTCGGCATCGTCGCGGTCGGCCTACTGTCCGCCGGCTTCGCCATCGTGTTTCGTGGCTCGCTCTCGGCGCTCAACCAAGCGGTCTTTGGCGCGCACGACGTCGTCCACGCCGTGTCGACGCTGACCTGGTGGCAACGCGCCATCTTCCCGGCCGTCGGCGCGTTCCTTGGCGGGTTGGTCTCCCGGTTCTTGGGCAAGTCCGGCGGCGGAGTAGGCGACGTGATGGAAGCCATCGTGCTCGGCCGCGTCAACCTGTCGATGCGCTCGACCGTCCTCAAATCCTTCGCCTCCTGGCTCGCCATCGCCACCGGTGGCTCGCTCGGCCGCGAAGGCCCACTGATTCAGTTTGGGGGCGCTGCCGGAAAATCCGTCGGCCAAGCGTTCAAGCTGACCAGCGACCAAACGCGCATCCTGATCGCGGCCGGCACCGCAGCCGGTTTTGCCGCGGCCTACAACACGCCGTTCGCCGCCATTTTGTTTGTGCTCGAAGTCGTCATCGGTGTCGTCGTCATCGAGGCCCTGTGGCCGCTGATGATCGCCACCGTGCTCGCCACAGGTGTGACCCGCTTCGCCATCGGCCCTGGTCCACTCTATGGCGTCCACACCTTCGAGATGAAAAGCTCGTGGGAGCTTCTGGCCTACGCCGGCCTTGGCATCGTCGTCGCTATCGGCGCGCAAGGATTCATGCGCACGCTCAGCTTCGGCGAGCGTATCTTTAAGCACCCCAAATTGCCGCTGCCGTGGCGACCAGCGCTTGGTGGTTTGCTGGCGGGCTGTGTCATCGCGTTCATGCCCCAAATTGCGGGCAACGGCTACGAACCCCTGCAAGACCTCATCGCCGGCCACTACACGTGGGCGATGGTGCTCTTTTTGCTCGCCGGCAAAGTCTTTGCGACAACCGCGTCGGTTTCGTCCGGCAGTCCTGGGGGTGTCTTCACACCGACCCTTTTGGTGGGCGGAACACTCGGGTTTCTGTTCGCAACTGCGGTCAATCTTGTGGTGGGTGGAGCGCTCGACGTTGGCGGCTACGTGCTTGTCGGCATGGCCGCCGCCACCGCAGCCACAACCCATGCGCCCGTGCTCGCCGCCGTCATGGTCTTCGAGCTGACCGGCGATTACGCCATCGTCCTACCGCTGCTACTCGCAACCGCCATCGCAACGCTGATCTCGCGCCAAATGCGCGAGGACTCCATCTATATGGCCGAGCTCAAAGAAAAAGGCCTCGACTGGGAGCTCACCTTCGACGGCCGCGTCCACGACGACGACAGCCAAGAAAAGTAAGTGTTCAATAGCTCCACGGGTGGGAGACCTCGACCGCTGACAGTTCGACCGCTTTCGCAATTTTCAACAACGTCGAACGCTGCGGCATGGATGCGGTGTTGAAAAACCGCGAGAGCGAGGGCACAGGCATCCCCGTGCGTTTTGAAAGCTCCGTGAATGTGATGCCGCGTTCGTCCAATGTGCTGAGCAGGGCATTCTTGAAGGCCATGATGTCTGACGCAATCGCATCGAGGTCATCAAACCGAACCGTGGTGACTGGCCGCGCCGAACGCCGCAGGTCGTCGATGACCTCTTGCAAATCTGCGATGACCTCCTGTTGCTGCTCTGGGTCACCTTCGCTCGCAAGCCACAACGCGAGTAGCCCACGAACCCCTGCCGAATAGCGCGCCGCTGCAATCGAATCGACAATGAATGTGTCTGGGAGTGCGTGCCACCGCATCTGAGCCGCAATCTCAAAAACATCGATGTCACTGGTTGTGGACTCAACCGTCATAGCTCACCTCGCTCAATGTGCCGGTCCAAACGAATCACATCCAAACGTGCTTCCAGTTTAGTCATCATTCTCTTGTCTAGCTTGGGGTCGCTCTTGACGTAGGCATCACAGAGAAAAGCCCTTCCCTCAAACATCGCGACCGCCAATCGCAACTGCACACGCCCTGGACCGATGTTGTGCCACTTCATTTTGAAGCCATCCCGCACCACCCCTCCAATCCCCGAAGCTGGAGACCAGAAGCCGCTTTGCGAGAACTTCTCGTGCGTTGGAAAGTCCCTCAGCAACAACACCGCGGGACGTATATCCGCGAAGTAATCAGCTCGGCTGAAGACGTTTTTGTTCCTGAGATCCAAATACGAATCCAAACCCCACTGAGTAATGATGATTCTCAAGGCCCCTCCATTTACCTAAGTTAACATTATTACCATTGTTGTCAACTGGGCTTTTCACCATGAGGGTGGCTCTGAGAAGACTTTGGACGCTATCCGTCTCCTGCTGGGCGACGAATCGTTCCGCACTTGGCGCGCTACCGCCGCCTGTGTTAATCCGTTGCGACCTAAACCCTTGGCCCAAATACGATCATGGAACCGATCGAAGTCCGCCTCCATCAGACCGCCAAAGAGCGCTACCTCAATTACGCGATGAGCGTGATTACAAGCCGTGCTCTGCCGGACGTTCGCGACGGGCTCAAGCCCGTTCAGCGCCGCATTCTGTACGCGATGTACAACATGCGCCTGACCCATGACACCAAGCACCGCAAGTCCGCCGCTGTGGTCGGCGACGTCATGGCCAAGTTTCACCCGCATGGCGACTCGTCGATTTACGATGCCATGGTCCGCATGGCCCAGCCGTTTTCGATGCGCTACATGCTCGTCGACGGCCACGGCAACTTCGGCTCGCTCGACGGCGATGGCGCAGCCGCCATGCGCTACACCGAAGCCCGACTCGCGCCGCTAGCATCCGAGCTTCTGAGCGAAATCCGCAAGGAAACCGTCGAATTCCGGCCAAACTACGACTCGACGACCCAAGAACCCATCGTCCTGCCCGCGCAGGTGCCAAACCTGCTCATCAACGGCGCGACCGGCATCGCCGTCGGCATGGCCACGAACATCCCGCCGCACAACGTCGGCGAATGCCTAGACGCCCTGGTCGCGTTGATCGACAAGCCCGAACTGACGGTCGGCGAGATCGTCGGCACGCACATCCACGGCCCCGACTTCCCAACCGGCGGCGTGATGCTCGAATCCGTCGACGAGCTGCGCACGATGTACGAGGAAGGCCAAGGCAGCGTCACCCTGCAGTCGAACTGGATGGTCGAGTCCGAGGCCGGCAAGAAGTCCATTGTCATCACGTCGGTGCCCTACACGGTCAACAAAGCCAGCCTCATCGAGAAAATCGCGAGCCACGTCATCGCCGGCAAACTGCCGCAAATCATCGACGTGCGCGACGAATCGACCGCGGAAGTCCGCGTCGTGCTCGAGCTCAAACGTGGCGCTGACGTCGAAGCCGCGATGGCCTACCTGTTCAAGCACACGCCGCTGCAAAACCGGTTTCACGTCAACATGACGTGCCTCGTGCCCACGGCGAACCCGAACGTGCCCGCCCCCGCGCGCCTGAACTTGGTCGAAGTGCTCAACCACTTCCTGCAGTTCCGCATGGAAGTCGTCACGCGACGCCTCGAGTACGACCTCGCCCAGCTGCTGCGCCGGATTCACATCCTGGAAGGCTTCGAGATCATTTTCAGTGATATCGACGAAGCCATCCGAATCATCCGCGCGTCGGACGGCAAAGCCGACGCCGCAAAGGGCTTGATCGCGTATTTTGGGGTCGACGAAGAACAAGCCGACGCCGTGCTCGAGACCAAGCTCTACCGCCTGGCCAAGCTCGAAATCCACCTCATCATCGCCGAGCTCGAGGAAAAACGCGCCGAAGCCGCACGTCTGCAGACGTTGTTGAACAACGACGACTCGCGCTGGGCCCTGATTCGCAGCGAGCTGATGGAGATTCGCTCGGCCTACGCCGACGCGCGCCGCACCAGCGTCGACGTCGAGGTCAAGGCGCTCGAATACTCCGAAGAAGCCTACATCGTCGACGAATCGGTGTGGATGATTGTGACGCGCGACGGTTGGATCAAACGCCAAAAATCCTACTCGGATTTGAGCGCGATTCGTGTCCGCGAGGGCGACGAAGTGCGGTGGGTCATGCCCGGTCGAACGCGCCAATGCGTGATGTTCTTTACGTCTGCCGGCCGCGTGTACACCAAGCGCATCATCGATATTTTGCAGACGACGGGCTACGGCGAACCGATTCAGGGTCATTTCGACTTCGAAGACGGCGAAAAAATCGTGGGCGTCATCACCGACGACAAACGCGTGTTGATTTGGTCCGAGATGGAGTCCGAACAGACTTCCTTGGTCGATGAAGTCCAAGAGCCCCCGACGTCGCTGGTGCAGATGGTCGCGGTCAGCGAGGGCGGGCAGTGCCTGCGCTTCTCGATCGAGGATTTCCTTGAACCCTCGACGGTCAAGGGCCGCCGCTACATGCGCCTGAACGACAAGGACAACGTCGTCAACGTCGAGAACAGCGACGGCACCGAGCTCGTCGCCATCGCCAGCCGCAACGGCCGCGGCCTGATGTTCGCCGTCAGCGACATCTCGTACTTCAAAAACGCCGCAAAAGGCGTGCGCGCCATGTCACTCGACAAGGGCGACGACATTCTGGACTTCACGTTGTGCCGCAAAGCGCTGGACGGCCTCGAGGTCGAGACCAACCGCGGCGCCCGCGTGGTCATCCGCGCCACCAAATCCAAGTTCGAGCCCGCCAAACGCGGCAACAAGGGCAAGGCCATCATCCAACGTGGCCACCTCATCCGCTCGCATCGACCCGCCGTCGAAATCCGACCCGATGCCGAGGACGAAATCATCGAACCGGAAGTCGTGGAAGGCGAGGGCACTGAGGCGGAATCGACCGAAGAATAGCTTAGCGCCCTGGTCGATGATGGGGCAGCGGCTATGCGGTGGACCTCGAACTCAATGACTAGAAATCTGGGTGGTCAAAGTGCTGAGCATACGCATGCAAAGCCCCAACAATCTTAGGGATGCCATTGTCGTCCATTGGATTTCCCGAGATCACCTGAGCTCCAGTCAGCAAGTCCGCAATGACGATGTGTAACATTGCATCCGCTTTGGGCTCGAGCTTGCAGTTCTTGACCAATCCGTCGACCTCTGTACGAATCGTCGCGGCGAGTGCCTTCGCCTCGTCGTCACGAAGCGTCTTGCCCTTGTATTGCGAATACACAGGAATCACTGCTTGATGCATTCGACCCATGCCATCACGCAGCGCTTGGTCCGTCGCCCATTTCTTACCGTCGTTGAGTTCGAGTTTTGTCGGTCCATTGCCATGCGAACTATGGTCGTGTTCATGGTCACCTTGGGATGGTGCCGCTTGTCCGTGGTTATGTTCAAGGCCTGGGTGGCCGCTGTGATGCCAAAACGCCGCACCGCCAAGTACGACGACAACAACGGCGGCAAGGGCGAGGACTGTGGGCTTCTTCATGGTGTACTCCTGTGCCGGATGGCGTGCTCAAAGAGGTCAAAAGTCTGAGGTGCGTTTGTGAGCATGCTTTCGGGTTGATCAACCAACATGGATTGCATGACCAGGCCCTGAACCATCCCGACAAAGAGCCCTGCGACCGTTTTCGCATCGAGCTCGGGACGGATTTCACCTGTCGCCTGGCCACGCTTTATCTGCAGTTCGATGACCACCGAGTATCGTCTGAGCAACGCACGAACGACTTTCTTGGCACCACTGTCGTGCTGGTTTTGCAGCTCACCAAAAAGCATGCGGGGAATTCCCGGATGAACGGCAACGAAGTCGATGTGTGTCAGAAACACCGACCTTAGCGCTTCGATGGGATTATCTGCCTTTACGGCGACATCCTCGATGCGACCGAGCAGGTGCTCTGCGACCCAATCCATGACCGACTCCCAAATGGCATCTTTGGATGGAAAGTGCCGGAAGAGCGCTCCCTGCGTGACGCCCATGTTCTGAGCAATCAATGCCGTCGTGATCTCACTTGGATTGCGTTGCGCGGCGAGTGAGACCACGGAATCGATCGTGGCAGCGCGGCGCTCGTCGGATTTTAGATAGCCGGTGGACATGGTGACACCTTGGAGAAACGAGTTTCCAAACTGACATCAAATCTAAAGCTTTGACGAGAAATGCGCAAGACAGAAAAAAGTAATTGATTACTTTTCTTTTGGGCCGTATGTTCATGCTCGGTTGGTAAAACACTTGATGTGAGGTTTCGGATGAAGACGGGAAAATACAATGCAGGCGTAGGTTTGTTGGTGATGGCCGGTTTCATGGCTTATGGCTTTTTCCTGATCTATTTGCGGGACTTCCACCCAGACAAAGAAGCGTGGATTGCAAGCTACAGCTTCGGCAAACACTTCGAATCCAGGTTGGCACATGTGCATGGCAACCTGTTTGCGTTGTTAAATCTGGCGCTGGCCTTTGTCCTTGCGAAGTTGCAGGCGGCGCCCGAACGCAGTCGAGTGATCGCTGCTTGGATGGGGTTGGTTGGGCTCCTGATGCCCATTGGCATTCTGGCCGAGGTCTACCTTGGGGCCCCCCCGTTCTTGGTCTTATTGGGTGCGGTTTCCATGACGGCGTCGGTCGGCCTCACAGGTGTCTTGTCACTTAAACACTGGGGACAAACATGAATGCCTACCGATTTGCCGGTATTGCTGCAGCGCTGTTTGGAGTCATCACCTTGTTTGAGGGTGGTCGCATGGTTTTTGGCGGTCCCGAGGTTTGGGCAGCCGCCGGGAATGTGGTCCCCTGGGTTCTCTACTTCAACTTCACAGCTGGGTTTGTGTATGTCGTGACCGGACTGCTGACTTTGTTTCAACACCCCAACTCAAAAAAGCTCGCGCTTGTACTCGCCGTCGCCAACGCGGTGGTGTTGGTATCATTGGGTGTTTACGCAGCAATGGGTGGCTTGTTCGAGCTTCGGACGATGGCGGCGATGGGGGTTCGGACGGTGTTCTGGAGTGTTCAAGCCGTTGTGTTGAGCCATGTGTTCAAGCAGTCGTCTGGAGCACCCCGATAAGTAAACGCTTACTATCATCCCGTGTAACGGAGAGGTCTTCCATGTTACTTCGATCACGTGCGTTACGAGTTGTTTTGGGGTCTGTGCTGGTGGGCGGTTTGGGGCTGAGCGCCTGCAAGAAAGCGGACTCGGCGGCTGCCGGTGCGGCGGTGGAAGAGCAGGTGGCGGCACGTGTGTCGGCCCCGAGCTCGCGGGTGCTGCGCTCAGCGGTGGCCTATGTCGGGACGGTTGGTTTTGAGCGTCCGATCAAGGTGCGGTCTCAGATTCCGGGGGTGGTCGACGAGCTGATCGCGGCGGAAGGGACGGATGTGACGGCGGGCGCGACCTTGACCCGAATCGTGGCACCGGAGGTCAAGGCGCGGCTTGACCAGGTGGAGGCCGAGATTCGGCGGGCCGAGGTGGAGCGTGCGTTTGTGTGCGGGGAGCTTGAGAAAGACGAGCGTTTGTCGCAGACGGGGACGATCGAGACGATTCGGGCCGAGACCACGCGCAAGAATTGCGCGTCGGCGACGGACGCGGTGAGCGCGGCTAAAGCGCGTCGGGCCGAGGCGCGGGTGGTGCTTGGGCGCACTGTTGAGAAGGCCCCGTCGGATGGGCGTCTCCTAGAGTGGATGGTGGAGTCCGGCGAGTATGTCGGGTCGGGACAGATTCTCGGGGTTCTAGGAGCCGGGCCTCGATTGGTGAGTGTGCAGGTTTCGGAACCCGACCTTCTGCGTGGGATCAAGGCGGGCAGCCAAGCTGAGCTTCGTGTTGGTGAGCTTGTGGTCAGGACGACGGTTATCTCGGTGGCGCCGCGTGCGCTCGGGCCGTCGCGGTCGACACGTGTGGAGCTGGCGTTGCCAGAGGCCATGGCGGGAATTCCCGAGGGGATTTCGGTGGGGGTGGATTTTGTGTTGGCCGAGGAGTCGACGGACACGGCGTTGCCGGAGTCGGCCTTTGCCCGCGGGGTAGACAACGCCGTGTTTGTGGTCGAGTCGGGCGTAGCACGTCGTGTGGAAGTGACGCGGGGCCTGAACCAGAAGGGCTGGGTGGCGGTCAAGACCGGGTTGAAGCCGGACCAGAAAGTCGTGGTGAGCAACGCGGACGGTCTGGTGGATGGACAGCATGTGTACGCGGTGGAGGTCCCATGAGTTTCGCACAGACCGTTGTGGACAATCGGTATGCGGTTGGGGCGTTGACGCTGGCCGCCGCGATTTTTGGGGTGTTGGCCTACCTGACCCTGCCGATGCAGTTGTTTCCGGATACGGCGCCTCCGTTGATCAACGTCGTGACGATGTATCCGGGGGCGTCGGCCGAGGATGTGGCGCAAAACCTTAGCCGCCCTCTTGAGGAGGAGTTTGCGCGGTTGGAGGGGGTCAACAAGGTCAAGTCGTCGTCGCAGGACAATCTGAGTCTGGTGACGGTGGAGTTTAATTACACTGAAGATGTGAATCTGGCGGCTGTCGACGCTCAGAACGCGTTGGCCCGGATTCGGGGGGATTTGCCGGGCGATATTCGTGAGCCGCAGGTGCTGAAGTTTTCGACGAGCGACCGGCCGATCATCACGGTGGGTGTGCGTTCAGCGCCGATGACTCTGGCGCGCGAAGCGGCTGAGGACGTGTTGGTGCCGCGGCTTCAACGGATCTCGGGTGTGGCCGGGGTGGACGTGTTTGGTGGGGCGCAGCGTTCGGTGCTGGTCGAGGTGGACTTGGCCAAGGCACGTGCGTTTGCGGTCCCGCTGGCGCGGGTGGTGGAGGCGATTGCCGGGCAGAATGTTTCGTCGCCGGCAGGTAGTTACCGCACAGAGACGACGCGCACGACGTTTCGCATCGAGGCCGAGGCGACGCGGCTTGAGGCGCTTTCGGCGATGGTGTTGCCGACGAGTGACGGGGTGCCGTTGCGTCTGGGAGACATCGCGACGATTTCGGATGGGGCGTTGGAGTCAGATGCGACGTTTGGCATCGACGGCAAGCGGGCGATCGCGATGCAGGTGTTTCGGGCCGAGGACGCCAACACGGTGGCTGTGGTCAACGGTGTGTTGGCCGAGGTGGAGCGGTTGCGTCGGGATTATCCGGACCTGGAGTTTTTGATCGGCGAGGAGAGCGCAACGTTTACGGAACGGTCGATTTCGAACCTATTGTCGAACGTGTGGCAGGCGTTGTTGTTGGCGTCGTTGCTGATTTTCTTGTTCATCGGGCGGGTCAAGGCGTCATTTGTGGCGGTGGTGTCGATGCCGCTTTCGTACGGGATGACGTTTGCGTTGATGAAGGTGTCGGGCACAGAGTTCAACATGGTGACCCTGACCGCGGTGATTCTGGCGGTGGGCATGGTCGTGGACGCCTCGGTGGTGGTGTTGGAAAACATCATCCGGAAGATGGACGAGGGCCTATCGCCTGAGCAGGCGGCCGTGGAAGGGACGGACGAGGTGTTTATGGCGGTGTTGGCCGGTGCAGCCACCACGATGGCTGTGCTTGTACCGCTTTTGTTTTTGAGCGGCTTTATCGGCAAGACGTTCGGGCCTTTGGCGCTGACGCTGTTGTATGCGTTCTTGAGCTCGGTGGTGGTGGCGTTGGTTTTGGTGCCGGTGTTGTCGTTGTACACCGGCGCGAGTCGGCTGGACGCGGTGGCGATGCGGGTGGCGATGCCGTTTAACCGAGTGATGGATGGCGTTCAGGCGGCCTATGGCGCGCTGTTGAGCGGGGCGTTGCAGTTTCGGTGGGTAACAATGGGGGTGGGGTTTTTGATGTTGGTGGCGGGTGGGGGCTTGATGGCGACCCGCGGCATGGAAGTGTTGCCCAAGATGGACGGTGGCAGCTTCTTTGTGTCGTTCCAGACCGCGCCGGGCTCGTCTGTGGAGGCGACAACGGCCGCCGTGGCCGCGATCGAAGAGATCCTGGCTGGCGAGCCTGAGATCGTCAAAGTGCAGAGCCAGGCGGGGTTTGAGCAGGGCATGAAGATCAGCGCGACGTCGGGGGCTCAGGGCCCCACCCAGGGATTTATCACGGCGACCCTGACACCGCGCACGGAACGCGAGGACACGATCTGGACGATTGAAGGTCGGGTGCGTAAGGCGGTGGCGAGGGTGCCGGGGATCGAGTCGTTTACGGTGCGAGAGCTCGGGAACTCGGCCAAGGCCACGACCTCGGCCCCGATTTTGGTGCGGGTGTCGGGGGTGGACCCGTTGATTTTGGACCGTTTGGGCGACGAGGTTCTGGTCGCGCTCGGCGAAGTGCCGGACGTGGTTCAGCCGGTGCGGAATTGGGAAATCGACCAGGAGCGTATGCAGGTCGACGTCGACACGTTGAGGGCGGCAGAACTTGGGTTGAGCCCGGCGCTGGTGGCCCGGCAGCTGATCATGGGCTCCGATGGGGTGGAGGCGGGAAGCCTGCGTGGAGTGTTTGGGGAATCGACGCCGATTCGTGTTCGGTACGCGCGTGCGATCGAGATGGAGGCTTCGGACCTGTTGGATTATCCGGTGGTGGCGAAGTCGGCGACGGGGCCGACGACGGTGCCGATGCGCGCGGTGGCGACGGTGACGCCGGTGGTAGGACCGTCGGTGGTCACGCGTGAGGCGTACGTGCCAAACATCGAGGTTTCGGCGTTTGCCGGGGACATTCCGCTGAGCATGACCCTGAATGTGGTCAAGGCGCGGATGGCCAAACTTGAGTTGCCGCGCGGGTACACGCTGGAAGTCGCTGGGGAGAGCAACGACCTGGCCGAGGCCCGAGGCAGTCTGCTGTGGGCGCTCGGGATCGCGGTGGTGGCGGTTTACCTGCTTTTGGTGGCGCAGCTGAAGTCGTGGTTGCACCCAGTGACGATCATGATGTCGGTGCCGTTGAGTCTGATCGGGGTGGGGTTGGCGTTGAAGCTTGGCGGCAAACCGATCTCGATGCCGGTGATGGTGGGGTTGATTTTGTTGGTGGGGATCGTGGTCAACAACGCCATCATTCTGATCGAGTTCATCCGGCAGGCCCGCGACACGGGGACTCCACGTCGGCAGGCGTTGATGGATTCGGTGGCGATTCGTTTTCGGCCGATCATGATGACGTCGTTGTCGACGATCGTGGGCATGGTGCCGCTGGCGGCGGAGTGGGCGCTTGGGGCGGAGCGGTTTTCGCCGCTGGCGCTGGCCGTGCTGGGTGGGATGATCACGGCGACGTTTTTGACGTTGGTGATGATCCCGGTGCTCTACGACGTGTTGGACGATGTTTCTGTGAAGGTGGGGCGGTTGTTTGGGCGGTCGGCCATGGTGGCGTTGGTGCTTTTGGTGTTGCCGATGAACCTGTGGGCGGCCGAGCCCGAGGTTGCGATGAGTCTGGCCGAGGCCGAGCGATTGGCGGTTCGGACGAGCCATAGTTTGCAGGCGCAGTCCGAAGAAGTCGTGGCGATGGAAGAGAGCGCCGACCAGGCGTTGGCGCGGCGGCTGCCAAAGTTGGAGGTTCAGGCGGCGTACACGCGTTTGAGTGAGGTGGAGCCTGGGAATTTGACGTTGCCGATGGCGTTGCCAGGGCAGGAGCCGACCACGATGCAGCTTGGGAGATGATCACGGATGTGTATCGGTTGAGGTGAGTGCGAGCCAGCCGATCTTTACCGGCTTTGGTCTGTCGTCGGCGCAGGCAGCCGCTGAGCAGGGCCATGCCCGCTTTGGAGCGTCGGGAGCTGGCGTCGAAAGACGTTGTGTTGGAGGTGCGCGAAACCTACTACCGGGCGCTTGCTGCAGGGAGCTTTTGGCCGTGGCCGAGGCTTCGGTGGCGGCGCTAGAGGCAATGGAGGCCCGCATCACAGCGTTGATGGAAGCCGGGCGCGCGCACCGTGCCGATGTCAGTCAGGTGGTGTCGCGGGTGGCGACGGCGCGTGCACAGCGCGAGAAAGCTCGTGGTCAGTTTGAACTGTTGAAACTGCGGCTCAAGGTGTTGACAGGGGTTTCGACAAGCCAGGAGCTGGTGTTGATCGAGGCGTTTGCCGGTGTTTCACCCGGAACTGAGGTGTCGTTTGAGCAAGCGCTGGTCGAGCGCGGCGAGTTGAAGTTGGCGCGGATGAAGGCCGGGCTTGCGCAGACGCAGGTGGATGCGGCGTCGCGCGGGTTGTGGCCGCAGGTGGTGTTGCAGGGCGGGTACACGTTGGCCAATCCCAACGAACGGTATTTTCCGGCAAGCGCAGAGTTCAACGATTCGTGGGACGTGAGTGTGGTGATGAGCTGGGTGGTGTGGGATTTCGGGGTCAACCTCGGCGAACGCCGTGTGGCGCAGGCGCGGGCGCGTGCGGCGGAGCATGAGGTGGAGCATCTGCAGCAGATGACTGAGTTTGCGGTGGAGCAGACGGCGATAGAGCTTGAGAACGCAGACCGCGAGATCGTGGCGGCCGCCGAGAGTGTGACCGCGGCGCGGCAGACGTTTGAGGTGATTCAGCAACGCTTTGAGGAAGGGCGTGCGACGGCCACCGATGTGTTGACGGCCGAGCTGGACGTTACGCGGGCTGCGGCTGAGGTGGTGCAGTTGGAAGCAGCACGGCAGATGGCGTTGGCGCGGTTGAAGCGTTTTGGGGCGCTGTCCGATTAAGTCAGCAATCGTTCATTTGAACGACGAGGATGGTCGCGCGACCAGGCAAACGCGCCAAAAACACGGCAACGGTGACGACCTCGACGATGACGATCACCCAGACAGCTGCGCCGTCCAGATGTCGGGCTGTGTGGGCGGGCTCAAGTTGGGGTTGGCGTTCATGTTGAGCTTGATCATCTTCGCGACCGCAAGAGCTGCTATAATCAGACTTGCGACGGATCGAGGTGACATGTTTTGGAAAAAAATCAGTCCTGGGCGTGGGCGCGGTTGGTCAGGATGGGAATCGCTGCTTTGAGGAAGATGGTGTAGAGCAGCAGCCCGACGGCCCAGATGCCGACCATGACTTTCCACTCGAGCAAGGTGGGCGCGTATTCGACGATTTCGTGGAGCGTGCTTGGAATGAATCCAGGGATGATAAGTCCCATACCTTTTTCAATCCAGACGCCGACAAACGTCATTACACATGCGGTGTTTAGCCACACAACGCTCGTCTTGGCTTTGGGGGTTAACAACATAATCGCAGCAGATGCGTTTAGGAAAATCGCTGTCCAAATCAAGGAACCAACCCGTGCTTGCCGTGCAGACCAAAGTACAAATACTGCGCAGACGACACGTGGGAGCCCCCTGTGTAGAACTCCGTAAACACTTCGGCGGCGAGCATGAATAGATTGAGGAGGACGGTGACACGCATGATTTTAAGGAGTGTTAGAATGGGTCCGTCACCAAACTGAAACTTCGATAGTTTTCGGATGATCTGAAGTGACACAATCACAAAAGCCGGGCCTGAGACGAATGCAGACGCCAAAAACCGCGGCGCCAAGATCGCCGTATTCCAGAACGGCCGTCCGCCAAGCCCGCTGTAAAGAAACGCAGTGACGGTATGAATCGAAACTGCCCAGGCGATGGATAAAAAGACAAACGGCAGGTACCACTTCGGGTTTGGCTTCTTGCCGATGAACCGCGTGTAGAGCAGGTAACCCGCAACGTGGGCATTGATGAGCAGGTACCCATTGAGGACGATGACGTCCCAGGTCAACATCGAGACCGGCCAATTGAAGCGTCCGAGTCCGGGAATGAGGTGCCAAAAACGGTCAGGCCTGCCCAGATCGGCAACCACAAACAACAAGCACATGATCAACGCAGCAACTGCCAGCAACTCACCCAGAATCACGACGTCGTGCATTTCGTGATCGTCATACAGGTAGGCCGGGATGACCATCATCACAGCCCCGGCGGCAAGACCAACGAGGAACGTGAAATTCGAGATGTACAGACCCCATGAAACTTGGTCTGTCATCCCCGTCAACGCCATGCCGCTCGTGACCTGATGGGCCCAAGCGTTTGCACCCACCAATGCCAGTGCCGTCAAGAGGGTCATCCACGCATAGAAATAGCGACTACCGTCAGTCGCCGAACGCAGGGCATGGAGCAAAAACTGAGGATAAGTAAGTGTGTGACGCGGCTGTTCCATGAGTTTCACTTATCAAAGAAGTAGAAGAAACGAGGCCGTGTTCCGAGCTCTTCTTTAAGCACAAACACACGTTTGGTCGCCAGAACCTTGCGGATTTCTGAATTTGGGTCGAGCAGATTCCCAAAGACGCGTGCACCTGTTGGGCAGGCTTCGAGGCACGCGGGCAGTCGACCTTCACGGGTTCGATGCAGACAGAAATGGCACTTTTCAACGACGCCTTGCGGACGAATGCGATTGGAAAGGTAGGCCTGAACGGGGTTGATTTCTTCCGCCGGTATCTCAGGCTTGGCCCAATTGAAACGACGAGCGTGGTAGGGGCATGCTGCTTCGCAGTAGCGGCATCCAATACACCAGTTGTAGTCGACCACGACGATGCCGTCCTTCTCTTTCCAGGTCGCCTGCACGGGGCACACATGTACACAGGGCGGATTGTCGCACTGCTGGCACTGCACTGGCATGTAGTATCGATTCGGCTGCGGCACGGGATGTTCGTATGTGGAGTTTCCACGCTCAAGGTCAATGCTGCCCTGCTCCATCTCGAGGACACGAATGTACGAGTTATTGGTCGTGCGATCGTGATTGTTCTCTTTGTGGCATGCCTCCGCGCATTTGCGACACCCGATGCAAATACTAAGATTGAGGGCATAACCGTACTGCACACCATCAAGCGGCTTGACGTCCTTTATGGTGACGTCAGCGCCATACTCCTCTTTGGTCGAGTGTGTCAGGCGCTCAAGGACACGTTCCATGTCTGATGGCGTGAGCTCTTTGTAGTGCTTTTGCACAAAGCTATCGAAATCGGACGAGGCGTCCCATTCCTGAAGGGGCGCAAGTGCACGCGCAAAGGCGGCGGCGCCGAGGGTGGCGCCGAACACTTTCATGGCATCACGTCGGGTGACGCCGCCCACTGTGTTGGGCTTTTCAGTCATGCTGTGGCTCGTTGGTCAGAAAACGGTCTTTGGGCGGAAACACAGGCATACCCTGCGGGAAGGCCGGCGCGTGGACGTCATGGCAATGCATACAGCTCATCCGAGTTCTTGGACCTTTGCTCAAGTCCCAATAACCGTTCATGCCACCGTGTGCGCCGTCGTTAAAATCACGGAGTTTAGCGCCATGGCACTGACCACACAGTTGCAGGGTATCGGCTAATGCAAGCGACTCTCCGTTAGCGAGCCTCAAACGATCGCGGTCTTCGGGGTGGTGACAGCTTTGACAATCAAGAGTCCCGTGGGAGAAGACCATATCTTTGTGAAAGCCTTGAAGCTCATGAGCCTTTCGGGCAGGTACGTCTCCTCCCAGTCCCATCTCGTGGCAGGTTGAACACGCCACACCAATGGTCTGGCCCCTTATGTCTTTTTGTTCAGTATTTACCTGTCCAAACGCTGAAGGGAGCACAACTGTTGTTGCGAACTTCGGAGCCGGAGTAGGGACATCCTCTGCCGTTGAGAATGTGTCCTTCTGGCAGCTCGATATCCCAAAGAGGCATATCAGTGTGCAAAAAACGCGGGTGAACATTTGAGGTCCGACAGGTCGAGTTTCTAGATGCTGAGCCAAATGCAATGTGCTCGGTGCGGTGCAGGGTTCAGCAAGCGTTGTGCCGTTCAATCGACATTTGTTGAAGTTGATCCAAGGTGTTTAAAAAGCACGAAAATTTCTTTGCCTCGTGGGTTCTGCTCTTCACAAGCCCGCGCGTTTTTTTCGCCGCTGTCGCTTCCGCGTAAATTTTACACCTGTTACATGTTTGTCCCTTGTTGGTTGGGGGGGATTTTCCTGAAGCTCAATAAAGGGTTAGGAACTCCTGTCCTTTGTGGATTTGGGTGGAACGCCTTTTGAAGTGGTTTGGCCCTACTGGAAAAAGGAGTACATACATGCCCGTCAGTTCCCTCGTTGTAACCCTCCATGATGAGCTCTCAGAGCGTATGGCAGCACTCTCACAGATGGAGAGCACCACCTATCTAACGGTTGGTGAGATCGTGGGCCGCGTGCATGTCCCTGTGGTGTGTGAGTCGGAGTCCCTGTCCCAAGGAGAAGCACACGTTCGAGAACTGATGGCCATGCGTGGTGTGGTGTTCGTGGACGTGGTGATGGTGGATTTCTCGGATTTGGAAGAGATCAATGAGTCGACGCGTGAGCGCCGAATTCGCCCCGAAGTAGAGTGGGAACTGGACCTGCTTGCTGAGTCTGACAGGAGTGATGGATGAAGATCGGACGTCGTGCTTTTACGAAACTCGGAGCAATGAGTGTTGCAGTCTCAGCGGCCTCACGTTTGGCGTACGGTGAGGTACCGGAACGCAAACCCGACAGAGTGGGACCTGATGACATCACTTGGAACAAGGCACCGTGCCGTTTTTGTGGGACGGGATGCCATGTTCAAGTGGGGGTCAAAGGTGGCCGTGTGGTCAGCATTGCCGGGGATGATAAGGCAGAAGTCAACAAGGGCTTGTGCTGTGTCAAAGGCTACCATGTTGGCTTGATTCTCTATGGTCGTGATCGACTGACAACACCCATGTTGCGTCAAGGGGACGGGCATGTCCCGATCTCCTGGGAAAAAGCCATCGATATCATTGCACAACGCATCATGGCGGCCCCCGAAAAATTTGCGTTCTACGGCAGCGGTCAGTGGACTATTCCGGAGGGCTATATCGCCCAGAAGTTCATGAAGGGTGGATTGTCGAACAATCATATCGACCCTAACGCGCGTCTGTGTATGGCGTCTGCCGTGACAGGCTTCTTAAGTACGTATGGTGTGGACGAGCCTGCCGGGACATTTACCGATGTAGATAAGGCGGACGTTGTGATCTGCTGGGGCAACAACCCTGCAGAAATGCACCCCATTTTGTTCTCGCGGCTTATCGACCGACGTGCACGCGGGGAAAAGATCACATTGATCGACATTGGCACACGCCGCACCCGAACAACCGATCACGCGCAACATTATCTTGAGTTTAAACCACATACCGATACCGCCATCGCCAACGGCATCGCCCATCTACTGATCCAAAAGGGCACGTATGACAAGACGTTTGTCGAGAAGTACTGCAACTTCCGCGGGGAGTCTGATCCGCCCTCGATGAACGGCGAGGCGATCTCGTTTGAGGAGTATAAGAAGCGAGTGGCGCAGTACACACCTGAATACGTTGAACAAATCTCTGGCGTCGCCGCGTCCGATATCCGCATGCTTGGTGAGGTGTTTTCAAACCCCAACCAGAAGGTGACGAGCTTGTGGTGTATGGGCATGAACCAACACACACAAGGTACCGCGATCAATCGCTTGGTGCATGGGGTCCATCTTTTGAGCGGGAAGTTTGGCACCCCGGGCAACGCCCCCACATCCTTGACCGGCCAACCCTCTGCCTGCGGCACTGTGCGTGAGGTAGGCACACTCGCTCATGCGTTGCCCGGTGGACGTGTCGTTGCCAACGAGGCCCACCGCAAAGATGCTGAAGGGTTGTGGAACATTCCCGAAGGTCGAATCAATGCGAAGCCCGGCTACCATACTGTCTTGATGTGGGAAAAATTCTCGACGCCGACCGAACAAAACGGCGACATTTCCACACTATGGGTTCAGGTTACCAACCCTGGCCAAACACTGCCCAACCTCGCCAAGCTGTTCCATCCGTCCCGGAAACTCTCGGACAAGTTTTTGATTGTGTCCGATGTGTATCCCACCGCGACCACACGTCACGCTGACTTGATCTTGCCCTCGGCGATGTGGGTAGAAAAGAACGGGATGGTGGGTAACTCCGAGCGCCGCACGCAACAATGGTTCAAGATGGTCGAGCCTCCTGGTCAGGCTCGCGACGACGTGTGGCAAACCCTTGCTGTTGCAAGGCGTTTGTTCGAATTGGGACACCCCGGAATGAAGGATAAAGACGGGAGATTCCTGTTCGCCATCAAGGACGAAAAAGGTGGTGAGGTCCCAGCATGGAAGTGGGAAAACTTCTACAGGGTCAATGTCGACCAACAGCTGTTTGAAGAGTACCGGAAGTTCACTACCTACAAACACAAGAACCTTGCACCGTACAACGAGTACGTCAAAGCCCGCGGATTGCGATGGCCCGTGGTCGAGCAGCCCGATGGGTCGTGGCGCGAGACTCAGTTTCGATTTGCCGAGCACGACGACCCCTTTGTTAAGAAAGGGGCTGGGATTCAGTTCTACCACTCGGTCACCAAAGACGATCGGGCACTGATCTGGTTCTCCCCTTACAACCCACCACCAGAATCGCCCGACGAGACCTATCCCTTCTGGTTGTGTACGGGACGTGTCTTGGAGCATTGGCACTCGGGAACCATGACCATGCGCGTTGGCCCACTGCGACGTGCGATGCCACAAGCCTATATCGAAATGCACCGAGAAGATGCACGACGGTTAGGGGTGCAGGATGGTGAGACCGTCATCGTCGAGTCACGGCGCGGACGCCTTGAGATACCGGTTTTGGATCGATGGCCGTGGAAAGCCCCACAAGGGAGTTTGTTTGTGCCGTTCTTTGATGAGCGTCTGTTGATCAACGAGGTCACTTTGGACGCCCACGATCCGTGGTCCAAACAACCGTACAAGAAGTGTGCGGTTCGTGTTCTGAGGAAGGCGACATGAAACACCTTGACGCGTACACAACACAACGCGCACTAAGTGTGGGGGCTTTGGTGATGACGGCTGTGGCTTTTGTTGGGTTTTTTGTTGGGACAGAAGATACCTACGAGGGCCGTGGTTACTCCTACGTGCCACCTCCTCAAAACGGTGATGCCCCCGTCGTATTGTCCTACCAAGAGCGGATGACGACGCCACGTCACGTCAACTCCCATTTCGCGGCGAGTTTCTCCACACTGGCCATCTCACCAGAAGCTCTCGGGGACGCGACCGATCCGGCCCTTCGTGCACAAGCACGTGAGGCGCGACAGAGTGGTCGTGCATACGAAGGCGCGCCACCCACTGTTCCCCATCCCATGGATCAAGTGGAGCACCTGGTTGTCTGTCGTGCCACGGTTCAAGGCAAACATTACTGGAGTCGTGGCCCCAAGATCAGCCACGAGCGCTACACCAATTGCACCCAATGTCATGTCGAACGCGACGCTCGTCGGCCATTTGCTGAGACCAATCGAGGACCCTCCCTCTGGACTCAAGCTTTCGAGGATTTCATTTGTTAGGTGATGGCGACCGTGTTTGGGACGACGCACCACCCCAAACACCTCATACGACACTGATGCGTGAGAATTGTGCCAGTTGCCACGGTGCGTTTTGGCCCAGCTGGGCTGAGCAAACGCACCGAACGTCAGAATTGTCTGCAATGCCATGGCGTGTCGTCGAGTTCGACCAACGACCCGAGCGTTTGGGCGGCAACTTGTCTTCTGAGGACAGCCTGAGTCGGCGAGGGTTTTTAACAAACTCCGTGGTGCCGTTTCACCCAAAGACAGGAAACACCCCCCGATGTGGAGCCCGCTCCGTTTGACCTCGGTGGAATGCTGGCACGACTTGAAGGGGTCAGGACACAAGGTTTGAGGCTCCATCATTCCCGTGTTGCGACCACCCGGCGCGTTGCCAGAACGCGCGTTTTTGTCAGCGTGTACACGTTGTGGTCAATGCATTACGGCCTGTCCACATATGGCTATTGTCCTTGCACCGGAGCGTTTGCGTGAAGCGGCGGGCACGCCAATGTTGAACCCACTGCAGTCACCCTGTCGCATGTGCAGTGACACGCCCTGCATCTCGGCTTGCCAGCCTAAGGCGCTGAGGCTCGACAACGAGCGTGGGCCCTTTCATAAATTGCAGATAAAGACCTCGGATTGTCTTGCCTACCAAGGCAGCTTTTGTAGCGTCTGCTCGGAGCGTTGCCCTGTCTCCGGCGCGATTGCGATGGACCAAGGCCGGCCACGTATTCAACCGCACCTATGTACAGGCTGTGGCATCTGCCACCATGTGTGCCCATCGCCTTGAGACGCCATCCTTGTGATGCCAGAGATTCAACGAAAATGATAAAACCTCTCCCGGATTTACACGACGCCGAAATCGACCTCGATACCTTCCGTATTTACATCGACGACCTGAGTCTCAGCGAGATACTTGAGGTGCGCCTTAAGGGCTTCGAGGAGGCTCAACGTGCAGGCGATAGCCTGACAGACCTCGCACGTGGAGCGACCCTTTTTGAGGTCAAGACGCCGCAGGTATGCAGATTAAGTATCGATTCGATGAGTTCGGTGGTGGGATACGTTGATGTGGGTTGGCGATAGGATTCGATTGGTTCGGATCGCACATGATTGGGCAGGCTACGACCTCGACTAAAAGAGCCGCCCGAAAGCGGCTCTTTTAGTCAGAGATGCAACGATGTGACGAAGCGAGATGTGTACCAAACACCGAGAACCTCAACCCGTCGCATCGTCACGATACATGGATTTGCGTGATTCCATGTGATCAAGATCATATCTTGTGTCTTCGATGCATAGCGGGCCGGCGAGCGAAGATCAGCGCTGAATACGACTGACCATTCCGCTGCGTTTCTGGCCTGGCATGGCGCCCACCGACAACGACGAGAAACGCCTCTGGCGCCGAACTATCGGCCTCACGGCTGTCGGGCTGACGAATATAATAACCCCCGGGATAGACAGTGAGGCCATCGAGCTCGATGCGGTTGACCATCTGCCCCGCATCATGTGCGAAGCTTATGGTAATCATCGCGACGTCGAGCTTGTAAACCGCTTCAACTGAGTGGGTCCAACCCAGCCGACCTGAAAGATCGTCGGATGGCTCCACCGTTATGGAGCCTGCGCCGAAATGATAAGTATTCTCGGCGGACACATTTTGTTTCGAGAACTCCCGGGCAGCAAGACCCTGTAAGTCGGTTTCACCGGCTTCCAATGCACTCGTCATGCGGATCAACGCATCTTCCAATGCCGTGATTTCGGCCGCCGAGCGATGGAAGGGTCCGCGTTTGTTGTTGTATCTGGCGACCATCCAACCGTGGTCGGCAGTACCCTGCTCAAAATACCCGTACTTGCCCCACACCATGAACTCCCGGACACCGGTCGCATCGAACGACATCGGCTCGGCATCCTTTGGCAGTTCAAGCTGCAAGCCATTGGGCCCCCTCAGTTCGATGGCCTCGACCACGGCCGGCTCAAAACGTGGCGCAGAATTGCCCTTGGGTTGCTCCCACGTTCCCTGTTGCATCACCGCTGTCACAGTGATCTTGCCATCCGCCGTGTCGACCTCGGTCTCGACCCGCGACGATTGGTAGCCGTAAGGCAAAGTCGGCATCTTCACGCCTAGGATTGCCATCACCCCTTCCGGGTCGCGAGGCATACTGAAATCCAACTCAATCACACGCTGCGCAAGCTTCGCGGCATCAGACTCAGCCTCGATGTAGGTGGCGGGTGGCCCGGGCTTGGCGGGTTCTGGCACAGCCACCACTACGGAGGGTGCCGTCGTTTCGGTCGTGCTCACGGCCATGGGTTGCTCCATGTTTGGTTTTTGGCAGCCCGCTGAAACGAGCAATCCAAGGCAAATAACGCGTGCAAATTTCATCTGATCCCTTGGCGACGAGGTGTTCAACAAACACCCACACGACCGCGAAAGCTGTGCGTTGGTTTCCATCATAAACGCACGATTCTGCCAAAGGGTCTCCCAAAAATTGTTTTTCGGGTGCGCAGATGTCCTTGAGCCACGCATGGCGCGTTTGGATCCCGCCTGTTAACCTGTTGGACATCCAACAACCTTGTGGGCGAATATCCTCGGAGTATCCACGTGAAACGGCTAACCCTCTGTACCCTGCTCTTTCTCGTGACGCTGCCGTCCACGACCTGGGCGTTCTGTGGTTTCTTCGTGGCACCGGGCGATACGAAGCTCGTCAACAACGCGACTCGGGTCGCCCTGATGCGCCACGAAACAACGACCGTCATGTCGTTGCAACCCGACTATCAGGGCCCACCCGAGGAGTTCGCGATGGTCATCCCGGTCCCACAAATCTTGGCAAAAGAGGACGTCAAGACCCTCGACCCCGGGGTGTTCGACGCACTTGACCAGTTCTCAAGCCCTCGTATGGCCGAGTACTGGGAACAAAACCCGTGCCCCGTCCCGCGCACTCAAAAGTCCATTCCGTCTGGCAACATAAACTATTTGTCCGACACGAGCGCTTTCCAAGATCAACAGTTGAGCTCAAAGCCGTACGTAAAGGTCGAGGCTCAATTCGCGGTCGGCGAATACGACATCGTCATTCTAAATTCGAACGACGCGTCCGCGTTGGAAACATGGCTCGTTGACCAAAAGTACAACATCCCGGCTGGCGCTGCCCCCTACCTGGCGCCGTACATCGCGTCCGGCAAGTACTTCTTCGTCGCCAAAGTCGACCCCAAAAGGGCCAGGTTTGCAGGCAAGATCGCGGTTTTGTCACCGCTGCGATTCAATTTCACGAGCGATGATTTCTCGCTGCCGATTCGTCTGGGCATGATTAACGCGGATGGCGAACAGGACATCATCGTTTTTGTCCTCGGCGAGGATCGCTATGTTCCTGCGAACTACCCTCACGCTCCAATTCCAACGAACATTGTCGTCAAGAACACCGTCCGCGACCAATTCGCAGGCTTCTATGAGGGTCTTTATCAAAAGGCTCGCAAAGCAAACGAAGACGCGATCATCACCGAATATGTCTGGGAAATCGGCAACGTACAGCGAGGCCAAGTCACGCAAGGCATCAAGTGTGATCCATGCACCAGCCCCGTTCAGTTCTTTAAGCCCGAGTGGCTGGTCTCGCTTGGTCTCGACGTCTTCGGGCTAGGGTCGAATGCCCAGGCATCGCCGACGAAACCTGGACCCAAATCCTCAGAAACACCGGTCGAACAACCCAAGAAGCTGGTCCTGACTCGCCTTCACGGCCGCTTCAAATCAAACGACGAAAACCCCGATATCTTCTTCCAGAAGGCCGTGCCGCTCGTCGGTGGTATGGGCACACCCGACCAAAACGCGAAACTCGCGCAGACCCAAATTTTGACGTCCGGCACGAATCGTTTCCAGGGCCGCTATGTGTTGCTCAACCCATGGAAGGGCAAGATCCAGTGCAAAGATCCGCGGCGTGGAATCTGGGGCGGCCCAGCCGACCAAGGCCAACCCACGAACCTGCCCACGGCGGGCGGAGCGCGTTTCGGCGGTAAAAAACAGCAGTCCGTCAACCCGAAGAAGTTCGCGACATCGAAGATCAACTACGCACCGCCAAAACTCGCGCAGTAGTTTGCTTCGTAGCGAGCTGGAGATTCGCTCGGGCCTACGCCGACGTGCAGAAAGGCGCGATCAGCGAAGGCGGGCGCGGGTTGCGGACCTCTTGATTCGACCAGCTGCTTCGAAGACTTTGCCTTGACGTAGACCTCATGTGAAGTAGGGTCGCCGCCAACACCCACACACAACGAGGTCCTCATGAAGCGAATCTACGCAACCATTCTTGCGGTTGTGTTGGTCGCCGGTTGTTCTTCCGACGATGGCTCCAACGCGACGACCACCCCCGATCCATGCGCTGAAAACACATGTCAGAATGATGCGACGTGCCTTGCGCTGGCGAACGGCGACTACCTGTGCCAGTGCGCTGCCGGATTCACCGGTGACGATTGCGGTACCGCGATTGACAACTGCGCCGACGATCCGTGCGTCAATGGCACCTGTGAAAGCACAACCGATGGTTACACCTGCACTTGCGACGCCGGTTTCGAAGGGACCAAGTGTCAAACCAACACCGACGACTGCAGCGGCTCCCCTTGCCAAAATGGGGGCACATGCATCGACGGCATCGACGCGTTCACGTGTGTATGCCCAGCCGGTTTCGATGGGCCTGAGTGTGCGAACAATATTGACGATTGTGCCTCCAACACATGCCTCAATGGAAGCACGTGCGTCGACGAAATCAATGGCTTCTCGTGCACGTGTCTGGACGGCTTCGCGGATGCTTTGTGTCAGACCAACATCGACGAGTGTGCCACCAATCCGTGCATGAACTCGGGTGTTTGCACCGACGCCGTAGCATCCTACACGTGCGCGTGCCCTCTGAACTTTTTCGGCGATAACTGCGAATGCGCCCTCTCGCCAGGTTCAACCACCGCACCAACACCGACGACAGGAAGCACCGAAGGCTTCTTCCTCGGCTTCGAGTTCCAGCCAAGCGCCGACGTGACTGTCCACGAGCTCGGTGTCCTCGACTTTATCGGTGACGTGCCGGCCAACGACCCCTTCGATCCGCCGATCCCATTCACAGGTCTGGTGTCGGCTCCCATCGCGCTCTACGACAGCAACGGCATCATCGCCGAAACCGTCGTGACCGCCAGCTCCACCGCCGACGGCGGCTACCGCTGGGAATCGATCACGCCGGTCGCACTGACAGCGGGGCAGACCTACGCCGTGATGATGCTCACAGGGCCAAACGCTGCGTTCAGTTTTCAAAACACAGACATCGCCTACGACGCACGATTGACGTTGAGCAGAATTCTGTCCACGAACTCCAACGGCGTGACCACCCTGCCCACGACCATCACCACGGCGAACGGTTGGTCCAATCGGTACTTCGGACCCAACCTGAAAATCGCCGACTGCCCCTAAACTGCGACCACCAGGTTCGAACGCGCCACGTTCAGCGCGGCACGCTACATGCCAACGACGTGCCTACCATCAGGCTTGCACACCACACGGGGGGTAACATGCAAGCCTTAAAAACGTTGATCTGGATTGGCCTACTTTGGATGTTTGTCGGGTCGCTGTTCGCAGCCCCCGCAAACTTCTTTCTTCTGCTGGTCGCAGGGACCTTCGCATCGATCATCTACCTGACGATCGGAAGCCCTGAATACTGGGGCAGGTGGGCCAAATACCTCAGGGATCCGAAGCACTCGAACCGCAAAAACACGAAAAAGCGCTAGATCGCGTTGCCTTCAGAAACTCTGGGTCGTGTTGTCGCTCAACCACTGTCTCAGCAGTTCGAATTGAAACGAATTCGTTTGATACAAACCGAGGATGAAGTCTTCGGTGCCAACACCTCGGTCAAGTAATCCGTCATTCAGCGAGCTTCTTGTACAGTCCGCTGAACGTGTCATGGCTGGCTTGATACGCCGCCATCACGTGAGCACGAGGTTGACTGTTGTTTC
>JAWKQR010000007.1:0-212339 GCA_041390025.1 bacterium
GGAAGAGCTCGACCCGACGGGCACCAAGGTCAACTTCAACGGTTCGTTGGTGGACATCATCGAGGTGCAGCACACCTACAAGGTTGCAAACAGCGCGGACGTCACCGAGACGATCCGAATCGTGCCTCACCACGGCCCCATCATCGAGTGGGATCCGGCGAACAATCGCGCGGTATCGATGCGTTGGACCGGGCATCAGGCGGATACGGACTTCGACGCGTTCTTCGGACTTGCGCGGGCCAAATCCGTGGCAGAAGCCAAGGCTGCGCTCGAGAACGCAACCACGGTCAACCAAAACTTCGTCGTGATCGACGACCAAAACAACATTGGCTGGTTCCCGTATTCGCGCGTTCCGGTGCGCCCGTGGTCGAATCTGGAGACCCCATCTTGGATGCCTGTGCCCGGCACGGGCGGCTACGAATGGGAGGGTTTCATGGACTACGCCGACCTGCCACAGCTTGAGAACCCGCCAGCGGGATTCATCGCGACGGCAAACCAAGACATGAGCGGTGCACTCGTCGATGGCGATCCAACCAACGACGGTTACAACATGCTTCAGATTTTCCCGGCGAAGGGATACCGCCATGAGCGCATTTTGCAGCTCCTGACGAGTGGCGAGACGGGCTTGACCGGCGATGACTTGGTGGCGATTCAAGGCGACACGTTGGTGCTCGCCGGGCAGGGCATCGTGCCGGTCGTGTTGAATGAACTGTCGCTGTTTGACGGTGTCTTGGACGCCGACCAGCAGCGTGTGGTCGATGCTCTGCAGGCTTGGAACTACACGTGTCCAACGGGCTTGGCGACCAACGACCCAGAGGGTGCTGTCAGCGCCGATGCGGGCGAGGTCTCCGAGGCGCTCGGCTGCACTGTGTTCCACGTTTTGTTGGACACCCTGACCGAGAAGCTGTTTGCGGACGACGTCATGGGATCGTCGGCGTCGGTGCGAAGCATGTACAGCGCGACCTACGTTCAGCTGACGAACCCCGAGCTCTTTGGAGAGACGACGTTCGACTACTTCGACAACGTACTGACACCCAACGTGCAAGAGGGACGTCTGGACACGATCTTGGCGGCCATCACCGAAGCCGGTCAGCGCCTCAAGAATGCGCACACGACGGACACGTCGAAGTGGTTGTGGGGCCGGTTGCACACGCTCGAACTGAAGGCAGACCTGCTTAGCGCGGTGGTCGCAACGTACAACAACGGCACCTATGCGGCGCCCGGCGGACAGTGGACGGTCAACGTTGCCAACCCTGCGAACGTCTCGGACGACAACTTCACCTTTGGTGCAGGTCCGTCGATGCGATTGGTCGCCGAGGTCACTGATAACGGGATCGTGTCGCGCATTTCGTTCCCAGGCGGCCAGCGTCACTTCCGCGACAACGCGTTTTACGACAACTTGCTGGACGGCTGGTTGAAGAACGAGCCGATCGACCTGCTGTTCGGGTCGGCTGCTGTAGACGCGGCTGCGACGGAAACCGATGAAATCTTGCCCGCTCCCTGATTGAGCGACGCCACAACGCAAAAGAGGCAAGCATGTGCTTGCCTCTTTTTTTGCGTTGGCCTCTAACGCGTTGCTGAAATGCGACCTGTGACCCGGCCCGTCACCAGCGATGCGAGGTCTGCCTCAAGGCTGTTGGGGGCCGTTTCGATGATGCGGCCCAAGACGACACCATCGCGCGAGACCACAAACGTGGGCACCGCCTCGAGGTCGTGCTTCCCGCGAAAATCACGTCCCAACGACACATAGGTCGTCGTCACGGGCACACCTTGTTCTTCGAGCCTGAAATACCGGGTGACCTCACGTCGGCTATCGCCGCACCACTCCCCAAGGTAGACGTCGACGTGAACGGCGGGCGCTGCCTGGATCTCGGCGACGGCGGCGGCGTCAAGCGCGACAGCGTCGTAAGCAGACTTCCAGTCCGCGTTGCGTGCCAAAATGGCGGCGGGGGTGGTGTCGGATTCCATTGCCATGCTTCTGACCTCCATGTCGGGGACGGACTGGCAGCCCCCAAGGAGCGCCACGAGGACCAAGAATCTCACGATTCCTCCGATGGAGCCGGGGCAAACAACGTGGCGTATTCTTTCTCGAGCGTCTTCGTCTCTTTCTTGCTCACGCCACCCAGCGTTTCGACGGCGGCTCGAATTCGGGCACGGGTGATGTCGGGACCAAGCACGGCCATGGAGTCAAACAGCGGTGTTGATACGGCGCTGCCCGAGATCACGAGGAAGAACGGCTTGAGAAAGTCACGCAGCTTCATCTCAAGTCGCTCGCCGGTGTCTTTCATGACTTCATGCAGAGCTTCGGTGGTCCAATCTCGGTGCGCTTCAAGACGCCACAGCGCAAGCTGCAGGACACGTTTGACGTCGTTGGGGTCTTTGCCACCGGCGAGGGCATCCGCATCGACCGGCACCACACCCGAGAAGAAGTGAGACACCAGCGGGCCGAGGTCGCTCAGGGTTTCGATGCGCTTTTGCGCCATCTCGAGGATAGGGAACCCATACTCGGGGTTGAGCGTCCACTCCTGCAAACGGCCTGCAAGCTGCGCCGCGGTGTGGTCTTCTCGGATGTATCGACCATTGAGCCAACCAAGCTTGGTGGTGTCAAAGACTGGACCGCCAAGGGAGACACGGTCGATGTCAAAGTGCTCAACCATCTGCGCGAGTGTGAATTTTTCTTCGCCGTCGGGCATGGTCCACGCCATCATGCCGAGGTAGTTGATCAAGGCCTCGGGCAGGTACCCCATGCGCTGGTAATACATGATGCTGGTTGGGTTCTTGCGCTTGGAGAGTTTGCTCTTGTCGGGATTTCTGAGCAGCGGAAGGTGCATCAACTGCGGGACCTCCCAACCAAAGTACTCGTAGAGCAACAGGTGCTTTGGTGCCGACGAGATCCACTCCTCACCGCGCATCACGTGTGTGATTCCCATCAAGTGGTCATCCACGACGTTTGCGAGGTGGTAAGTAGGCAGTCCATCGGATTTCATCAGGACCTGCATGTCCACGGTCGCCCAATCAAACTCGATGTCGCCCCGGAAGTAATCTTTGACGACGCATTTGCCCTCGCGGGGGACTTTCATGCGCACGACGTGTGATTCCCCGGCCGCCGCGCGTTGGGCGGCCTCGTCGGCGGGAATCGACATGCAATGGCCGTCGTATCCTTGGAACTCGCCCGATTCCCGCTGGTGTGCGCGCAGCTGGGCCAAGCGATCAGCGGTGCAGAAACACCGAAACGCGTGACCGGTTTCGAGCAGCTTTGCGGCGTGGTCGATGTAGATCTGCGAGCGTTCGCTCTGACGGTAAGGACCGTGGGGACCGTCGACACGCGGACCCTCGTCCCACGTCAGACCGAGCCACTCAAGGGCGTCGAGAATCTGCTTTTCGGATTGTTCCGAGCTGCGAACTTGGTCGGTGTCCTCGATGCGCAGCAAGAATTGCCCACCGTGCTTCTTGGCGAAGCAGTAGTTGAACAGGGCGATGTAAGCGGTCCCCACGTGGGGATCACCGGTGGGTGAGGGGGCGATTCGAGTGCGTACGGTCACGGGTTCCTCGGGGATTGGGACGGGTGTTTCTTAGAAGGTTTTAGGGTGTCATTCAACCGCGACAACGACGCACACTGTGGATTTTGCGCAAAATAGTCATGAAGTTGGTTGCAAATTTGAACCAGAGTGTGTGTAAGAAGGGCCATCCTTGAATAAGATCGATCACGGAGTGAATGCAATGAAACTGAAGACCTCAATGTTTACGGCTGCAGTTGTTGGCCTCATCAGCAGCGCGGCGGTGGCTCAAGACGCGAGCACGTCGTTCCAAGTGGAACAATTTGAGCCGTTGCCCTCCCAGCGCACGAGTGTGCTGAACCTGTCTACCGGCGACGTGCTGGGACACTTAACACCCTCGGTTGGTCTGTTCCTGCATTTTGTGGACGACCCGATTCAGGTCACGCTCGACGGCGAGCCGGTGGCCCGTCTGGTGGACGACCAGCTCAAGGGTGAGCTCTCGGCCGCGATTGGTCTTTACGACTGGGTCGACATCGGGTTCATCTTGCCCGTGGCGCTGTACCAAAAGGGCGACGCTTCGACGACCTTCGGCCTCAACGACGGAATCAGTTCGTTCGCCCTTGGCGACGTCCGCGTGGTTCCCAAGGTTCGCCTTTGGGATCGCTCGTGGGCTGCAGGTGTGGGTGCCAGCTTGGCCGTTCCCGTCTATCTTCCTACCGGAGATGATCAGAGCTTCAACTCGGACGGCAGCGTGCGCGCAGAGCCGCGTTTGGCGGTCGATTGGAAACACGAGAGTGGTTTCCAAGTCGTGACCAACGTCGCGTTCCAGCTTCGTCCCGAGCGCGTGGCTCGTAACTTTGTCAGCGGCAACTCGTTGCGCTGGGGCGGTGGCCTCGTCGTGCCATTGGGGACACCCAAGGTTTCGTTGATCGGCGACATCTTCGGCAGCGTTGCGATGCCCGACGGACGTGACTTCAACAACCCCAACGCGGTGGTCTCGAACTCGAAAGGACGTCCGATGGAAGCATTGGGCGGTCTGCGATTTGAGCTTCCCGCCGACTTGCTTGCTCAGGTTGGCGGCGGCGCTGGTCTAACCAACAGCGTTGGTTCGCCAGACTTCCGCGCATTCGCGTCCCTGACATGGTCGCCGGTTGGTCCGAACGACACCGACGGCGACGGAATCATGGATCCAGACGACAAGTGCCCGACCGAGCCTGAAGACAAGGATGGCTGGGAAGATTTGGACGGATGCCCAGACTTCGACAATGACAACGACAAGATTCTGGACACCGACGACGCATGTCCGGACGAGCCAGAAGACTACGACACATTCGAAGACGAGAACGGATGTCCTGACCCAGACAACGATCAAGACGGCGTGCTCGACGTCGACGACAAGTGTCCGCTTGAGGCTGGTCCTGCCGAGAACGCAGGCTGCCCATGGGGCGACACCGACGGCGACGGCCTGCTCGACAACAACGACCAGTGCCCCAAAGATCCTGAGGACAAGGACGGCTTCGAAGACGAAGACGGATGCCCTGATCCCGACAACGACAAGGACGGCATCCTTGACGTGGACGACAAGTGCCCTCTTGAGCCCGAAACCATCAATGGCAAGGACGACGAGGACGGCTGTCCTGACAAGGGTGAGAGCAAGGTTCGCGTGACCGCCGAGAAGATCGAAATCCTCGAGAAGGTCTTCTTCGACACGAACAAAGACACGATCAAGGAGCGCAGCTTCAGCATCCTCAATCAGGTTGGCTCGGTCCTGAAGGCGAACCCACAAATCACCTTGATCCAGGTCGAAGGACACACCGACGACCGCGGCAAGGACGATTACAACCTTGATCTGTCGCAGCGTCGCGCCGATTCGGTCCGCAACTACCTCATCGGGCGCGGCATCGACGCCAACCGCTTGCGCGCCGTTGGTTTCGGCGAGACCAAGCCCATCGCCGACAACAAGTCGAGCAAGGGACGCGACACGAATCGTCGTGTCGAGTTCAACATCGTCGAGACGTCAGGTAATGTGAACGTTGAGGTCAAGGAGTAACGGCTACGCCGTCCACTCTGGGCCCTTCGGGGCCCTTTTTTTTTTGAATCGATGTCTGCTGTATGACCGACACACCAAACCTCCAAAGGCCGGGGCCGCCGCGACTCGACGACATCATCGCCGTGTGTTTTTACGGTTGGGTCATCTTTGTCGTCTTGCACCTTCTGAAGGGGCGGCTGTTCCACGCTGGAATTGACACCGTGAACATGACCGCCACGGGGATCCTTTGGTACTTGGCGCGGCAGGACACGGGGCGCCATCAGGCGTTGCTGGGGCACCTGAATTTGCTGGTCTCGCTGGTTGGATTGGTGCTGGTCGCGCTGTTTTCAGGCCAAGGCCAGGCGATGGCGGGCTGGTACCTGGCGATTTTGCCTCTGATCGCGGTGTACCAATCGGGCGCGAGGAGTGCATTGGCGTGGACGATCGTCGGGCTTGGGTGCCTCACGCTCGTTCACCTGTCGACGACCTACTACCCGATCGCGCCGGAGTACATTGCCGCGGGCAGTGAGGTGTTGTTCGGTCAGATTTTCATGATGGGTGCTCTTTCGTTGTTCGCGATCGCGTCACGTCGCGAAAACAGCCGTTACATCCATACGCTGGAAGACTACGAGCGCGCCTTGATCGAGAAGGCGGACGCGCTTGCGGCGCACGCCGAAGACCTGCAGGCTGCTCGTGACGAAGCGCTGACGGCGTTGCGGGTCAAGGGCGAGTTCTTGGCCAACATGTCGCACGAGGTCCGCACGCCACTGAACGGTGTTTTGGGGATGACTCGTGTCCTGTTGAACACACCGCTGACCGCCGACCAACGCAAGATGCTGGTGTCCATCGACACGAGTGGTCAGGCGTTGATGAGCGTCATCAACGACGTGCTCGATTTCTCGAAGATCGAAGCTGGAGAGATGCAGGTCGAACGCACGCCTTTTGCCTTGCGTGATTGCATCGAAGACGTCCTGGAGTTGTTTAGTCGCACCGCCTTTGAAAAGGGGATTGATCTGGCCTACCTGCCCCACGAGGACGTTCCCAACCGCGTCGTGGGTGACATGCACCGCATCCGCCAGGTGCTGCTAAACCTCGTCAACAACGCGGTGAAGTTCACGCCGGCGAACACAAACGGCTCGGTCATCGTGCAAACGGCGAGGCACGGCGAAAACATTGAGATCCATGTGGTCGACACTGGCATCGGCATCAGTGCGGAGGATCAGGTCCGACTGTTTGAGAGCTTTGTGCAGGTGGACTCGTCAATGGCGCGGCGGTTTGGCGGAACCGGACTCGGTTTGTCGATCAGCCGTGGCTTGGTCGAGAATATGGGCGGCCGAATGGCGGTCCACAGTGAAGTGGGGGTGGGGTCGACCTTCACAGTGACGCTCCCGCTTCCCGAGGCCCCTGCCCTGTTGCAGACGATGGACTTGGAAGAGGCCATCGCTTTGATCGACCGGAGCCTGTTGATCATTGGAGAAGACTCTCCATCACGACGTGCGTTGGCTGCGGTCGCTGATGCGTGGGCCATGAATGTCGATGCGTCGGTAGACACAGACGCTCTTGAAGAGATTTTGGATGTTTCGCCCCCGGATCTTGTGGTGGTGTGGGACTCGCAGCCCGCGCAAGATGCCTACCAGCGCTTGCAGCGGGCGTGCACAGCGATGCCCGTACTTCTGTGCACAAGCCTTGTCGACGTCGACGCCGAGGTGCGCGGCTTTGATGGCGTCATCCATCGTCCGTTACGACTTCGCCATGTTCTGACGGCGCTGCTGACCGCACTGGACTTGGACCATGACACCAACGAGGGCGCCAGCGTATCCAAGCAGCTGCCGTTGAACGTGCTTGTTGTCGAGGACAACGCGGTCAACCAGCAGGTGGTGGTGAATATGTTGCAGCGGTTGGGGTATTCGCCGACCGTGGCGAGCAACGGACGCGAGGCGGTGGATCACGTCAAGAACACGAAGGTCGATTTTGTGTTCATGGACATGCACATGCCTGACATGGATGGCCTCGAGGCGACCCGTCAGATTCGTGGGCTCCACGACGGACAGGGGCCGTGGATTGCCGCGCTAACGGCGAGTGTCGCGGAGGATCAACGCAACGCGTGTATTGAGGCCGGGATGAACGACTTTGTCCCCAAGCCGTTTCGGTTCGATACACTGGTCGCTGCGATCGAGCGTGCCGGCGAGCAGCGAGGATGGCTTACGGCGACGAATGGCGACAGCGGCGTGGAGTCGTTGCGCGAGCTGTATCGCGGTCGAACCCGCGAGTTTCAAGCGCTTGTGCGTCGGCACATCGAAACCTCCGATGAGCTCGTGGCATCCATGAAAGAGGCCCTTCGAACGTCAAACGTTGGCGCTCTGCGGATGAGCGCGCACTCCCTCAAGTCGTCCGCAGCCATGTTTGGGGAAGCGGAGATCTCGTCGGATGCTGCAGAGATCGAACAAGCCGCGAAGAATAATTCGCTCGCGGGTGCGTCAAAGGTGTTAAGCCGACTTTCCGACACGTGGCAGGTTACAAGAGCACGTTGGGAGGCGGAATTGGCGGACGATCCGTCTTCGCCTTGATCGATGGCACAGGATTCACGAAAATGAAGAACGACACCCTCTTCGGAAGACAGATGACACCCTCACGAAAATGGTCGCTTGGCCTGTTCTTCATTGCGTTGGTCGTCTCGGGCACCTTGATCGCCGCACCGAACTACACGGGATGGCAGAAGGGTCCGTGGGAGAAGTACGACAACGATGACGGCGTCACGATGTACATCAACGAGTCGGTCCCGACCGGCGTCGACGCGGTCCGTGTGGACACGGTCTTGCCCTACCCTGCCGATCAATTGTTTCCCATCATCACCGACCCGGAGCGCGCGAAGAGCTATTCGTTCATCAAGGAGTTCCGGCCCATCGAAAACCACGGAACCTGGGGCTACCTGTACCAACGCGTCCGCGCGACAGGGGTCGACGACCGCGACTTCACGGTGCGTTTGGATCTGTTTCAGCCTGACACCCCAAACGGCGGTCCCTACGGTTGGCGTTGGATCCAAGCCAACGAACATGGCCCCAAAGAAACCGACGCGGTCCGCGCAAAGGTCGCGGCCGGGTCGTACGTGCTGACGCCGATCGCCAACGGCACTCAGACGCGCGTTTCGTACCGTATCTGGTTCGATCCGGGCACGTGGGTACCCGACTTCTTGGTCAATCCTGCCGTGCGTTCGTCCGCCAAAGAGACGGTTATCCGGCTCCGGAAGGACGCCAAGAAGAAGTTTGCAAAGAAGTAAAACGCCCGCCCCCTTGCACGTCCGCTCAAAATTCGTATCGTGCGGCCCGAACCGGGCCTAGCCCTATTACAGCATCGGAAGTGTTATGAGCGTGTCTGCAGGCATTGTTGGCCTCCCCAACGTCGGAAAGTCCACCACATTCAACGCGTTGACCAACGCCGGTGCTGAATCGGCGAACTATCCGTTTTGCACGATCGACCCCAACAAAGGTGTCGTGCCCGTGCCGGACCCGCGTCTGAAGATCATTCAGAAGTACATTCCGACCGAGCGAGTCATCCCAACGGCCGTGGACATCTGGGACATTGCGGGCTTGGTTCGCGGCGCGAGCAAGGGCGAAGGTCGAGGGAACAAGTTTCTCGCCGACATTCGAGAAGTGGACGCGATCCTTCATGTGGTGCGTTGTTTCGACAACGATCAAGTCACCCACGTCGACGGCAACATCGACCCCATCCGTGACGTCGAGACCATCGACCTTGAATTGGCGTTGGCTGACCTGCAATCGCTCGAGAAGCGTTTAGACAAGACACGTCGTTCGGCCAAGAGCGGCGACAAGGTGGAGATCGCCAAGCTCGCGGTTCAAGAGAAGCTCGCGGCTGCGCTCAACGAAGGAATTCCAGCCCGCGCGGTGGAGCTCGACCCACAAGAGCGTGAAGCGATTCACGACGCTCACTTGCTGACGATCAAACCGGTGTTGTTTGTCGCCAACGTCGCCGACGACGATCTCGACGGGAACTCACCGCACGTCCAACGCCTGCGTCAGTACGCAGAGGATACCAACGCCAAGATGGTCATCATCTGCAGCACCATTGAGGCCGAGCTCGCCGAGCTTGAAGAGGCGGAACGCCTTGAGATGTTGGCGGGGCTTGGGATCGAGGAACCTGCGCTGAACGTCTTGATTCGCGCCACGTACGACCTTTTGGGCCTGCAGAGCTATTTTACAGCAGGTGAGAAGGAGATTCGCGCGTGGACGATTCACAAAGGCTTCACAGCGCCGCAGGCTGCCGGCGTGATTCACACCGACTTCGAGAAACGCTTCATTCGCGCCGAGGTCTTCACCGTGGCCGATCTGGTTGAATTCAAGACCGAAGCGGCCATCAAAGCGGCCGGAAAGATGCGGCTCGAAGGCAAGGAGTACGTTGTCAAAGACGGAGACATCATGCACTTCCGGCACAACGCTTGAGATGGCAATGATTGTAAACCTTGCGTTTTATCGATTCAGCGCGGTCAGCGATCCCGATGCATACGCGAACGAGTTGCAATCGCTGTGCGAGGCGCACGGCATTCGCGGCTCGGTCATCCTGGCCCACGAGGGCATCAACGGGATGTTGGCTGGGACCGAGGAAGCCGTCGCTGCTTTTTGCGAGCGCCTTGACGCCATGCCCGAGTTCACTGGCACACAGATCAAGCGGTCCTACACGGAAGTGATTCCGTTCAAGCGGCTTCAGGTCAAGGTCAAACCCGAGATTGTGACCTTGCGCGCGGGCGAAGTCCCCATCGAGAAGACCGCGCCACATCTTGCGCCTGAGGACTTTCGTGCGGCCCTCGACGAGCCCAACACCGTGGTGATCGACACACGCAACGACTTTGAGTTTCGTGTTGGGACGTTCCGGGGCGCGATCAACCCAGGAACCACCGCGTTTCACGAATTTGTCGACTACCTCGAGACCCACCGCGGCGAGCTTGAGAATTCGAAGATCTTGATGTTCTGCACGGGGGGGATTCGCTGCGAGAAAGCGACCGCGTGGATGATCGATCATGGGTTCGAAGACGTCTATCAGCTGGACGGCGGCGTGTTGAACTACTTCGAACGCATTCCAGATGCCGACAAAGACTGGTCCGGCGAGCTTTTTGTGTTCGACGAGCGCATCACGGTAAAGACCGACCTGACCCCGTCGACGGCCGATCGATGTGTGACATGTGGCGCGCCTGTGCTGGCAAGCGGCGAAGCACTTTGCGGGTGTGGGAATTCCAGCGTGTCCTCGGGTCGTTCTGGCGAGGACCGGATTTGACCGCGGGGTCGTGCTGTGCCAACACATAGGCAAGCGTGAAGGACTGAATGCGTAACACTGCGAACATTTTGTTGACCCTTGGATTGAGCCTCGCCGTGCTGTTTTGCGCGGTGATTGCGATCCAGTGGGGGCTTGATGCCCGCAATACGCCGGCATCGGTGTCGACGAGCGACACCGAGGCGTTTAGCCCTTACGCCGCAAAGAACTCGACACCGATAGTCGAGGTCGCGCGTGACGATGAGGACAAAACCTTGGAGACCGAGGTTGGCCAGACGACCACGTCCGCGAAGAAGCCGCGCAAGCTCAAGCCGGCGGTTTTGCAAGTCGTCACGAATTTTGAGAAAGCGGACGTGACCATCAACGGCATTCCGTACCCTGAATACACCGATCCGGGACAACCTGACGGGATCGTTCTGCCTGCGGGAGGTCCTTACGACGTGCGCGTGACGTATTCGGGGAAGGTCAAAGCTTACAACTTGTATCTCAAGCCCAACGAAACTCGGATGTTGTTCGTGGAGCTGACGGGATTTCAAGGAGGCGCGGCTCCGCCACCACCAAAAGCAGCGCCGCAGCCGGCGGCCAACAAAGAGCCCGAGACAAAGACCGAAGAAGGCAAAGAGCCGGGCAAGGTCACGGTGTATGCCAAGCCACAGGGTCTGATTGTCGTGGACGGAGCCAAGACGGCTGAGAAGACCCCTGGAACCGTGGAAGTCGCGAATGGACGCCACGAAATCCAGGTGGAGTATGAAGGCGGCGAGATGTCCGAGAAGAAGATTGTGCGCGTTCGTGACGGGTCTAAGATAAAGATCTTCTTCCGTCAGCGCACGGACACGGCCGAATAATCGCCGGATGGGCGGTCTGCCTACGCCAGCCCTTTTACAAGCCGTTCAACGTGCCCGGTCGCTTTGACATTGTCGTGAATGGCTTCGAACTTGCCGTCGGCGCCCACAAAGAACGTTGAGCGCACGATCCCTGTGTAGGTTTTTCCGTAGTTCTGTTTTTCGCGCCAGACGCCGAAAGCTTCGGCGATGGCGTGGTCTGTGTCCGCCAACAGCGTAAATCCCAGACCTTCCTTCTTGCGAAATTTGGCGTGTTTCTCGACCGAGTCGGGCGAGACGCCGATGACTCGGTATCCTTTGGCCTTGAAAGCGTCGAGATTCGCGGTGAAGTCACAGGCTTGCGTCGTGCAGCCAGGGGTCATGTCAGCGGGGTAGAAATACAACACGTACTTCTGCCCTTTGAGGTCAGCGCTGGAGACGGTACCTGCGTCGTCGGACTCCGCGGAAAACGCCGGTGCGGTGTCGCCTACTTTCCATTTTTCATTCGCCATAGCGTGCTCCCTTTGATCTGAATTGGAATTGCGCGGGTTAGATGCGCGCGCGTGGCGTTGGATACGCTTCAATCCAACCCATCATAGAATCCCTCGATAATCTCGGCGTAGTTTGTGGTGACAACCTTTCGCTTGATCTTCTGTGTGGGTGTCAACTCGCCGGCCTCGACCGAGAAGTCTCGGTGCAAAAGCGCGAACTTCTTGATGCCCTCGTATCGTGCGACTTTTTCGTTCATGCGTTCGATGTCCGCATTGACGTGGTCGAAGAACCTTCCTGGGCCGCTGCCCTCGGATTGACCGTAAACCTCGTGAATAGGAATGCCGCAGGACAGGAAGAACTCGAGCACATCCTTGCTGATGGGCGCAGCGCCGGTGACGGCCACACGAAGGCGGTCAAGCCCAAGCGCTGCACGCAGCTTTGAGGCGAACAACTTCTCTGCCGCAGCGAACTGCAGTTTAAGGCCAAATGGAATGGCGTCGGCCCCCTTTTCGAACGTGATTCGTCCGGCCTCCAAACACACGCCTTGCGCCCACTCGGCGATCTTAGCCTTAGCGCCGGTGACCGCGCGGAAGCGACCTTCAAGCGCCGATTTGAACTTTTCCCAAACGCGGGGCACGGCCAAAAAGATCGTCGGACGGGCGATGACCATGGTGTCTTTGACTTTGGACATGTCGTCGCAGCACCAGACCGGACATCCCCCCGTGATGGGGAGATGCAACGAGAACATCTGCTCGGCGATATGCGACAGCGGCAGGTAGGACACCACACAATCGTCGGGCTCGACCGAGATGATCCTCTCGACGGCTTGAGCGGCCGTGAACGCGAGGTTTTCGTGGCTCAGCATCACGCCTTTTGGAGGGCCAGTTGTGCCGCTGGTGTAGATCAGCGTCGCCAACGCGTCGGGCTCGATGGCGGCGATGCTCTTGTCGACTGCGGCTTGGTTGTTCGCGCCGGAATCCAGAAACTCCTGGAACCCGACAACATTCTCACGCTCGACAAGGTCGGCTTCGCGGATCATGACGACTTTCTTGAGGTGAGGAAGCGCATCCCAGCTTCCTTGGAGCTCCATGGCATTGAACATTGCGAGGTCTTCGATCACCCAAACCGTGGCTTCGCAGTGCCCGGCGATGTAGTGCGCCTGCTCCTTGGTGCTGGTTTGGTAGATGCCCGCTGGAGATCCGGCGGCGACCATGGTGCCCACGTCGGCGATCAACCATTCCGGGGAATTGTTCCCCATGATGACCGTGCAGCCGCCTGTCTGGAATCCGACTTTGAGGAGGGCGCCGGCGAAGTTGCGCGCGCCGTTGACGTAGTCAGCCCACGTGTAGTTTTTCCACGTGCGGTCGACGTTGTACCAAATGGCGGGACGATTTGGGTGCTTTTCACCCTGCTTCAAGAAGCGGTCTACGATTGTGTCTCGGGCCACGTTCTCTCCTCAGAAAGTTGCGCATACTGCGCGGCAAGTTGATTGAACGGGCGGGAGCATAATATGAACCAAGGGGATGCGTACAGCGCCGAGGAATCCGTGAAACTTCATCATGTTGCTTTGGGTGCAAACGACGTCGAGACCGTGGCGGGATTTTATTGCGACCTGTTCGACCTCGCGGAGCTGCGCCGTCATACCTATGCCACGGCGAACTTCGTTCGATTTGGCTCGATCTCGGCGCAGGTGTGCTGATGATCGAGCACACGGAGCGCACACGTGCACGGTGCGAGGGTGTCGACGCCGGGACTTTTTGTTGGCGTTTGAACGCACCCCGAAGAGCGCGTGGTGTTCGAGCAACGACTGGACGCGGCTGGAATCGCCGTCGAAAGCCGAAGCGATTTCAGCACCTATTTCCGCGATCCCGAGGGAAACCGGGTCGCGGTATCCTGTTACCCGTTGGCTTAAACTGTGGACTCGGGGGCGCACATCGGTAATCTGCACAGCCGGTCACTCGCAAAGGTAAGCTGTATGCGGAAATCGTCTGTTTTGTTGTTCGTTCTCGTGTTCGGTTGCGGCACCTCGGATCCTTCGGAAAGGCCAGATTCGACCAACAACCAGACGACCGCGACAAACAATCAGACGACCGATAGCAACAACACCACCAACAATCAGACCACGAGCAGCAACAACGCCACCAATAACGAGACCATACCCGGTCCGTTCGAGTGGCCAACGGCGCTGACCACAGCCGGTGCACGTTTCTCCGGCCCGATTGCCGCCCGCGAGGATGCCAACATCAAGCTGACGGCATCCGCCGGCGATTTCATCACGGTCAAGTTCTCAAAAGCCCAAGGTTCGCTTTGGGAGCCGCGCATCACGCTCTACGAAGAGGGCGCGGGACAGCCAATCACGTTCTCGGATCCGCCGGGCACGGCCGATGCTATGTTGCCGCGTGACGGTTCAGGTGCCTTCGAGTTCTACAATTCTGGAACCTACGATCTCTTGCTCGAGAACGCGGCGGACGCCGAAGGGTTTTTCGCGTTTGAGCTGGTCTGTGTTTCGGGTGGCTGCAAGGCGGCGACGGGGGACATCGACAACGACGGCATTCTTGATGCGGTGGACAACTGCCCCTACTCACCCAATCCCAACCAGGCTGACGCGAACCAGAACGGTCGCGGAGACGTTTGTGACGGGGGACCCGACCCATGGTCGAATCTGTCCAACGATGCGCTTGAGGACGCGTTGAGGGAGGCACACGATGGGCACATCATCCTGAACTACACCAGCGCGCGCGAGTATTTGTATGGAACCGTGGACAACGTCGACGGCAACGTCGCCTGCGTTTATACGGGGACTGAGGTGGCCACGACCGGCATTCCGGATCAGACGCTGATGAACACCGAACACACGTGGCCGCAGTCCCTTGGAGGCGATGGCGACGCCAAGGGAGACCTTCACCACTTGTTTGGCGTGACGCCCATGGCAAACACGCAGCGCAGCAACCTGTGGTACGGCACGGTCACCCAACCCACTTGGGAACAGGGCGGATCAAAACGTGGCAAAAATGCACAGGGCGACACGCGATTTGAGGTCCGGCCCTCGCACCGAGGAAACGCTGCCCGCGCGCTGTTTTACATCGCGGTGATGTACCGCGACAGCAACTCCACGGGCAGCACGCTCAACATCCCCAACGATGTCGAGGCGGTGTTACGTCAGTGGCATGAAAGCGATCCGGTTGACGATGCCGAACGGCGAAGAAATCAGACGGTCTACAACATCCAAAACAGTCGAAATCCCTTCATCGACTACCCACAATTGGTCAATCGGATCGGTGATTTCTGAGTCACGTCAGTTGGCCACTGCTGCTGCGGTCCCAAAGTAGATCACGAACGCAACCATCGCGGCCATTGCTGACACGCCCACGATTGCGAACATCATCTTTCGACGTCGGTCCGCCTCAAACACGCTGGCGAATTCTTTGTCTTCGATTTCTTTCGTACTCATGGCTGTCCTCCTGTGACGATGTGGCTTGATCGCTTACCGTCAAAGGGGGAACAGGCTGATTCTTTATTTTATTCCGACCACTTACGACCCTGTGGATCGCGCCACGGATTTGAGGTCACGACCTCGCAACGTTCGAGATAGCCGTCGCAGCGGTGATCGTTGTTGTCCGCGCAGAAGAGCCGAAACTCCGCGCATGCGTGTGTACGGGTAAGCGGCTCACCCGAATTCATGCCTGCAATGTGGATCTGCACCGCGGTCCGTAGCTTCTGGGTTTCGGCGGTCCGATCGGGCTGCGGCACCTGTGTTGGGCGCTGAATCACGAGCTTCTGCAGCTCGGTGATGCGTTGAGGCACTTCTGCGGTGTGGGACATCAAAATGGTCAGCGCGATCGCCGCAACCAACACGGCTTTTTGAGGCGCCCGCGGGAACACGCTTAAAAACAGGGTTCCCATCGTTGCCGTGCCAATCGCCCAGAGCCCATCGATGATTGGATGGGTTCCAAGAACCAGCATGTGCAGTCCCAAGAAGGTCGCGTGTCCCGACGCGAACGCCAGGTAGAATTCCGGTCGAATCGTTCGCACAGGTCCTCCTTGGTTTCTGCCCTACCCACCAGTATCCGAAATTCCGCCGCTGACTTCAAACCACCACACGAACCTTCGCGTGTGGCCCCACCTCGGCCACGCTGTTACACTCGCGCGACCGCGACCTAGGAGTCCTTTTGGAGCACAAGTTTCAAATCAATTTGGGCGGGATCATTGACCTGCTCTCGAACCACCTTTACAGCAGCCCGAGCGTGTATCTGCGGGAGTTGTTGCAAAATGGCGTCGATGCAATTCGGGCGCGTCAGCACGATGACCCCGAGCATGTGGGAGCGTTAAGAATCGAGCTTGCCCGCACCGAGACCGGCACACCGACGCTGTTCTTTCAGGACAACGGGGTCGGCCTCACCGAAGAAGAGACACACCGTTTCTTGGCGACCATCGGCGAGTCAAGCAAGCGCGCGGTTGAGGAACGTCGGGCGGATTTCATCGGGCAGTTTGGGATCGGGTTGTTGTCGTGTTTCATCGTCTGCGAGGAAATCGTGATGGTGACCCGGTCGGCCCGCGCCCCTGATGTCGCCGTGGAATGGCGAGGTCGCGCCGATGGGACCTACACGGTTACGACCCGTGACGGGGCGTCTGCATCGATCGGCACGACGGTCTGGCTGCAGTGCAAACCCGGTTGTGAAGAGTGGTTCGAGGCCGAGCGCATCGAAGAGCTGGTCAGACGATATGGAGGTTTGCTTCCCTACCGTATTGATTTTGTAACCGCGACCGCCACCAAAGAGCTCAACGACCGAAACGTTCCATGGCGCAACCGGTACGAGTCGCGGTCCGAGGAATGGAATGCGCTCATGGACTTTGGGCGTCGGACGTTCAATCAAGACTTCTTTGACTGCATCCCGCTGCACAGCGAGATCGGGCAAGTCACCGGGGCGGCATATATTCTGCCGTTTTCGCCCAATCCGACGGCCAAACGCGCACATCGCGTGTACCTGAAGAACATGCTCTTGTCCGAGGCATCGGAAAATCTGCTTCCATCCTGGGCATTTTTTGTCACGTGTGTGGTCAACACAAACACGTTGCGCCCGGTCGCATCACGCGAGGCGTTTTACGAGGACGACACGCTGCAACAAACGCGCGAAGCGCTCGGTGGTGCGCTGCGTGACTATCTGATTCGGCTGCGTCGTCATGATCCGCAGCGCTTGCAGGCCCTGATTTCCCTGCATTACCGAGCCATCAAATCTCTGGCGACGTTCGACGACGAATTCTTCGAGATTTTTATCGATGTGCTTCCGTTCGAAACCTCGCTTGGTCGCATGTCGATGGGTGATTTCCGCACGCGATACGCCCCCGTGAGATACGTCACAAGCGTGGATACGTTCCGCCAAATTGCCCAAGTTGCCGTCAGCCAAGGTCTTGGCATCATTAACGCGGGATACAGCTACGATGCGGATTTGATCGAAAAATTACCCGACGTTTTGGACGTCGAAATTGAGAAGATTGATTCGGTGGATCTGGCCGAAAATTTCGAAGATTTGATGCCCGAAGAACGCGCGGATATTTTTGAGCTGATCACGGTTGCAGACCTCGCATTGCAACCTCACAAGTGCCGCTCGGACGTCAAAAAATTCAAACCGGTCGAATTGCCGGCCTTATTTTTGGTCAACGACGAAACCAAGTTTCTTCGAAATTTGGAGCAGACCAAACAGGTCTCAAATGACCACTGGTCGTCGATTTTGGACAGTTTGGCGGGCTCATCGTCGGCGTCGAATTACGCGCAATTGTGTTTCAATTTTTCGAACCCCTTGGTGCGAAAACTGGCGCGCGTGACCGACCGAAAAGTGCTGCGCACCGCGATTCAGATGCTTTACGTCCAGTCGCTTTTGATGGGACATCACCCCCTGAACGCGAGCGAAATGGCGCTGTTGAACACGGGGCTGTTGGACTTGATCGATCTGTCGATCGACGATTCCAACGAGGGAGGCTGGGTGCAATGAGCCCTGACGAGGTCGAACAACTTCTCGACGAGCTCGAGGAGCTCGATTATCACGAGCGCCTGCCGTTGGCCGAGCGCGCTGTCCAATTGAGCGACGCCATGGGGGACGAGCGGCTTGCATGGCAGGCGCGATTTGCGCTGGTCACGGCCGCTGTTTTTGGGGGCGTTCCAGAAAAGGCGCTGGTCAACTTCGCGTGGCTCGAGAGCAAATCTGCTCAAGACCCAGAGCGATTTCCTGCGTCACGAGCCGTGGGGGGGTTGTTCCTTTCGGAAACCGACGTGCTTTGGGCCTACAAATGGGTGGGCCTCCACTTGGCAGGGTTTGCGAGCATCCCACGGCCTGAGATCGAGTCGGTGCTGGAACGAATGCTCGAACAGTACACCAAGCACAATGTGAGCCTTCGACCCTATTGGCTAACTCTGGCGCGTGCGCAACGTGATTTGGGTGAGCCCACGGACGTGGTGTTGGCGTCGTTTGCCAAAAGTATTGCCGCGCCGCGTGATGCATACGCGGACTGTGTGGCTTGCGAATGGAACGCGCGGGTCGAGATGGCACTGCTCGCCGAAGACATCGACGAGGCTGTGCGTTGCGCACAGCTCATTTTGGACCGGCCCTACTCATGCGCGGAGGTGCCGCAGTTGACGCATTCCGCGATGGTGGTTCCCCTTTGGCGTGCTGGTCTCAAAGACATGGCTCGCATGCACCACAAACGCGGCTACGAAATCTCGAAATCCAATCCAGAGTTTCTGACCTCGATCGCAGATCACCTTGATTTCCGGCTGCTGGATTCAGACTGGGAAGGCGCGGTTGACTTGGCACGCACCCACGAGAAGTGGGCTGCGGCAACGCGAAGCGACTATCGCAGACTTCGATTTCTTGTGTCTGTGCGTGCGCTGCACCGCATGGCACCAAAACCAGCTGGACTGCGCGAGTTCGGTGATGTTGCCGACGTCGACCACCAAGTTTCGCAATTGGTCGCCCGGTTTGACACGCGCAACGGAAACGACGCGACGTCACGTTGGCTGGCCGAGCGCGACGCGACGTTTAGCGCCTAAGCCAAGGCCTTGCTCGTCGCAGACCCTTGATGCGGTTTTGATGCTGTCAACCGAGGATCATGCAGCGGAATTTTGAGCGCCGGGGGCCGCCGGCCTGCTACCAATTCCGCGTCTTATTCAGCTTCTAGGAGGCTTTGAGCGTGCGTGGCTTTCGCCACAGAAACGCCATGTATGCGAAGAACAGGAATGAGGCGATCGCCATTGGGTAGAGCTGGCCACCGTCTTGGAAGTAAATGCCCAGAAAGCCCGCGGCGTAGAACACCACCGAGGCGAACGCGATCCTCAAGTCCGTGACGATGCCGATCATGCTCGCGCTGAACGCCCACAGAAACATCTCGGCGGCCTGCGATGAGACCAAGTCCGCCCCAACCCAATAGGCACCCACGCGAGCGCACGTCACGGCAAACAGGGCCGCGATCATGACGAACATGATCCGGCGATTGGCGGCATTCGAGAACAGGGCCTTGCGAAAGATAACCATCATCAATACGGCGATGCTCACGGTTCGCCCGGTGCTCGTGACGTGATCGAGCATCGGATCAGGAATCTCGCCGGCATTTAGCGCCCACTGAGACGACAAGTTGGAGTATCCCCAGAACAGCCCGAGCACGATGGCGACAACGCTGCGCGCCGTCGACCCTTTCGCGAGGTCGTTCGCGGCGCTGAAGCGTCGCAGTTTGGCCATCTCTCGCTCTTCGAGGGCGCGCAACTCGGCGAGTTTGGTGACCCGGTCGTTCAGCTCTGGAACGGGGGTAGGCAGCTCCTTCAGCGTCGCTGCAGCACCCACATCGTTCTTGCTTTCGATGTAGTATTCGATGAGCGCCTGCAAGCAGCGTTGCAGGCCGTCGCGTGCAGGTACGTTGTCGCCCCACAAACGCAACGCTTGTCGGTATCCGAAGCGGCACTCGCCGAACAGATCGTGCAGCTCCAGCTCTTGGGCGGGATCGCGCTCGAGCGACAGAAGTTCACTCAGTCGGCTCCATTGGTCGTCCGCTGCCTCGCTGAGTTCGATGGAGGCACGGTGTTCGATGTAGTCGAGGATCGCCTGTTGGAATTCCGCCACGGTTTGGTAGCGGTCTTCGCGTTCTTTCGAGGTGGCCTTGTTCGCGATGTTGCCAAGCTCGCGTGGAACGTCTGGGCCGTACTCGACAGGTTCGGATTGGAGCGCGGCGAAAAACACCTTCATCAGGCTCTCGCCCTCGTGGCGCGTGGTGCCAGTGATGATCTCGTGGAGGACCGCGCCCAGCAGGTAAACGTCGGTTCGCACGTCGACGTTGATGGCGGTGTCGTCGGTCATCTCGGGGGCCATGTACGACGGCGTCCCAGCGACCCCGGTGGCCTCTGACACGTGGCGGAGCATTGGGTTTTCGGACCGGTTTAAGCTGACCGCGATTCCCCAGTCGAGCAGGTAGACTTCGCCGTACTGCCCGATCATGACGTTTTCGGGTTTGATGTCACGGTGGATGACACCTCGGTTGTGCGCGTATCGGACAGCGTCGCAAACCTCGATGAGGATGCGCAGGTGCCAATGCAAGTCCACGGCATCCGCCGTGGGCGCGCGCGAGGGGTCATTCAGGACGTCCTGCCACGCCACGCCCTCGATGCGTTTCATGACAATGAGCGGCTCGCCCGATTCCGACCGCCCCAATGTATAGATGGGCACGACGTTAGGATGCTCGACCATCCCAGTGATGTAGGCCTCCTGAAGCAGCGAGTTCACCGCCCCTTCTTCTCGCCCGGCGAGCGGCGATTTAACGGCCACCAACCGATCCAGCGGCGCCTGCTCGGCCAACCGCACCATGCCCATGCCCCCTGCCCCGATTTTCCCTTTGATCTTGAGGTCACCGCCAAGGCCGCTGTCCCCGTCCACCGACATGCGAGGCAGGGAATTCATGACCTCGCGCGTGCTCCGGTAGGACTGGTTCTGAGGCACGATGGTTTTGTCGTGACCAATCTGAAGGGTCTTCTCGTCCAACCCCAAATCGGCAAACTTGGCCTCAAAATTGGCAAAGGTGTCCTTCATTTCAACTCACGTGATGTGTACGGCGGGTTCGAGCTCCGCGAAGGTCTGTTCAAACGTGTCGAGTTCGTCGTCCAACGCCCGAAGAATCTGCTCCATCGAGACGTCCGTGTCATTGCGCATCGCCGTGGCATTCGACACGCGGTTACGCAATGCCTCAAGGGATTGTGCCATCGCCTCCATCCGCGCGACGAACGCGTCACGGGTCACGCGCATCGTCTCGATCTGACGCACTTGGGCCTCAAGATGATGCCGCTCTTGATCGAGGAACTGCGCCGTTCGTGCGTCCGTATTTTGGTTTGCCCGCTGGACCACATCGGCGAGTCGCGCGCGCAGACGCGCGGGGTCATGCCCCTGAAGCGCGTTTTGAATGCCTTCGAATCGTGTCACCGTTTCGACGACCTGTTCGATCAGCTCGTGCAGGGCAACGCGGCTGCCGCTGAGCACGCCACCGTAGTGATCGTCGTGCATCCGCATGAACTCGTGCAGGCTGTAGTATTCCATGAGGCACTTGGTGAACCACCGCCGGACATCGTTGTCCCGCGTGCGCCTCAACACATCGGCAGCTTGCTCCGCCGTGTGGTCATCGAACCCGCAGAAAATATTGAGCAGTTGAGTGTCGTTGAGGCGGTAGTGCGTGTCGTACCAGTTTCGGCGCTGATGGAACCGCCAGGCCAAAAAACCGAGCCCCACAAGCGATAGGGGTAACCATAGAAACCCCGCAGCGACGCTTAGCAAGAGCACGCCGATAAACATGGCCAGCTGTTTCGTGTCCCGCGCGATCGTCTCGAAGGTCTCTTTGAGCATGAGCGTCGAGATGTCCTCGATGGGGAACGATCGCGAGGACACGCCGAGCTCGGCGAGGCGCGCGACGATCGTCACGACGCGGTCGCGCCGGGCGTCAACATTGAAGACGGCCGGCAGCTCGTCGAGCATCGCGTTGACTTCACCGACTCTGATGCCGTCGCCGCACGAGGCCAAGATTTCGGCGACCTTCTGTTTGGCATCCTCGCTGTCAAAGTCCTTGATAACGATGCTGTAGCGTTTCATCGATTGCGGCGAGATGGGCAGACCACCGCAGTGAATGCAGAACGTGAAGTCCGGCGGCGCGGGCTGTCCGCACGTGTTGCATCGGTTGTAGAAGCCAAAACCGATCGCCCGGTTGCGCTCCGTCGACCGGATTGACGTCCAGTCGAGCATGTCCGACGTTACCCGAGTTGCGGTGGGAAGGTCGGTACGAACCTGGTTCGTCGTCGGGTCCATGAAGTCCCACCACTTTGAACCGTCCGTGAGCACGGGGGCTGGGCGATCGCCGTTCTTGGAGTCATCTGACATGCGTGGCATCGTATCCCGAAACGTCACGGTTGTCGCGCTTGCGCGAGCGGCGATCGCCTGCTAGGAATTGCCGCGGATTCACGGTTTTCAAAAAATTTTGAAATTTGATTGCTGTCCGGTTGTTATCGTAGTGGAAGAAGTAACGCGCTCCGCGCTCTCATCGAGAAATCCCATGGCTGATGTCAAAGCCGCCACTTGGCCTGCTGAACCCGACTCCGAATTCCCGCTCGTGGCCCGGGCGCGGCACCCCGAGGGTGCGACCGTGTCGATCGGTGACGTGGCGTTCGGTGGGGAATCGTTTGTGGTGATCGCGGGGCCATGTGCGGTCGAGACCCTCGACCAGATGGAGGCGGCGGCCAAACTCGCACGTTCCCACGGCGCCCGTGTGCTTCGTGGCGGCGCCTTCAAGCCACGGACCTCGCCGTACAGCTTTCAAGGCCTTGGCCTTGAGGGCATCGAGCTGCTGCGACGTGCGTCGCTCAAGCACGAGATGCCGTTTGTGACCGAAGTCATGTCCATCGACCAGATCGAAGAGATGGAGCCGCGCATTGACGCGTTCCAAGTCGGCACACGAAACATGCACAATTTTGACCTGCTGCGTGCGCTTGGCGAAACGCGCAAACCGGTGCTCTTGAAGCGAGGTTTTGGCGCGACTCTGCGCGAGTGGCTGCTCGCGTGCGAATACGTTGCGCGTGGCGGCAACGACCAGATCATTTTGTGCGAGCGGGGGGTTCGGTCTTTCAGCCCCGAGACACGATTCACGTTGGACCTCGCAGGCGCTGTCTGGGCCAAGAACGAGACGTACTTGCCTGTGATCGTCGACCCATCGCACGCGACGGGTGTTCCTGGGCTCGTCGGCCCGATGGTGGCTGCTGCGTTGGCTGCCGGCCTTGACGGAGCCATGGTCGAGGTGCATCCATCGCCGGACGACGCCCTGTCGGACGGCGACCAAGCGCTGACCCCTCGCCAGTTTGAATCCATGATGTCGACATTGCAGCCGCTGGCCGCGGCCGTTGGCCGCAGCATCTGAGGTCCCCATGAGTGAGCAAGTTAGGGATATGTTTGCGGAAATCGCAGACACGTACGATTCGACCAACTCCGTCCTGTCGTTGGGCATTCACCATCTGTGGCGCAAAAAGACCGTGCGTGAGTCCGGGGCCAAGGCTGGGGACCACGTGCTTGATTGTGCAACGGGCACGGGGGACCTCGCGCTTGAGTTTCGCAGAACGGTTGGGGCGCAAGGGCGCGTCGTTGGGACCGACTTCTGCAAGGAAATGCTGGACTTCGCACCACCCAAAGCAGCGGCGGCGGGCTTCCCCGACGTCGAATGGGAAGTTCAAGACGCGATGAACCTGACCTACGCCGACGACACCTTTGACATCGCGTCGATCTCGTTTGGCATCCGCAACGTGGACGACCCCGTGCAAGGCGTTCGTTCAATGGCACGCGTGGTCAAACCCGGTGGCAAACTCATGATCCTCGAGTTCGGTCAGCCGACGGGCATCATGAAGCCGCTGTTTACGGTTTACTCAAAAGTCGTCATCCCCACGGTCGGCGGGCTCATCAGCGGGAACAAGGACGCCTACAACTACCTGAACAACACCTCGGCTGCGTTTCCATGCCGCGAGGCGTTCGTCGAGCTGATGCGTGAAGCCGCGAACTTCTCGGATGTGCGCTACCACACGCTGTCGGGTGGTATCGCGTATCTCTACGTCGGGACCGTGGCCCAATGAGTGTGGAGGGGTCGCGTTACACCCACGAGTTTGTGGTGCCGTTTGACGACGGCGACCCTGCTGGGATCAGCTTCTTCGCCAACGCCTACCGTTACGCCCACCGTGCGTACGAGGCCTATCTACGAAGCATCGGCCTCGCAGAGTTGTTCGCGCATCCCGAGTACATTTGCCCCTTCGTCCACACCGAGTGTGACCATCTCGCGCCCATCCGGCCCGGCGAAACCCTAACGGTGGACGTGATTTTGGAGAAACTTGGGGGATCGTCGGTGACGTTTTCCTACGTCATTGGGGGTGGCGGTGTCGTGCGGGCGAAAGTGCGCATGGTCAGCGTCTTCGTGGATGCCACGCATTTTACCAAGATCGCGATCCCGGACACCTTCCGTGCGGCATTGCAGGCTTAACGCACTGCGTCTAAGCTGGGGCGGCTACGGAGTGCAATGGGATGGCTGTCACGACACATATTGATGAGAACTTCATCGAACGCGCGGACGACAGCGATGTTTTGGCGGCTTCCATTGAGCGCCAGCAGAAGACCCTCGACAACCTCCAGCGCCGATTCATCGAAGCCCCGACGGACGCGCTTCAGGCCGACGTTGGGCGGGCACTTCAGCGCCTGAGCGAGTGGAAACGCCTAGCGGGCGACTATGCCGATGCCTTGCGGCTCAAGGACGAGGCGATTTCGGCGTGGGCTGCGCTGGGGCGCGAGAAAGCCCGCACTTTGTGCCAACTTCAAAAAGCCGAGACCCAGCATCTGATGGGCGACGGGGAAGCCGCCTACAAGCGATTTGAACTGTTGATCCAGCGTTTGAAATCCAACGAGGAGCTGGCTGTTTACCTCGACTTTGCCTACGAATGGTACGCCCGGTGCCTGATGCGCGACGGTCGTGTGGCCGAGGCACTCGACGCGATGAGCGCGTGTCTTGTGATCCGTGAACAACGTGGAAACCCAACACAACTTGCACACACCCGGGACCTTGTGGAAAGAATGGCAGGCTTTGTAACTGTCGAATAGCTCCCGGGAGGCAGAAATGACCCACGCCAAGCTCCTTTTCATCGCTGGTCTCGTGACGCTGGCAGCGTGCGCGAGCGCCCCACAAGCGCCCGTTGTGCGCGAGACGGTGTCCGAACCGGCGCCTGTGGAGACGAAGACACAGGCGGTTACACCGGCCTCCGAGGAAGCCCCGAAGGGCGAAATCTCGCTGGACGGTGCACAGGACAAAGAGGTCGATCTCGGCATCGAAGGCACCACGACCGGGCCGGTTGTGGTGGACCGCGTGGTCACCGATACCCCCGAACCAGTGATGTCAATAGATGGTCAGCCGTTGGGCGTTCCAGCGCTCGAAGAAGCGGTCAAGGAAGAGATGAAAAAGCTCGAGGACGCCAAGAAGGCCGCAGACGCGAAGAAGTCCAAGAAGAAGCCTGCGGAACCCGTCGAAGAAGAAAAATCAACGATCATCGCGCCTTGACCCATTACAGTCGGCTGGGAATGCCCACCACAGAGTTTGGGGACACGACCTACCAGTTGGGGCTCGATCTGGCCCGTGACGGGATCCGCATGTCCGAGCTGGTGTGGGATTGCGACGAACTGTTGTGGGATTGGGTGATGGATGGGCGCGAGCTCGCCCGACGGTTGCCGGCGCTTACACAACAGAAGTTTGGCCACACCGAATTCGTTCGCATCAAACCCGGGATGATGGAGTTTTTGTGGGGGTTATCTGACGGCAACGCGGCGCTTGGCCACGATCCCTTCATGCGCATCGCCACCAACGGCTACCCCTACCGCTTGTTCTTGATGGCCCAGCAGTTGCCGTGGTTGGCCGACCTGGTGGGACCACCGGCGAATGCTGCAAAGTACACGGGATGGCGTTCACACCCGCGGATCTTGACCCGTTGGGACTACGCGAAGGTGGCCGAACTGGCCCTGCACGGTGCCCAACTTGGACTCGATGTATTTGCCGGGAGCACGAACGCCGAATTGCTTCGACAACACTTCCGCCGACGGCCTTTCAACAGTTCGTTCAAGCTGCCCGAGCTCGCTGCGCTGGTGGGAAAAGACGGGTTTGCCAACACGAAGATTCTGATCGACGACCACACGAGCAACGTCACACGGTTCCATCGGTCCGGGCGGACCGCGATTCATGCCATCGTGTTGGGAACGCCGCAAAAAGGGCGCGTTCCCAACGTGACGCTCGACGTTCAGGCGCACCTAGACCGCGTGTGCACCGACATTGTGCAGCCGGTGGAGCAGGCGCTTCGCGCCGCGCTTGCGCGCCCACCCCAAGTGGTGCAGGCGCACACACAACCGCTGCCGCGCGGCGCGCAAAGCCTTGAGCTGACCCTGGAGATCCCGTCGGACCGCATCGGAGCGGAGTGGGTCGAACCTCTTCGGCGGCTCAAACGTCAGTATTCAGCGGCTCGATAAGGTCGGCCCCTTCGTTTGTGGCGAGGTTGACACGCGGGTCGACCTCCCAGGCCTCAAAGAGCTCGGATTCGCAGGGCACAAGCCAAGGCTGGACTTCGCTGAACCGTGTGTTCGGGTCAAGCCACGCGCCAAACTGCGAGGGGTCCAAGACAACGGGCATCCTGTCATGCAGCGGGGCTACAAGGTCATTGGGTGTGGTGGTGATGATCGCGCACGAACGCACCCACGTGTCGCCGTTTTTCCAGGTTTCCCAGATGCCGGCAAACGCGCCCAAATTGTCGACAAAGTGGAAGTACGTGGGGAAACGCTTTTTCCCCTCACGACGCCACTCGAAGAAGCCCGACGCGGGGATCAGGCACCGACGACGTCGCACAGGTTCGCGGAATGAGGCTTTTTCGTGAATGGTCTCGGCGCGCGCGTTCAGACAACGGTTGCCGATTGACGCATCCTTCGCCCAATGGGGAATCAGCCCCCATCGCATGGGCTCCGCCTGCCTATGCCCCTCGCCGTCGAGTCGAACGGTCAACACGGGTTGCGTGGGCGCGATGTTGTAGCGCGCAGTCAACGCGTCTTGAAGGACAACATCAAAGAGCGACTCGACCTGTTTGGCGGTAGCGGTCAGGGTAAATCGTCCGCACATCTCGATCCTTGGGGCAATTCGGTGCACTATGGAGAGGGATTGCACCACGGACCACAACACGTGTCGACGCGAGCATACCATCGATGGACGGGGATTTTGTTGCTTTGCTCGGCATGCAATCTGCCGGGCATCTCGATCAACAGTGACCCGTCGACGCCCAGCCCGGTGCCGGTCGAGCAGGTCTGCGAGCCCAACGCGCGTCGGTGCACCTCGGGCAACACACTGCAGGTCTGCGCCCCAGACGGCAGCGATTTTGAGGTACGTGTGTGTCAGGACGACCAAACGTGCTCGTCGGGGGCCTGCCTCGCCATCGAGAACACGTGCAGCTCGGGGCAGCCGTTCAGTTTCTCGACCCGCGCGATCGCGTTCGACGTGCGCGCGGACTACAAGGCGCAGACGGCCGCGGTCGTGATCCAAAACTGCGGCGTACGTGAGATCTCGCTCGAACAGATCGTGGTGCGAAGCCCCGACCGACCCGACGGAGACCCGGCGTTTTCGCTCTCGACCCCTTTTGTTCAGCGTGTTCGAGTCGCCCCCCAAACGTCCTATGCGATTGGCGTCACCTACAATCCAAGCCCAGGCTTGACCCAGGTTGTGGGTACGTTGGACTTGGGGATCACGTCGGACAGTTTTGGCCGATACACCGTGCCGCTGTCGACGCGCGCCGTGTGCGCAACCGCCACGCCCGTGACACGCCTTGGGATCGTGCAAGACACCAAGGTCGAGACCATCTGGTTTCAAAACTGTGGCACCGAGCCCATGGAGATTTCGGAGGTCACCGCGTCCTCTGTCGCGCTGACGCCCTTCGAGAAACTTCCGGTGGTGGTGGCTCCCGGGCGCCATCTGCAGATCGAAGTCCGTCCCCCCGAGACCCTCGGCCCTGTCCAAGACACGGTTGAGTTTCGGAGCAAAGGCGCGGTCGTCGCAAAAACGCAGGTCCATGGTTTTGTGGCAGAACCCGACTGCGTCCCTTTTGAGATTGGGGACTTTGAGGTCGACCGTGACGTCGGCGTGCGCTCGTCTGTTGTCCTGCGGCCCTCGGCACTCGAGCCAGGCACCGCGCCATTTTTCGAGTCCATCGATCGCCCGGGCTTGAGCCACACTTGGCCGGTGTCACACGGCTCAGAGGCGCAGTTCAAACCCGACATCGTGGGCACCTACCGCATTGACGCGCGTGCGGTAAGTGCCACGCAGGTAAGCTGCTCAGCGGTTGAGGCGATTATCGACGCGACACCGGACGTGCCATACTTGGTCGAAGTTCAATGGGAGAACGTCGGTGATTTGATCCCCGACGATGCGGGCCCTGGACGCGGCGTGAATCTTGACCTGCACGTCGTCGTGCGCGACGGCCAAGGAAGCTGGCTGAGTGACTCGGATTGTTCTTCCGAAAACCAGAGCTGCGCTGAAAACAGCGCGACGATGGTGTCGTCGAGTTTGGCGGGCGAACGGCCGGAGTCGGTCGTGGTCACCGACGAAGACCACAGCTTCGACGTGGGTGTGCATTTGGCAAACCCGTATAATTTTGCGGGAGCCCAAGCCACAGTGCGCGTCTGGGCGAACGGCGAGTTGGTCGAGGAAGCCACGCGCTTGCTGCTGACCGCCAATGAATTTTGGTGGCTTGGACGATGGGATGCCGACGACGCCGACTGGACGGTCGTGGATTCGGTCTTTGACGGCGTGCCTCGCTAAGTGTTGACACTCGAAAAAGGCGGGACTATTACGTGGCGCTGTTGGGCGGATGCCGCCTGATTGTCGGGGCGTAGCGCAGCCTGGTAGCGCACTTGCTTCGGGAGCAAGGGGTCGCTGGTTCGAATCCAGTCGCCCCGACTTCAATAAAAACGCGGACTTGGCCTTGGCGCTGAGTCCGCGTTTTTCTTTGTGCCGTCATCCACGTAAGGCCCTCAACACGGACCAAGGGCAGCGACGACGTGAAGGACTCGTCGGTGGGAACCAGACCAAAGAACTCGTCCATCCTGGTGCTTTCGGTTTTGTCGGTGAGCTGATTCAACGATAGGAGCTTGCCCACCCAAATCCCGTGGGCTTCGCCCATTCGGCAACCGGAGGTTGCCGACCCAATTCCCATTCGGCAACCGGAGGTTGCTAGTCGGTGAGCCGGTTCCCGAGCCGCCCGCCAAACAACATCACGATGGCCAGCGTGTTGAGGCCCAGAAAGTGGGCGAATCCAAAAACCAACATCGGGGATTGCGGATGACTGAAACACACCACGGACGCGACCGCGTAGATGGGTGCGCTCGCGTAGATTCTTCGGTCGAGGACGGCGGCGAAAAACATGTTGGTCAAGGTCACAGCCACCAAGTCATAACCCACCACCGCAAACAGCGGCAGGATGCCCAACGCGCCGCCGACGCGGCAGATAAGCCCAAACACACTGAGCTGCCAGATTGCCAACATGACGGCGCGGTTGATGCGTGTCTCGTTCACCTTTCGATAGAAGAACGCGGATGCAATCGTCAGAAGCGCTAGGTACGCCAGATAAGAATAGAGCGCTGTGTCCACCGTCTGCACCACTCCCAACGCGTGCGGAACGAACTGAAGCACGCCAATCGCGGTGCCAAGGCCCATCGTGAACATCGCTTTGCTGCGAACATCGAGCGTCGTGTCCATGTCATCACGAAGTTTCGAGACCTCACGCTTCTCAAGTTCCAGCGCGCCGCGCAGGGCTTCGCATTTCTGAACCACGTCTGGGTCGGGCGGGGAAAGTTCGCTCAAAAGGACCTCGGCGCCACCTAAGTTCCTTCGGTCGAGCTCCCAGCCGATGACAAGGTTGAGCACCGTTTGAAGGCTATGGGTCGCTGCGCCGCCCAATTGCCCAAGCACCTCGGCTGCGCCGCGTGCCGCGCCATACGCTTGGTAAACTGCGTTTGGGTCCGCCTGATCATCGATCGCATGCCGAAGATTCGCCAAGGTTTGCCTTGCGTTGACCTCGGCCTCGATCAGCCCGCGTCGACGCCGGTACTCCAACAAACTTTCGTGCAAGCTATGCGCGTCTGGGAACCGCTCCAACGGGTCGGGGGAAAGCGCCCGGCGACAAATCTCGGCGAGGCTTGCGGGGGTTTGCAACGGGAACTGGCGCATCGGCGGTTCGTACGCCGCTCGAAGCGCATCCATGACCGTCTCGCCGGCGTTGGGCGGGTCCCCGGTGAGCATCATGTGTAGAATGCCACCGAGTTGGTAGACATCGGTCGCTGGGCTCAACGCGCCGTTGACGATCGACTCTGGCGCGACAAAGGCCGGTGTTCCGCGCAAGCCCGCATTGGGGTCCGGTCGAGGGATGCCAGCGGGGACGTCGTCTCGAATCGCCAAAGCCAAGCCCCAATCCAAGACATAGACCTGGCCAAACTGCCCCGTCATGATGTTGTCAGGCTTGAGGTCTTGGTGGACGACACCTCGAGAGTGCGCGTATCCCACGGCGTTGCAGATCTGGATCAAGATGTCGATGTTTTCGTCCAGACTGCCTTGGACACGCTCACGCCGCAGCTTGGCACCCAGCGTCTCGCCGTCAATGCGTTTGAGCCCCAGCAACAATTCGCCAGATTCCCCGCCACCCACAAAATGAATCGGCGGGATGCTCGGGTGCTCCAGAAAGCCGATGACACGCGCCTCTTGGAGTAGCCGTTCCCTGTTTCCACCTCCCTCGACAGGCCGCTTGACGGCGATGGTGCGGGGCAGCGGATCTTGGCCGGCCTCAAACACTTCGCCGTTTCCGCCGGCCCCCAGCGGTGCCCCCATCTGCACGAGATGCCCCACGCTTGGCAGAACACCCACGGCCCCTCCAGACAGACCTCGCTGCTCAAGACTCAACGTGGCACTCGCTTCGAGCGTTTTCAGTTGGTCTCGGTAGCGAAGGGTTTGCCACACGTCGTCGAAGGGTTGCTGTGTGCTCATCGCGGCCTTAGGTGTGAATAGTGAAGAGCCTACACGCATTGCGTGGGCTCGACACCTTCTGACGTTATGTCATTGAGTTCTGCCGGTCGGAATTGGTATGGGTGCCGCGCAAACAATGAGGCGCAAGAATGACCGAATCCTTTGAACTACTCGGACTGCCGCAGAGTTGGATCCAAAATCTGGATCAACTCGGTTACGTCCGCATGACCCCCATTCAAGCGCAAGCGCTTCCAAAGATGCTCGCAGGACAGGACGTGATTGGCCTTGCGAGCACCGGCACGGGAAAGACCGCGGCGTTTGGGTTGGCCTTGCTCAAGCGCATCACACCGGCGAGTCAACGACCCGGAGCCCTGGTGCTGTGCCCAACGCGTGAACTTGCCGCTCAGGTCGCGGACGAGATTCGACGCCTCGCCCGGCCATTGGCCAACACAAACGTGGTGGTGCTGACCGGTGGAACTTCGTTTGGACGGCAACGGGCCTCGTTGGAAAACGGCGTCGACGTTGTCGTGGGCACGCCAGGGCGTGTGCTCGACCACCTGCGACGCGAAACTCTGGACCTATCACTGGTCAAGACGTTGGTGTTGGACGAAGCCGACCGCATGCTCGACATGGGCTTCGTCGAAGACGTGCAGTCCGTCGTCGATCAGTGTGCAGCATCGCGATTGACGTTGTTGTTCTCGGCCACCATGCACGAGGACGTGACCGCGCTAAGCGCCACGCTGCAGGACAATCCTGAGCTCGTCGCGGTCGAAGCCGCACAGGCACCCGACATCACCCAGATGCTCTACGAGATCGGACCCATGGACCGATTCGACGCGTTGGTGAGGGTGCTGGGTTATCACCAGCCGGATTCGGCGGTGGTGTTTTGCAATCAGCGTGAGACCGTGGACGATGTTACCGCGCGCCTCGCGGATCTGGGCTTCTCGGTGCGCAGGATTCACGGCGGCATGGAACAACGCGATCGCGACGATGTGCTGCTCATGTTCTCGAACGCCTCGGTGCGCGTGTTGGTCGCCACCAACGTCGCAGCACGCGGGATCGACATCGACGAGCTCGACGCGGTCATCAACTACGAGCTGCCGCGCGACACCAAGGAGTTTGTGCACCGCGTGGGCCGCACGGGACGCGCCGGCGAATCTGGGTTGGCCATCAGCCTTTGCGCACGCAATGATCAGCGACGCATCGAAAACATCCCGTTGTTGGCGGACGTCAACGCACGACCCGTGAGCAAATTGCCCGAACGCTCGATCGATCCGCTGCCCGCGCGTATGCGCACCTTGGTCTTGCAGGGCGGTCGCAAAGACAAAATCCGTGCGGGCGACATTGTCGGCGCGCTCACGGGAGAACTCGGCCTTGAGGTCGATTCCATCGGCGCCATTGGGATTGGTGACCGCGTCTCGCACGTCGCGATCGAGCGTGACGTTGCGGGCAAGGCGCTTGCGCGCATCAACTCAGGCAAGATCAAAGGTCGCAACATCAAGGCGCGCTACCTCTAGCCGGCGCCCACACGCGTTATCCCTTCAACATTGCGCGACTTTTCCTGTACGATGTCAGCTAAAGTCAGTGGCGTCAGCCTAATCGCGTGGCCACACTGAGGCGGTCAAATCAAGGAGTCGAAGATGTTCAAACAAGCCATCTTGATACTGTCTGCCCTCGCGTTGACGGCCTGTGGAGTGGTCGATCAGGAGATCGATCCCGGCACGCAAACGCGCGTCTCGGAACTTCGGGTGCCGGGTCCTTGGAATCCGCCCGCGTCAACACGCGCGATCGCCGCAACACAGTACGTCCCGGTGATCGACCCGCCGGCCGTGTCGCCGCTTGGATCGTGCAGCTCCAGCAATGCATTTGCCTGCTCATGCACCCATCCGGCCTGTTCGCCTGCGTACGACGGCACCAAAGAGCTCGACGCCTACATCCGTCGAAACTTCACGTACCTGACGTCGGGTGGTCTTTACTGCTGCCGTCAAAACAGTGCGACGACCAGCGTCCCGAAGCTTTCGGTCCACGCCATTGGACGTGCCATCGACCTGATGGTTCCGCTGGAAGGCGGCGACGCGAACAACGGCCTTGGTGACCCTGTCGCCAACTGGCTTGTCGAAAACGCCAAGTTCATCGGTATTCAACGCGTCATTTGGGACAAAGCCTACTGGAACGGTGAGCGTGGATTCGGCCTGTTGAGCTCGAACTCGCTGTCGCACACGAACCACATTCACGTAGAGCTGAGCCCCGCTGGCGCTGCCAAACAAACCCCGTTCTTCACCTCCGGATTTTCCAGCGGTGTGTGTACGCCGCGTTGTGAAGGCACACGCATCATCAACAGCGACTGCACCGGCGGTGACTGCGCTTTCTACGGTGCCGTCTGCATCCCCGGAAATCCGCCAATGTGTGGCCAACCCGCGCCGCCCGAGCCGCCCGAAGCGGTGCCGGTCACCAGCACCCCACCCACCATTACCATCGGCGGTGTGCCCGGCCGCTTTAACTTCGTGACTCCCAAGCGCATCTTCGACACGCGCACGGCTTCCAACAGCGCGCAGGTCACCCGTGGTTCGGGGGCTACATCAGGCCCGTTGACAGCGGTCGGAACCAACTCGTTTACCGTGCCGGGACTCCCGTCGGGCTCAAGCATCGCTTGGTTGAACTTGACCGCTATCCAACCTGACGTCGCCGGTTTCCTGACCGCATTTCCAGGTGGGTCGGGGGACCCAGGGACGTCCAGCCTGAACTACTATCCGGGCTACGTACGCGCGAACGCAGCGCCTGTCGTCTTAGGCCCCGGAAACAAGATCGACATCAACACCATCAACGACGTCAACGTGGTCGCCGACCTCACGGGTGCCTTCGGCCCCACGGGCGATGGCATGACCGCGACGCCCCCAAAACGCGTCATCGACACGCGCGCCACCACGCCAATCCCAGCCAACGGCACGCTGCAGGTCAACGTACAAGCTCCCGCGGGGTCCACCGGTGTTTTGACGACCGTGGCCGTCATCAGCAAGACCAACCCCGGCTTCCTGACCGCTTATCCGTGTGGGTCGTCGGTGCCCGAGACCAGCAACATCAACTACGCCGCGAACGCAGTGACGGCCAACGCGATCCTCTCGGGCTTGAGCGCGGACGGCAAAATGTGCTTGTGGAGCAAGGAAGAGGTCGACGTCGTGGTCGATGTGGCCGGTTACCTCTCGCCCGATGGGCCTTTGTCCTACCAACCCTTGGTGCCCACGCGCCTGCTCGACACCCGCAGCGAAACCACGCCCTACAAGAACCGCCTTGCCGAGCGCCAAGTCATCGAGCTGCCGATCCAGACGTTGCCAGGCATGCCCGACGCCATCTGGTCGGTCACGGTCAACCTGACGTCGGTTGGCGCGACACAGCCTGGCTTCCTGACCGCGTTCCCATGCGGCGGAGCGGTGCCTCAGGCATCCTCCCTCAACTACTCACCTGACGGTGCAACGGCCTCGCTTTCGGTGGCGAGCGTGGGACAGACGGGCAAACTGTGCATCTTCTCGAGCTCGCGCACCCATGTCATCGTGGACTTGGTGGGCGTATGGACGCATATCACGGCGTTGGATCCACCTCCTGCACCCACCGAAGGCGACCCCAACGACGAAGGTGACGGCGTCGACCCAGAAGACCCACGGCTTGGCATGCCTCCAGGCGGCGAGAACAACGGCACGGGTACCAACAACGGCACAAACACTGATGGCCCCGACCGCGATGGCGACGGCGTGTCGGACGCAGCTGAAATCGCTGCTGGCACCGATCCCGACAACCCCGACTCCGACGGCGATGGAGTCAGCGACGGCGACGAAATTGCCGCTGGCACTGATCCCACCAATTCCGACTCCGACGGCGATGGAGTCAGCGACGGCGATGAGATTGCCGCTGGCACCGATCCCAACGACGCGAGTTTCGGCGGGAATCAGATCCGCGTCTCGGAAGGTGGATGCTCCGCGGCGGATGGCACACCTAGCCTGACCTTGCTACTGTTGGCCGCTGGAATGCTCCTTCGCCGACGTGACTAAATGCGTACTCTGCTCGTCCTCTTCGCCCTTCTCGTGACACCAAATCTGTGGGCGAACGATGCCGAGTACGGCAGTTACGGGGCAGCCCTGCCCCCGTGAAAAACCACGACATCTCGATGGTCAGCGAAGACATCGTCATCGCCCAGCGTGCCGATGGCGGATGGGACGTCACCGCGGACTATGTCTTTGCCAACACATCAAAGCAGCCGGTCAAACTGACCATGGGTTTTCCGGAAATGGCTGGGGACAACCCCGACGAGTTTCTGGAGTTCAAGACCACGGTGCGCGAACAGCCCGTGAAAGTTCGGGTCGAGAAGTCCGCACCGTTTCTCAAACTCAACGCACGTGCCCTTGGTCGTGTCCATTTGTTCGACCTTGAGTTTGCCAGCGAAGAAACCGTCGCCGTGTCGCATCGATACCGCATGAACGGCGGCGGCAGCGTGGCGCTCGCGATCGAAAAAACGGTGCAATACGTCACACGCACAGGCGCATTGTGGAAGGGCCCGATTGGCCGCGCGACGTTTACGATTCGGACACGTGACGTCTACGAGTTGTTGGCTTGGTCGCCCGAGTTCAAGTTCAAATCCCTCAAGCGATTCGTCATCCAAAAGGGCGTGACGACAGGCATGGAGCTCGTGCTCGAAAACACCGATTGGACGCCAAAGGGCGACCTGCAGTTGGACATGATGACCGACATTGGAGACCTTCAAAAGAAGGCGGTCGGCCAGCAATGCCCCGAACTTGAGGTCACCGATTGGCGCGCGATGAACGACGCGCCGCTACGGGAAAAAACCCAATACCTCAAGATGGGGGACCTCTCTGCGTTCGATGTCGAAACGCTTCGGCTGTGCCGCAATTGGATCTACGCGCGGTACGGTTACACGTTTAAGAGCGCTGCGTTGAACAAACGGTTTTATGGAAAGGTTGGGGTGGGCAACTACCCACCGGGCATGGAGCACGTCGAAGACTTCAAGCCAAGCCGACGGATGTTGGCGCCCTTGATGCCAGACCCGAGCTTTTCGACCGATATGTTCACAGTCCAAGACCTGTTTTACATGCGGGCATTGGTCGACGAGGAAAAGCGACGCAAGTCCTCTCCTTAGCGCAAGCGCGCCGGGTTGCCGCGTGGACACAAAGCCAAGTAAGCTCTCCAAAACCCGAATCCCAAGAGCCTATGAATTACCGCCCGCTGGTCGCGACTCTTTGTTTCTCTGTTTGCACAGCCTGCGTCGACAACACCAACGTGTCGCAATCGCCGAACACCTCGGACCAGACGCCCGTCGTGGAGCACGGCGACGAGGCGGAGATCTACGCCTTCGCCAATGCCTGTGTGGCCGTGACCCTCGACGACGGCGACGCACCAAAGCTCGATCTGCTGGGCAACGGCGAGTCTTTTGTGTTCAGCGCCGACCCGGGTTCGCGCTTTTTCATGAAAGCGAGCGACCTTGGCACCTACCTCTTCTACGATGAAGACCGAGGGTATCTGGTCGCCGAAGACGGCCCCATGCTGCGGCAGACCAAGCTGGATTCGGACGTTTACCTCGTGGACGACTCATACATTTCGGGTGCGGAATGGCAGTTGGAGTTCTCCCAACGTGTGTCCTTCCGCTACCAGCTCAAGAATCGCAAGACGGGACGGTATCTGGGCGTCAACGGTCTGGTCGACTCACTCGAAGACGCCGCGGCTTTGACGCTGAACGCCACAGATGGTTGCACGCCTCACCCCGAGATGTCGCTGGACGCGACCGGCACGGTTGAGCCGCGCTACTACGACGATCAATCCATCTTTGGGTTCGTGGACGCCCACAGCCACATCTTGGCCAACTTTGGGTTTGGCGGGGGCGGCATCTTTCATGGGGCCCCCTTCCACCGGCTCGGTGTCGAGGTCGCCATGGGTTCGTGCGAGCCGTTTCACGCGGAGGAAGGTCGTGCGGATCTTCTGGGCACTGGCTACGGCGACGGCGAACCCTTGACGAAGCTGCTCTCATCAGCCTGCTCGGCACCGGTCGCCTGAGCCAACCCAGCCACGCCACAGATGGTTGGCCGACCTTACACCGACTGGCCAAAACAGTTCAGCGCGACCCACCAAGCTCAATAATACTACAAGTGGCTTGAACGCGCATGGATGGCTGGAATGCGCTTGGTGGTGCAACACGCCGTGAGCAACGAAGTCTTCTGCGACTTGATGGCTGACCCGGCTGCCGTGCGTTACGATTGTCGCGACATGCTCAACGCCGACCGACAGCTCGACGAGATCCGAAACATGGAGCGCTACATCGACGCGCAGAGTGGTGGCCGGGCAAGGCTGGTTTCGTGTGGTCGAGTCGCCGCAACAAGCGCGACGTGATCGCCGAGGGCAAACTTGCCGTCGTCTTGGGCATCAGCCCCAAATCTGTTTGACTGTTATCTGACGCCCCACGCCGACAGCCCAGAGTGCAACGCCGCGTACATCGAAGAGCAGCTCGACATCTACCACGCCAAAGGCGTGCGCGTGCTGTTCCCCAACCACAAATACGACAATGCGTTCACGCCCGGCGATGGCCATCGCGGCATCGTGGAGTTTGGCAACTTTGTCACCACCGGCAACTACTCAAACTTCGTGGAGGATTGTCCAACGGACGTGCAAACGACGTTTGACCAAGGTGCGGTTCAGTTTGGTGAAACAAACCGCGCGAGCAGTACTTTGGCCCGCCGGCCGTGGGCTCATCGAGTTTACGATGAGTCCACCAAGGACCTGCTCCCTATCTGCCAGCCCTGCGCGAACCGCCGCTTGAGGGCGATTGGTGCAAAAACAGGACTCACGGATGCGGGCCGTGCTCTGATCAACGGCATCATGAAACGGGGCATGATCCCCAGCTCGACCACCTGCCACGCCGCTCGTACAAAGATGTGTTCGAGATGTTACAGGCCGCCGATTACCCGGCTGCGGGAACCCACGGCAACACGAATTTCGGAAAACTCTACGAGCTTGGTGGCGTGTCGAAAGCTGCGTTTTCACGGTGTGCTGACTCTGCCAACCCCGGGGCGATTGCCGAGCCATTTCGCAACCACCGTGACGCGATTGTGGCCGCAGGAGGCTACCCCGCCGAGGGATTTGCCTTCGACTTCAATGGCCTTGCAACTCTGAATGGCCCGCGATTTGGTCCGAACTCGAACTGCGCGCAGCCGCAAGAGAACCCCGTGACCATATCCCTTCACATCGTACGACGGGAATGTGACGTTCACGCAGCCCTACTTCGGCGAACGGGAAGTCGACTTCAACACCGAAGGCGTGATCACGATCGGAATGGTCCCGGAGTTCATCGAAGCCCACGTCGCACCGGGGTCACTGACGAGGACCTCGACATCTTGTTCCGCTCCGCTGAGGGCTACCTCAGAATGTGGGAGCTCGCCGAATCCAAGGCTCAACGCTAGGGCTTAGTCCCAGGTGTACTTCGCCCCGACGCTGAACACGCGCGGGCGAAACGGCCGGGCCCCAAACGGCCGGTGCGACGCGATGCCTGTGTCCGCGAACACGTTTTCCCCTTTGGCGTAGGCGCTCCATCCCGGCGAGAAGTGCCAGCCGCGGTAGCGTCCACCATGGTCTGCGCGTCGGTCATCAGATCATCGTCGTCTTGGCCCGCGACTTCGCGCATCGGGGCGACGTAAGTACCAGCTATGTTGACGCCGAACACCTCGTGATCCAACCCGACGCCAAGTGATGCTTGATGCTCGGGCACATAGGGCAGGCGGTCGCCCGCCTCCACACGCCCGTACTGCGGATTTTCCGACACGAAGTCACTTTCGAACTCGCCGCTGGTAAATGTGTAAGCGGCGCGTGTCTTCAAGGCGAGCCCAGCGCCAAGGTTGAAGGCCCAATGGCCTGCCAATTCAAGCCCCCACCACGTTGACCGCACCGCCGTTGAACTGCCGGTCAAGATCAGACTCGTCACACCCAGCCGAGAAGGCGCAGTCCCCCACCAAGTTGTCGTAATCGTTTAGGAACGCCACCGCTTCGAGCAATCTGTCCTGTTTGCTGTCGCTGTAACGCAAACCCGCTTCGTAGTTGATGCTTGTCTCGGACTCGACACCGGCTTGTCCCGGCGCCGTGGGGCTGAACCCGCGATGGACCCCAGCAAGTGCGCTCAGGTGGTCGATGAGCTCGACATTCAGCCCTACCCCGGGCACGACGACGGTGTCGTCGTTTTCGACAGAGCTGCCGGTCGCGTCGTTGGTCAGGGACTGGCGGTAGTGCTCAACACGAACGCCCGGGGCGAGCGTGAGGCGAGACCACGAGAACTGCTCGAAGAAAAACGCGGCAAATGCGGTGGTTCGCCCCGTGTTGTCAAGGGTTGGGCTTGGCGCTTCTTGCCGAACAGGCCGGTTGTTCACCATGGCAAACGGCGCTTGGGAGTGGTCCCTGTCGATCGAGTCGTTGTGGACGCGCAGGCCGACCTCTGCGCGGTGTGCCCAGCCGTCGCCTTCGGCACGATGGACCACGGTCGATTGGACACCCTGCGAGACAAACGTGCGTTTGTTTTCGCCGATCAACAGGTTTTCGTCAGGCGACGTCGTATCTGCGTTTCCAGCAATCACGTCGTACAGAACCTGCCGACGTCCCGTGGGTTGGTTCAACACATCAAAGATTGCGGTGCCTTCGGCGAACTCCGTTAACCTTGAACCAACTGCGGGCCAAGTCGTGGCGATACGCTACGGTCTCCAAGTTCAGGTGCTCGCCCCAATCCACGGTGTGGCGCAGCTCGACCTGGGCGCGGACCCAGTTCATCTCATCAAGCGCACTCGCACCGTATCGACGGAATGGATTTTCTTCGAAATCGGCGTCGCTCAGTCCCAAGTAGGTCTCGTGCGACGTTTCGCGCGACCATCCAAGCTTGACCTCAAGCCGCTGAAACACCTCGGACGCGTAATCGTTGTTCAATGCCCACTTTGCCATGAACTCCTGACGGTTAAACCCGCTGTTGCCGCCGCCGTCGAGCTCTTTGAATCCGTCTGATTGTTGGTGGATGCCCTCGATGAGAAACCCACCCCAGTCCGAGCTCGTTCCGGCATGGGCATGCGCTCGACCACCAAAATAGGACCCGGCGCTGACGTCAAACCCACCCGCAAAACGATGCGGGATCGCACGCGTGACCAGATTCAACGCCCCGGCGATGGTGTTCGGTCCGTATTTGACAGCCCCAGGGCCCTTGAAAATCTCGACGCCGACCATGCGCGACATCATCGGGAAGTAATACGCCGCAGGCGCGCTATAGGGCGCAGGGCCAAAGAGCACGCCGTCTTCCATAAGCGCGAGCTTCTTGGAGCGCTCCGAGTTCGCGCCGCGCACGCCGATGTTTGGACGCAGCCCAAAACCGTCCTCACCGCGCGTGAAAACGCCCGGGACCTGTTGCACGACCGCTTCGGGATTCGAGTAGTCCTGGCGGTCAAGCTCCTCCTCGTCGATGCGGTGGGCGGCGCCGCCAATCTTGGCGATCTTGTCTTGGGTGATAAGCACCGTCTCGATGCGGTAGTTTTCGTCGTCTTCGGCTCCTTCAGCCGCCTCCTGCGCAACAGCGTCCACCGCGAGCAGACTGGCCGCCGACACCGCCTTTAGGATCATCCACTTCCAACGCATCATTTGTTCCTTCGAGCCGGAGCATCGCTGGGTTCATCAAGCACCCAAGCGGCCGGCCCCAAATCGTCTTCCACCAACATCAAATCAATATTCGGATCGATCAGCCGCGCGGCTCGCCGACCATTCCACGAAACCCACGCATCCACGCGCACTTCGGCCTGGCCAAACTCGGCGGCGTAGATGCGTCCGATATGCTTGCCCAGCTGAAGGATGAGGTCGGGTTGAGCCGAAAACTCGCGCTCTTGGTCGTTGACGAGGTACTTGCGCGGCGAGACCAGCAGTTCCCGGCGGCCGGGGACTTTGACGCGATAAGTCACGTCTCCGTTCTTCTCGCGCACCATGACCTTCCACGACCAACGCATGCCCTGTTCATTCCAATTCACGTCACCAGGGTAGGCGAGGTGGCGCCAAGGCAGGCTGACCTGAACGGCCATCCAAACCGCCGCAAAACCGAGCAGGCCCTTTTGCAGTGCCGTTGGTGCCAATCCCATTGGGTGCGCAGGTTGCCCAGCCCGACGTGGCCAGTCGGCCGCAAAAAACAGCGTTGCCGCGATGCTCATGATGAACGGGAACATCCCGATCGAAAAAAGGAAGCCTGTCGCCACGTGGAACGTCAGCAAAGCCGCATAGGCCCACGGCCGGCTCCGACGCCACAGCAACCATCCCACAATCGTCAGATCGAACAGGAACCCCGCCCATGACATCACCAGCGCGGTGGGCCAAAGCGCCAGAAGCCCACCGAACACGGGCATCTCGGAGCGCGCGGCGAGCCAGATGTGCAGCGGTTGCGCGTGAAGAAGCCAATCGGTGTTGAACTTCGCGAGCGCGGCAAACACGTACACCGTGCCCACCTGCGCGCGAAGCCACAGGAGCATCCACGCCGGCATGTGGGTCTGCTCGGCCACGCGACCCCACCGTACGTCCAACGACCACATACGATTGGCAGGCAGAAACAACAAAATCCCCGCCAGCAAACTGACCAGATAGTAGTGGTTCAGGTAGTTCGACACGTCGATCAGCTCGACATAGGTGAATACCACCCAAAACACGGCCACGGCATGACGGTAGAACCACCCCAACGCGATGAAAAGCGCGGCGACCGCACATACGATGAAGAGCAAATACATCGCAGCGGGGGGCAACACGTCCACCCACGCGAAACCCCAGTACTTGAAGAAGAACGTCGGTTGCACAAAGAACCGGTCAACCCACCCGTTGAGCACAAACCGCAACGACCCGGCGAACATAAGAACGCCGAACAGGATCCGAAACATCGCAAGGCTTGCGATGTCGGTCGGTTCCCACAGTCGACGCAGAGCCCCCATCAGTCGTTGTCCCCCTCAGCCTTCGCAGGAAGGTCGAGGTCAAGCAGTGTGATGAACTCGGTCTTGAGCAAGGTCGAGAGGCTTCGAAGATGCTGAAAGAGCAGCTCAAGCTGTGCTGCGTCGGGCTCGATGGCCTCGGGGAAGTCGCGCTGCAGCTGCGCCAAAATAGCGAGGGCTGCGTCGACTTCGCCCACAATATCGTTGGCGGTTTGCACACCACCGGCCTCGGCGAGCAGTGCATCGAAGCCCGTTGTGTCGTCAGCGACAAAAACCGCTCGAAACGTCTCGAGGTTAATGCGCACGTTGCGCAGACTGCGCCCGGCAAACCGACTCTCGATGGCCTCGGGACAGGTTGCGGATGCGCAGTCAGCGACACCGATGGGCGGTGCCACCTTCATGTCTTTGACCTCCTGCGCGAGGTAAAACATCGCGGTCGTCAGGGCGTTCATGGCTTCACGCTGCGACGAAAACGGCGAATCACCGTCCACAAAGCCCGGCGAAAAATCGCTGTGGCCACCTTGTGCTGCCTTCGCGTTCGCGACCAAGTCCGCAGCCACCGCAGCGGCAAAATCTGCACGCCGTGCCTCTACTTCGGACGGCCCAAGGGCCTCCCATTGTCCCGAAGAATTCAGAGTGCTGTTTTCGGGGCACGCGTTGCCGGTGCCATCGACGAACAGCAAGTACTCAAGCGCGTCGAGCCCGCGAATGTTGACGGCGGCCCCCGAAAGGTCCGTGTACTCAGCATTCGCCGTGGCCTGGTCGATCCGACATGGGTTGGTCAGCGGCCACGAGTAGATGAAGTCGCGTTGGTCAGCCGCACCCGGGCTTACGCCCATCGCTGCCAACGGTCCCACCTGAACGACCTCGACCTGTTGCCAGGTGTCCATCGCGGCGTGGAACGCCTGCTGCGCCTGGCCAAGCTTGCTTGGGTCCGACTGCCAAGCCAGGACGCTGGATTCTAAGGTTTGAGCGGCCGTCACGAAATCCGACAGCGCCTTGCCTACCAAACCATCGGTATGCGCCAAGACCGCCCTGCGGCTCTCCGTCGCGACCTGAGGTGCCTCCGATGTCTTTGACTCGCATCCCCACGCGCCAACAAGGGCGGCGACGAGCAGTACGTTACCAGCCGTTCGCGCCATTTTCGTCTCCTATCAGCTCGGCCTGAAACGCGTAGATCTCGGCGATCTTCGCGCGGGCGGCGATCAATGCGTTCGTGTAGCTCTCGATCTGAGCGGCATCCGCCGTTGCGAGTACCGGCCGGTCGCCCAACGCTTCGTGAAGCGCCAAAAAGTCAGCGTCACTCATCGGTGAACGTGGATTGAATTGAGGGGTAAACCCGTAACCTTTGGCCTCGGACCAGACCTTCGCGTGTGTCGCAAAGTCGTAGTCGGGTGTGCCGAACGCGGCCATCTGCGCCAGTGTGCGGTTCATGTAGTGAATCACGGTGGCCATGTACGCGCGTTCCCATGCCGAAATCGCTTGGTCACGAAACGCTTTCAGCTCGGTCAACTGAGCGTCCGACAGGTCGCCCGATGTGTTTGCGATGAGGGCTCGCCCGCCATAAAAACCCGCCCATGCATCGCCGGTCAGGTCGATCGTCACACCAAGTTTCTGGGCCGCGAGGTCTCGCTTGGCCGCAGCCGATGCCGCGCCAAACACGTACTCGCTTTGTAGGTCGATCTTGCCGTCACCGTCCGAATCCTTGTGGCCCACATCTGCGATGTCAGCGTCGGTGTAATCTGGGTAATCCCGCGCCGCTCCAAAGTAGCCAAAACCCTCGTCCCATGCGTGCGCGAGCGTGGTGTACGCCTCGCCGTCTTCCAGTTCGGTGTTGCTTGAAAGCAGGCCTTTGCCGTCGATGTCGTCGTCGAGGTAGTCATCCGCGCCCTGACTGAATGCCACGGCGACCAACAGAAACTTTTCGCTCAGCTCAAGGAGGTCACGCCCCTCGGCCGTGACGTGGAGCGGCAGGTCGTTTCCATCGGGGTCTTGGGCAACAACACCATTCGCGCGATCGACTGCTGCCTTCTCAAAGTTCGCAAACAGAGCCGACACGAGCTGCTCGGGGCTCGCGATCCCACCGGTAGCGGCGAACGTGGCATCCGACCAGCCACGGAACTCGGTCGACCAGTCCTTGTGATCGGTCACGCTGTCGTTGCCGGCGAGCTTGCTGACGAGATCCTTGCCGGAACCAAACGGCTCGTAAGTCGTCTGGAGCGCGGCTGGTGTGGTCTCGATGGACAGCGGTTCGCCTGCGCTGGTCTCAGAATCAAAGCGAAAGTAGAAGTCCAACCCACCGACGACCTCTCCCTGTTGAGGAAACCAAGCGCCGCTGTCGATTCGCCCTTCGGCGCGCTCCATATAGCCGGTGAGCTCGTGGATCAGCGTGTGACGTGCGGTTTGCCCGCCGTAAGCAACCGTCGAAGCACACGCCGCGTCAAAGAATGCGTAGGTCGCGGGACCCTCGCCGTCACACGTCTTGGTCGTGTTTGAGTTGTCGTCTTCGCTGCAGCCCACCGACACCACACATGTCGTAAACGCCAGCGCTATCTTCCAAAAACCATTCATCGGAGCCTCAACGAAATTGATAATCGTTCTCAAAACGATCTAATGAAAATGATTCTCAAAATCAAGCTTGTTGTCAAAGTTTGGCGCGGCGTCCAAGCTCAAGGATTCGCATCCCCACCACAACGTGTTAGCGTCCGCGCTCTTATTGGACGTGAATCCGAGGCCCCCATGCGTGCATCTTGGTTGGTCGCTGTTGCAGTGTTGACATCGTGCAGTGCGACGCCCCAAAACTCTTCAAAATCCGACACTCCAGCAGAGGTCAGTGTGCAAACTCGCCGTGATAACATCGTGGAAAAGATCCACGGGGTTGATGTCGCAGACCCGTACCGTTGGCTCGAAGACGTCAACTCGCCCGAGGTCCAAGCGTGGATGAATGGTCAGGACGACGTCGCCCGCAGCTATATTGAGGCCCTTCCCGGCCGTGACGCGCTCGCGAAGCGCTTTGCCGAGCTGTACTACGTCGACTCCATCTCGGCCCCGCGACGCAAGGGCAACCGTTACTTCTACACCCGACGTCACGCCGACCAGGAGAAAGCGGTCTACTACTTCCGCGAAGGCGCGGACGGCGAGGAACAGGTGCTTTTGGACCCCAACACGCTGAGCGAAGACGGTAGTGTGTCGGTCGGGTTTGTTGTGGCGTCCTGGGACGGCAACAAAGTCGCCTACTCAATCAAAGAGAACAACGCCGACGAGGCTGTGATGCACATCATGGACGTCGCGACCCGCACCACGAGCGACATCGACGTCATTCCCGGCATCAAGTATTCCGACGCGACGTGGACGCTGGATGGCACGGGGTTCTACTACACCTACTTACCCACCGACGACTCGATCCCCGTGGCCGACCGCCCTGGCTACGCCGAGATACGGTTTCACACGCTGGGCACCGACCCAAAGACCGATCCTCTCATCAAGGAACGCACAGGTGACCCGACGCGTTTTGTCGGCGTGGACCTTAGCTGGGATGGGCGTTGGTTGATCTCGTACGAGTGGCGCGGCTGGAACGCGTCAGATGTGTGGGTCAAGGACCTGAGCAAACCCGACAGCGAGTTTGTGCCGTTTGTCACGGGCCAACCCAACCTCTATTCGGTCATCCCGTGGAAAGACGATTTCCTGATCTTCACCAATGACGGTGCGTCGCGTTGGCGCCTGTTCAAGACGCCCACCGCCAAACCTGCCCGCGAGAATTGGAAGGAAATCATCCCAGAGTTTGCAGACGGCTCGGTGATCGAGAACGTTCAAATCATCGGGGACAAACTGGTCCTGACGCTGCTCAAAGACGTCACGAGCGACCTGCGCGTGTTCGACTTTGACGGAAAATTGGTCCGCGACATCGAGCTGCCCGGCGTGGGCGCGAGTTTCGGCATGGCGGGGCGACCCGACGACGACGAGGCTTATTTTAGCTTCCAGTCGTTCACGATCCCGATGCGCATCTACAAGACGAGCATCAAATCGGGCACCACGGAGCTGTGGAACGAGGTCAAAGTTCCCATCGATCCTAGCCCATACGTGGTCGAGCAGGTCTTCTATCCAAGCAAGGACGGCACGAAAATCCCGATGTTTGTGGTCCATCGCAAGGACATGCCCGTCGACGGGTCAACGCCGTTCATTCTTTATGGGTACGGCGGATTTTCGGTCACGATGTCCCCGTACTTCCGCGCCAGCATTTACCCATGGCTCGAAGCCGGCGGCGGCTACGCGGTCGCCAACCTGCGCGGCGGCGCGGAATACGGCGAGGCATGGCATCAAGACGGAATGCTTCACAAGAAGCAGAACGTGTTTGATGACTTCGCCGCAGGCGCACAGTGGTTGATCGACAACGGCTACACCAGCGCCAAGAAGCTCGGCATCCGTGGCGGCTCCAACGGAGGTCTGCTTGTCGGCGCCGCGATGACCCAGAACCCAGACCTCTACGGCGCTGTCGTGTGCGAGGTACCGTTGCTCGACATGATTCGATACACCAAGTTCGGCAGCGGAAAGACTTGGATCTCCGAATACGGCGACCCCGACATCGCTGAGGACTTCCAGACGCTCATCGCTTACTCGCCGTACCACCACGTGGAGCCGGGCACGAAGTACCCAGCTCTGCTGATGAAGACGGCCGACAGCGACGACCGGGTAGACCCCATGCACGCCCGAAAATTTGTGGCTGAGGTTCAATACGCAAACGGTGGCGAAAACCCCGTGTTGATGCGGGTGGAGCGCAATGCCGGGCATGGCGGAGCTGACTTGATTCGCCAATACGTACAAAGCGATGCCGACACGTACGCGTTTCTCGCGGCGACCCTGGGGCTGGACCTGAGCGGCCGCTGATTGCGTCAAAGCCTCGCGAAGGCTACAAACTTGGCAAACAACCCTCCGAGTGACGCCATGCGACGACTTCTCATTCTTATCTTGCTCTCGGTGCTGCCAAGCACTGCGATGGCCCAATACGTGGACCGCGACGATTCCGCGCGCTTTGAAAGCGAGCTCGGGACCGACGAGTTCATGATGGTTGGGCGTTTTCGCGCGGTTGCCGTGCCGGGATTCATGCTCGGACTGTTCTTCGATGAGCACGCGACGAACTGGCAGGACGGGCAGACCAACTTCGCCTACGGCGCCGAATTCACGTGGCGCCGCAAGCGCAGCTTCGAAATCGGCTTTGCCATTGATTACGCCGACCTTTCGATGCCTTCTCAGTTTTGGCTCTCGTCAGGTGACCCACCCGAGGACGGCGATTGGACGGTGGTCGATGCCAAGCTGATGAGTTTGGTGATTTCGTCGTACTGGTTTTGGGAGCCCAAGCCTTGGCTATCGCCCTACATCGGTGGTGGGATCGGGCCGGGATTGGTGATCGGGGATGTGCTCAAATACAACCCCAAACCCTCCAGCCCGTGCCGTCAGCCAGGTGTATTGGGGCCACCCGCCTGCTTCTCGCAAAATGGCGAACCGAACCTCGAACAGGATTTCGACCCAGCGACCAAAGAAGACATCCCACCCGTGCTGCCTGTCATCAACCTTGTGGGCGGACTGCGCTTTAACATTGGCAAACACGGCGTGCTCAAGCTTGAGGTTGGCTTCCAGAACTATGCGTTTGCAGGCATCGCGGCAGGTGGCCAGTGGTGAACCGGGCAGTGGTGCTGGCCACCGCGCTTGTGGTCACGGCAGTGTCCATGCCGGCGTCGGCCCAAAAGATTGGGGCCATGGCGGGCGTCGAGGTCTGGCAGGGAGACCCAGGCGGGCATGCCATCATCCTTGTCCATGGCGTGACCGAGGTCGGTCGAAAACGGCTGACTGTTGAGCTCAACACCGACACATTGACCGTGCGGGCCGACACGCTCGTGGATCAATGGACAGTCGGCGTTCAAGCCCGCGGCGAGTACATCTTTGCGGGGATCTTGCCAGACTACTACGTTGGCGGCGTCAACGACGCCTCGCGTGGGTTTAACGCGTCCTATGTGGACCTGCAGGCCAATGCCAAACGCGGGTTTGGCCGCTACCATTGGCTGGACATCAGCGCAGGTTGGCAACAGTGGCTGCTCGCGGGCAATGACAACACCGCCCCCAATTTCGTCCTACCTCCCGATTCCGCCGTCCTCAAACACCGATTGAGCTGGACCTACTGGAGATTGGCCCCCGATGCGAGCTGGAGCGACGTGTTTCGCGTCGGTCGTCGTCGCGTTCTGGGGTTCGCGGTCGGTTTGGACCTTGGCGGCGACTACCGTACACAGGTCGCCCCTTGGGGCATCGACGGTGACAACGGACGTAACAACCCCGACCGCGTCATTCTGACGGCGCGGCAATGGGCGATGGCCGGGTTTGAGTGGCAACCGGGCTGGCGACTGCAGTTGAGGGAGTGGGCGGGCACTGGGGTTGGCGAAGACGACCTGACACGAACGCGGATTGGCGGAATGAATCCTTACGTCGTGCCCGTGGCTGGCCTACCCTGGGCGTCGTTCTTGAGTTCGACGTATGTGGCGGGTGAAGTGTCACAAGCCATGCGTATCTTCGGGGAGACCGAGCTCGGTTTTGCCGGCCAGGCCGCTGTGGTCGATGACCCGGATCGCGCCGGCAACACGTCCGCATTTGGCACCCTGATAGGTGTACAGTTGTTTGTCGACCTGCGTGTTTCGGATTGGCAAGTTAACGCATCCGTCGGCGCGTCACCCGACACCGGTTCACTGGCGAAGGACCTGATTCTGTCGGGCTACCTCGACGTCGGGACGTCCTTCTAAGCAAATGTAATTTTTTTATTTTCAGGATTTTGTGGGTGGGAATTTTTTTCCGCATGCGTGGCGTCCGCGCCTGTGTTGGTCCACATGCATGTGGCACGGATCTTGGGCGGCATTTCGTCATTTTTTTGACACTCGGCGTCAGAAAATGGGGGTTTGCGGGGCTGGGTTTCCTTGGTATTCGTGCTCTCACTCGGACACCCATTTCAGGAGAGAACATGTTACGAAAGGTACAGCTTCGCGCTGCGCTACTCGTCCTCGGAAGCACCGCAATGCTCAACGCTTGCGCTGAATCCGACGGCGACATCGCGCAGCCAAACACAGCCACTCGTGTAAGTGCTCTGGTCGCGGATTTCTCCGTGGCCCCCGGCACTCAGACCATCAACGAGGGTGGCAGCGCCACCATCGATGTGGGTCGTTTGTGTGTGGACGGCACGGCGGACGTGACCATCACGGTCGATTGGGCAGACGGATCGCCCACCGACAGCCGGACGTTTACATCGGCCAATTTCGGCACAGGTGCATCGTGCAGCTCACCGGGCTTCAAAGAAGTCTGCGGTGGCGACTCGACGGCGACCAACTGCGGGAACTGGACGCACACTTACGCGGACAACGGCAACTACACTGTGCAATTCGAGGGCAAGCAGGGCACGGACACGACGACACAGGCCGTGAGCGTGGTCGTCAACAACCTCGCCCCCAACGTGACACTCTTGCGCACAGGACCTCGTTTCGAAGGCGTCAATGGCGCGTTCGACCTGACCGTGGAAGACCCAGGTCTGTTGGCGACCGAGATTGCGGGTGTGACATGGACGTGGACCCCAGCATCGGGCGTCAACGACCCCACCGTCGTCAACTGCACCTGCGCCAACGCCACGGACTGTGACGATGGCACCAATCTCGACATTTGTACCGAGTCGAATGGGCCAGAGAGCGACACGAAGTCGCGCATCTACCTTGATAATGGGACCTACACGTTGACGGTGGTCGTCACCGACAAGGACGGCGCGCAGACCACGCGTTCGACCACAACCATCATCGACAACACCGCTCCGGGTAACCTCAACGTCAAGATCAACAACGTTGACGTGAGCACCGACAACGCCAACCCGACCGTGTTGGTCGAGGGCACTGCAGTATGCCTTCGCGGGCACGCTCGAAGAGCCCGGCATCGACACGCTGACGTTCAACTGGAACTTGGGTGACCTGACGACACGCACCGGAACCGGCGCGGTCATCAAAGGCGCGACGTACCCCAACATCCAGAACATCACCCCTCCCGATGCGCTGGCGTTCTCGAAGCGCTACGACAACACCACGGGTGCGTTGACCAACGACTACACGGTTCTTTTCTCGGCGTCTGACGACGACGGGAGCACCGGCTCGCGCACGACCTACGTGCGCGTCAATGACGTCGATCCCGTCATCAACAGCTTCACGGCGAACGGCAACCAAGCCAACGTCTCGGTCACCGAAGGCGCGAGCGTCACGTTCGCTGTCGCCGCGGTCTCCGGTGCTCAGGACCCAACGTTTGACCCGCTGACCACCTACGATTGGGACATCGACGGCAACGGAAATGGCTCGGTCGCCAACGAGTACACCGTCGTGTCCGGCTGCGGAACGGCCGACACCACCTGTGTGGTCGCATTCCTTGATGACGATCCAGACGGCAGCTACGACGTCGAGGTGACGGTCAACGACGAAGACTCGTCCACCACGAGCGTCACGCGCACCGTAACCGTCAACAACAACGCCGTGGCCGTGGGCGCCATCCCCGCGCTGCTCGGCATCCTTGAAGCAGGCAGCACGTCGCTGACCTACTCGTTCACCGACGCCGCAGGCACGCTCGACGGCCCGTACGCCGTCACCGTGGATTGGGGCGATGGTCAGACAGGCAGCACGTCGTCGGCAAGCCACGCTGCACCCGGCACCTACACCATCGGACCACACACCTACGCAGACAACTCTGTTCTGCCCCGCCGGCGTGTGCACCATTGATGTGGAAGTCTGTGAAGTCGGTGGCACGATCTGTTCGTCGACCTCGACCACCATCACGGTCACTAACGTCAATCCTACCCCCGCCATCGTGCCATTCATCACGCTTGAGGAAGGCAAACCGTTCAACGTTGCCGGCTCTGTTCAGCGACCCGGGCGCCGCGAACGACGAGCTCTACGACTGGGTATGGAGTGGATTTGATTCGGCCGACCAGGTCGGCACCTCAACCTACGCAGCACGCCTCACGGCACTTAACGTGACGTCTGCCGGACAGTTCGAAGGTCCCGACAACGGTGTCACCGCCACCAAGACGCTGACCCTCACGGTCACCGACGCGGACGGCGGATCGGCACTTGCCAACGCGACTGCTCAGGTCTTGGACAACACGCCCGTGATCGTGGACGTGTCTCAAGACTTTGTGCCATCGGCCCAAAGCGATGAGCCTGCGATTGCAACCTTGGACATCGAAGTCGAAGCAGAAACCGACAGCGACTTGCTCACGCAGGTCCGCGTCAACTGGGGCGATCCAAACATCGCCGACTCGATCGTCACCACGGTCAACGGCACGGGAACGGCTGGGACGACCATCTCGGTGACCGCACCCAGCGCATACATTGAAAGCGGAACCTACACCGCGACCGTGACGGTCAGCGACGAAGACTCCAGCGCTTCATCCACCATCAACATTACGGTCGACAACGTCGCCCCGACGATCTCGCTGGTTGAAACCACACCTCCTCAACCTGTGATCGTCACCGAGGGTCAATCGCTTTCGGTCCGCGCAACCGCGACCGATCCATCCACCGTGGATGCTGTGGCTCTGAACTTCCAGGTCAACTGGGACGACGGCGCCACCGACTTCGCAGTGGGCTCAAGCACGGGTACATCCGGCGAAGCGCGTTCGCAGTTCTCACACGTTTACACCAACCCCGGCACCTACACGGTCAACATCACGGTCACCGACCCCGATGGCGGCGTTGACTCGTCGACGTTGACGGTTGAAGTCCTCAACCGTGCACCGTCGATCACCGACGTGTTCAACACAGGACCTGTCGACGAAAACACCTCGGTCTCGGCCGTGTTGCTCGTCAGCAACCCAGGTGCCGACGTGCTTCGCTACTCGTACAACTTCAATTGTACGACCACGACAGAAGCCTCGGTCAGCGACGCGGACTTCTCGGAACCCAAACCGGGCACGGGAACGTCGGCGGTGCGCGCGAACACGTTCGGCGACGACGGCAGCTACCCAGTGTGTGTGCGCGTATGCGACGACGACGGTCCCAACTTCGGTTGTGATTACGGCTTGACCACGGTCCAGGTCGACAACGTCGCTCCGGTCATCACGAGCTTCCCAGCTCCTGCGGCGGTTCAAGAGAACAGCACGGGCGCGGTCGTGGCGTTGACCGTCACCGCTTCGGACGTGGGTCCAAGCGACACGCTCTCGTACGCGTTTGATTGCGACAGCAACGGCTCCATCGACGCCACGTCGACCAACGGAACCGCAAACTGCACGTACACCACGAGCGGTACGTTCACGGCATCGGTCCGCGTGACCGACGGCGACGGCGGAATCGCCACCGGAACCACGGTGGTTCGCATCACGAATGCAGCCCCAACCATTGCTTCGGCAACCGGTCTCAACGTGGATGAAGGCAACGCAACGACTGTGACGGTCACGGCTTCGGATGTGGGCGGCGACGCCCTCACCTACCGCTTTGACTTCAACAACGATGGTCAGTTCGACGTCCAAAAATCGACCAACTCGGCGACTTGGACGTACACCACCGACGGTGCAAAAACCGTTGGTGTCGAGGTATGTGATTCAGAAGGCGCTTGCGCTACAAGCACGGCCTCTCTAACGATCGCCAACGTCGCTCCTGAGATTCTGTCGGTCTCGGCGCCGTCGTCGGTTTCACGTGGCACGTCCGTTACGGTCATTGCCGACGCGATCGACGCAGGCAACGACGCGCTGAAGTATCAGTTCACCATCAAGGACTCGAGCGGCGCGACCGTGTACTCGAGCCCTGTCCAAGCGTCCAACGTTGCCACAGCGACGATCACAGATTCGGGTTCCTACACGGTTGACGTTGTGGTCAGCGACGCTGCGAGCGCTCCGAACACGGTCCTCACGGACACGGGTTCGGCAGCCTTCACGGTCACCGACATCAGCGTTGCGGTCAACGTGGTCGCAAACCCATCGACCATCACCGAGGGTGGCTCGACGACGATCACCGTCTCGCCGTCGGGCACCGGTCCGTACTTGGTGCGCTACGACATCAACGGCGACGGCGACTTCAACGACGCCGAGGACATCGCGACCGGCACTCCTTGCACGACATGCTCGGCCACCGGCATCGTTTATGCCGACAACCGCGCTGGCAACTTGCCCTACCGCGTCCTGGTGGAAGTCACCGATACCGGCGAGGGCAACGCGGTTGCCACCGCACTCGTGTCGGTTACGGTCAATAACGCTCCTCCGACCATCGCGAACATCAACGACATCGCTGCGGCTCCTGAGCAAACAGCGCTCTCGTTGACCATCAATGGCTCGGATGTTGGCGCCAACGACACCATCACGTACTCGCTCGTCTCGGGCCCTGCAGGCATCACGGTCAACCCAACCTCGGGTGCGTTGACTTGGACGCCGAACTGGACCGACGAAGGCGCGAACTCGATCACCGTGCGTGCAACCGACAAAGACGGCGGCATCGCTGAAGAAACCTTCACGGTGACCGTGACGATCATCGACACCAACGGCAACAACATCTCCGACACGCGTGAGCGCGAGCTCAACAACGGAAACTTGTTGCCTGCCGGTGCCGACCAGCTCGACACGGACAACGACGGTGTCTCGGACCTCCAAGAAGTTCTGGATGGAACCGACCCAACCGTCAGCGACGCACCTTCGGCGCCCATCGTGTTGACGCCCAACCGTGAGTCGGTCGATACCCTTCGTCCTACGCTTACGGTCGTCAATGCCGTCAGCCCACGTCGCTTGGCACTGACCTACACCTTCGTCGTCCTCGACGACACCGGTGCAGAAGTGACCCGCATCTCGGGGGTTGCTGGTGGCAACAACATCACGTCCACCGACGTTGACGTCGACCTCGACGAAGACGCCGTCTACACGTGGTACGCGTTTGCCGACGATGGTTTGGTCTCGGGCGACGACAGCCAGATTGGTGAGTTCCGCGTGAACACATCCAACTCGGCTCCTCCGATCCCAGAGAACCTCACTCCCGTTGACGCTACAACGTTGCCTACGGGTGCCTTGGTTGCCCTCGAACTCCGCGCTGTGGTTGACCCAGATGGCGATGAAGTGTCCTACGAGTTCGAAGTGGCGACCGATGCAGCGTTCACAGACGTTGTCGCTCAGTCGGCGCTTCGCTCGGTTCCGTTCTACTCGATTCCTGAGGCCCTTCCTGCCGGAACGTACTTCTGGCGTGGTCAGGCAACCGATGGCATCGACGACAGCGGCTTTGGCGCATCGACGACATTCACCATCGAAGAGTCGACGTTCAACACCGCACCGCCTGCACCAGGCATCGTGGCACCCAACGACGTCGTCCTCTCGGCGACCTCGGCGACACTCGAAATCAGCGGCGTGACGGACCCCGATGGCGACGACGTGCAATACGTCTTCGAGATCGCCGACAACGCCGCGTTCGCAAACGCTCAGACGTCGGGCCTCCAGGATGCGCTGACGTTTGATGTCACCGGCCTCGCCGAAGACACCCTGTACTTCTGGCGCGCACGTGCATTCGACGGCCAAGCCGCTTCGGATTGGGCGCTCGCGAGCTTCGGTGTCAATGCACAGAACTCGGCTCCGACGGGCCTTCAGCTGCTCTCACCTGCACCTGGCGCACTCCTTGAGCGTGCTCCAAGCGGTCTGGTGTGGTCGCAGGCCACCGATGCCGATGGCGACAGCCTGACGTACACCGTTGAGCTTGCGACGACGGAAGACTTCGCAGAAGTCCTCTACACCGAAGAATTCACCTCGGGTGATTCGGTGTTCGAAGCAGCTCCGACGGGCGTGACGTTCGATCCGACTCTGACCTACTTCTGGCGTGTGACCGTCACCGACGGCACCGACAGCGACGTACAGACCGGCTCGTTCGACATCTACGCGGCACCGTTCGTCGATTCGACGACAGAGGACACCGGCTGTGGCTGCGCATCGGTTGAAAAACCAGCCAGCCAACAACCCGTGGCACTGATCTTCGGCCTGATGATGGCTGGCCTCTTGGTCATCCGTCGTCGTCGACGCGACTGATCGCAGGGCGCCTTCGCCTAACCAAACCCCGCCTCACGGCGGGGTTTTTTGTTTCTTGGGCACACGTCAGTCCGGCATCGCCGAATCCGGCACTCAGAGCCGAGCACGTCCTATCGGGTCGGCGTCGCCGGATCCGGCAATCAGAGATTGCCGGCCCAAGCACCTCCAATCGCGTCGGCGTCGCCGAATCCGGCAATCACAGATTGCCGGCGCAAACACATCTATTGGATGGGGAAAGTCCGATAGTTCTTGAAACAAAAAACACAGTCCTTAGGTTGTTGCATGTGAATTGATTCACGGAGGGAAAACACATGTCCGCAATGTATTCAGTATCCACCAGCAGCATCGATGAACGCGTCAGTTTTATCCGAAAGACGTACGCGCATCTGTTGGCTGCCGTGTTCGCGTTTATCGGTCTTGAGGTGTTGTTGTTTCAAACAGGCGTCGCCCAGACGATCGCGTCCACCATGCTCGGTGTGTCGTGGTTGCTGGTGATTGGCCTGTTCATGGCCGTGGGATGGGGTGCCAACTGGTTGGCACACCAAGACACCTCCCCGGCGCTTCAGTACCTCGGACTGGGGCTCTACGTTGTGATCGAGGCGATCATCTTTGTCCCGATGTTGTACATCGCGGTCCACTACAGCGACCCATCGGTTCTGCCGTCCGCCGCGGTCACGACGCTCGTCGTGTTCTCGGGACTGACGGTGGCCGTCTTCGCGACAAAGAAGGACTTCTCGTTCATGCGTACGGCGCTGGTCATGGGTGGCTTCTTGGGCCTTGGACTCATCATCGCTGCGACGCTGTTTGGCTTTAGCCTCGGTCTGTGGTTCTCGGTGGGAATGGCCGTTTTGGCCGCAGGATACGTCCTGTATTACACGTCGAACGTGCTGCACCACTATCACCCTGGCCAACATGTCGCGGCCTCGTTGGCGTTGTTCTCGGCTGTGGCGCTGCTGTTCTGGTACATCCTGCGAATCTTCATGGACCGTCGGTAGGCGTGCTCCTGAGTCTTCGTAGCGGGCAATTTGAAGGTTGCCAAACGAGGCCGTCCACGGACGGCCTTTCTTTTTGCCCATCGCCTACGTAACTGGCGACCTCCACAAAATCGTCCTACAGTTCAACCACATAGCGGGCAAACGCCCCCAACAATCGAGCGTTCAACATGAAAATCGGCGTCTTTGGAACAGGAATGGTCGGCCAGACCATCGCCACAAAACTCATCAGCCTCGGGCACGACGTGATGATGGGCTCTCGGACGGCTGACAACGCCAAAGCCGCGACGTGGGTGGCGCAGCATGGCGCCCATGCCCATCAAGGCACGTTCGCCGACGCCGCGTCGCACGGAGAGCTCCTGTTCAACTGCACGAGCGGCATGCACACGTTGGCAGCTCTGCAGTCCGCGGGGAGGCGGCTCTTGCAAACAAGGTCCTCATCGACATCAGCAACCCACTCGATTTCTCAAACGGCATGCCGCCGACTCTGTTCGTGAGCAACGACGACTCACTTGCCGAACAGATTCAGCGTGCGTTCCCCAGTGTGCGGGTCGTCAAGACCTTGAACACCACAAACTGTGACGTCATGGTCGATCCCTCTAGGGTTGCGGGGGCACACACGATCTTTGTCAGCGGCAACGATGCTGCAGCCAAGGCTGAAGTCCACGAGATTCTGAGCACGTGGTTTGGCTGGAAAGACATCATCGACCTAGGCGACATCACCACCGCCTGCGGAACCGAGAGCCTCCTCCCTTGTGGATTCGGCTCTACGGCGCCCTTGGCCATGCGAACTTCAATTTCCAAGTGGTCCGATGAGCCGCGGGAAGCCTAGCAGGCGATGGACATGACGGCCGGCACGCTGCTCAGCCACTCGCCCCAATGCTCGATCTCTTCGGACCCAAGCTGACCGACACCTACCGTGCGTAGGACGTCGGAGCGCACAACGACGCGGCCATCGGGCGTGTACTGGGCCAGATTGGCTGGCACCAGCAAGGCATCAAAGATGTCCGCGTGTAGAAAGTCGGTCAGCGCTCGCCCCTGAGAGATGTCGGTTCCCATGAAAACCGGCAGCGGTCTGCTGGGTGCGTCGATGGTGTCTTTGACCGCATTGCGGGCCACACTCGCACACTCGTAGAACAGATTTGCCATCGGATCCATCGGGTAGGAGTTCGTTGGGTCGAGCTTCCAGAGCACGCTGACAAAGCTTGCGATCGTGCCAAAAATCATGCGTGCGACGGCGTCACGCGTCTGACGTGGAAAGATGGACTCGTCTCGAATCTCGCCGTCTGCCGCGCCGACCTGCACGTCATGCGCCACGCGAAGACCCCACATTGGATGCAGATCGAGCGTCACAAGCATCCCTGCCATGGCTTGGGGTGGACACAACATTTGCGTAAAGGACTCCACCAGTCGCTTCTGAACGACCTCTGGCGGCACCTCGATGAGCTCATGAGGCCACGCACGCGCCACGAAGCGGTCGGGCTGCGCCGTAAACCAGCCTGCACCCGTCGCCAAGCCAATGAAACGAATCCAACCGCCGTGCGGGGCGTACCCGAACGCGTCTTCGAGCTCGCGCGCTGTCCTCGACGCCAATGCCCACGGTTGAGACGCGGCCAACCCGTCGTGTTCGCGTGCAAAGGCGAGTGCGTCCAGAACGGCTGTTTTGGGCCGCTGCGCCTGCCACTGAACTGCCGCTGGGCGCCCGTGCTCGGTAACTTCCAACATTGCTTTGATTGCGTTCATATCATCCTCCGAAATGGGCCGCTCTTGGACCGTTTGGAGGGGTTATCGGTCAATGCCGTTCAAATGTTGCGAATTGATCTCCAAAAGACGTCCCCAAGGCGCTATTGTCCGCACCATGAAAGGACCTGAACGCATTGCGAGTGTGAGCGTCGACGTCGACAGTGTGGCGTGTTACCGCGACATCCATGGCTTGACCGACGCCCCTCTTCATCCCGATCCGGCCTACGTTGTGGGGCTTCACCGGTACCTCAACCTCATGGCCGAGCTGCAGATCCCCACGACCTTGTTTGTGATCGGCAAAGACACCGATGACCCGCAACATCGCGGGATCCTGAAAGCCGCTGCCAAGGATGGGCACGAGCTCGCCAGTCACTCGTGGTCTCACGACTACGCCCTGCGCACGCGCGGTCACCGATTCATTTTTGACGACCTCAGTCGCGCGCATGACGCGCTTGCATCGCTTCAACAGAGCGACCCTGTGGGGTTTCGCGCCCCGGGCTACAACATCGACGATCACATTCTTGAGGCGTGCATCGAGCTTGGCTACACCTACGATTCCAGCGTCTTTCCTTGCCCACCATACTACGGTGCGAAGGGACTGATCATGGCGGCGCAGTTTGCGTTGGGGCGCCCGAGTCGTAGCGCGATGACCCGCGCCGAGGCGCTCGTGGCTCCATTGCAGCCTTATCGTCCCCGTGTCGGCGGGACACGGCCCATGTTTTGGAAACGTGGCGACGCACCGATTCTGGAGATCCCGATGGCTGTGATCCCCGGGGTCCGATTTCCTGTCATCGGCACGAGCCTCCATGTCCTGCGTGAATCCGGGTTTGATGCAGCCTACCCGTTACTTCGGCGTACACACCGCATGTTGAATCTGGAGTTCCACGCCATCGATTTCATGGACAGTCACGACCCAGGCATGAGGGCGTTGGTCAAATACCAGCCCGACCTCAACGTGCCTTGGGAGACCAAACGGGCGCGTTACCGACATATCTTTGGAACGGTTGCGCGTGACTACGGCTTTGCCACCCTTGAAGCTGCGACACGCGCTTGGAGCGACGCTCACTCCTGAAAGATCGGCTGCGCCCGGCAATCCTGCGAGCCATTGCAGTCAGAGTCGGCGCAATCCACCTTGCCGTCACAGTCGTCGTCTTGACCGTTTCGGCAGGATATTTCTTTGGTGGCACGATCTTCATCGACCGAACCGTCACAATCGTTGTCCAGACCGTCACAACGGTCCGTGGTCGCATAAGTCGTAGGCGGGAGGCACTTGCCGAGTTCGTTGCGCACAGCTGTGCCACACACGCCTTTGTTCGTATCCATGAACTCGCATGGGCAGAACTCGTCTTTGTAACCGTCGCAGTCGTTGTCGATGTCGTCGCAGGCAGCCTCGACACTTTGGAAGAACGGTGGAGGCAAGCAGGCTCCCGTCGTGCCGACATAACCCTCCCCGCACGCACCATAGTCCGAGTCGTTGTAAGGACATGGACAGCCTTCGTCGGTGACGCCATCGCAGTCGTTGTCCAAATCATCGCACCGGGTTTCGTTGGCCTCGTACTTGTTTGTATACGCGGCGTAGACATCGTCTGTGCACGTCGGGAAGACCCCGCCAGCGCAAACCACGCGAGCGTCCGCGCACACGCCCAATTGTTTGGGGCACAGTTGTTTGACTTCCTCGTCGATGCTCCCGTCGCAGTCGTTGTCGATTTGGTCGCATTGCTCTGGGACAGGGTTGACGGCCCCCTCACACGGCTGCAGTGCGCCCTGCACACAATTCATCGTGCCGACCTGGCAAGCCCCCTCGTCGCTTCCGCAGGACTGAGGCCCTGAACATGCACATCCTTCGTCGACGCTCCCATCGCAGTCGTTGTCGAGTCCATCGCACTGGGTTGAATCGTTGCCGTCCTCATCCATGACAAAGTTGGGGGGCTGAACACAGCGGCCGTCGTCGCCAATCGTTGACGAAGCGCAGACACCCTCGAGGCTATTGTTGAACGAACACGGGCATGTCTCGTCGACGACACCATCACAATCGTTGTCGAGCCCATCACACACAAACAACGCGCCCGTGGTGCGCGATTCGTCGGGCAGATAGAACTGCACTTGCGTGTAGTCGCATGCGCCTTGCGATCCGGCGACGCAGATCGAGCGGGCATTGGCGCACACACCGTCGGTCTGCTCACACGGAAGCGCGATGCCTTCGTCAACCTGCCCATCGCAGTCGTTGTCGACGTTGTCGCACAGCGTTTCCCCGAACTCGTAGCTTTCCGGGCGGGCGCAGGTTGCGCTGTCTGTGATTGCGCTGACGCAGGCATCGCTCGCGAGGTCATTGAACTGGCAGGGGCAACCTTCATCCACGATGCCGTCACAGTCGTTGTCTAGACCATCGCAAAACGTTTCGTCTTCGGTGTAACCCTCGGGCGTCACACACACGCCCATCACGTCGCGCGCCGCAGTCGCACACACGCCGTTGGATCGCTCAAGGTACTTGCAACCACAACCCTCGTCGACGATGCCGTCGCAGTCGTTGTCGAGATTGTCACAGGACACTTCGGACGATTCGTAACCATTCGGTGGAAGACACGCCCCTTGGTCGCTAAGGCTTCCCTCGGCGCAAACACCTTCGGGTTTGCTCAGGAAATCGCACTGGTTGCCGATGCTGCCCTGCAAGACCACCGATGCGGGGTCTTCAAGCAGCCGACAACCGCCCAGTAGAACCAGTGCCAATAACGCGAAAATTCGCATGACGATCGCCATTTGTGCCGGAAAAGTCTTCGCTTCGAGGCTACAGAAACTCGCGACACATGAAAAGAATCACCCCGGATTTTGTGGGCCAGGTTTTTTTCTCATGCGGCAACCGGAGGTTGCCGCCCCAATCCCGTGCGGCAACCGGAGGTTGCCGCCCCAATCCCGTGCGGCAACCGGAGGTTGGCGCCCCGATCCCTAGGTTGGCGCCCCGATCCCACGCACACACTCAGTTCCAGCCAGAGACTAGAGTTTTTTCCAGTTTGCCTTCGGAATCTGCGACGAGGTCGGAGGTGGCGCGTTTCCGAGGATGTAGACGGCGCGTCGATTGCGCTCCTCGGGCGTGTTGTCGGGGGTCTGAACCGCCAAAACGGACTCGCCGAAGCCTTGGTAATACACGTCGATCTTCAAACCCTTCTTGCGAAACCAAGCGCCAATCGCCCGTGCGCGCTCGCCGCTGAGCTTCATGTTATCGCCGGGTGGGCCCACCGTGTCCGTGTAACCCGCGACATACATCGAAACGTTGAGACCCTTGTCTTTGTGCTTCTTGAGCGCCTCTTCGACCTGTTTCATGGTCGATTCGAGCTTGGGCTCTTCAGCCTTCTGCCACGTCGCCTTTCCGAAATCGAACACGATGTCCTCGTGTGGAATCTCGACGAAAAACGGCTCCAAAATGATGCCGGCCCAAAATCCCGCGACGTCGTGGGCGGTCAGCCGAATGCCCGACACTTCTTTGCCCGGAGCCGGCCATGTGATCGTGATGCTGCCTGCCTTACCACCGATGGTCTGGGTCCGCTCCACAAGTTTATTGCCGGCGTCGTCGAAGACCTCAATGTCCACCTTGTCGAGCGGCACGTTCGAGCCGAGCACCATCTCGCCCTCGGCGAGCCGCACGAGGTCGCGATCGACGGTCAGTTTGATGGGGTCCACGTAGTGCACGTCTGTCGTAAACGACATGTCCATCGTCTGATCGAACTTGGTCGTTCCGCTGATATGCACTTCGTAGCTGTAGGAACCCTTGCCCTGCCGAAACGGAATGCGCTTCTCGGCGCCGGGCTTCATCGAGCCAAGGTTGACGGTCTCGGACTTGCCGTCGCCGCGTTTGATCTGGACGGAACCCGATTTGATGTACTCGCGGGACCGCAAAATGATCATGGGCGCGCCATCGTCGGTCTGCACGACGTTTTTGAGCTGATAGTCAAACAGCGCCTGGCTGTCTTGTGCGAAGATCGCCGGCGAGCCGAGCAACGCCGCGGCCCCGATCGAAGAAACAACAAATTGGCGTCTATCCATTCTTCTCTCCGTTGGGTTCGCGCGCGAACCCAGATTCCTAGCCCAAAACGTCGTGGAGCAACGTCGGCGCCACCTCAACAGCAGCGGGTTTCGTGATCGCCACGAGTGAATGCTGTGGTTTGAGGTATTTCGCGACGAAATTATTCACATCATCGCTCGAAACTTCCGAGATATGGTCCGAATACGCCAACGACCGGCGGAATCCAAACCCATAAAGCTCGTCGAGCGCAAACGACATCGCGCGGCTTCCGTACTTCTACGCCCGATGTCGTGGTTGCCCATCAAATACACTTTGGCCCGCTCAAGCTCTTCGGGTGTGACCCCGTCTGCATGCAGCTTCGCCACTTCGCGGTAAATCCCGTGCAGCGCTTGTTCAACCTTCTCGGGGCTTGTCCCGATGTGGATGCTGAACAACGATGCTTCAAGCCCGAGCAACGACGACGCGTAGACGCTGTAGGCCAAGCTCTGTTTGTCACGGAGCTCGTAGAACAGACGGCCGCCCTGTCCCGACAGAATCGCGTAAAGAACTTCCATCGCGTAACGCGACTCGTCGGCCATCAGCGGTGCATCGAACCCGACCGAAACGTAGGCCTGCTCTTTCTCGAGATCGTTTGTCACCAACCGCGGTTCCATGTGGCGGTGCCGGGCTGGCACAACCGGGTCCCATGACTCGCCGGCGTGTTGCCCACAGAAAGCGTCTTCGATCATCGACGCGACCTGCTTCACGCTGACATCACCCACCGCCGTGATCACCAGACCGCTGGGTTTGACGAGCTTTTGCAGGTACGAGCGCGCAGCCTCGGGGGTAAGACCCGCCACCGATTCTTCGGTGCCGTCGGTGGTCATGCCGTAGGGGTAATCGCCAAAGAACTCGCGGGCGAAAAGGTCGTAGTTGACCGCGGCGAGCGAGTCCCGACGGCTCTTGATGCCTTGGATCTGGAGGGCCTTTTCACGCTCGAATTCGTCCGCGGGCAGCGTGGAGTTGTTGAGCACGTCGGCAAAAATGTCGAAGGTTCGCTCGAAGTATCGCGACAAGCCCGTCAACGACGCCCCAAACGAATTGCGCCCTGCGATGCCGCCGATTCCAGCCGCCATCGACTCGATCTCGCGCGCAAGATCCACGGCGTCGCGACGGTGCGTTCCCCGCATGATCATCTCGCTGAGCAACGAGTTGATGCCGTTGTTTTCGCGGGTTTCATAGCGGACACCACCGAGCGTCATCGCGCGCATGGCAAACGTCGGTACTGTGTGGTCTTCCTGCACGACCAACACCGGTCCGTCTTCGAAGCGAATGACGGCAAAACCATCCGAATCCAGCGCGATTCCGCCATCGATGGCATGGACACGGACGTCCTCAAACGCACGCTCGGCCGCCTTGATCAACGACGTCGGCGTTGCGGCCTCGGAGTGGTTGGAACGCAACAGCGTCAGCGTCAGGTTGTCCAGCGTCAGGTAGCGCTTGGCGACCTCTTGGATGGCCTCAGGCGTCAATGCCGCGATCGCGGCGTAGTAGCGCTCGTCAAACGTCGCGTCCGCGGTCGTGATCCAGTTGCGGCCGAGCTTCATCGCCAAGCCTTCGGCCGTTTGTTGGCTGTAGATCTCCTGGCTCTCGATCAGCGTGCGCGCGCGCCGAATGTCGTCCTCGCCGACGCGGTGCTCGCGGAAGCGAAAGACCTCGGTCAAAACGGCCTGCGCGATCGACTCGTGCGAATGGGTGTTCTCTTCGAGCTGGTAGTCGGCGCCGACAAGCAAAATGCCTGGATCTTTGGGCGTGTAGGCCATGCAATACACGGCGTTAGCAAGCTCCTGCTCGCGATGGATGCGCTGATGCAGGACCGACGCATCACCGTAGCCCATGACGGCGCTTAGGACGTCGAGGGCGGGGATATCCTCGTGTTTGACGTCAGGCACATGGAACGCCATGCGTAGATGGTTTTCCTGAATGTCACGTTGATCGACCTTGGCGCGCGCAGCGCGCTGCACAGGCTCGGTCGTGCGAACGATCGTGGAATACGAGCCAGCCTCCCAATCGCCAAAATACTTGTCGATCAGCGCTTTGCCTTCCTCGATCTCAAAATCTCCAACCAAGACGACGGTCGAATTCGAGGGTCGGTAATGCTTGTTGAAGAAATTAACAACGTGCTCGCGCGTGAACGAATCCACCGATTCTTTTGACCCAATCACCGGCAATTTGTAGGGGTGGGCTTCGTACGCGGTATCAAACAACATCTGGCTCGCGACCCGCTGTGGATGGTCGTTTCCGCGTTTGATCTCTTCTTGGATGACCTCAAGCTCGCGGCCGAGCTCTTCCGCATCGAAATTCGAATTACGGATCGCGTCCGACAAAATATCGACGCCGCGTTCGGTAAATCGGCTCGACATGACGACGTAATAACAGGTCTGGTCAAACGACGTGAACGCGTTGATGTGTCCGCCCGCGGCTTCAACCTCACGGGCAATCTCGCCGACGCCTCGTTTCTTGGTTCCTTTGAACAGCATGTGCTCATGCACGTGAGCCAAACCAGCTTCGTGCGGCTCTTCATCGGCACTGCCGACTCCCACCCAAACGTTACACGCCACCACCGGGGCGGATTTTCGCGACTGAAGGATGACTTGGAGCCCGTTGTCGAGCTGATACTGCGTGACGTCCATAAGATTCCGAGGGTTCGAGGTTTTGACCACGTTAAACTAACGACTGAAGCGATTCATTCACAACATTAATCGCGCCTTGAGTTTGTTCAATGACACGCCTTGCCGGGCGACGCGAATCGCGGCCGCGAGCTCACCGCGCAACCACGTGGATTCGAGCGAAGCATCGCGGGCTTCGCGGCAGCTGATCACGCGGGCGCCCACCGTGTTGATGCCCGAGCCGTCACGGACGATTCGTGCGTACCCGGCGCGACGCGCCTCCTGCAGGACAAGGCGATCCACAACATCGGTGTGCAACCACGTTGGGGCCGTGCCGAACACCTCCTTTCCCGCGCTGGACGCGCCAACGAGTGCCGCGGCCACGTCTGCGGCGCGCAACCCGGCGAGCGACACCTTGGACCCGTGAACCACACCCATGCCCTTGAGCAACGCGGCGGATTCGCGCGTGACCGACGCATCGGCCCAAAAGACGGTGGGAATGCCGAAATTCGAGGCGGTCTGGGCGAACACCGCCAGCCACGCGGGATCAGCTTCCGAGAACGACACCACATTGCCGTCAAGCTCCCCGACACCCGTCATGGCGAGGAAAGCGGGTGTGTTGCACGACGCGGCTTCGATGATGTCGCTCCACTGGGACTGCGGCATCACGCGGCTAGGACCGTCGACATGAAGCATTCTAAAAATTCGTGGCGCGTTCATGGCGCGAACATAGTGCCAAACGCCCAAGAAGACATCCGAAGATCCAAGTCGTCCCATGCCCGTTTTCATGGGAACTTCGCCCCATATGGGCTGTCATTGGCTTTGATACACACATCCGAGATCGTCATGAAGCACCTCACCTCTGTTGTACTCGCCGCTTCGATGCTCCTTTTTTCCACGTCCACCTGGGCCGCCGGGTTCGAGTCGTCGTTCAAGGGTTTTAAGTCGGAGGCGGACTTCCTCAAATACCTGCGCAAGACCACCGAGGCCGAAGGCCAGGCGTCGCGTTCAGGCGTCGGTGCGATGAAGTCGAGCGCCCCGATGCCCGCGGCGGTTGGGGATGGGGCGTCTCAGGGATACGGCGGCATGTCGGCGACCGGCGATGCTGAGGCTGCCCCGGCCAATGCCACGATCACCAACAACCAAGAGCAAGGCGTCGATGAGGGCGGCATCGTCAAGAACATCGGGAATGGTCTGGTCGTGTTGCGGCAAGGGCGGCTTTTTGCCGTGGACCTGAACAAACGCGGCCAAGCACGGATGACGGACTCGATCCGTGTCGCCCAGGCCGACGCGCTGAACAACGACGTTTGGTACGACGAGATGCTCGTCAACGGCGACAGGATCTACGTCATCGGCTACCGCTACAGCGCCGGCATGGTCGAGGGCGACACACAGGGCAATATCACGGGGACCACCGAGTTTTCGTCGTTTCGCCTCAAGGACGGCAAGCTCACGCGGCTCAAATCCACGTATTTCGAATCCAACGACTACTACTCGGGCGAAAACTACGCATCACGCATGGTCGACGGACGCTTGATCACCTACATGCCATTTTACGTCGACCCTTACGCCGAAAAACCAACATTTCCCAGAGTCCTAAGCTACGTCGACCGCCCCGAAAACCCCGGCTTCAAGGTCGAGAAAAACCTGTTCGATTGGCGGTCCGTCCTTCATCCCGACAGAATGCCCCTATACCCATCGTTCCAGACCGTCGTCTCGTGCGAACTCCCCGCCGACGGCAGCCTGAAGTGCAAAGCCCGGGCGCTGCTCGACGACTGGTATGGCGAACACTACGTCTCGGCAGACCACATCTACCTATGGGGCGAAGGGCGCGTGGCCGCGTTTAACATCAAGACGCTCGCTGCTGCGACCCATCGCGTCGAGGGTTATCCGACGTCGCAGATGGCATTCAGCGAGCGAAAGGGCGTCCTGCGTGTAGCCGTGACCGACGACACATCCATGACCAAAATTTTGCACCTGCCGCTCAAGAAATTCGCGGCGCACGCAAAACAAAAGGACCTTGGGGCGGTCACGATTTCGGACGAATCCGGGTGGTTGTCGCAGCAACGTTGGATCGGCGATTGGTATGTGGCTGGACGCGAAGGCAACGATTACTCGGTCATCGGCTACGACGATTCAACGCGTAAAACACAGAGCCTGAAAGTCAGCGGCATGGTCCAAAAGGTCGAGGCGATGCCGGGCGTCGGGGCGTTGTTGGTGGTGGATACCGCTGAAGGGATCTCGTTGATGACCGCCCAGCTCGACGGGGCACTTGAGCTTATCCCAGCGTTTGACTTCGAGGGAGCGGCGGTCACCGAGTGGCGCACGCATGGGTTCTTCTTCCAGCCCAACAAGGACGGCGGGATTTTTGGACTTCCGGTTGTCAATGAGGGCAGCACAGGCGGAGGCTTTTGGTCCGACGCGGTGTCCTCGGTGTCATTCTTTGGAGTTCAGCGGTCGGGGTTGATCGCGCGAATCGGTCAGATTTCGGCTTCCGGCACCGAAACGCAGTGCGAGACCTCGTGCATCGACTGGTACGGCAACACGCGCCCCATCTTTTTGGGCAATCGCATTTTTGCATTGATGGGGAGCGAGCTTGGTGAGGCCAGCATTGATGCTCGGCCTCGCGCAAAGGGCGACAAGGGTCGAGGGCCGAACTATCACCTGACCGAACATGGCAAGCGCGTCAACCTGGTGTTCCGTGACCCCAGCAACGCAGCGCCAACCTCCGATTAGATCCGAACGGGCGTGGGTTCCTGCATGCTCGCCCAGAGCCGTTTGACGGCTGCCGGCACGGCGTGCACGCCGGCGTTGGTGTCGGGAACGACCGTCATCCGGAGGGCTGTTTCTTTGGAATCGTCGGAGTGGAAACCGAAGTCGGGAACACCAGCGTAAATCCCCTGCTCAACCTGCGCATGCCACTCGCACATGGTCTCCATGAATGCCATTTTTGCCGCGCGTTCTGGATCGGTTTCCCAAAGGGTGTTGTCTACCATCGCTGCCTCCTACAAGAATCATCTTGCAGGGCGGCCATGGAACCCATGGGTTCACGACGTGAAACGTGTGTGAATCGTTGTGACTAGGAAGCGGGAACTTCGACCCAGAACCATCCGCGCAGATCGCCCTCTTCGTAGCCCATCGCTTTGTCCTCGGGATACTTTTCGGCGATGACGGATGCGACGTCGGGCGCCACGCGTTCGGTCGTGCCGTGGCAATTCAAGCAGACCTGGGCGGCCTTGATGGGTGCGACCCAGCCAAGCTCCCCGTTTGGTCCAGTCAATACCGCGACAGAATCCGACTTTTCGAGATTCGCAAACCACTCAGGGGCAGTGTTCTTGACGTTGCGCAGCTTGTCGGAGGTGCGTCCAATCTTGACGCCTTTCGCTGCGGCAACCTCGGCCGCGATCACGGGCGCTTGAACGTTACAAAATTCAACCGCGTTGGGGTAACCGTCTTGGTTCGCTGTGGTCATCAACGTCTGTACGAGCTGCGTCCCAAGCGTTTTCTGGGCGTCCTGAGCTTTGGCCAACTGCTCGTTTTGGGATTGCGTCAATGTCGTCGAGTCAACGACCTGCCACGTCTTGGGTGGTTCTGGGGCCACCACTGCTGCGGTCTGCGAAGCCGTTTGTGTGGCTGGCGGCGTGGGCGCCGGCTTATCACAGGCAGCCGAAGCCAAGACCAAAAACACGAGTAATTTCTTCATCATGATGCCTTCTAAGAGGAACTAATCGGGCGGTGTTCTATCATATTTCTTCTTGATCGCCTCAACCGTGCGGACCTCGTTCGCGTCGGGATAGATCGTGTGCCCCAAATTCCACCAAAAAGATGCCAAGGCGAGTGTGACAAAGACGGTCCCCACGACGGTGCGAGACGTCTGGCGCGCGAATGCGTAAACACCGACGGCGAGCGCAACGATCAGGAAAAACGTCAGCGCGAGCGCCGGGGAATTCACACCAAAAAGATTGTCAGGAAAATACCGTTGTTCCATCAACGGCAAGCCGACGTCGAAAAACGGATTCTTCAGACGGGCCATGTAATATGGCCACACGATGGTGCTTCCGCCAGTGACAAAGATCGAAATGAGCGCGAGCCCCGGCGCCGCCACGCGCGCCCAACGCCACTTTGTGATGGCCAACCCCGCCGCCCAGATAAGCCACGGCACAATCGGCGTCAGGTGCCGTTGACCCACCGTCCAACCGTCAGGAAACGCCATCGAGCTGACAAAAAGCGTCCAGCCGAAAGTGACAACCAAGGCCACACGTGCGGCCGCCTGAGTTCGGGCTTTGTCGCCCACCAAAATCAGGCCCGGTAGGGCGAGCAGCAGGAACGGCGAAAACCAAAAGATCCCTTTGGCCGAGCTAAACAGGACCAGCCACGCTTGATCCAAATTAGGGGTTTTCAGCCCCATAAATCCTTGGGCGTGGGGTTTGGCAAAATCGCCGAGGAGGTAGGAATAGCCGGTCTTCCACGGCGCGCCAAAGGCCGCGTGATGGTAGATTCCAAAGACGAGCGCGGGGCCAAGAATCCCCAAGAATCCAGCCAAAAATCCACGCCAATTCTTGCGTTGATTCCACACAAACCAAACGCCAAGCGGTGCGAGCATCAGCGCGTTCTGGTACTCGAAGAGCTCGGCCATTCCCGCCAAAAAACCCACAAGAAAACTCGGCCACAGTTTTGGATCATCGTCGCCGGGTTTGCTCGCGCCAACGGCCAAGAATAGCCAAAATCCGACCACACCGCTGAGCTGATGGCCGTAAAACAAGACCGAATACGTCGTGGCCATCGTGCCAAGACCATAGACGAGCATCAGTAGGCTGCGCGTGGGGGCGTCGATGTCCTCGCGCCTCCAAAATCCGACGAGCGAAATGAGCAACAAGATGGTCGGAAATGTGGACACAAACCAACGGGATACCCGCATTTCCCCTGCCAGGTCGGGCGCAGCGCTCACTTGGCGGTACATCCAAACCGGCGGCACCGCCAACAGCGACGAACCAGGGGCTTTTTCGCTGTAGAAATGACCGTCTTTTTTGGCTTTATCGGCGATGTTGCCGTGGGCTTTCAGCTCGGCGTCGATCTGCAACGTCCCGGGCGAAATCATGGCTCGCGTCAGGTACAAGCGGCTCAATTCGTTCGCAGAATTGATCTTGGGAAACCACGGCGAGAAGGTGCTCAGGGCGATCGCCACAAAAGCAAAAGTGGCAAGCTCGTGCCACGTCCATTTCTCAAGCCATTTCATGGCGCGCAGGATAGCCGCAATCCAAGGCGGCTTGAAGGGGCAAAGTCGACGAGGTCAGAACCGCGGCTGAGGCACCGGCAGGGCATTGTACGCCTCAATGGCGTCCACGTCGTAGCGGTAGCGCGTACCGAAGTCAGCACGCCCGTCGGTGTCCAAGTCTGTAGCATCAAGGACCACGCGGCCTTGCACGTCGTAGGTCAGCTCACGAAACTGTGTGTAGTTTTCGTTGGTGACACGCTCCCAAAGTAGTCCAACGCTGCTGAATGCGCGCGTCGTCGACCATTCGATGGTGCCGTCCGCACCAACGTCTTGGGTCCAAAGCGTTTGGTTTCCGTCGGCGTCCTGCACAGTGCGTTCAAGCATGACACCACCATCGCGGTAACTGACGTAACGATTGGTCTCAAAACCATCGTCTGAGTACGTCCACACCGTGCGAGATTCGTTCATGAACTGCCGGCCGAGGCTGGTTTCGGTGCGTTCCATGATGCGGCCGCTTTCGTACACACTGACCGTCTCATTGCCGCTCTGGGCCACACCTTGGACAAACTCATATTCCGTGCGATTCAAAATCTCATTGCCGTCCGCGTCGTAGGCGCGCGTCAGTCGGTATTCAATCGTGCCGTTGCTGTCTTCGTCCTGAGTCTGCAGCACCAGCCGTCCCATGGCGTCGTAGTCGTAAACATCGGTCCAGCCGAGCTCCGGGGTTTTGGTGGTCACACGGTATGACCCATCAGCTCGCCAGGAATACGTTGAGCGCGAGGCGTTTCCAGGTTCCGTGACATCGTGGGTCGCGAGGCGACCCTGGTCGTACGTCCACGTCTCGACGAGCCGTTCGATTTGATCTGGGCCGTTCAACAGAAACGCACGCAACGGCTGCCCCTGTGCGTTCGTCTCGACACGGCGACGCCACGTCACTTCGCCGTCATTAGTGCCCTCCTGCAAGACGAGCACAAGCGACATGGGGTTGTAGGATTCGACCCAGCCCCAGGTCGGGTTGGGTTGGAACATGTATTCCTCACCGAGGCGCTCCAGCCGGAGCGTTCGACCTTGTGCATCTTTGGTGGTGACGGTGCGCATGAACAGGTCACCGCCAAACGCGGTGCGACGCTCGACAACCTCTTGCAACCCTTGGCGTTCGTACGTTTCGACCCACGGCGTGGGAATGATGTAAGCCGGAGGCGGATTCCAAGGCATGTACGCGCGGGCCGAAACCAAGCCGTCGTTAAAGGAGTGGACCCAAACTTCCTGGGGACACCCATCCTGGCCAAATGGTTCGACGACGGTTGGCTCGGGCCCCTGCGCCGAAGACGGCAACGACGCTTGCGCGATCGAGGGATAGGAACAATCTTGGGCAGGAACAACCAACTGTCCCACGTTTGACGTCGGATCGACCAATGTTGGCGTTATCGGGTCGTCGACATGCTTTGGGACGGTGTCGTCAGGCGTTTTCTCGGTGCCAACGAGCCAGCCGTTTGGTTCGGTCGGTTTTTCGGCATCGACATCGCCGCATGCGGCCAAAATCACAAACAACAAACAAAGATTCTTCATGGTGGTCTCCTGAGCTACTTCGTCAGATTAGCGACAACTATCCATGCATAGAATCGTTATTATTTTTACTCCTCTGTATATCAAATCAATACAATAATCTGCTCGTCCGTGTCTTGGTAGACGCCGGTCCAGGGTGTTTGGGTCGGCAATGTCGCATTGCCGAATGGGCGAAGCCCACACGTCCCCGTCGGCGGCTTGCGGCGCGGTTTTACGACAAAACATTCTGTGGACGCAGCACGAACCAGGCTCGGGTGTGATGCGCTAAGCTCGCAATGGCGAGGCCTGTCAAAAGACCAAACCAAATGCCTGGTGCCCATTGGTTTACATACGCCCAAGCGACGGTCGCCGCACCGATCACCCAAAACGCGATCGAGGTCGCCCACAGCGCGAACTTGGCCTCCCTCAGACCCCGAAGAGCCCCCATGCCAACCACCTGAAATCCGTCAAAGAGTTGAAAGAACCCGGCGATCATGAGCAGCTCGACCGCGAGCGATTCGACCTGTCCGTCTTGTCCATACAGCGAGACGATTGTTGCCGGGAAGGTTAGGAAAACCGCCGCCATCACCGTCTGCACAATGCCCACGATCACCAAACTCGACAGCCACGCATCCCGCGCCCCTTCGCGGCTGCCGGCCCCGAGTTGCTGACCGATGCGAATGCTGACCGCGAACGACAGGCCCAAGGGAATCATGAACACGAGCGCCGCCGAGTTCAGTGCAACCTGGTGCGCCGCCAGCTCGACCTCGCCCAAACGCCCCATCAGGAATGTGGTCGTGCCAAAGAACCCCATTTCGGTCGCCACCGCCCCACCAAAGGGCACGCCAAGCCACACGATGTCTTTGAGCATCCGTGCGTCGGGCCGCGGCGGCCAATCGAAGAGCCGGTACTTCGTATAGCGGGTGTGGGTCGCCACATAGATCGTCAACGCAAAAAGGCTCAGCCAAGTCAGCGACGCCGTTGCGTAGGCCGCGCCCTCGACCCCCATGGCGGGGAAGGGCCCGTAACCAAAGATTAGCGCGTAATCCAACGGCACATTCAGCACGGCGATGACCGCCGCGATGATGACGGAGGGCACCGAATCGCCAGTTCCTTCACAGAAGTTTCGAATCGACAAGAACGCGAGCTGGGCCGGGACCGTCCAGATCATGGCGTGAAGGTACTCGGTCGCGATTGCGCTGGTTTCGGGCAATTGGCCAATCGCCAATAGGAATTCTTCGGCAAACACGAGTCCAGTGGCCAACACCGCGGTCACGAACACCGACAGGAACAGCGCTTGGCGCAGATATCGCCCAGCGCGCTCATGACGTCCGGCGCCATCTTCACGGGAGACGAGCGCACTCAACGCGCCCATCAGGCCCACGATGATGATGACGATGAAACTGTAAAAACTACCCGCGAGCGCAAGACCACCGAGCGCCTCACGACCGAGCCGTCCGACCATGATGTTGTCGGTCACGACCATGACGATACTGAGGAACTGCGCGCCCATGATGGGGATCGCGAGCTTGAGCGTCGCCTTGATTTCGTTTTTTAGTCGCATCGAACGCCAAGGTTCAGTAGGGCGCGGAAGATGCCTGCGGAAGCGCTTGGTTTCAAGTGGTGTTCACAACCAGGGACCGGCAGCTTCAAAGCTTCCGGTTGTGGTTGGACGTGACGTGGGCTTCGCCCATTCGGCAACCAGAGCTTGCCGACCCAAACGCATTGGACTACCAGCTTCCAAGCTGCCGATTGTGGTTGGACGTCACGTGGGCTTCGCCCATTCGGCAACCAGAGCTTGCCGACCCAAAAGCCATGGATACGATCGCTTAGATGTCCAGCCGTGCTGGCCGCAGAGCCATAAGCGCCAACAGCACGCTCACGATCCAAACGAACGCGACCTCCGAAACCGCGACTTCAAAGACGTGTTGGTCGGTCAACGCCACGCCGGCCGTAATCTGCGCAAAGAGGAAGCCAATCTTGATGGCCAAAAACGCGGACGCACCAAGTAGCACCGATGGCTGTTCACGCCGCCGTTCGCCGACGAACGTCCAAACGACCGCCGCGATCGGCAGCCCGTATTTGACGAACCCAAGCACAAAATACAGGGCAAAACGTTGGGCCTCGGTCTGCAAAGCACCAAACACTTTGTAACCAAAACCAAACTCGATGTGGTTGATGTCGAAGCTGTCGAACATGATCCACGCGGCCTGAAGCGCGATGATCGCGACGAACACAGGCTGAGCGACCGCCAGCCACTTGCCGGCTGGGCGCACGCCCGTTCGAAACCGCATGCGCTCCCACACGCCCACGACCACCATGCACAACGCGGTCGCGGCCAAGACCGCCACGCCCATCTCGCCGAAGCCGACACTGTAGACCAACGCGAGTGCCAAGGCGCCCAGCGGCCAACGCCGCGGCGAAGCAAGACCAGCGGCAACGGCGAGCACCAACCACGCCAACCACGGCGCGACCTGCTCCATGTAGTAGCGCGGCAAGAACTGCCAGATCCAGTTGGCGCTTCGGTCCCACTGCATCCATCCGATCGTCACCATGAAAAGTGCACCAAGCCCGATGGAGCTCCAGGCAGGCCGACGCATCGGGCGTCGCGATTCGATGTGGGCCAGCCCCTTGCGCCACACCATCAACATGATCCCGCCCACCAACAGAGCACGCAGGTAATTGGGCCCTGAGTTCATGAAATACGCGCCCGACGGCAACACCAAGGCCGAAAACGCGGCCGTCATCTCCGGCATCGCGTCGGGTTTGCGTGTCACCGCCCAAGAAAGCGCCAGCCCCATCAGCGCCATGCCGCCAAAGACCAGCAGCAGATTCATGGATGCGTCGGCGTCCGCACCCCAAAAGAATCGGAAGTAGTCCATCCCAAGCGCGCTCAGTCCGGCCGCCGCTAGGATCAACGCCAAACCCGAAGCCTCAAGGCGAGCATGAACCTCGGGGCGGCGCCATCCCCAGATGAGCCACGGTGCGACCACCAGCGCGACCGCACCCAGACCTGCCGCGCCAAGCCAAATAGCAGCAAACGAACTGGCCAAAACAACGCCGTGACGGCGATCGAGGCGGCGCCTTTGCATCATCGCACCGCCGACAGCGAGGTAGAACCAGATCCAGAACAGAACCGCAGGCACCGCGCGGTTCAGAGTGTCCAAGGACTTTGACGCTTTCTCGGCATGCACCTGCGCCAACGCGACGTCGAGCTCGGCGGGGTACCCCGCGTCCACAAACGCCTGTTGTTGGCGTTTGGCGAAGCGCGACAGGCGCGCGTCGTTGATGGGATGCTCCAAGTAGAAATAGTGCCCCTCATACGACCGCGGAATCGTTAGCCCAAGCGCCTCGGCGAGGAACAGGTACAGGTCCATTTGGTTCAGCGAATCGGTCGCAGGCAGGCCAGCCCAATTGCCCTCAAAGATCGCGGTCGAACCGATGGTGTGTCCGCCGTGGCCGTCGTGGCCATGGTCCCCAAAAATCAACAGCGCATCACGGTTCAAGTCGAGGTGCGAGGTCATCTCCTTGATGGCACCGTCCACCACCCGAAAATGCTCGAAATACGCCTCAGACCCGACTCCTTTGAAATGTGCCGCCTTGTCGGTGCCGGCCGTGTGCAACACGACCAAGCTCGGTTCGCCGGTGGCCAACACCTTGTTTGTCGCCGCGAAGGCGCTTAGGTCGTGTTCGAGCGGGTCGCCCTCGCTCTTCTCGACGTTGACGGATTCGGTCACGTGGTCGCCGTACAACGAGTCCAGCGTGTGGTCGCTGTAGAGGTGAACCGGCCAGCCGATGGTCGCGGCGGCCACCGGAATCGCGTCCAACGCACCCGATACGCCCGTGAAGTTGTGCAGACGTGACGATACGGGCGATTGCCGGCCCTCCATGGCGGTCTTGATGCACGGCAGGGTGAAATTCGCCTGGCAGGTCTCAAGCGCATACCGATGGTGCTTTAGCGACGCCAAAAACGGCATCCGTTCGGGCGTGACGAGCGTCGGCTGCAGGCTGTCCACGATGACCACGACCACACGTTGGGGCGCGTCGGGCGCCGCGGGTACCGTGGCCCTGTCGGCTTGTACGGGTTTGGATGGTGGGGTATGGGATTGAAGCGCAAACACCAGTACAAGTGGCGATAGCAGCAACGGCAACACGATCGCAGTCCAGTACTGCAAAAAATTTCGTCGCGGGTGGTCCATGTCGGACGTTCTCCCAGGTCAGAACATCGCAAACATACCCAAGACGATCGTCTATGCCGTCTTTTTGGTCTCGGGCGTGGCGGCGCTGCTGTAGCCGCCAGCTTGTTGGCAGCGCTGTCTGTTTACCATCATATGGCACGATTCGGAATCAATCGCGGTCATCGTGGCCATCTTCCTGCTCAGGCTGGGCATCGGAAGCCTGATCGGCGGGAAGCGCTTTCAAACGCGACAACTTTTTCCACGATCGCGTTTTTCGCGGGCTTTCCGAGGTCAGCGTCGCGGTGTTTGGCGTGTTTCAATCCAGCTGTTCGAATTTGTGGGCCACCACGCGGACAACGCGAGCCGATGGGTGGCAGGTTTCAGCGCATTCGCGTTGCTGTTGGTGCCGACGATTTTCATGGAGCGCCACGCTGCCCGCGTTGGTGCGCCATGTGGTCGACAAAACCCACAACGTGGGCGATTCAGTGGGCTGGCTGTATTTTGTGAACACGCTCAGGGCTGCGCTCGGTTGTTTCTACGCGGCCACGTGGTTCTTTGCGGCGTTTGGCCTGCAACACACGGTCTATATCGCGGCCGGTTTGGACTTCGTCGCGGCACTCTTGGTGATGCCGTTCGCGATCGACGAGGCCTTCGATAGATCGACTCAGCGTCGCGGCGATTGTCGCCATCACGGGCTTATCAACCTCTCCTACGAGATGCTGTGGGTGCGGGTGTACAGCTTTGCCATCAAGGGCGCGGCGCTGGCGTTTCCGCTGCTGCTCTCGGCGTATCTGGTGGGGCTCGCGCTCGGGTCGCTGGCGTCCACGCGCGTCTCGCGACGGCTTGGCGAAAGAGACCCTCGGGCGTTGGCGTGGGTCGCCGTATTTGTCGGCGTGGCAACGTCGTCGGTTTCGCCGCAGATTGCCTTTGCTGGCCTGGATCTCTTCAGCTCGACCATCCACAGACCATGGCGCTGTTGCTGCCGGTGATGCTGGCGACCGCGCTGGGTGTACAGTTTCCGCTGCTGTCGCACTACGGTGTCGATGCCGATGCCGACGCAGGGATGGGTGTCGCGACGTTGTACGTCGCGCCAACGTCATGGGCGGCGTCCTTGGTTCGCTGGTGACCGGTTTCTTTTTGATGGAGTGGTTCGAGACCCCAACGCTGGCTTACATACCCAGCTTTACGCCGGCATCGCGGCCACCGCGGGAATCCTGTTCGCGGCGCGGTTGCCCACACAAAAGCTCTTGGGCGCGCTTGTGGGTCTCATGCTCGTCGGGCCCGCGCTACACCTCGCGCGACCCTTGCTCTACGACCACTTGTGGGACCAGTTTTCTGTTCTACGATGCGTGGCGCACGGAATGCTTGATAAAGGAAACCATCGAAAATCGCGTGGTGTCATCAACATCACCGAGGACGGAGGCGCGTGTTTTCCAGGGGGTTTACGACGAATTTTCCGGTGGATTTATTCCACGACAAAAACGGAATTGTGCGTCCGTTTTTTCGCTGAAGCGCGTTTCACGAAAACCCTCGCAGGATCTTGTATTGCGGGCTCGGTTCTGGCTCGTGGGCAAGTGTTATTGCGAGCCACCCCAGCGCCCAATTGTCATCGTCGAGATCAATCGCCTGCTGTCGGTTGGTTCGAAATTCGCCCATGGCTGGATGCTCGACGACAAAAGAGGATTTCTTTTGTGGTCGATGATGTGCGCCGCTATCTGCGCAGAAACGAGAAACCGTTTGACATTTGTCTTCATATGACGTTCAATTGGCGGTCGCTTTGCGAGCACCGTGTTGTCGGTCGAATTCTTTGAATTGGTGCGCCGAAATCGACCCTGACGGCGTCTTCATGATCAATTCAACCACGGCAGTCCGCGCGTTCAAGGCCGCGATGCTGGTCTTTGACGACGTCGAACGCTTGCTCAATGTCATCGCAAGCCCCTCAAAAATGAACGTGTCGGGCAGACGGCGCGAGGTGTTGACGCGTTATCATGTCCAGAAGGAAAACCGGTTGTGTTGCCGTTTCTGTATGCGCGCGGCGAGGCACTGGTCGAGGTGATCGGTACACCAAGGCCGTCGAGGGTTTCGAGAAATTCGGACGGGAGACGCCTGCTCGAAGCCAAGCTCGGGACGTCGTACCCATCACCGACGACAATACCGGCGAGGAATTTACGGGGTTTTAGGGCTCGGAGGTGGCCTTCGGCCATTCGGCAATCGGAGATTGCCACGGGCGGCCCGACGATTTGATGTAGCCTTCGTACCCTACACGACACGAATGACGCCCACGGGCTGCCCGACGAATTGGTGTGGCCTTTGGCCATTCGGTAATCGATTGCCGACCCCGAATGACGCAGCGGCCCGACGAATGGATGTCGCCTTCGGCCGACCCCTACGACACGAATGACGCGCCCACGGGCGGCCCAACGATCCGGTGGATTCTGGGACTACGAGATCAGTTTCCGCGTTCGTGTTCGGGCAGCAACGGGTAGCCCAATTTCTGGCGTTTTTCGACAAAACTCTCGGCAATTCCACGCGCCAAATTACGAATTCGCCCGATGTATTTTTGACGTTCGGTCACGCTAATTGCCCCACGCGCGTCCAACGTATTAAACGTGTGATTCGCCCGCAGAATATAGTCGTAAGCCGGCAGCGGCAGGTCGATCGCCATCAGGCGTTTCGCCTCGGTCTCGAGCTCGTCAAACCACTTGAAATACAACTCGGCGTTGACCTGCTCGAAATTAAACGTGCTAAATTCGACCTCTTCCTGATGACGAATTTGGCCGTATGTCACACCCGGTGCCCACACCAAATCGTAAACATTATCGACGTCCTGCAGGAACATCGCGATGCGTTCCATGCCGTAAGTGATCTCGGCGCAAACGCGGTCGAGCTCGATGCCGCCGACCTGCTGGAAATACGTAAACTGCGTGGCTTCCATGCCGTCGATCCACACTTCCCAACCGAGGCCCCAAGCGCCAAGTGTGGGTTGCTCCCAGTCGTCTTCGACCAGACGCAGATCGTGCTCCATGGGGTCAACGCCCAACGCACGAAGGCTATCAAAATACAGGTCCAACACGTTGTCAGGGCTTGGCTTCAAGATGACCTGAAACTGATAGTACGAACCCAAACGATTCGGATTTTCGCCGTAACGACCATCGGTTGGACGGCGGCAGGGCTCGACGTAAGCCACGTTCCAGGGCTCGGGTCCAAGCGCGCGCAAGAACGTCGCAGCATTGGCCGTGCCGGCGCCCTTTTCGATGTCCCAGGGCTGTTGCAACACACACCCGTAGTCCGCCCAGTATTTCTGGAGCCGCAGAATTTGTTCTTGGAACGTAATGCCTTTCATGCGTCCTTCTTTGCGAATTTCAATTCGCGTCACCAAGGGAATCAGCCATCCACGGTCAGCTGATGGCCGAAATATCCGCGACGTTTTTAAACAATTTTTCGAGCCCAAAAAGCAGCGCCAACCGGTTGTTCTTGAGCGACTCGTCGTCGGCCATCACCATCACGCCGTCAAAAAAGCCGTCGACTGGGCCCTTCAATCCAATCAAGGTTTTGCAGGCTCCATCCCAATCGCGCGCCGAAAGCGCGTCTTGCATGGCGCCCTCGGCCGCCCCAAACGCCACAAAAAGCGCCTGCTCGGCAGGCTCGACCAGTTTCGCCTGGTTGACCTCGCCGACATCCGCACCGACCGCCTGCTTGCGCAGGATGTTGACGACGCGTTTGAAGCCCTGTGCGAGCGGTTCGAAATCGGGTTCGGTGCGCAGTTTGGCGAGCGCCTCGACGCGGTCGGTAACGCTCAAAACGTCGTTGAGACCCACGGCCAAAACCGCATCGACAACATCGGCAGGGTAGGTGTGAGCCAACTGGTGCTTCAAGCGCGTCCCGATAAACTCCAAGACTTGATTGAGCAACGCGTCGCCGGTGACCTTCAGTTTGCCGGGATCAAGCGACTCGTAGGTCTCCATCGCGACCTGGACAAGCGCCGGCAATCCAATCGAATACCCGCGCGATTGAATGACGCGAATCACGCCAAGGGCCGCACGTCGCAACGCGTAGGGGTCGGCGGTGCTGGTGGGAACCAAACCGATGCCAAAACAACCCACCAACGCGTCGAGTTTTTCGGCCAAGGCGAGGCTCGCACCCGCATGGGTGGTCGGCAGCTCATCGCCGGCACCACGTGGCAAATACTGTTCATAGATGGCCACGGCCACGTCACTTGGCTCGCCGGCTTTTCGTGCGTACTCACGCCCCATCACGCCTTGCAGGTCTGTAAACTCGTTGACGAGCCCGGTGACCAAGTCAGCCTTGGCCAGATACCCAGCGCGACGCGCCGATTCGACCTCGTCGGCCGACGCCCCGATGCGCTCGGCGATGTGCGCGGCGGTCATGCTCAAGCGCGCGCTACGCTCTTTCATCGTACCAATCTGCTTGAGCCAGACCACCGACTCCAACCGATCGACGTACGTCTCGAGCGGCACACGCAGGTCCTGCTCCCAGAAGAATCGCGCATCGTCCAAGCGCGCTTTAAGCACGCGTAGATTGCCTGCCGCGACCACCGCAGGGTCGCGCACGGGTGTGTTGTAAACCACGGCGCACGACGCCACGAGCTTGTCGTGGTTGTCGCGGATCGCAAAGTAGCGCTGATGCGAGCGCATCGACGAGATCAAGACCTCCGAGGGAAGTTCGAGGTACTTCTCCCCAAAGTCGACGCGCACCACGTGGGGTTCCTCGACCAGGTGAACGACTTCATCAAGCAGCGCTGGGTCATCCACCACGTGGAACGATTGGCCTTCCGAAATCTGCTTGAGCCCGGCCACGATCCGGCGGCTGCGCTCCGCCTGGTCGAGCACGACGTGAGCGCCGGCCAATCCATCCAAGTAGCTCTTGATGTCCTTGACCTCGATCGGGTCCGGCGCGGCGAATCGGTGGCCATAGGTGGTCCGACCCGAGGTCACGCCGGCCCATGTAAAGCGCATGACATCGGGTCCAAAGACCGCCACGATCCAACGCACGGGACGGGCGAACGTCTCTCGGTAATCAGCCCAACGCATGGACTTTGGAAACGACGTGCCTTTGACGATGTTTTCGAGGACGCCAGGCAACAACGTCGCGACATCGCCGCCTTTTTCGAACACCTTCGCGGCGACGTACTCGCCCTTGTCGGTCGTGACCGTGTAGAGCGCCGAAACATCAACACCCTGGCCGCGCGCAAATCCTTCCGCGGCCTTTGTCGGCGCACCATCGCGAAACGCGGCCGACGCCGGCGGGCCCGTTCGGACTTCCTCAAGGTCGCGCTGGCTCACGGCAACTTCGTCGATCAGAACCGCAAAACGACGTGGGGTGGCGAAGACCCGGATTCCTTTTGTATCGATGCGTGCAGCCGCAAACGCGTCTTCGAGCCGCGTTCGAATGTCAGCAAGGGCAGGCTCGACAAACCGGGCGGGAATGTCTTCACAGCCGATTTCAAAGACGAGTTGATGGGTGGTCATGCTCAAGTCCTCCAAGGGTCACGCGCGCTTTATAGTTCAGCACCGCCACTCCATCAAGCTCACAGGTCGCCACGGCCCGGCAGAATCGAACCGTTCGTGTCTTCCAAACATCCTAGGCAAGAGCCAACACATAGCCCGGAGAACATCATGGCTGTCGCAACTTGGAACGGAGTCGTTATCGCGGAATCCGACGCATTCGAAACCGTCGAAGGGAACGTCTATTTCCCACCGTCCGCTCTGAAGTCTGAGCACTTCAAGCCGAGCAATCATCACACGACGTGCGGCTGGAAGGGTGTGGCGAGTTATTACCATGTGGAGGTCGACGGCAAGACCAACGAAAACGCCGCGTGGTTTTACCCGGACCCAAAATCGGCCGCAGACAACATCCGCGGCTACGTGGCCTTCTGGAAAGGCGTCAACGTGCAGAAATGATCATGTCTCGATGCTGATCGTGTGCACACCCGCGACATCGCCACAGCTCGTGCGCCCGACGACAAAGATGTGAACCTGAACTTCGCCCACGCGAAGGACGCGCACGTCGGTCAACTGCGCCTCGATCGACCGTTGGATCCGCCCGATGTTGCGGGCCTGCTCAACGTAGTAGGGATCGTCGTCAGGCGAGACGACCGTGTAACGGGCAAACCACTCTGAGGCATCCACGGCTTGGATCGGGCCGGTGGCACCCAGCGCTTCCGCCAACGCGGCATCGTCGGCAAGGATGTCGCCTGCGCCCGCCACCAGCACTGGGTCGAATGGGTAATCGCTTTCGCTGGTAAACCACACACCGCGTGCGGTGTTTTCGAGATCGACGGCGACGTTTTCGCACGAGGTCTGGCATGCCAGATCGGACGGATTCGCGTAGTACCGCACGCTCTGTGGGCGAAGATTGGGTTTGGGAAACTGAACCAGCGTCCAAGCTGCGGCGGTCGGTACGCCATCGGCGCAGGCATCGAGCGCGACTTCTTTGGTCACGACCTGAAGGCTCTTCCCTGTCGACGACAACTGAATTCGGTCGATCTTCGCGAGACCGCCCGGAGCGTCAGGTACGCCGACGGAGTAATACACCATCCAGTTTTGATCGAAGTTCGCCCACCCGGGCGCTTCGGTTCCAAAGATGCTCTGGAACGATGCCGCACTGCTGATCAAGCGTCGCTGCGCTTTCTTGGCAACGGCGTCGGATGGGACAAAACCATCAAACGATTGAAACGATATGGTTGGGGCATCGGCGGGGCCGATCTCAGGCGCAGCACCCTCAACGAGTTCTTCATTGATAGCCGGCTCAGTGGCCTCGTCAGAACAGGCCAAAGCGAACACAAAGAGCACCAAAAACCAACGATTCATCGTCGCACCTCCACGTGCGCGAACAGGTAGCAGAACCCAGAGGATTTGTCGATGATTCACACTCAGGTCCACGACTTCGGCGAAGCCAAACACATCGTGTCTCTGCGACCGGGCCGGCAAGCTCTGGTTGCCGAATTCGGCGAAGCCGAACAAGCCGCGGACCGACAAACCCGTCGTGACGTCCCCAGATTTTAGGGGTATCAAACCCTTCCAACCCACAAGAGGGCACCATGAAAGGAAAAACCGTCATCGTCACCGGCTCGAACACCGGCATCGGCCGCGTCACCGCCTTGGAGCTCGCGCGTCAGGGCGCGAACGTGGTCCTTGCGTGCCGCTCCGAAGAGAAAGCCGAACCCGTCGTTCAGGAGATCATCGGCGTGACGGGTAACCAAGACGTGCGTTTCATGAAGCTCGACCTGTCGTCGTTTGGCGCCATCCGCGACTTCGCCACGGCGTTTACCGAGACCCATGACAAGCTTGACGTGTTGGTGAACAACGCCGGCCTCGCGGGTTCACGCGGGGTGACGACCGACGGTTTCGAGATCCAGTTTGGGGTCAACCACTTGGGCCCGATGCTCCTCACCCAGCTGTTGCGGCCGTTGATCGAAGACACCGCCAAACAAACCGGTCACGCCCGCATCGTCCACGTCGCAAGCCGCGCACACACACGTGTCAAAGGGATCGACTATGCGGTGGTGAAACAAAAGACGATCTCGTCGACCGGTTTTCCAGAATATTGCGTCTCGAAACTGGGCAACGTGCTCTACAACATGGAGCTCGCCGAACACTTGAAGGGCACAAACGTTCACACGTATGCGTTGCATCCGGGTGTGGTCGCATCGGACATTTGGCGGCGCGCACCGGCGCCGATTCAGGCCGTAATGAAGCTGTTCATGGTGTCGAACGAAGAGGGCGCGCAGACATCCATTTACTGTGCATCGAGCCCCGATTGCGCGGCCGAGAGCGGACTCTATTACGACAAGTCCCGCGTCAAATCGACGGCGAAACACGCCACCCAAGCTGCCGCAAAGGAGTGCTGGGAAAAATCCATGGAGTTCATCGGGCTATGACACTCAAAATGACCTCCATCGGCCCGAGCCACTATTGCGAGAAGGCACGATGGGCGCTCGATTTGGCCGGATTTTCATACACGGACGATCCGCACGCCCCGTTTTTTCACGTACCCTACGTCAAGCTGGCGGGCGGCAAGAGCTCCACGCCGATCTTAAAACGCCCAACGGCGTCCTGACCGACTCGACCGACATCTTGCAGTGGATTCAAGACCAGCAGGCATCCAAGTGGCGACCCTACCCCGAAGACAACAACGCAAAAATCCGTGAACTTGAGGACGAATTCGACGAAGTGCTTGGACCTCACACGCGGCGTCTAGCCTACCACCATCTGCTTCCAAATCGCGAACTTGCGCTGCAAACCATCGGCGGAAAAAATCCAAATTTCGAAATCAAAGTCATCAACGCGCTATACGATCAGTGCGTCAACGTCATGCGCAAAGGCATGCGCATCGACGACGAAGGCGCGGCGCGATCCATCGTCAAAGTCGACGAGGTTTTTGAACGTGTCGCGCAGCGCATCAGCGATGGCCGCGAGTATCTTATGAACGACACCCTTTCCGCCGCGGACGTGACGTTCGCCGCATTGGCAGCGCCCCTGCTGCTGCCCGAGAAATACAGTTGGCCTCTGCCGACCGTCGAGAACGCGCCGGCGTCCTACCGTGATTTGGTCAGCAAACTTCGCGTACATCCCGCAGGCCAATTCGCGATGCGAATCTACGAACAGCATCGATAGTTCACGGCAAGAGGCCCGATAGTACGCTTGGATTACGCCGGTATCGGCGACGGCGAGTCGGTTGTTGTTGTCGTAGGTGAGGTCGAGGTTGAGCGCTGTTTAATGTGTTCCCAACACGTGCCTAGGGCGTCTACCCTCTAAGATTGAGTTCGTGCTGGCGTCAACGTTTTGAGGTTGTTACGCTGAGTTCACAAACCAAACCGAGGGAAGATACCATGAAGAAAGTCATCGCACTTTTCGCACTGAGTTCGTTCGTTTTAGGCGTTAGCGCTGTGAACGCTCAAGTGCTTGATAAGAAGGTCAAGCAGTCGAGTCTGGTCAAGCCGAAAAAACAATTCAAGCCGAAATCGGAAACGCAAGCGATGGAGACTCCGGAAAGCCTTTGCGGAACAAATGCTGTGGTCAGTTCCAAGATTGAGTCGTGCAACGTGACTGAGACGCAGGAGTGCCGCAGACGCGTTGCAACGTGCGCCAACGCGAATGGTGAGGGAAGCTACACAAGCTCCGGGGAATGCACGGATTGCGTGCCAAGAGCCAATACCAAAGAGCCAGCAGAGGTCCTCACCACCGAGTGATTCACACGGCCAATCATTCGAAACGACATGGGCGGGAGGGCCTATAGATTCTGCAAGAAATCCAGAAGTGCGTCACGGTCCGGTTTCGACATGTTTCGAAAACGCTCTTTGGATTTCTCCCCTTCGCCACCATGCCACAGGATCGCTTCCGCGAGTGTCCGGGCGCGCCCGTCGTGGAGATAAGTCGCGCCCGGCGCCACGGTTTGGGTCAAACCAATCCCCCACAGTGGTGCGGTGCGCCACTCGGTCCCGCTGGCCAAGAAGTCCCCACGACCGTCGGCCAATCCCTCGCCCATATCGTGCAGCAGCAGATCCGAAAAGGGCGCGAATTCTTGGTCGGCTAGGAACTCAAACTCCGAGAATCCGGTGGACAATTTCTCGACATGACAGGCATCACATCCCGCGGCGCGAAATTGCTCGCGACCCGCGAAGTCCCGCTGTTTTGGCACACCCAAGGACCGGGCGTAAAACGCGGCGGCCTCGACAATCTCAGTCTCGATCTCGATGTTTCCCTCGGCGTCTGGGTACCCCGGGGATCCCACACCCATGTCGCCTCGGTATGCCGACGCACTTTGTTGGTAGAGGTCGGGCTGATTCGATTTCCAACCAAATCTCCCCACCACGAAATCCTGCAATTGATTGCTCCAAACGTGGTTGACGCGACCTGAAATTCCGTCGTCGTTTTTGTCGTCGGGGTCTTCCAATTCGATCAGGGTTTGTGCAGGAACGGCCTCCAGCAGACCCAGCCCAAACACCGGAGGGGCCTGGCGGAGCGACGTGAGAATTCCCTCGACCAACGACCCATCCGGGCGCGTCAGTTTGACCACGGGTTTTCGCAGCGAATAGGGCTCGCCATCGGCGAATTGCCCGGGGATCTCGGTCCACGTGATTTCGACGATGGCCTCGGGTTCGACACCAAAAACACCATGGTCTTGGATCTGGTCGCCGAACTCCGCGGTTGGAACATTGCCGGCCTCGCGTGGCTGCTCGCCGTCGGCCTCGCTGACACGCACCAGCATGTGGCTGCGCAGACCCTGACCACCCACCGCCGGGACGCCACGCCCGTTTCGCAGGTGACATGCGTTGCAGCTGTTGTTGTTGAACAATGGCCCAAGGCCAGCATTTACCGGTGCTGGAGCTGTCACAAACTTTGCCTCAAACGCGACGTCGCCTGCCAGATGCAGGTCCATGGCGGCGTCATCGAGATTCGACGCGGGCTGCATGAAGGCGTGCGATGAAGCCTCATCCACGGTCGTGAGACCGCCGGCCAACGGCGGTTCAGCGGACTGATCGCCCCCGCATCCCACGAGCGTCGCGACGATGAACACACCGACGGTCTTGGCCGAATTCATCGGTCGCCCCGAACAGTGGGTTGAACGTCGGATTCAACCGTGTTTTTGACGACCAATATCGCGTCGATGGCACTTTGGATCTTGGCCCTTCCCGCATCGTCCAAAATCGCATCACGAAATGGCGCAGGGATGGCCTCAATGGCCTCAATCGCGGCGTCGAACTCCTGGATCACCCGATCGTTGAGCTGCGGGTCACGCTCGGCAATCCATTCATCGAGGCCGCGACCATTTTTGGATGCGAGGTCAAAATCACCCATGTAGGCCGATTTTGCGCCGCGGATGTTGTCCGAGAAATCCCGAATCGAATTGAAGCTGTAGGGGCTCTCGACCAAACCCTGGTCACGCTGGTTGTAGGGATCGGAGATCTTGCCGTTCGCGACCTCGTCGAGGATCGTGATCATGCCGGTCACAATCTCTTGGGCCGCGGCCGAGCGCGATGGGTAGCTCGTGTTGTTGGCCTCTCCCGCGGTCCGGAAGACCTCGGCGTAGGGTGTTTGACCCGCGGTCCAGCTGTCGGCGAGTAGGTTGGCAGTCTTGGCCACATCCGCTGCGGCAAATCGAAGGTACTGAAGTTCGCGTGGGTTCAATCCGTCGGGCGTCTGCATCCCATCGGCACCAAAGAGCTTAAGCTCCACCGCATGGAAACCCTTGATCGATGCGTCCAACCCGTCGAAATACGCTTGTGTCAGCTCGACGTCGCTTGCGAGCACTGCGTTGAGATCGGTCAGATTCAGGGGCCAAGAGTCGATGGCTGGGTCATATCCGTTGACGTCAACGGGTCCAAACAGCGAGGTTTCGCTCTGTTCCCATGGCTGTCGTGCGTCGCGCCAAGCTTGCTGAGCTGCCTCGAGGTTTGCTTGCGTACGGTCGGCAGCAAATGTCTCGACAGCCGCCTCCAGCGCTTGTGCGCGCGTCGCGAGCAGACTGTATTTGGGGACCATCACCGAGTCCACGTAGTTCTGGATCACAACCGTGTCGTCGAAGTCCGAGGTTGCGACGGTGCCGGAATCGTCGGAACAACCGACGGCAAACAAACCAAGCGATAAGATGAGCCAAGGGGTCTTCATGGAAACCTCAGAAGGAAAAGCCCGTCGTAAACACGACGTCGAGTTGAGAACGAATGTCGGCATCACCAAAGGTGCGGTGGCGCGCCGTTAATCGGGTAAAAACAAGGTCTTGGTAATCGGCGCCGACGCCGCCCGCGAGCACGAGGCGCTCAAAGCGCGGCGGATCGAACTGACCACGCGCCACCTTGAACATGGTGTCGTAGTACTCGACCCGCACGTGGGGCTCGATGCGCCAGTCGGATGGTGCAAAAAAGCTCAAGACGTTCAGGCCCGCTTCGCCCCACATCGATAGAGCCTGTTCAGCGATCTCACTTCGCAGCACGCCGAGATTGTTCGAAAGGCTTCGATTCCGCTCGGATATTTGACGTGCGTTCTCCAAGCGGCCCCAAAGCAACGATGCACGAGCGCGAACCAAACGGTCATCGTACGTGGCATGGGCGCCCAAAATCATGACGTCGCCGCCGAGGTACCCACACGGGGCAACTTCCGCCGCGTCGCTCACATCGCAGTCGAGCGCAAGGTCGGGCTTGGGTCGGTTCTGGGTCGACTGCCCCCAGTAAGCGGAGCCCCCCACCAACAGCGCATCTGCGGGCCGCGCATCCACGCGAAGCACGCCTGCGAGGCCTTGGGCATTGATGGTTTCAAAACGGGTTTGTTGGCCCGAAGCGATCCATCGCTGGGACGAAAAGCCTGTGGAATCCAGACCGTTGATGACCTGCGCGGTCAAGGTCAACGGCCCCGCATCGGCGGCGACCTCAAGCCCCATTTCGTCCCAGACTGCAGGGATGACCGTTGTTTCGGATTCGGGTCGGTTCGCAGCGAGCAGCTCTGTCGGGCGATGTACGGCGCTGAGGAGCCCAACCGCGGTGTAAAAGCGCCCAATTTTGATGTGTCCGAGCCCTTCAAACTCACGCTTGACATAGAGCTCCTCGACCACCACTTCTCCGCCTTTTTCCACTTCGTTCTCGAACTCTCCGAATTCCTCGTATTCAAGCTCCAACGTTGCGCCGGTGCCGCCGTTTTCGAACTCGATCTCCGCCTCAACTTCAAATCCGAGGGAGCTCGACCTCCAGCGTGGTCGCAAGGCGCGTGGTGTCGAACACCAGACGGCGGTCTGTGCGCGCGCCTCCTTCGGTGGTTTGGTTCGCTTCCCAATTCAGGAACGAAAATGTGACCTCTCCGTAGGCGGACAGTTCGACCGCGTAGGGTTGCTGAGCCTCCGCCACGTCTTGAGCCGATGCGGTGAGGGGAAACACGAGAAGAGATGTGACAATTAGATGTTTCATTTTGAAAACGATTCTCAATTTCGGCGGAAGGTGCCAGACCGTGGCGAACCGGTCAACCCTTTTGAGAATGATTTTCAAAATCATCTTACAAAACAGCAACGCGATCATTCTGAGAGTACATCTGTCGGTCTTTTTTTGCGCACCCGGATGCTTGGAAGCTGCTCCATGGGGATTGGGTCGGCAATGTCCCATTGCCGAATGGGCGAAGCCCACGGCCGCTCCAGCGCACGGCGGCTTGAAAGCTGCTCCATGGATTGCGTCGGCAATGTCCCATTGCCGAATGGGCGAAGCCCACGGCCGCTCCACCGCACGGCGGCTTGAAGCTGACGCTCCACGTCGCAGATAACTCGTCTTGGCACGGACTCTTGATTACTGTTGCGCAACCCAAGAGGTGCTGAATGGATGAATTAGATCTCGAACAACGTGTGGCATCCCTCGAATCCGAGGTTCAGGCGCTCAAGGACCAGGTGCTGGCCCTTTCTGAGGCACGGCCGGTCGTCGTGGGCGTCCCCTCGGCGAACGTCCACACCCCTAGACCTCAGGCTGTGCGGCCTCCACCTGCTGTACGCCCACCCGCGGCGCCCAAGGAACCCATCAGCCTCAGCGACGTGGTCGCGAAGCTCGGCATCGTGCTGTTCTTGTTGGGTATCGCATTTTTGCTCAAGCTCACCATCGACTACGGCTGGCTCACGGAGTCGGTGCGGGTGGTGCTCGGGGGCGCTGCTGGGCTTGGTTTGGTCGGCACCGGCCTCTTTATGGGCGAGCAACGTCGGGCGCTCGGGGCGGTATTGATGGGCGGCGGCGTGGCCGCGCTTTACGCGACCGGATTTGCGGCGCACGTGATGTACGAGTTCATCGCACTGACCCCGGCCTTTATCGTCATGGGGGCCGTGACATTGACGGCGGTCGTCCTCGCGGTCCGGCAGAACTTTCAATCGCTGGCGGTTATCGCCGCGATCGGTGGGATGTTGACCCCGTTCGTCTTGCAGTTTGACCAAGTCAATGTGGGCTTCATGGCGGTCCACACGGCGATTGTCCTCGCAGGTTTCTGCGTGGTTTACGGCGTCAAGAATTGGTGGGGCGTCTACGCCGTGACGACCATCCCAGGCTGGTTGACGATCGCCGGCGCGATCGCGTCTCAGTCGTGGACGAACGCGGTCAACGACCGTTTCTGGGTGATGACCGCACTCACCGTCGCGCTTGGCTCCTTGGTGCTGACGGTGGCGCTTCGCAAAAAACCAAACTCGTTTGACCGATTCCTGCTGATCGCCTTTACAACGAGCACCGTCCCGATGCTCATCTACCTGACCAGCGCATGGGTCGCGGCCGGCGTCAGTGTTGCGATGGCGCTGGGACTTGGCATCTTGGCGGCTCTGCCGGGTCATCGCCGAAACACCTTCATCATCGCAGCGGTCGCCGTTGCGTTCGCGGGGATTGCCCCGCTCAGTGGCATCAATGAATACCTGGCGATGCTCGTCGCGATGACCATCGCATACAACGCCATCACGCGCTGGGAGCCCGGCGAGTCGGGTGTGCTTTCAGGGGTCGGGTTTGCGACGCTTGGGGGTGTTGGCTTGTGGTGTCTGGTCACGCTTGGAAACAGCGTCAAAGAACCGATGTTCTTCAACACCGATGGCCTGCACCTCATCCTTGGCACGGCCACGCTGCTTGCCCTGGGTGCGTTGCATCGAAACGAGACCCTGCGTTGGGCCCATTTTTACCCCGCGGCCGCAGCGTTCCTTGCGCTGATCACACACCAGTTCCAGGACCTCGCGTTGGGTAGCGTCTTCACAACGTTGATCTGGGGGGCCCTTGGGTTGACGTTCCTGCTCAGCGGGATCTTCCGCAACAAGGGCCACATGCAAGCCGCTGGGTTGTTTGGCATCGCGATGACCGCCGCCAAACTGCTCATCTTCGACCTCGAGAGTGTCGCGACCATTTGGCGTGTCATCCTGTTCATGGGTTTTGGTGGTGTGTTGTTGTTGATCAGCTTCTTCCTGACCAAACGTGGCGAAAAGGAAGCGAAATCGACGACATAAGCCCGCTCGCGCATGACACGGATTTGTGGAAAGATTCATTAAGAATAGAATCCGAGAACCCTATGACCGATTCCATCGAGTCCTGGCCCACCACCCCCGTCGCGGACATTCCCGAGACAGACACGCGCTACGGTTCGATCACCACACCTCAGGGAGAACTGAGCTACCTCAACGTGTCGGGCTCCCTGAGTGAAATGGCGTATCAACACGGGACGCGCCTTCGAACGAAGGTTCAGACCGGGTCCATCGCATACTTCTCAAAATACCTCGTCAAAGTGTTGGCCAACTCTCCGCTGCATTCGGCGGCCTACACGCTGGATTGGGGGACACAGCGGCTGCTCGGCCAGAAGATGCGAAAACAGGTGCCCGAGGAGTTCCGCAGGGCCGTGTCCGCGTTGGCCGACGGTGCCGAAATGGACGAAGAGACCGTCTGGAGCGCGTATCTGATGCCCGAGACGTTTTTGTGGGTGGTCGGTACGTACCACAAGCTACTCGGCACGAAGTCCGCGCAAGGTCTTGGTGCACCGCCCATGTTCGGCTGCACAAGCGCCATCGCGGTGCCGCCCAAAGCGCCCACGACGTACCATGGGCGCAACTTTGACTACTTTGGCATCGACTACTGGGACAAGAATCAGGTCGTGGCGTTTCATCGCCCGGATTCGGGGCTGGACTACGTTTCGGTCACAAGCGCGGGCATGATCGGCGGTGGCATCACCTCGATGAACAGTGCAGGCCTGACCTTCACCATGCATCAGCACTTCCCGCGGGACCTGGATTTGAAGGGCGTTCCGGTTGGCGTGGCCGGCGACTATGCGATCCGCAACGCTCACACCATTGACGAAGCGGTCGCGATCCTGCGTGAGTTCCCGCCCGTGGCGGGATGGACCTATGTGATGTCCGAGGGCGACACCGGTCGTGCAGCCGTCTACGAGGTCGCACCGGGCCACGAGAACCTCACATGGCTTGGCAGCTCCGGGTCGCTTGGTTACGCGAACATGTATTGGGGCGCCGCGCTCAAAGACATCGAGGTCGACTTCTTCCCCGAGTACCGGCGCTGCAACGTCGCGCGCCAGTCCCGCGTCAGCCAGTGCCTGCGCGAGCTTCCGACCACGGCAGGACCGATCGACATCGCACGAATTTTGGGTGATTTGAACGACCCGGAGAGCGGCGAACAACGCTTGCTCGGTCCGACGATCGTCAACGTCACCACGGTGGCTTCCGTCGTGTTTGAACCCGAAAACAGGCGCGTCTGGGTCGCCGCCGGCCGGAGCCCAACGTGCCGCGGGTGGTACGTACCCTTCGACCTGAAATCGGGGCGACCTGATTTGAGCACGGATCCATTTTTGCCGTTCCCCGGGTGGCACGAATCCGCCCAAGGACGTGCGTTCGAAAACTACCGGCGCGCCGTCGCGATGGTCGCGGCGGGCGAACCCGACCAAGCGGTGTTGGTCCATGTCGAACATGCACTGGCGCTGGACCCCGAAGAGCCCTACCTGCGTGTCTTGGCGGGGCTGCTGTCGTTGCGGATGAACCGCCCAGAACGGGCCGAGGGCGCGTTCCGACGAGCGATTCAAGACATTGGCAGCCCTGACCGCCGCGCCGAGATTCAGCTGTATCTGGGGTGGTCCTACGACCTGTTGAAACGGCGCACGATGGCCCGCCACACGTACAAAGAAGTCCTCAACACACCCGAGGCCGACGCTGTGGTGAAACAACGCGCCCACTACGGCAAGTGGTTTCGCTTCGACGCCGAACGCGCCAAACGTCTGAATATCGACTTAGTTTACGGCGGAGTCCCCTGAGACTTGACGCCGGGTGGCAACATGAATACCCCTGTGGCCTTCAAAGCTGGATGGGTGTTCATGTTAAAGAATGTCGAGAATCGTTGGCGAATTGGCGCCGTCTTGGTGCCCCTGATTTTTTTCTCGGCACTGATTCGCCTTAAGTTCACATTCGGAGACGGGCCCGAGCTGCTCGCGGCCGCCTACAACCTGTGCGGCCCACACCCGAGCGGTTATCCGCTGTTTACGATGTTGGGCTTCATTCCGTCGCATCTGCCGTGGCTAACGCCGTTTTACAACATGGCGTGGTGGCTCTCGGCGCTGCCGACCGCGATCACCGCCGGCATCATGTACATGACCACACGACGCTTCGAGGTGCGCCAACCCGTCGCGCTTCTGGGCGGCTGGGCCTGGGCCTTCTGCAATGGCGTGGTCTATCTGGCGACGCGTATCGAGGTCTACGCCCTGCACTGCATGTTCCTGGCTGCGACGCTGTACTGCTTGGTGCGATTCGCGCAGGAAAAACAGTTCCGCGACGCGTGCTTGGCCGTGTTGTTCACGTGCCTTGGGCTGACGAACCACTTGACCAGCGCACTGATGATTGTTCCGGTCGTGCTGACGCTGGCGCTCGTGGACCGCAAACAGATCATCAACCCCAAGACCGCCGGCATTTTTTCGGGCATCGCCCTCGCGTGTGCCGCGATCTACCTGTACCTGCCGCTGCAAGCGATGGCCAACCACGGGCAGTGCGTGTCGTGGAACGACCCGCAGACCTTGGAGCGGTTCATCTTCCACGTCACAGGGCAGGAGTATTCGATCTTCCGCAACACCAGCAAACTCTCGAGCAACCTGAACAAATTCGGGATGTCGATTGACCAAGCGTTCATGCCGGGCATGTTGCTGCTGGCGGTCTTGGGCGCATGGGAAATCGGGCTGAAACTGTGGAAAATCGTCGCGGGCATCGCCCTGTTCATGGTGCTCTACCTCGCCTACATCGGCACGTACTCGATCAACGATATTTCGACGTATTACACGATGGCTTACGTCCCGATCGTCATCCTGGCCACAGTTGGGTTCGAGTGGTTCCTCAAGGCACGGTTCCTTGACACCCCGAAACAACAGACGCTGGCGCTCGTCATGATCGTCATCGGTTTTGGTTGGATCGTCGGGCTCGCGCAGCGCTCGTACCCGAACACCTACCGCGAGGCGATCGCGCAGGACATGAGCCATCAGGTCATGGAGGACATCCAAGGCCCGGCCATCATCTTCACGAGCGTCGACGGCCATTCGTTCCCGATGTGGTACCAGACCTTCGTCGCACAGCCTGACAAGGGCTTGATCCCTGTGGATGCCGTCATGTTTGGGCTGGGCAACAAAGGATGGTACCGCGAGTGGTTCCGAAACTCGTTCCCCCATGTCAATTGGCCGTCAGACGAGGTTGCAGTGGGCGGCGGGTGGCAAAAATACCTGCTCGACAACAACCCCGACATCAACTTCTACGCGCTGCTGAATTCGCCGTGGCGCGTGCCGGGTTACTCGGCGGTCGGCCGAGGTTGGCACTTCAAGCTTGAGCGGGGACAGTCGCCGCTGAGCCAGCGAAACAACGTCAACATCTACAGCGCGATCGGTGAAATCGTGCGTGGCACCACGTACTTCCTCGAATCACTGCACGAATACAAGAGCGGCGAACAACGCATCGCGTGCGTCGCGGAATGGCGCCAAAATCAAGCGATGGTCGGCGATTGGACGTTTTACGGCCCCAACAACAAGAAGGTCACCTTCAAGCCTCACCCCTTGCCAGCCAAGACCGACATGAGCTGGGAATGGCTCGAGATCGAAGACCAAACCCCGGCGAGTGGCGCTGTGAGGTCAAGGTCGACGGTCAGCCCGACCAAGAGACCCGATTCGTACTGAAATAGCTTCTCTGCCGTTCACCACGCATCTCAACCATTGACCCCCGAGTTTCGACGGTTCATCGGTTTTGTGAACGAATCGACAGATCCCGTGGGTTAAAGACACGCTGCCACAGAAAGGTGGCGTGCTCACGAGGATGCAATATGTCGTTTTCAACGAAGAATAATCGTCAGGTCAAAGATGCCGTCCTACTGGTCGCCGGCACAGGCTCGCGCCTGCGTCCGCTGACAAATGACCGCCCCAAATGCCTGATCGAAGTCGCGGGGACGCCGCTGATCGTACGCTTGCTGCGCCAGCTCAAAGAAAACGGCATCGAACGCGCGTTCCTTGTCACAGGTTACCTCTCGGACATGTTGCCCGAACATCTGGCCGGTGTGCCTGGTCTGCCCGAGCTGCATTTCGTCGAGAACGACGCCTACAACACGGCCAACAACGCGGAATCGTTGCGACGTGCCATGCACGCGATGCCCGTGACGTCATTCCTTCTGTGTGACGGCGACATCTTGGTGCGTGACGACGCGTGGTTACGCGAGCTCATCACGGACCCGCGGCCCAATGTTTTGGCGGTGTTGCTCCAGCTTCAAAGCCGCATGGGCGCTGAAGAAATGAAGGTCACCATGGAACCCGTGGACGTGCCTTGGTTCTCGCGGCGTGTGGTCGCGCTGAGCAAAGGCATCAATCCGCGCTCGGCCCATGGCGAATCGGCAGGCGTTCAGGTGATTGGCAAAGACACGTTTGAGCGACTTCGTCAGCGATTGGACAACATGACCGACGACGAGCGAAAAAACCTGTATTATGAAGACATCTTCGCGACCTTGTTCGATGAAGGTCACGAATTTTACACCTACGCGCTCCGCGAAGGCACGTGGACCGAGATCGACACTGTCGAAGATCTAGACCACGCACGCCGGTTGTTCGCTTGAGCGCTTAATGCGCGAGCGAACCCACCGTGGACAAGAATACCAAAATCATCATTGCAGTGGTCGTGGCTGTGCTGGCAGCGAGCGGTTGCATCTGTGTCGGCGCACTGACTCTGTTTGGCATTGGCGGAATCACCAGCGCGATCGGCACCCAACCCAAAACCTACTACCCCGAGTGCGAACCGCTTGAGGGGGATGCCTGCAAGACCTGCTGCAGCAGTCGTGGTCACAGCGGTTACGTCTCGGGCGCGATCATGAATGACAACGGCCAAAACTGCGGCTGCATCTAGCGCACGCGCACGTAAAACCGGCCCACCTGGTAGATCTCGCCGGTCGATAACGGTGAGGCGTTGCCTTCGACCTTTTTTGTCTTGGTGTGATCAAACTTGTTGACGCTGAGCAGGTCGGCGCCGCCCTCCGAGCGGATCTCCATGCGATTGGGGCCGACGGCCTCGATCACCAACAGAGGCGTCCCATCGGCGGGCGCGAACGACGTCGGCCCACCGAAAATCAGCTTCGCATTCTTGTAAAAACCGCTGCCACTGCCGCGGATCTCGCGCATAACGAGGCTGTTTTTGTTCAAACGCTCGACGGTATCGCCCCAGTTGATCCGCGCATCAGGCGCGAAGTTGTGCGGCCCAAAAATACCCCGCGCGATAAACAACAGCAGCCCAAGCAACCCCAAAGCCGACAAGATCGCCAAGATCAGTTTGCCGTGCCGCTCCCAGAAGGTCAGTGGGACCACCGTCGCCGTGACCGGGATCGACACACGTGATTTGCCCACACCGACGCTTAGCGTGCCGCTGACGGCCCCGCCGACGTGATCGGCGTCGACATCAAACGTCACGGCGGCCGTCTTCTGCGCTGGGGTGATCTCGAAACTTGATGGCTTGACCGAAAATCCCGTCATTTCGGTGCTCGCCGTCAGGGTGTAGGGGCCACCCAACTCTGACGCGGAAAGGTCGACGGTCTGGGGCGAAGACGACGTTCCGGCCTTGATCTCACCGAGGTCCATCGGCGTTTGATTGGGGCCAAGCGCAAGGTTGAGGTCGCTAACCTGGAGCTCCGCGGCTTCCGAGGTTTTCTTGAGGCCCCCTGTCTTGAGCGCGACATCTGCGCGCAGCGTCCACGTGCCGTTGATCGTCGGTGTGAGTGTCCCGACGAACTCACCCGAGGGCGTCACGGTCAGCGGCACTTTTATGGTCGTGCCGTCTGGGGCTACGGCGTCAATCCGGCAATGACTTTGGCCAGGAATTTGGCGTCGTTGATCGTTGAACCGTCGGGGCCACTCAGCGTCATCTTCAATTCGACCGGCTCACCGCTTTTGGTGCCCGCTGGCGACTGCAGCTTGGGGATCAAGGCGTAATTTTGAATGACGATCGCTTCTGCGTCTGCTGGCGCGTCGACGATGAATGACCATGCGCCCGACTCCGGTTTGATCAGCCGCAGGACCACATAGTGAGACGATTTGCCGTTGGTGCCCGCGGACACGTAGAAGTTCGCTCCCCGCTCGTCAAAAGGCGGGGTCTTGATGGGGATCGCAAGGACCTCGCCCAACGGATTGACCACACGGGTTGCCCGGACCGAACGCGAGGTCGAGGTGACGATCACGGATGCGTCGGCCACATAACCGTCGAGCTCTACCGTGGTCGCTTTGCCGGGATTGATGGCAAACGGCTGAGCCTCCGAGCCCAAAATTCGGCCCAAAATATCCGAAAACCGTCGGGGCAAGTCCGCTGCCTTGGTGGCCCGAAAGTACTCTCCATTCGTGGCCGCGGACAGCATCTGAAGGTCGCGCTCAGGGTCTTGGCCCTCGGTCGCAGACTCGTCAAAAAGCCCCAAGGAAAACACCCGAACGCCGTCGTTTCGCAATTGCTCGGCCGCGTCCAAGAGCGCCTGTGCCTCGTCCGGGCGGTCGCGCGGACACACGCCGTCGCTTAGAAAAATCACAAACTGGCGAGCGTCTGGGGACTTGGCTTTCTTAAGCTCGTCGGCCGCGACCTTCAAAGGCCCAGCGCAGTCGGTGGTGCCCAGAAACGGCAGGGATTTGATGCGCTCGCGGGCTGTCTTTTGCGCTTTCGACACGGGTGCCAGCGGCTGCAGCGTGTAGCCCTTCTTCTGCATGCACTGCACGCCCACCAAATCCGCAGGGTCCGCCAGGTCCGCGAAGATCATGCCTGCAAGGGACGACAGCCGCGTGGGGTCGTTGTCCAACATGCTGCCGCTGGAATCGAGCACGATCTCGACATGCACCGGCGGCCGTGTTTCTTGGGCAAACACGGTCGTGGACACGAACAGGAGTAAGACAGCTAGAATTCGCATGCGGGCATTGTAGGTCACCCGCAGACGGCGCGGCAATCGGAAGATCAGCGGTTGGTCGAGGTCCACGATTGGGTCGGCAATGTCCCATTGCCGAATGGGCGAAGCCCACCGGCTGCTCCACGTCGCGCGGCAGAATAGCAAACATCCTTGCAACCAAATGAATGACCATTCATCTTCTTAGGGTCAACGCCTGGAGATAAAGTATGAACGTGTTCAGTGGTACGCAGTCCTACATCGCGAGCAACGAGATCCAAGATGCCGTCAACGTCGCGGTCGCCCTTGAGCGGCCGCTGTTGATCCGCGGCGAGCCGGGGACCGGCAAGACACTGCTCGCGACGGCGGTGGCCGAGGCGCTCAAGATGCCGCTGCTGCGTTGGCACATCAAGTCGACCACAAAGGCCCAAGAGGGCCTGTATGTTTACGACACCGTTCAACGCCTCAACGACAGCCGTTTTGGGGACGGCGACGTCAGCGATATTACGCGCTACATCAAGCTTGGGCCGCTTGGTGAGTCGTTCGAGGCCCCCGAACGCGTGGTGCTGCTGATCGACGAGATCGACAAAGCTGACCTCGAATTTCCAAACGATCTGCTTCGCGAAGTCGACGAGATGAGCTTCTACATTCGCGAGACCAACGCCACCGTCTCTGCGAAACACCGACCGGTCGTGATCATCACTTCGAACGCGGAAAAAGAACTCCCGGACGCGTTTTTGCGACGGTGTATCTTTCACTACATCGAATTCCCAGAAGCCTCGCAAATGCAGGACATCGTCAAGGTCCACTTCCCGAAATTGGACGACGAATTGTTGGCGCAGGTTTTGTTGAAATTCTATTGGCTGCGGGAACAACCGGAAGTCCGGAAAAAGCCGTCGACAAGCGAGCTCATCGATTGGCTCGCGGCCCTGCAGCGCGCCGGTTTGGGGCCGGACAAAATCCGCGGAAGTTTCCCGTTTTTGGGCGTGTTGCTCAAAAAAGAAGCCGACGTCAAAGCCATTCAAAAGCGCGTCTGATGTTCATCGAGTTCTTTTACCATCTGCGTGAGCGAGGTCTGCCGGTCAGCACGACCGAGTATTTGACGCTCTTGGAGGCCCTCGAAAAAGGGCTTCACCAAGACAGCCTTGACCATTTCTACGGACTGGCGCGCAGCATCTTGGTCAAAAAGCCCGAGCAGTATGACGTTTATGATCTTGCGTTCGCTGAGTTTTTCAAAGACGCGACGGTCGATTGGTCCAAATTCCGCGACGATTTGCCCGACGAGCTTTTGGACTGGCTCAAAGACCCCCAGGCCATGCGCGCCCTAACACCCGAGGAGCTCGCGGCACTCGAGAAGTTGGATCTTGAAGAACTACGACGACGATTCGAGGAGCGGCTCAACGACCAACACGAACGCCACGACGGGGGCAACAAGTGGATCGGCACGGGCGGCACGAGCCCCTTTGGGCATGGTGGCGCGAACCCCGCTGGAATTCGCGTGGGCGGCCCCGGCGGGGGTCGAAGTGCGGTGCAGGTGGCGATGAACCGCCGGTTCAAGAACTTGCGATCCGATGCGGTGCTCGATGTCCGGCAGTTCTCGTCGGCGCTCAAACGGCTGAGGATTTTGGCCAAAGATGGGCGCCAAGAAGAGCTCGATCTTGACGAGACCATCGACGAAACCGCGCGAAATTACGGCGACATCGAATTGGTGTTCAAACAGCCTCGCAAAAACGAGGTCAAATTGTTGCTGCTGATGGACGTTGGCGGCTCAATGACACCCTACTCTCACCTAAGCTCACTGCTGTTTTCGGCGGCCCACCAAGCATCTCATTTCAAACAATTTGAGTCGTATTATTTCCACAATTGCCCCTACGAATCCGTCTACTCGGACATGGGGCGACGAAAGGGAATTCGCACGGCGGAATTGCTCAAGAAAGTCGATTCTTCTTGGCGCTGTATCATCGTAGGGGATGCCGCGATGGCACCTTATGAGTTGATGGATTCAGGCGGGTCCTCGGATATGTTTTACATCAATCCCGAACCCGGAATTGTGTGGCTAAAACGCTTGGTCGAAAAAATGCCACAATCGGTCTGGCTCAATCCAGACCCGCCAAAGTACTGGCGCTCGTATTACACCGTGAACATCATCAGTTCGATCTTCCCGATGTTTCCGCTGACGCTCGAAGGCCTAGACGACGCGATTCGCGAACTTCGCAAAAAACAGGGCTGACATGGAGTTTGTTTTCACGGGATTCCAGCCGTTTTTGGAACACGAGCACAATCCGTCATGGGACGCGGCCCAAGCCGCTGCCAACGCCGCCGGCGCGCGCGCCTATGAGCTCGCGGTGACGTTTGATGCGGCGGCGACCGATGCGGCGTGGTTGGTTCGCCCCGACCGAGCGACCGTCATGTTTGGGTTGGCTGCGCAGAGCCGAGACATTCGGTTTGAGCGATTCGCGCACAACGTCAGGACCGACGGCCCCTTGCTGGAGTCGAGGTTGGAAGACCGCGCTGACCTGATACGCGAGACCACCTGGGACACGGGCGCGCTGGCACGCGCATGGAACACCAACGCCGCGCGATTGGGACTTCCAACCGCGGCCTTGTCGCGCGACGCCGGCAACTACGTGTGCAACGCGCTGTATTGGCACACGCTGGGGCGGAGCGGGGCTCAGAACCCCGCCCTGTTTGTGCATATCCCCAACGTGACGCCAGCCGTTGCCGCCCAAATCGGCGAGCAGGTGTTCCGCATCCTCAGCGGCGCCCAAGCGGTTGCTTAGGCTTTTTGTTCACACGCACGCGTGAGGTCGAAGATGGCCTCGGAATACGCGATCTCGTTGACCTTGATGGTCGAGATGTCCCCGCCGCGCAGGTCCTCAAACGAGTAGCTTTCCACGGTGATCGCGTCGGTCCCCCACGACGCATCGCCGATGTAGAAACCGCCGTGCGAGCAACGGGCTCGCACACCGCGGCCGGCGTAGAGCTTGGAGGCACCGTAGACCATACCCGCGTCTTCCGCCGAATCATTGCGCCAGCCCATGCGACGCAGGCGCCCCGAGAGGGTCCCGGGCATCACGCGACCGAACGAAACCTCGTCCTTTTTGGCAAACACCGGTCGGTTCAGCTGTTCAAAGGGTTGTGTAATCTCTCCTTCACCGAGGTGATTTCCCCACGTCTCGATGTCAGCCGCGCTCAAGTCGAGCCGGTGGGCCAAACGAATGACTTCGTCGGCCTTGAGCGCGATCGGTGCCCAATCCGCCCCCACAAACTCACCCTCCGAGAACCGGAAGACCTTGCCGGCCTCGGTGCGGAACAACAACGGCGCGACGTACATCGACAAGATCGGGTGTGCGCCGATGGTTTTGGTAAACGCGGCCACCGTCCATGGACGGCCCGAGACCATCGCAAACTCAAAGCGTTCGCCGGCATCTTTGGCGACGGACTTCAGCTGTTTCTTCAGGGTCGACACGCGCTCTTTCTCGGCGTCCGAGATGTCCTTGGGCAAGGTCTTGCGGACCTTGCCCTCGTCGTCGCGAATCACGAGATTCAGGCTGGCATCGACCTGCAATTCTCCGGGTTTGCCGCCAAGGTCAATCGACTGATTGCCCGCTTCAAAACCCAGTGTGGGTGTGTTCATGTCCGCCACGTCGTCGGCGATGTACGTGTTGACGCTCGCCATAAACGCCTGGACGGTCATGGACTGCGCTTTTGCCATCTGCTCGACCGAGGCCCACGCCTTTTCGCGCAGGCTTCGGCGTTCGGCGTTGGCAGCCCAATAGGCCACCCACGATTTTGCGTCGCGCGACCCATGGCGCTCAAGCACGTCGATGTACCAACCTGCGAGGTGATGAAGACCCGAACCAGCTGCCATGTCCAACGATGGCGCGAACGCACTCATGCGCGCTTCGTTGGCCAAAATGCCCTGCTGGTAGATGCACCATTTGTCGGCGGCCTTCCCGTTTGCGGCAGCCCACTGGTCTTTGATTGCGACCGAAAACACGTTGGCTGACGCATCGTCAAGATGCGGTCGGATCGCACGGGCGATGTCGTCCACATGATCAGGCCCCTCAAGCGCCAATCTGGACAACAGACCTGCGATCGCTCCCTCCCCAAGCGCTTTTCCGTCGGCCCATTTGAGCGCTGGAAGCGCACCAAGATTCAGGAACTTGGGCATCTTCTTTTTTGGCTGACCTTCCAGAAGTTTTTCGAGCTCGGACACCGAAGCATCGCTCGACACTTCCGCGCCTTTGACTTCGCCGCCCGCAGCCTGAAGCGCCTTTTCGAGCGAAGCGACCACATCGGCTGATTTTTCTTTGGCCAATGCTGTTTGGATGGCTTTCAGTGCGGACTTCGCCTCGAGCACTGCCAGCGCCTCGGCGGCAGCCGCGCGAACATCTTTTTTCTTCGAATTCAGCAACTCGGCAATCGCCGCCACCGACGATTGACCATGTTTGGCCAATTGAGCCACCGCGCCATCACGCGCCACCTTTGAGGTCGACTCAAGCAACGCTACGAGGAAGTCCACGTCGGGTCTGTTCACCTTCTCGAGATACAATTCGAGCACGTCGGACTGATATGGACCTCCCGGCGTCTGCAGAATTTCGCCCAACGTCGTGTCAAAATCTCGGTGTTTCTTCACGGACCCGTATCCGCCCCCAAGTCGGCCCGTGAACTCCCGCGCGCCGTATTTACTGCCCCAGTCGCCCTTGCATGCTGCATCCACATAGATGCGAAACGCCGCGCTTGTGGGTGCGGACTCGTACGCGAGATGCAACAGGTTGCGGCGCTCGTAGTCGTTGCCTTTTTTCAGGGCGTTTTCGGCGGCCACTGTGACCCATTTGGCGGGATCCGCTTGAACCATGGTCTTGAGTGTGTCGCGGAATGGGTACTCCTTGTAGCCTTTGGTCAATGCGTCAAGGATCTGCTTGCGTTCGGCCTCTGTGACTTCGAGCGCGGGCGCTGCCGGCGCGGTTTGTGCCGCCTTGAGGGCGGTCTGGCAAAACTCGCGGACAGATTTTTTCTTGGACTTCGAACCCTCTTCGAGCGCCGCGGCGGCTGCCGTGCCAAGCTCGGAGAGCGCCAATTCAGCAGCCGCGGTCACGCTCTTGGAGCTGTGTGCGATCGCATTGACATAAAACATCGGCAACGCCTTGGAAGGGCTCTTCGACGCGGCCAGCGCGCGCACGATGAGCTCGCCTTGGACCGCGGGGATTTTGTCATCCCACGCGTCCATCAGCGGCCCCACGACACACTCGCCGCTTCGCGCAAGCGCCGAAGACATTTGATTGAGGTAATCCTTGTTCGCCATTTTGACGAAGGCTGCCACACAGTCGTGGTGGAAGGATGTGTCCGCGACCGTCCCGATGAGTCCCGCCGCGATGTTTGTCGCCGAGTTTTTCAAAGCCGCGGCCAGCCAGTCCTTGCGTTGCGACTCGCTCGCACTCGCAAGACCACGTGCAATGACGGCGGTGTCTTCAGGGTAATAGTGGGTCGCGGCAAGCGCCATGCGCTCGACCACATCCGCGGGCGGCGTTGAACCCACCGACTGATGAAGCACACATGATACGGCCGCGAACGGCGCGACGGTGTAGGCGTTGTCGTGATCCCGCACAAACCGATTGAACGGCTCAAGCACAGACGCGCCGTGGGGCTGTAACACCGCGAGGACCTTGCTCGCGGTCGGTGAACAGTTCAGCCGCATCGCGACGTTCAAGGCCGTGGATGCGTCAAGGCTTCCCAACAGGTTTTCGACACGGTTCCACGCGCGAACCTCGATGCGAGGACTCTTCAGCGTATCGAGCAGCTGCGTGCGGAACGCCGGGGATTCGAGCTCGGGTTTGAACGGCTCAAAGAACCACGTGTCCGTGTTGCCGAGCCACGCCTCGGCAAGGGTCGGAAGCGCCGAGTCGGGCAACACGGAGATCAGCCCCTCGGCCTTGAATTGCATCCAAGCAACCGACTGCAGCGGTTCAGGCAGCAAGGGGATGGACGCCAAGAACGTGGGTTGACTCTCGGCCAACTGGCGGAACAACTCGAAGTGGTCGTAGGACACCCCCAGGACGCCATGTGTCCGCTCTTCTTGATTTAGCCCAAGCTTGAGAAAGTCGAGCAAGACAGGAACGCGCACCGCGTCAATGTGGTGCACGACCAGACGAATCGCGTCAGGGTTGGTGACCAATCCATCTTGGAGCGAGTCCCACACGAAGGCACTGCGTTTCGCTTGCGCGGGGATCTGGCGCTCTAAGTAGTAGGCGTCCCAATAGTTTTCTTCGAGTTCGGCTAGGATCTTTGTCGGGTTCATGGCGGCTCCTCATCGTAAAGTTTGATGAGGAGAGTTTGACCCAAGCTGTTGTGATCACAACTGAAAGAAACTGAAAGCCGTCAGGGCGCCACGCACTGCGAGTTTTGGCAGACTTCGGGGAAGTTGCAGTCCCCGGCGTCCACACACTGCACGCCGCCTTGACAGATGCCGCCGATGCACAGCTGCCCGGTTGGGCAATTGGCGTTGACCAAACATGTCTGTGGCGGTGCGGTCGACTCGCAGAAGCCGAAGTTGCATTCCTGTTGCGGTCCGCAGTCGGCGTCGCGCGAACACACGGGCGCGGGGATGGAGTAACACGCGCCAGCATAACACGACTGGCCAGGCGGGCATCCGGCATCGCTGGTGCATCCACCGATATTGCCGCACTTGAAGTTCGTGCATGTGGACGGCGCTGGGCAATCCGAGTTCGTTTGACAGTACGGTCCGACCAAACAGCGACCCGCGACACACGAGAACGTGTTGGTGCAGTCGGCGTCGCTCATGCAACCAAACGGCTGGCAGAAGCCGAAGTCACAACGCTCGTCGGCCGCGCAGTCGTTGTCGACCGTGCAGTCTGGCGCAATCAGGCACACGTCGTTGCGACACGTGGTGCCCGATGGGCAGTCGGCGTCGTCTTGGCATCCGGTGACGATCTGGCATTGGTTGCCGATGCAGAACTGTCCTCCGGGACAGTCGTTGCTGCCCGTGCAGGACACTGGTGTGATGCACTGGCCCGAGAAGAAGTCACACTCTGTGTTCGCTGGGCAGTCTGCGTCGTTACGGCAACCGGGAGCAATCGTGCACGTTCCCGAGACACACTCACGGCCCGCTGGACACTGCGCGTCGGTGACGCATTGCACGCCGGTGGGGGTACAGACGCCCTGGATACAGTTGTTGCCGGGAGGACACTGCGCGTCGGTCATGCACACGGGCGAAACCGGGATGCACTGGCCGTTTTGACACGTGTTTCCTGCAGGACAATCCGTGTCGATCATGCACGCCCCTATCGGGACACAAAGGTTTCGGCCATCTGGCGCGGTGATGCAGGCGTTGCCGGCGGGACAATCGCTGTCGTCGATACACACCTGGTTGGGCACACAGATTTGGTTTTGGCAGGCCTCACCTTGTGCACAATCCGAATCAAGGGTGCATTCGCCGATGAACTGGCATTGATAGTTTAAGCATCGCTCGCCGGGGCCGCAATCGGCGTCAAACTGACATTCTGGGCGAGGAATGCAGAACCCAAACTCACAGATTTGGTTGGCGTTGCACTGCGCATCCGATTGGCAGTTTCCGGGGGGGATCGGCAAACACGCACCCGCGATGCATTGCTGGAACCCGGGGCAGTCCGCGTTGGATTGGCAGCCATTGGGCACCGAACAAATGTTGTTCGTACACACCATCGTGGGCAACGGACAATCGCTGTTGGTCTGGCATACCAGCGGCGGTGTGCAACGACCCGCGTTGCACTGCCATGCCGGAGGGCAAGTGGCGTCTGTGGTACACGCGAACGGGACACACTGACCAAGGTCACAACGCTCGCCCATGCCACAGTCGGAGTCGAGCGAGCAGTTGGGGCGAGGCTGACAGAAGAAGCCATTGCAGATCGAGCCTGCGGGACACTCCGAATCAACGGTGCACTGACGGAAGTCGATGCAGCGATCTCCCAAACACTGGAAGCCAGCTTGGCAGTCGGCGTCGCTGGTGCAATCCACGGCCGTCTGGCACTGGCGCGTGATCGGTTCGCACTCTTGGCCCATGGGGCAATCCGAGTCGCGGTTGCAGCCGTTGGGCACCGCACAGAAGTTGTTCTGGCAGGTTTCGCCCATGGCACAGTCTGCATCCGTCATGCACTGGCCCGTAAACACACAACGCCCTTGCACACATGATTCGCCCATCGGGCATTGCGCATCGGTCATGCACTGGTTGGGGCGCGGTTCGCACGTGTTGTTGACACAACGGAAGCCCATGGGGCAGTCGCGGTCGATCTGGCACTGAGCCGTAGGTTGACACGCGCCGTTGACACACACGCTTCCGGGTGGGCAGAGCACGTTGAAACAGGCATCGACCACCTCGCAGCGGAAGTTCTGGCACACTTCGTTCGCAGCGCACTCGGCGTCGCTGCGGCAATCGCCGACGAAGTAGCATGCGCCGTTGAGGCAGATTTCAGCCGCGCCGCAGTCCATGTCGGACTGGCAGCCGCCTGCGGGTTGGCAGCGGCCACCGGCGCAGATCTCACCGGGGAAACAGTCGACGTCATCGAGGCATTGAGCGTCGGTCACACACTGGCCGTCCAAGCAGACTTCGCCTGGCGCGCAATCGAAATCGCTGAAACACGCGGGTGGGCGAGGCACACACTGGTTGTTCAGACACTGCTGGTTAGGCGGGCAATCGCCGTCGAAGCGGCACTGCACCATGCCTGGAATGCACACGCCGTTTTGGCACACTTCACCGTCGGGACACTCGGCGCTGGTCATGCAGAAGTTGTATTCGCAACGTCCGCCCACGCAGTCACCTCCAAGGCCACAGTCGCGGTCCACGCGACACTCCGCTGGGACGCAGGTGAGCCGATCACACAGCAAGCCGGGACCGCAGTCCGCGTCGACGACACACTGCCCGGTGAATTCACATCGGTTGTCGATGCATTCGAACTGCGGCGGACATTGCTCGTTTGTCACACAATCTACGGGCAGGGGTTCGCAGCGCTGATTTACGCACGAGAAGCCCGTTGGGCATTCATCATCAACACGGCACTGAACGCTGGGCACACAGACTTCGCCGTTGCAGACCAAGCCTTCTGGACAATCAAAGTCCGTGCGGCACTCGACCACGGGAACACAGGTGTAGTCCAGACATACGGCGTTGGGAGGGCAGGCGAAGTCGTTGTTGCACTGGACCACCGCACAGGCCCCATCGATGCAAGCCGCTGGCCCGTCGGGGGTGGCACACTCGTCGTCGGTTCGACAACCACCGGCGGGCTGGCACACGCAGTCGGAGCACGTGTCGCCCTCGGCACAATCGGCGTCGCTCGCGCAATAACATGCGTCGACGCACGTGTTGTTGACGCACGTCTGACCGTCAGCGCAGTCGTTGTCGGTTGTACAACCGGGCACGCACGCGCCATCCACACACGATTCCCCAACGGCGCAGTCCGCGTCGAAGGTACACGTAGTGATGCACGAACCGTCACGACACAGCTGGGATTCAGGGCAATCGGTGCTGTCGAAACAAATGTTGGGCGCGGTGCAAAATCCGCCCACGCATTGCGTTCCGTTTTCGCAGTCGGCATCGCCCGCGCAGCGCTCGGTCAAATTCGTCCGCCCGCACGCCTGGATCAGAAGCGCGGATGCGACCACGAGGAAAAACAGCGAAATGGTATGTTGGATGCGAGCTGGCACGCGAGTCTCCCGATGCATGGGCTTTTCAGCCGGCAACGATACCACACGTGTCAAGCGCCACAAATGAAAGCCGTTGAAGGCCGAGAAATCAGGCGGCCGCGACCTTCTTGATGCCCACAAGCTTCGCCACAAAGAACGCCGCGAATCCAGAGAAGAAGCTCATCAACGCGCCGAGCTTGAGCTCGCCGGCGACTTCAACGGGCACGACACCTTTCTGAATCGCGACGGTGGTCACGAACAAAGCCACGGTAAAGCCAATGCCGGCGACACAACCCATCGCCAAGGTTTGTTTGATGTTCATCCCCTCGGGCAGCGTCAGGCCAAACGATTTGCCAAGCACACAGAACAGGAAGATGCCGATGGTCTTTCCGATGAGCAGGGCCAAGAAGATGATCCACGTTGGCGACGCGGTGAGCGCCTCTCCGCTAAGCAGCACGCCTGCGTTCGCGAGACCAAACGTGAACAGCCCGACGTCCACGATGGGTTTAAAGAAGTGTTCGAACTGGTTCATCGTGTCTTGGTGATCGTCTTCGGCAAAGATACCTGCGTCGCGTTCGGCGTGCGGCATGAACGGAATGATGGGCACCAACGCCAGCGCCGCGTGCACGCCCGTATAGTGCAGGCCCACCCAAGACAGGGGCATCGCAATCAGCAGATAGGGCCAGAATGACTTGACGCCCATGCGACGCAAGACCTCGCAGAACACGATCGCGGCGACCACAAGACCCATCCACATGGGGTGCACTTCGCTTGTATAGAACGTCGCGATGATAAGCATGCCGATGAGGTCATCGAGGACCGCGAGCACCAACAAGAATGTCACCGCCGGGTGACCAGGCCCGAAGATAAATCGCGCAAAAAGCCAGCAGTATGCGATATCCGTCGCGGTGGGGATGGCCCAACCGCCCACGATGTCCGGCTGCGGATTCAACACCATACGAAGGATGAAGAAGACCGCGATCGGCCCGAGCACTCCGCCCGCGGTCGCAATGGCGGGCATCGCTGCCTTGCGGACGCTCGAAAGCGCGCCCCCTGGGAGGAAGCTCTCAGAGACTTCTTTCATGGCGATCCCGAAAAACAACACCATGAAGATGTCGTTGACCAGGAAGTGGAAACTGACGGCGTGGTCGGGCTCATGACTCAAGAACGAGCTGAAAAACAGCGGGTGCTCGATGAACGCCTCGTATCCGGCGTGGTCAACATTGGCCCAGATCAGCGCGAGAAATGTTCCGGTCAACAAGAAGGCGGCCAGCTCGCTGAGCTGACTGAACGCCTTTTTGAATGCCGAGGGGTTTTCTGCATGCATCGATGAAGTTCCTACCAAGGGAGATTCAGGACTGTTGAGGAGGGGCTTCGGGAACGGTCATGTACAGCGCGCGTAAAGGATCCGCTTCGTCGCCGTAAATGAAGGCCGGGCCAAGGCCGATGGTCGCTTCGCCGCCCCCTAAGGAGCCCATGTCAAAGCTGCGCCAACCGGACATCTCCGAGGATTGTGCTTGTTCCCATTGCGTTTGAAGCATCAGAAGCTGCTCAAGGTCCTCGGGCAGCCGGTCTTCAAAGGCAAACAAAACCTTGCCCGCCACCTCGGCATCGTGCACCGCGCGGTGGGCTTCTTCGAGCGGAATGCCCAAAAGCTTCGAGATCGCGCCGAGGTTCTTGCGCGGCGAGTTCCGGAAAAACTGTCGGGCGAAGATCAAGGGATCGAGCGTCGGAGCGTCCTCGGGCCAAGCCATGCCACAACGCTGAAGCTCGGCTTTGATGAAACCTCGGTCGAACGCGAGGTTGTAGGCCACCAGACCCACGCCCTGAAGCCGCGAGAACACTTCGTCGGCAATCTCTTCAAACCGCGGCGCGTCTTTGACGTCCTCGTCTTTGATGCCCGTGATGCGTGTGGAGTCTTCGGGGATGGGGATGCCCGGGTGCACCAACTGCCCGTAGCGGTCGACGACCTGTCCGCCTTCGAAGCGAATGATCGCGATCTCCATCACACGATCGGTGGCTGCATCCAGACCCGTGGTCTCGACGTCGATGACGGCGAGTGGCAGATCTTTCCACTTTTTTGGCCAGTTGGACACTGTGTGACTCCGTCACGCGGTCGCGTGGGACGTGAGAATGTGCGGATTGTGCCACCAATCCCGCACGCTGCCAATAATCAACATGCCCGTGACTCAGCCGATGTGCTCGATGCGCAGGATCTTCTTGCGATTCAGCACGATGCGGGCACGACGCAAGAAGCTCTCGTTCGTCCCATCTTGGCGAACCCGATACACGAGGTTCAAGTGGTAGACCTTGGGCAGGTCCGAACGCATAAAACTCCCGGACTTCTCGTCCCAGTGGGCGACCACATCGATCTGGTCGTCGAGCCGCGCCATCACATCCGACAGCGAGATGCGCACGATCTCTTGGATGCCAAACTGCGCGTCGAACGACGCTGTCTCAACGCCATTGAGCTCCACGCGACGGCGGTAGTGCAGAACATTCTCTAATTCCGTGGAAGAACCGCGTACCGTCCGCGCGGCCCGGCGCAGTCGCACGATGTCGACGGGGACAGACTTGATCGTCTCCCAAACGGCCTTCTCCATCGCACGACCGGACACCTGACTCATCCCCATCAGATGGAAGAGGTGGTCGGCGAGGCTAACGTTGTGGTCCCATTTCAACCACTGTTTCAAGAGCCGCTGCTTGACCAGATCCTTGATGCGGTCCTTGAGCACGTAGGCACCCACGGCGAGCGCCACAAAAAACACGCCCCGCGAGGAATTCAACGTCCCGGTCAACAACGGAACCTGCGCGATGGTCGCCCACGTGGCAGCGAGGCCTGCCGCCACCATCGCCGCGCTGTTCGCCACAAAGGGGTCCTTCGCCGACGCGCGCATGTCCAAATACAACGACTTCTGCAACTCCTTCTTCAGCAGGCTGAGTCGATACCCATATTGTTCGCCAGCATGCCGTCCGGGGGTCACAAAACCAAGGCTTCGACGTTTTTCGTGCAGTCGGCGAAGTGTCTCGGCAAGCCGAAGCTGTAGCTTAAGGGCGCGCCCGGTGCCGTCGACCAGGAAAGGCTCCTCAGCAATGCTCAACGCAAGCTCGGAAAAGCGTTCATCCACAAGCGCCATCAGGTATTCCTCGGCGAACACCAAGGTCGGCATCAGCTCGGGGTGTGCCACCGCCCGGTAGGGCTCAACGGTGCGGCGCAGGCTCGTCAATGCGCTTAACACGGCCTCAGTTCCTGCACACAGCCGATCGATCCTCGCTTGAATGCGCGGGGAATCGCGCAGACGCGAGCGAATTGCGACGATCTCGGCTTGCAGCGCGTCCGCAATCTCCGCGCCATACAGCTGCGCCGTGGCGGTCATCGAGGGCCCGTGCGCCGGTTTAGCGGTCATCAACGAGGGCACCTGTTCCATCAACATGTGCCCGGGGTTGTGAATGTTGCTGAGGTCCGCCAGCTGTTGCAGCGACATGCCGTGGCTTTGAAGCCGCATCAGAACTTGGGTCGACCGGTAGAAGTCGCCGATCTCCCAATTTGCCGGCGTAATCCCGATGTTGCGCGTGAAGAACAGAAAGTAATCCACCGTCCAAGCGGCCTTGTTTCCAGCGGCGGGCAGGTCGAAAAAATGCCGCACCTCAAACGTGCGTCGGTCTCGGACAAAAACTTGGGGCTCCAGCTTCAGTGCGTCCATTATGCCCTCGGGACCGTAAAGGTCAGGGCATGGCCTTCGTCGGTGACCACACCGCCGATCGGGCTGACGAGCGACCCCGCCAACTTGCCAATCCAGGACGACAAGCCCACGCAAAGCGTAATCGTGACCGTCGTGTCGGTCTGACGGATCTCGACGGCAAATCCCTCGGGCTCCTCTTCTGCTGCCGCGTCGATCGCAAAATCAATGGCCGTGTCCAGACGTTTGTCGACGTCGGCTGCCAGGATCGGCCCCGCTGCAACCTCCATCGCGATGACGATTTCAGGGTAGACCGCCTCGCATCTGCGAATGGCGTCCGCGGCCGACTCAACGACGTTGAGCGGGGTCACGTCCTGCGCGTTGGGGTGCCAATGGGTCAAAAACCCTTCGGGCACACGGCACACCAGCGCCGACAGAGAGTCCTGATTGGCTTGGCGCAGCGCGAATAGGCGCATCGGGACGTTGAAGCGCTCCGCCGTGAAATCGAACGGCACACCGTCCGCATGCGACTCCGCCTCACCGCGGCACTTGACGTACGCTGGGGCACGCAGAATCGCAGCGAGCACTTCTTCGGCATCGCGCGAGTCGTGTTCGACGACCCGCCGGAACGCCGCGTTGACCGCGATGGCGTCGGTTTGGGTCAGCACCGCCACGGGCGCGTCGATGTCTTCGACGAGCTGTTCAAGCAGGGCCAGTCCGGAGTCCGCCGTCGCGAGCCGCGTCCGAATGTCGAGGGCGAGCCGATTGAGCGCGCGGCCAACGTCACCGATCTCGTCGTCGTTCTCCCAGGTGTCACTGGTCGTGAGGTCGCCGTTTGCGAGCTGATTTGCCGCACGCACCAGCCGCTGTAGCGGGCGTCCGAACACAAACGCTGCCAGCAGCGACAACATGATCGCGACGGTCAACGCGGCCGCCTGAGCGTTGCGAATCGCGTCACGCATGCCCCCGATCAGTTGTTCGACGCGGGTCATCGGGTAGGCAAAACGCACGATGTCCGACCGCGTCCCCTCGTCGACACGCACCGCCACGTACAGGTGGTCTTCGTTGGTCGTGCTCGACGTACGCAGCGATACGCCGACCCCAGGCATGCCCATCTCCCACGGGTTGTCGTCCAGTTTGCCCAACGCGCGAAGCACCTCCGGTCGCTGCGCGTGGTTGTCGAGCGTCAGATTGGTGCCCAGCGAGTCGAACAGCACGACACCGGTTTTTCCGATGTACGTCATGCGGACCGGTTCGACGCGCGCCTGAAGCTTCATTCTGTCGACGCGCTCGGCGTCGTTGAGAGGTCGCAGTTGCTCGGAAAGCATCGTGCCACGCCGCGCCATTTCGGCGGCGCGGTCCTCGAGCAATTGGTCGTGGAAAGACACCTGAAGGTAGAGCAAGGCAGGGATTGCCCCGGCTGCCACCACGGCGAAGTAGGACAGCAGGACCTTGAGCCAAAACGGAATTCTGAAAGTTGGGATCATCGCGTGTGCGCTTCGCGCCTCCACTGCGTGCGAGGGAAACGCACTCCCGACCATCATAGCGCAGATCGCGTGGGACGTTAATCTTTGTGGGTCTACATCACACGGCAGCTTGGAAGCTGGGATTGGGTCGGTAATCTCGGATTGCCGAATGGGCGAAGCCCACCTGCCGCTCCACGTCACACGGCGGATTGGAACTGCCCCTCCATGGGATTGGGTCGGCAATCTCAGATTGCCGAATGGGCGAAGCCCACCTGCCGCTCCTAGCGGCAGATGTCGACCGTGAAGGAACCCGCTACGCTGCTGGTGGCGCCGGTCGCATCGATCGAGCCCGAGATTGTGCCCAATTCAGGGTCGACAGATTCGATGACAATCTGGCCTGAATCCGCGGATTCGGACGTAATCACGTCGTCTTCAAAACTGTTGAACGTCACTCGCCCCGCTGCAGGGATCGACATTGGCTCCCGCACATCGTCGAGCACCACCGTGAGGTAGAAATCCGGAAGCGACTCAAAACTGCTGCATTCAAACGCGCCGGTGTCCGAGAGCGTGATGGTGTATCCAAATCCCGACGATTCTGCGGAGCCTGCGACCGACGAAAAATCCGATCCCAAGATGCTCCCTGACACGCCTCCCCCAAGGTCGAAGTCCGAACAGGCCGGAAGCGTCACAAAGGCCAACAATGTCAGGACGTATCTCAATTATCCTCCAACACGCGGACCATACCGGGCGTCATCCAACCAAACAACTACCGCGCCATTCCCTCTAACAAATCTGCGACCGTCATCATCCCCCGAAAATTCAGTTTTTCGGGAACATCGCTCGCGCGGTGATAATCCACGCCCTTGCCAGTGGACAGCGAAACCACATCGTATCCCAAGCGCGCGTAAGGCACATGGTCGCTGTGGCTGTCGAGCACGTCGTGGCATTGGGTGGCCATGGGGAACCGCGCCGCCACCGACTCGCAACGCGGTGGCTGTGCGAACACCTTCAAGCCCTCGCCGCCAAGACGGCCCACCATGTCGAGGTTGACCACGTTGCCCACAATGCCACGGCTGCGCAGGAAATACGCCGTTCGGGTCGCGCCCATCAAACCGAGCTCTTCGGCGTCGTGGAAGATCAGGTAGACCGTGTGCGTCGCGCTGGGTTTTGCGGCCAAACGTGCGGCGACCTCCAAAACCACCGCCACCCCAGACGCGTTGTCGTCCGCGCCAACATACGGGCCGTCTCCCTCGTAGGCGCCACGCGCCAACCCATCGTAGTGCGCCATCAACAGCAGCGGGGGGCCGGACGTTCCAGGCACACGAGCGACCAACGACACCGCGTCGGTCCATTCTCGGGTGACCTCGACCTTCAGCTGGATGGGGGTCTCAAGCGTGGTGCTTTGGGGGGTTTTGGAACGCTCGATTTCTTGTTGCGCGGCCGCGAGGTCAAATCCCGAGGCCGCTCTGGTGAAGGCGCGCTTTGACGTCCGGACGGTCACGATGCCCGCCAACGCTGCAGCCGGCTTGGGCGCGAACAGCTCATCCGCGCGTTGGCCCTCACCGTCGCCGTAACCGGCCGGGTCGTTGACAATCACGGCGGCCACGGCGCCGTGCGCGAGCGCTGTGGCCGCCTTGGATTCGATAGTGGGGAGCTGTGCGTTTTGCGGGCCAAGCGGCGCGAGAAACCCCGGCGTCCCGGTCATCATCACGACGATTCGTCCGCGCACGTCGAGGTCCCGATAGTCATCGTACCCCAAGGCAGGCGCCGAAATCCCATACCCCACAAAAACCGGTATGCCCGACGCGGTGCCTGAATCAGAAAAGCTTGTGACATCGAACTCGATCGTGGGCGCGACTGTCATCGTGCCCAACGAAAACATCGCCTCGGCCGACATCTTCCACACAACCGGGCTCGTCACGTCGAACCCAGACTCGCCGGCCGGCTCAAGCTTGAGCGCTTTGAGCTCAGATTCGATGGCCGCAGCCGCCGCGGCGGCACCATACCCTGTCGCGCGGCCTTCAAGGTCGGGGTCGGTCAGCACCGAGATCCAGCGTTGAAGGCGATTGGCCGACGCGGCCACCGCCGAGGCGTTGAACCACACCAGCGAAAGCACGAGCACGAGCACACGTGTGCGTGTGCTCATCGGCGCTGCATGCCAAGCCCGGTGGCCGTGCGAACACGTTCCATGACGTCCTCGACCACGGGGCGAACCTGCTGTGCACCGGACTCAAGCACACCCTCAAGGTAATCGGTGTCCTGATGAATCGCTTCGAACTTTTCACGGTAGGGCGCAAAGTACGCGTCCATCTTTTCGAACAGCGCCTGTTTCGCGTGACCGTAGCCGTAGTTGCCGCCCCGGTAGTTCGCCTCCATCTCGGCGATTTCGTCGGGAGTCGCAAACAGGCGGTACAACGCAAACGTGTTGTCTGTATCGGGGTCTTTGGGGTCTTCCAACGACCTGGAATCCGTCAACATCCCCATGATCTGTTTGCGCAGCTTCTTGGATGGCGCGAGCGGTTCGATCGTGTTGTCGTACGATTTTGACATCTTGCGACCGTCGGTGCCCGGGACGACCGCGACCTCTTTGCGCACCAACGCCTCGGGAAGCTTGAGCAAACCTTCGCCATAGGCTTGGTTGAACTTGACGGCCATGTCCCGCGTCATCTCGAGGTGCTGGATTTGGTCTTGGCCCACCGGCACAACGTCGGAGTCGTAGATCAAAATGTCGGCCGCCATGAGCACCGGGTAGGCGAACACGCCGTGGTTGATCTCCTTTTCTTTCCCCGCATCCTTGGACGCCTTGTAACCGTGGGCTCGCTCAAGCAAGCCCATGTGGGTGACGCAGCTGAGGATCCAAGCGAGCTCGGTCACCTCGGGGACATCGGACTGGCGAAAGAACGCGGCGCGCGATGGGTCGAGGCCAAACGTAAGGAAATATGCGGTGATCAGGTGGGTCGACGCCCGCATCGCCGCGGGGTCTCGCTCGGAGGTCAAGGCATGGTATTCGGCCACAAAATAGAAGGCTTCGTAATCGTCCTGCAGGTCGATGGCCGGACGAATCATGCCCAAGTAGTTGCCAAGGTGAGGGGTGCCGGTCGACTTGATGCCCGAGAGACTGCGCTTTTTCATGACCACTCCAATTCAACTCGTTTGGAATTATCACGGACCGGCGAGCCTGTCAGCACGTAGGCTAGGTGAGGACGGTCCTATCGCCGACGGAAGAAGCCAAGCGCCAACAAGCCGAGCAGCTCAAGGCCGCCGGCAGCCGACGAACAGCCGTTTTCGGTCGACACGGCGGTCTGCGAAGATGACGTGATCTCGTTTCCGGGATTGGTCGGCCGCTCCTGAATGACAGGGTTATTGGGGGACACCGGCGTGCTGGTCGTCCCATTGGTGGTCCCAGGATTGTTGTTGGCGCTGTTGTTGATCGGGTCGGGGTCGGGGTCGGGGTCAGGCGTGGTTGCCATGTTGACCAGCCGAATCGCATCCGCTGTCAGGTGCAGGTCACTCGCGGTCTCCCCGGTGTTGTCGTACACCGCGACCCAGTTGTCCCCGTCGGGCTCAAAGCGGAACGTGCCCAAAACATGCCAGTCGGTCACCGCCGATTGGTCCACGATGAACGTGTCCTCACCGCCGGCGTGTTTGACGCCGTAGCGTACCTTTTTCGAGATGTTGTAGCCGGGCACCACGTTGAACGAGACTTCGTAGTCGCCGGCTTCTTCGACGTGGATGCGCCAACGTCCCCAGTTGCCTGGGTTCGCTCCGTCCCATGCGTTCGTCCAACGGAACTTGCCCTCGATGCCTTGGCCGCTGACTTCGCGCCAATAGGTAGGGTTTCCAAACGCGGTGAAACAGGGTCCAAAATCGTCCAACGTCCCCCCGGCTGCGGGCACGATGGCACACGGCGTTTGGGGCTGGCCGATGAGTTCTTCGTACGAACGCACGAGCGACATGTAAGGAGGCACAAAGACCTGCCCGCTGCCGGCCACGTTCTGCATGATGTCGTAGTGCGTGTGAATCGTGGTCGGCGTGCCGTTAAAGGCGTTCGAGACCAAGCCCAGACGCTGGCCTCGTGTGACTTTGGCGCCCTGCGAGACAGCCAACGTGCCGGGGTCCATGTGCAGATAACGGTGAACACGACCGCTGGCCGTCGTCAGGTAGACCGAGTAAGAGCCTACGTTGGAGATCGTGCCGTCCTCGGCCGCGACCGCCCAGTGGGTCTTGTTCGCACAGGTCGATGGGCGAATGTCTTGGCCCTGATGTCCCGTGCCCGATGGGCACAGCGGCATGTCCCACGAGCGCGACTCGCAATAGTTGTCATGCCAAGGATACGCGTAATTGCGCGCATCACATTGGCTGCCGCTTGGCCCTTGGCTGCCGCCCACGCCCCATACTTGAGAATTGGGGTAAGACGGTGCGACCTCGATGGGGTAGCGCATGCCTGGGGCGTAAACCGTCTCGTCCACACGACCTCGGCCGCTGCCGGCGACCAACGAACCTGGGGGCTCGTAGGCAAAGTCTTGGGCCATGGCTGGCGCCGAGGCGAACAGAATCAGAAGCGTCAATCGTTTCATGGCCGACCTCCCACCATCACGAGGCCTTCGGCCAGCTCAAGCACGTAGTCGTCTTGGGTGCAGCGAGGGTCGTCCATAGGTTTGTCGCATTCCACGTCAATGCGGTAGGCGGCGCCGTACATCTTGAAGCTCAATGTCACGATTTGATGGGTTCGATACACGGTGAAGTTGCTCAGCTGCTGCTTCTGCGCATCCGTGAGTCCAAGATCGACCGGGAACTCCCCGCGTGAACCCATGATGAAGGTGTGTGCACCCGTTGTTCGCATGGCCGCCGAATACCAGAGGTCACCCGTGGTAAACGCAGCGGAGCTCAACATCAGAGGATCGTTTGGAAGCAACACAGGCAGCGTGGTTGAGGCGATCGCGTCGCGCTGCGTGCTGTTGAGCGCGTCTGGAGCGGACGCATGCCCGTTGGCTTCGGACCACTGAATCGCAGCCGGAGCGACCTCTCCGGTCCACTCGGCCTTGGCCTTGCGTTCGAGTTGGTTGGCCAAACTAATTTGATCCGAAGATTCGGCGACCAGCGCATGGTGTTGCGTGGCGGCATCGGGGGCTGCCTCGCTGCATCCCACAGCAAGTACCAAGGGCAAGATCCACAATCTCATTCATCACCTCGTGTCGTGCGGGGGCAGCTTGCCACATTCAAACCAGAATTTCGACACCTTGTGATGCCCATTCTTGGATCGAGGCACAGACACGTAGCACACACGCGGCTTGACATCCCACGCGCGCCGTCCTCTCATCCCACCCATCAAAAACGAGGAAAACATGACGACACTGAAGGGAAAGACGCTATTTATCACCGGAGCCAGTCGCGGAATCGGACACGCCATCGCACTGCGCGCCGCGCAAGATGGCGCCAACATCGTCATCGCCGCCAAGACCACCGAAGACCACCCGCGCTTGCCGGGCACGATCTTCAGCGCAGCCAAAGACGTTGAGGCCGCAGGCGGTCAAGCGCTGCCCGTCAAAGTCGACATCCGCAACGAGGACGAGATCCAGGCCGCCGTGGATGCGGCTGTCGCGGCGTTTGGAGGCATTGACATTTGCGTCAACAACGCGAGCGCGATCGACCTTCGCGACACGCTCAGCCTCGACATGAAGCGCTACGATTTGATGCATACCATCAACACGCGCGGCACATTCTTGACGTCAAAACTGTGCCTGCCTCACCTGTTGAAGGCCGAAAATCCCCACATCTTGAATCTGTCGCCACCGCTGAACATGGCGCCGCATTGGTTTGGCAACCATGTCGCCTACACGATGGCCAAATACGGCATGAGCATGTGTGTGCTTGGGATGGCCGAAGAGTTCAAAGGCAAAGTTGCCGTCAACGCGCTGTGGCCGCGCACCGCGATCGCGACCGCCGCGGTTCAGAACTTGTTGGGCGGCGACGAGCTCGTGCGCAGAAGCCGGAAGGTCGACATCATGTCCGATGCCGCGCATGTTATCTTGACGCGCGGGCGCGACTGCACGGGCAATTTCTTCGTCGATGACGACGTGTTGCGCGAGTCCGGCATCACCAATTTTGATCACTACGCGGTCGAGCCCGGCATGGAGCTCGCCCCTGACTTTTTCCTGTAAGAGGCCACGATGAACAGCAAATGGATCCTTGGCGTTGCACTGCTCGCCCTCTCGGCGTGCAAAAACGACCCGCCGGCCGCCCCCAAAACTGAGACCGCGTCCACGGCGACACAGACGGCTGAACAGGCCGTCGAGCAACAACCCGCTGGGCTGGGGAGTCAATACGTGGGCCTTGACGACGATGCACGCGCCGAGCTCGCAAAGTCGGGCGACCCAGCGACCATCCGAAACATCATGACCTTCGAGATGTTCCGGTTTGGCAACGCCTTACGCGATGGCGAGGTCGGCCCGTACGACGTCGGCGGCAAGCGCATCGAAAAACCGCTGATGATCGGCCTTCGGCAGATTCGCGGCATCGCGGTGCGGTTGGCCAATCCTGCCCCAGAGTGCCCCATCGAGTGCGAACGACAGGCCCTGAACAAACTTGCCGAGCCGCTCACCGCGGGACTGTTTTACAAAGCAGACGGCTCGATCGACGGGCAGATCTTCAAGACGCTCGTCGACAAGTTGTGGGTCGAGCCCGCCGACGATGTGCTCGGCATTCCTGCGGCCAAGGTCTACGAGGTTTTCAAGCCCGTCGTGCGTGATTACGCGCTCGTTTACAAGGCGATCGGCGAAATCGGCGTGGACGAAACCAAAGCCGAGTTCGCGGCGGCGGCCCAAGAGGACCCCACCAAGATGACCACGTTCTACCGACGCTACGTCAACATGAACGACGTGGCGGGCAAGACGGGACTCGAAAAGTCCGTGCGCCTTGGCATCGCCGCTGGATTTTGGATGCGACGTTTCGACGACGGCACCGCACCCGTGGTTGAAGAGACCCTCAAGAGGCTCTTGATCAGCTACGACAAGCCCCTGCACGACGCAACATTCGCCTCGAAATGAAAGACGTACACATCTACCTGATCCCGGGGTTCTTTGGATTCTCGGACATCGGTGGAATCACCTACTTTCACCACGTCCGCGAGTACCTAGAGGAGCGGCTCGAACACCAAGGCATTAAGGCCGTGGTGCGCGGCGTTGCGACGCTTCCAACCTCGAGCATTGAACGCCGGGCGGCGCGCTTATACGCCGCCATCGCCGAGGACGACCCGCAGGGAGACATCCACCTGATTGGGCACTCCACGGGCGGGCTTGATGCGCGTGTGTTCGCCTCGCCGGAGTGCCGGGTGCCCGATGTCGACCGCGACAAACTTGAGCGATACGCCGGACAGATTCGTTCGGTGGTCGGCGTTTGCGCGCCGCATCGCGGAACGCCGATGGCGAAGTTCTTCGAGAGCGTGTCGGGCGGACACCTGCTGTACCTGCTGACGTTGACGACAATCTACACGCTTCAGTTTGGGAAGTTGCCGCTGGGCGCTGTGGTCGCGCTTGGGGGTATTTTGGTGCGGCTTGACGACGCTGTGGGCCTGGACAACACCATCTTCGACCAGATCTATGACAACCTGCTCGATGACTTCGACGCCGAACGCGAGGCGCGAGTCCGCTCGTTCCTGCGGCTGATTCTGGAAGACCGGTCCCTCATCGAACAACTTTCTCCGGATTCGATGGTGGAGTTCAACGCCACGACACCCAACCGCCTGGGTGTGCGCTACGGAAGCGTGGTCATGCGCGCCCCGACGCCCGGCTGGGACACGACCAAAGCCGTCGGCATCAATCCCTACCACCAGGCCACACACCTGCTGTACCGGGGCGTTCAACTGCTGTCGGTGCTCGGCTTTGAAGATCCAATTTTGGCCGAAGAGCAAGACGACGCGATGCGCGTCGCGTTTGGGGCGCGCCCCACGCCGTCGGACAGCGACGGGATCGTCCCCACACTGTCGCACCCTGGGACAGATCCTATGGATGGGTTCCGGCGACCACCTCGATCGTGGTTGGGCATTTCCACGACCCAGCCTGCTATCCACCGCATGTGGACTGGTTGAAGTCATCGTCGGCCTTCGATCGTCGTGACTTCGAAAGTCTTTGGAGCGCGGTCTCGGATTTCATCGGCCGGGACTAGGCTACTCCCGGCTTTGCTTGTATCGCACCGTGGGTTGCGGCTACAGTTCGTGCGCCCAACGAAGGGCTTGGAGAGCACGATGCGGTACTGGCTATTCTTGGTGACCTTTCTGGCAGCTTGCGGTTCGGACGAGGCAGGGACACCGACGTGCCCTGACGGCGAGATCTACAACCCGATCACCGGAGTGTGTGAACCGGGCCGTACTCAGAACCCCACGCCTGATGCGAGCGTGCCCGACATGACCGTTGGCGCCGACATGTCGAGCCCCGACGCTGGTGCTGACGTCGAGGTTGATGCCTCTGTCGAACCCGACGTCACATGCCAAAAAGACGCCGACCAAGACGGACACATCGCCATGGAGTGCGGTGGAGACGACTGCGACGACAACAACGCCGCACGCAGCCCCAGTCAAACCGAAATCTGCGACGAGATCGACAACAACTGCAACGACATCGTCAACGACGGCATCACGTGCGAGTTCTACGCGCACAGCGATACGAAGCTCTACCGGCTCGACCCATTCAAGAAGACTTTGGTTGAGGTCGCCGACCTGCCGGGCCTGTTTGATATCGACACACACCCCGACGGCACGCTCTACGGCCTATCGCCTGAATATCTGTATCGCTTCAATCCGCAGACAAACACCTGGAGCAATCTGCCTCAGGGATTGGGCGCGGACGTGGGCAACGCCAACGGCATGGCGATCGACAGCGAAGGCAAGGTCTACATCACCTCCGAAAACAAGCTCTACGGCGCCGATCTGACCACGGGCGTAGCGCAATTCAAGGGCAACATGGGCGGCTTTTACCAGTCGAGCGGTGACTGCGTAGTGACCAAACAAGACGTGCTCTACATGACCTCGTCGCACACGCCGACCGACTCGTTGGTGTTTGTGGACGGACTCAACGCCCAGACCACGCAGGTCGGCGTGACGGGCGTCGATTCCATCTGGGGACTGACCGCTGCGTGGGGGCGTTTGTGGGGCGTCACGGCCGACGGCGACCTCGTCGAGATTAATCAGAATACCGGCGCCGCGAGGCGCGTCCATACCTTCGCCGCGAGCTTCTACGGCGCGGCAAGCACCCCTGAACGCTGAGTTCCCATGCGAATTTTGGTACTGTTGGCCGCACTTGCGCTCTTGTCCGGATGTCCCCACTCCACACCTCCACCCAAAGACGAAATCACCGATCCCGCGTTGATTCGCGGTGGCATCGACGCGCGCGTCGAGCGTTTCTCGACCGCTCGGTTCAAGGAGGTGGTGCTCGACTATTTCGGCGAGGGCGAGCGTGTCAAAGTCCGCCAACTGATTTTGGTCAAACAACCCAACTACTTGCGTGTACAGACCCGATTGCCCGGCAGCGACGAGCTCATGAACGTCTTGGTCTCGGACGGTGAGACGTTTGCGATGCACCGACGCGACACCAACGACTTTTACCAAGGCCCCGCGACCAAAGAGAACATCGCACGCCTGCTCCCGGTGGACTTGTCCGCGAAAGACGTCGGACGTGTGATGGTTGGCGGAGCCCCATGGGATCGGTTCGACGAACAAGAGGCCGAGCCGACCTTGAGCTGGGACACCGCACGCGGCGCCTACGCGTACCGGGTCGCCACCAAAAAGGGCGGCGCGCTCAAGATGTGGGTGCGCCACGGCGACTTTGCGGTGCTCGAAGTGGCCGAGCTCAACGACAAGGGCAAGACGGTCTACCAGTACACCACGGAAGATTGGAAAGGTAAGGCGGGCCGTGCGCTTCCGGAGTTTCGGCGCGTGGTATGGCCGGCCCGCGACCTTGACTTCTCGATGGACGTCGGTGAGACTCAACTCGATATCGAACTACCCGACACACTGTTTCAACTCGACCCGCCGCCCGGCAGCCGTATGCACGCGCTGTAGGTACGGATTCACGCATGATCGACGACGCGCAATTGGTCCAAAGCCTGCTCCGAGCGGGTGCGGCTGACCAGCCCACGCTCCAAGAGGGCCTCCGGCTGCGCGGAAACTCCGGAAACTCACTGTACGACGTGCTCGCGAAGCTGAAGCTGGTGGACGAACGCGTCTTGGTGGCGCACGCCGCTTCGCTGATGAACGTTCCCTCGGTCTTGCTCGAGAACATCCAGCTTGAGCCGGAGCTCGTCGACCTCGTCCCGTCGTCTATGGCGACGCGCAACCGCGTCATTCCGCTCAAGGTCGTGGACAATCAGGGTCAACGCGAGCTGGTATTGGGCATGGTGGACCCGCTGGACATGCTCGCGATGGACGAGATCTCGACACATACGGGCATCGACATCCGCCCCGTCCTCGTGGGCCCTCTGGAGCTCGAGACGACCATCAAGCGCGTCTACCGCCCCCGCGACGTCGATGTCGTCGATCTGGGAGACATCGCCATCGACGTGCTCGAAGACGCCAACTGGGCCGAGTTTTTTGATTCAGCCGAGTCGATGGGACACGTCGAGGACAGCTCGGTCTTGTCGCTCGAGATGCGCGAGCGCCCCATCACCGATGTGTTTGAGGTGGTGGATTCGGACATCGACGACGGGCTCCCGTCGCTTGATTTGCTCGAGATGGCCGACCTGCATTCGCCGGTTCAGGCGGAAGCGACCTCGTTGGATTCGTGGGACGTCGACGACGCCATCACCGGACAGAAGGTCGAGCCGACCAAACGACGAAACGTGCCCTCCTCCGAGATCGTCAGTGCCGCCAACGCGGTCAGCTTGTTCGACGACGACGACGTCGATCCGGCCACCGCACGCCGCGCCAAGGTCGACGGACGAACCGCACCCGAAGAGGAGGACGACGAGTTCGACGTCGGCGAACCCACGATGAAGAAGTCGTTGGCCGACCTCGAGTCCGATGCGCTCGAAAACACGGGCTCCACCCGGACCGAACGTGGGGTCAAAGCCGAGGGAGGCTGGAGGAACGCCGGAGAGTCCAAGCGGCCGCAAAAGAAGTCGACCATCGACACCGACAGCTTGGACAGCGGCCTGCTCGACGAAACCGGCAAAACAAGCATGGGCGTGGGCGTTCGCGAGATGAGCCCCAAGCCCACCAAAGACGGCGAGACCGACTACGGGGCGTTGGGGCGCAAGATCCTCAAGACCACTGACGAGGAAGATGCCGTTGACCGCGCGGACGTCGAGAACACCGCCGAGGCGGCCCAAACAAAACAACGGGAACGTGCCGTCAATCCCCCCTCCGAGCCCGTCACGGTCGATAAAGTCGAAGACGCCATCGAGCGAGGGGACACCCTCAAAGGCATCGGCGAACCGGTGGTCCCCAAAACAAAGCCTGCCGCAGATCCGCACACCCGTGAGATTGCCGAAGTCGACCTCGCACGCCTACAGGCAGAGTCGGATGACGAGCTCGCGCGCAAGCCCACAACACAGTTCCCAGCCATCGGCCGCGACCGCCCTGCGGTGGCGGCTCGCGCCACATCGATCGTTCAGATCCCCGAAGATGTCGACACGCGGGCGGCTCTTCAGGCCGTGCTCGACCTGCTCGTGGAGCGCAACGTGCTCAGCGAATTTGAGCTGCAGGCGCTCTTGGACGCGCTTAGACGCTAAGATCCAGCTTCAGCTCCGCCAAGATTGGAATCAGCGCGACACAGGTTTTTCCGAGTTCGTCCATGCGTTCGATGCGACGCTCGAAAGTCGTCTCGTCCATGTAGATGTCACGGTTGAGCTCGATCTGAATCGCATGCACATTTTGACGAGGGCGACCAAACCAACGTGTGATCCAACCGCCTTTGTAGGGTTGGTTGACCGCGACGGTGTAGCCGTTCTGTTTGAAGTGCTTTTCGACCGCCCATGTGATGGCCGGATCACATGACGAACCGTTGACGTCACCGGGCACGACGTCCGCCCGGCGAGCCCCTGGGTCTGTGTGCCCCGCTCGTCCCATCGACGGCATCGAGTGGCCATCCACCAAGATACAGTACCCAAACTGGTCGCGGATGCGCGCGATCTCGGTCTCGATGGCGTCGAAGTATGGCGTGTGAAAGGTCGCAATGCGACGCTTGAACGCGTCCATGCTCATCGGCGACGCCATCACAGGTACGCCATCCGTGGTGGTCCGCCACACCACGCCGCGGTCTTGGTAGTAACCGGCCTTGTCGATGCGCACCGCGCCACGAACGGTGGTGGGTGATACGTCGTCGGGCGCGCGATTCAGGTCAACGACATAACGGGAAACCTTCGCGTGGATCATCGTCGCGCCGAGCTTCGGCGCCTTGGCCCAGATCTCGTCCACGTACAGATCCAGGTCGCGTCGAAGGGTCTTGTCCCCGACGACCATCTCGTCCATCACCGCGTCGGGAATCCACTCTCCGGCATGCGGCACGTCCACCAAGATCGGCGTGGACTGAACTTCTGGACGTGTGACGACGAAGTAGTCATCCATCAAGCGACTCCAAAGCGTGATTGATCTCGTCGAGCACAAACGGCTCGACCTCATTGTCTTGTGCGGCGCGCAGGGTGACCTCGGCCAGATTACCCAACTGGCCCATCGCCCATACCAGATGCCCACGCACCAGCGGATCCGGCTCGACGGCAAGCCTGTCTTGAAACAACGGCAGCAGCGCCGGGTCCTTTCGATTCCCTAACACAACGGCGGCATTGCGCAAAAGTCCCGACCGCTTTGTTCGTTTGACCGCCGACTTCGAAAACACCCGGCTGAACGCGTTTTGATCCAGCGCCAGAAGTTCCTCGACCTTCATGACTCGGTAGGCATCTCGCGGCATGAACGCTGAGTCATCGACCCGATTTGCCTTCGAGTTCCATGGGCAAACATCTTGGCAAAGGTCGCAACCAAACAGGTGGTCGCCGATGAGCGGCCGCAACTCCCGCGGGATGGGGCCGCGCAGCTCGATCGTCAGATACGAAATGCACCGTCGAGCGTCCAGAACATAGGGAGCGACGATGGCCCCTGTCGGGCAGACGTCGATGCAACGTGTGCACGTGCCGCAGCGGTCGGGCGCTACGTCTGGGGCCGTATCTTCGATCTCAAAGTTGACCAACAGTTCTGACAAGAACGTGTACGACCCAATCTTGGCATCGATGAGCATTGTGTTTTTGCCGATCCAGCCCAAACCAGCGAGCGCGGCCACGTCACGTTCAAGCAGCGGCGCTGAATCAACGGCAGGTCTCGCACCGATGTCACTGCCGGTCTCGGCGTGAATGAACGCCGCGAGCTCGAGCAACCGTGCGCGCAACACATCGTGGTAGTCGTCGCCCTGCGCGTACCTCGCGATGCGCATCCCACCATCGAGCAAATCCGGCCCAGTGTGGTAAACCGTCGCGACGGAGATCACCGTCTGCGTGCCCGGCTCGAGCACCGAGGGGTCGTTGCGTAGCTCACCGTATCGCTCAATCCACGACATCAAGCCGTGACGCCCCTCTCGAATCCATTCGAAGTGGCTGTCGGCGTGTGGAAGTCGTCGCGCGCGAACAAATGCGCAACGCACAAATCCAAGCGCGTGGGCACGTTCCCGTATCTTGTCGGCCAGCGACCTCACGCGATTGCGCGGACGGGGCGACCAAGCATGGTCCAAGCCTCTTCGGCGAGTCCGTCGGTCTCGATCGCGAGTTCAGGGCGGCGTTGGTTGAGATCCGCCGACAACATGTCGAGTGCGGCGGCAAAGTTCTCGTAGGCGACCGGCAGACCTTTGACCGCGGCGAAAATCTCGCGGAGCTGATTCTCGACCTCTTCGTGTCGACCCAAACGCTCCATCGTGGCCGCCTCAAGCGCTTGCGCCTGAACGCGCCCAGCCACATCCCCTATCTCCTCAAACTCCGCCACACACGTCGCAAACACGCCCACGGCCGCGTCCAGATTGTTCGCCGCCAATTCGATCCGACCGTGCAAAAGCCGGCAGTAAGCGAGCCCGATACGGTCGCCCATGGCCCGGTAACCCTCGGATGCGTCACGAATCAGGGTTTGAGACTCACGGTATTTGCGGATCGAAAAGGCGAGCTCGGACAGGCGCAGTTTGCAATGGGTCATGCCGCGTCGATCCTCAAACGCCTCAAAGAGCCGATGGGCTTCCCGGTAGTGCGCCGCAGCCTCCTTGAACTCGCCGCGGCACCACGCGATATGGCCGAGAACAAGCAAGCTCGAGGCCGTCGCGTGGCGTTTGCCCACCGACTCAAAGATGGCCATCGCCGCGCGCGTCTGCTCTTCGGCGCGTCCTGGCTGGCCCACCTGGCGAAGGAACGTCGCGGCGTGCAACATGGACTGCGCCAGCGCGTCCTGGTCGCCATCGCCCTCGGCCAACATGGTCGCGCGCCGCCGGTAGATCTCCGAGCGTTCGGTGTCACCAAGGCTCCACATCACATCCGAGAGCGTGCGAAGGATGTCACCCTCGAGCAGTCGCTCCTGTTGTTTCTGGGCATTCTCAAGCGCTTTGGGAAGGGTCACCGCCGCGCTCTTCAGGTCGCCTTTGAGGTAAGAAACGGTGCCCAACCCAAACAGGCTGTGCGCCTCGACGCGCTGAGACGTCTGCGTAAAGCCTTTCTGCTCCAACGATTGTGTCTCGCGCAATGCGGCATCAAACCAGCCGATTGCCTCGTCGAGCTCACCCTGTTTAAGCGCCAGCTGACCAAGCCCCCACCGCGCCCAAACGGCGATCTCGCGATTCGCCGAGCGCAGAAGAGTTCGGTAGTGCTCGCGCGCCGCGACGTATTCGCCGATCTTGAGCTCGATGTTGGCCACTTCAAGCGAGACTTCCTCGGAGCGCATCACCGAAGACACCTCTTGGAGTCCCTCCTCAAGATCCGCGTCGATGGTCTCGTCCTTTTCCGCTAGGCTCATCGCATCGCGGTAGAGCCGAATCGCGGTGTCCAAGTCGCTGCCCGCCATCGCGGCCCGGGCGGCTTTGACGGTGAACACATAAACCCCGCGGGCATCGCGAGCCCTTCGGTAATGCTCCGCAATCTCAAGACCATGCTGGTTGACGCGGTTGCCGTAGAACGACACCTTGGCTTCGGCCGCCAGCTTGTGGATCTGCCGCTGTGTGCGGCGACCCTCCATGTCGTTGACCAGCACGTCGCGCATCACCGCATGGTTGAACTCCAGGACGTCTTCGCCCGTGTGCCCAACTTCGCGGAAAATGCCCTCGCGAACCAAGTATTCCAGGGCGGCGTCCACATGGGCTTCGATATGCTTGTCCCCGATTTTGGCCAAGAAACGGCGCAACAAACGGTAATCAAAGCGCTGCCCAAGCAGGGCGCATCGCTCCAGGATCTGGGTCAGCGCCTCACCATCGGGGTACCGCGATGCCACGCGCTCGGCGCGATACCGCATGAGCTCGACAAGCTCTTCGGGAACCTCGCTGTCGATGTCGACGCCGGGCTGAAGCTGCCACGCGCCGTTCTCAAACTTGATCTTCTCGCTCTCCTGCAGGTAGCGCACGATCTGCGTCAGGTGCAGGGCGTTGCCGCCGCTTCGTTGTGCGATCCGCGACGCCATCGCGTCATCGATGGGCAGGATTTTTTGCACGAGCTGCGTTGCATCCGCCGTGTCGAGTCGACCGAGCTTGATGCGCGCAAGCTCGATCCCAAAGCGGCCAAGCCTCGTCAGCGAATCCCGCATTTCGGGCACGGTGTCGAACATCTCGCTGTTGACCGTCATCACGATCAACACCGGGTCAGGGTTCAGGTGCAAGCCGACCGCGAGGTGCTCAAGGAACGCAAATGTGGTTTCGCCAGCCACATGCAGGTTTTCGAGCAAAATCATCAGCGGGCGCTCGCGCGACACCTTGCGCAGGATGCGCTCAATCACCGCAAACACGCGCTCTTGACGCGAGACCCGGTCCGTCACCGGCCCCGACGCGTCAAAGAGCGCGGACTCGCCGCCCGGGCGCATCAGCTGAATGCAGGTCTCGATCTCGTCGGCCGCAAAATCCCAGCGTTTTAGGCGCGATTCGATGATGCGGGGCATGTCGTCGTACGGTGCCTCGCTCGTGCCCAACAATGTGTCGAGTACGGCGCGCATGCCGTCAAAACCGCCACCGTTTCGTGTGTGATAACCGGTGGCGCAGCGCATGATGCCCGACTCATCGATGCGAACCTGGATCCACTGTGCTAGGCGCGTCTTTCCGATGCCGCTCTCGCCTTCGATCGTCACGATGGCTGCGATGTTCTCTTGGGCGCAGCGTCGCACGTGGTGTTCAATGGTGCGCCGTTCGATCGCGCGGCCCACCAACGGCGCCGTTGATGAGTTGATGCCGGGGCGACTGCCGCCAAACATCGCCGCCGGAGGAATCGTCTGGCCGCCGAAACGGCTGAGGAAACCGCCGTGGGTCATGTTTCCAAACGATGACGCGTTGAGGTCGGCCATCGCCGGGCCTTGTGCCCACGGCACAAAGCTGTAGCTGCCCAAGATCGCCTGAAGGCCTTCGCGGACCTCGATCGCGGTTTGGTAGCGTTCGTCGGCTTCTTTTGCCAAAAGCTTGTAGATCACGCGCTCAAGCTCGGCGGGAACCTCAATGCCTTCGCGTGGCACGAGCCGAGGAATCGGTTCCTTGAGGTGGCCTCGCATGACCAAGCGCGGGTCGTCGCCCGGAAACGGCGGTTTCCCAGACAGAATCTCAAACAAGATCACGCCCAACGCGTACAAGTCGACACGCGGATCAACGGGCTTGCGCCGGAAGATCTCGGGTGCCATGTAACGCGGCGTGCCCATGATGACACGGCTGTTCTGCTCGTTCTCCTCTTCATCAAGGCCACCGGGCGCATTCTCAAGGCTGAGGTCGCCGTCTTGGGTCGCCGCGAGGCCAAAGTCGACGAGCTTTATGACCTCACGGCCCGCATCGTCGTGTGTGAGCAAGATGTTCGACGGCTTCATGTCGCGGTGAATGATGCCGCGCGCGTGGGCAGCCGATAGCGCACTGAGCACTTGGTCGGTCAGCGACATCAGGCGAAGAATGTCGAGGTCCGCACGTTTGAGGCCGGTCATTGCCGTGCCCACCACGAGCTCCATCGCAAGCCACAGCGACTGGTCGCCGTCGTCCGCACCAAAGTCGTAAACTGCGGCAATATGGGGATGGTTCAAACGTGCGACGGCACGCGCTTCTCGGCCAAAACGCCGACGCGCCCTGGGCGTAAACGCTACCTGGGAGTGCAGAACCTTGAGCGCGACCTCGCGATCGAGAGAGGTTTGGAGCGCACGAAAAACCGTGCCCATTCCACCTTCCCCGAGCTTGTCGAGAATCACGAAACGTCCCGCGACCTCAGCTCCTTCGCGGTACTCCGACATCGACGCGAACCCTGTGTAGACTGGATAAGTAGTCCGTCCCACTTTAACCGATGATTTCGCGCGTGGCCACTTTCTAAGCAGCCTTCGAGAACTTACTGGATGTTTTCCGGGTGGAGCTCCACCTTCGATGAGTTTCGCAGTTCGGTCAGCAATCCGTCGAGCGCTTCTTTGGTTTGGTCGTTCTTGAGCTGGGACACGATGCGTGACTCAACTTCTTCAAATGGCATCGTGCCGGCTTCGCGTTTGCTGACCGCCTGAATGATGTGCCAACCAAACGGTGACCGCACAGGCTTCGAGACTTCGTTCGGCTTGAGCGCAAAAAGCGCATCCTCGAACTCAGGCACCGTCTGGCCGCGGGGCACGAAACCAAGGTCGCCGCCCTTTTCCTTGGTGGGCCCCTCCGACAACTCACCGGCGAGCGCTTTGAAATCGGCCTTTTTCGCGGTGGCGCGCTTATAGGCGACCTCCGCGCGGGCTTTGGCCTCGGCGTCGGTCTTCTCGTCGGCGCCGTCGGGCACTTTGATCAGAATGTGCCGGGCTTCCACCGCCTCGGGTGTGGCAAACACGTCGATGTTTTCGTCGTAGAACTTCTTGGCCTGCTCCGTCGTCGGCTCGCCTAGGCCACGCGCCGTCAGAACGCGCTCGATTGCGATCGATTGTTTGATCGACTTCTTGAGCTCTTCTTGGGAAATGCGCAGCTGTTGAAGCAGCGTGTCGATGGTCACGGTCTGGCCTGTCTCTTTCGAGACGCGCTCAAACTCGGCCTTCATCTCTTCGAGCTTCTTATCAACGTCTGCGTCCGTGACCACGATGTTCTGCTTGGCGACGGAACGTTCGACAAGGACGCGGTCGACGATCTTTTCGATCAGCATGTTCTTGTACTGACCGACCATCGCTGGCGGCATGCCCGAGGCAATCACTCGCGCGATCTCCGTGTTGAATTCCTCGGCGGGGACGTCGACACCGTCGATCGTGGCGATGGGCCCCACCGCTTGGATCGCTTGGTTGGTCGACACCGTGGGTTCCACGGGCTTGGGTGCTGGCTCCTGCTCACCGGCAGTTGAGCGGTACTCCACCGCACCTTGGTCGTCAGGGATGTCGGGAGTGGACGAGCATCCGGCGAGCAACAACAGAATAAGAAGTCGTTTCATCATGTCTCCGCGTCTTTCAGACGCAAAAAACCCCGCACGGGGCGGGGTTTATTCGTTCCAATTTATTTGAGCAGGTCGGCGACGACGTCACGCTCGCTGATGAGCTCAGCCTCAGTGGCCTTGATCTTCTCGCGCGAGAAGTCGTTGATCTCCAACCCTTCCACGATCTTGTAGCCGCCCTTGCCGTCGGTCGCCACGGGGAATCCGAAGATCAGACCTTCGGTCACACCGTATTCGCCGTTCGAGGGCACGGCCATCGAGACCCAGTCGCCAGCCTTGGTGCCCATCGTCCAATCACGGATGTGGTCCACAGCTGCGTTGCCGGCGCTTGCCGCCGACGAAGCGCCACGTGCGTCGATGATGGCCTTGCCGCGCGAACCGACGGTCTTGATGAACTCGCCTTTGAGCCACGCGTCATCCGTGATGACCGAGGTCGCTGCTTTTCCGCCAATCTTGACGTCGTAGAAGTTGGGGTACATCGACGGCGAGTGGTTGCCCCAGATGCCGACGTTGGTGATGTCGCGAACGCCGACGCCTGCTTTGCGGGCAAGCTGTGTTTTGGCGCGGTTCTCGTCCAAGCGCGTCATCGCCGTGAATCGGGCGCGCGGGACGTCGGGCGCGTTGTGCATCGCGATGAGCGCGTTGGTGTTGCAGGGATTTCCCACAACCACGACGCGGATGTCGTCGGCCGCGTGATCGTTGATCGCCTTGCCTTGTGCTTCAAAGATAGGACCATTGACCTTGATGAGGTCGGCGCGCTCCATGCCGGGACCGCGAGGACGTCCACCCACGAGCATTGCGACGTTCGCGTTCGCGAAGCCCTTGTTGGGGTCGTCGGTGATCTCGATGTCGTGAAGCAAAGGGAAGGCGCAGTCGTCGAGTTCCATGACGACGCCTTCAAGCGCCTTCATGCCTGGAGGGATCTCGATGAGTTGAAGGATGACGGGGGTGTCTTTCCCCAGCATCTCGCCTGCCGCAATGCGGAAAAGCATGGAATAGCAAATGGCGCCTGCGGCACCGGTGACTGCAACACGTACGGGCGTGGTCATCCTCAACTCCTGTGAACAGATAGGGCTCCATGGCCCCGAAATGAATCGCGCGGAACATAGATCAAACCCCGGCCGATGAGAAGCCCGTTGGGCTTACTCGACCGAGAGGAACTTGTGCAGCTGCAGACCCAAGCGGACCGGAAGTTGGTCCTCCAGAATCCAGTTGGCCAGCGTGTGGGCATCCATTTCGCCATGAACAGGCGAAAATACGACCTCAGCGACCTTTTTACCGAGGTCGAATTCCGCCACTTTGGCTTTGGCCCAGTCGTAGTCGACACGGTCTTTGATGACGATCTTGACTTCGTCCGTCGGCTTGAGGTGATCGACGTTGGCGTAAAGGTTCTTGCCCTCTTCCGCGCTACCGGGGGCCTTGAGGTCCATGATGATGTGGACACGCGGGTCGATCGTGGACACGTCCAGCGACCCCGATGTCTCGATCATCACGGTGTACCCGTCGTCGCACAGCTGGGTCATCAACGGATGGACTGTGGGCTGAAGCAAGGGCTCGCCGCCGGTGATTTCAACCAGCTGGCATCCGTACGACTTCACCTGCTCAAGGATGTCGTCGATGGAGCGCTTCTCGCCGCCGGTGAACGAGTACGTGGTGTCGCACCACGTGCACCTGAGGTTACAACGCGACAGCCGCACGAAGACGCAAGGACGCCCTGAGGCGCGGCCCTCGCCTTGAATGCTGTAGAAGATCTCGGTCAATCGAACGAGATTTTTGTCGGTCGTTTCCGTCATGGGCTGCTCGAAAAACAAAACCCCCGCAAGGCAAACACCTGGCGGGGATGATTTACGCCCGTGCTCAACGATTAGCTGTCGATGCGCTCACGCAGTTCTTTGCCTGCTTTGAAGTGCACCGACTTCTTCTCGTCGACGTCGACCGACTCACCCGTTCGTGGGTTGCGGCCGGTCTTGGCGCGGTATTCGCGGATAGAGAAGCTCCCAAAGCCTCGGATCTCGATGCGCTGGTCTTCCAGAAGGGCTTCCTTCATGGAATCAAAAACGGCATTGACGACGTCTTCTGCGCGTTTTTTGGGGACATCAATCTTTTCGGAGAGAGCTTCGATCAATTCAGATTTCGTCATGGGAATCCTCGTGCTGCTTTGACGCCAGTGACGATGGGCACCGGGGCGCCCGAAAGGACGCGTTAATTCGCACGCACGCGACATCTTGTCAATCACTCCTTTTTGATGCCAGTGACATTTGACTGAAATTTAACGGGTTTTGTGTGCAAGAAAAGAAAAACCCCGGTCGAGACCGGGGTTTTTGGTTCGCGATTCGCGACGATTACTGAACCGTGACTTGCAACGTGAAGTCGCCCGACGCGTTGGCGTAGAACGAGTCCACGAACAGGTAAACAGGACCGTCAGCGGTCGCCGTGTAGGTCAACTGCTCAGGCACCGCGGTGCCGCCCTCGGAGTCAGCACCTGCAAGACACTGCGTACGCACGTTCGTGCATGCATCCGTGACGTACAAGGCCAAGTCTTCAGGGACGAGTTCGTCTGAGACAACCGTTGCCGTCAGGGTCTGGTTGGCCAACAGGTCAACGACGTAAACAGGTTCGGCGCCGATCGTACGCGACTGCGTACAGGCGTTGCCGGTTCCAAGGTCGTAATCGTTCTCGAAGTCGCCCAGGTTGCCCGTCAGGACCAGCGGTGTGCCTGCAACAGGTGGGTTGGCATCGAACGGATCGAGGCAAACATCACCAATCGGGTCGTCGCAGCGGTTGCTTGTCGCATTGCACGTGGTGTCACACAGGTATTCACGTGTGAATCCTGTCGCGTCGCAATACGTGAAGCCATCGCCACCGGCGTTGCATGCCTGAACATACGTGGCTGGGTCACAGTCAGGTGTGAGGACGTCTACCATGAGGAAGAACGGCTCGTCTGCTGTGCTGAGCTCGCTGTCCACACCGATGATGACGGTCTCGCCGAGGGTCGACTGGTACTCAAGCGAGACGTTATTGGCCGATTGACCGATGGCGTCCTCATGGGTACCCGCGAGACACGACGAAACGTCGGCGTCACATGAGCTGAGGAAGTAGAGGGTCGGCGACTCATCACCCAGCGACAACAGATTTGCACGCAGAATCTGGTTCGGCAGAAGGGTTACGCTGTAGAACGCGTCGGGACCAACCTCGCTCGCGCCCGCACATGCGCTCGTGAACGTCAGGTCGGCCTCGAAATCTGCATAGTTGCCAAGGATCGCTACGCCGGTGCCTACGTCGACCGCCCCAGCGCACACGTCGGCTGAAACGTCTGCCGTACATGCCACGCCTGAGCAACCGCTTGGGCAGGTGAAGCTTGTGGGCACACCGTCTGCATCACACAGTTCGACGCTGTTGGCGTCGAGGCAACGTGATGTGTTGGGTGCACACGCCTGAGTGTTCGTCACTTCGTAGTTCAACGTGTACGTTCCGGTCGTGCTTGTGTCGTCGCGGTCCACAATGATGGACACGGTCTCGCCGAGCTCCGAGCGGTAGTAGATCGTCGACTGCGAACGCGACAGAGGATCGGAGACCAAACAGGTCGCGACCGGATCGTTACAATCACCGACGATGTACATGTGAGCCACGGTCGATGTGGTCACGAGCTGGGCCTCAAGGGTCTCACCCGCCGCCAACGTGATGTTGTAGATGTCGTCGGCACCATCGGGGAAATCGATGTTGTCAAAGACACAGCCGCCGGCGATCGCCTGAGGAATGTTGACTGCGTTGGTGTTTTGAGCCCAGTCCCCAGCAACCGAGCCCGAGGGTCCGGTCAGAGTCTTGGCGTCGAAACACGCATCGCCACGAGGAGCGACACATGCGTTGTTCACACAACCACCGGCGCACGAGTACTCAACGATCTCGCCACCCACACATGTTTCAAGTGCCGTAGCAGCTGCGTTGCAGACCAAAGGATCGGTCGGCAAGCAGTCTGGGTCACGCACCGACACATCGTAGGTACGTACGGCCGTTGCACCCGGAGCTTCGTTGTCGAGTGCGACAAAGACCGTCTCGACCGCGGCGCCCGCTTGGTACTTGAACTTCGCATCGCCAGAAGACGTGGCACCGTTCAAGCAGCTGTTGACAGCATCGGCACAGTCCGTGAACGCCCAAACCACTTGGTAGTGCGAGAAGTCGTTCGTGGAGAGGCCGGTGACCTCGAGGATCTGGTAAGGCTGAAGAGTGACTTGGTAGATGGCCTCTTCACCTTCGGCACCGTACGTCGCCGCGAAACACGAGTTGCCACTCAGGATGTTCACGTCGCTGGTGAACTGCGTTGGGTCAACCGTGAACGTACCACCGGTGCCGATGTCGATCGCGTTTGTGCAGACGTCCGAAGCCGACGGCACCGATTCACATGCACCATTGGAGCAGGTTCCGTTGCCTGGGCAGTTCGCGATGACCTGCGACAAACCGTCGGGTGCACAACGCACCGTTGCGTTCGCACCTGAACATCCGGTTTCGCCAGGAAGGCAGATGTAGTTGGTCGCGGTAACCTCCCAATCCACCGTAAACGTGGTCGTCGAGGTGAACGTCGAGTTGTAATCCACAACAAAGTAGATGCGCTCGGGCGCGGTCGCGAGGTACTCGAAGTTCGTCACACCGCTGAACACACCGGCTTTGAAGTCGACGCATGCCGAAGCACCGCAACCACCTTGGAGAAGGTAAGCGCGACCCGTGGAGGTTGCCGCGGTGTAGTCGATGTTCAACAGGTCACCGGGCTGCAAGTCGAACGCGTAGACCTTGTCGGGCCCAGCGGTCGTCGAAGTCACGTTACAGCTTCCTTGCGTGCCGATGGGCAGCTCGATGTTGTTGCTGCCGTCGTACTGACCTGTCTGGACGCCGCTTGTCGCGGTGCCGTTGAGGACCAGCGCGTCGTAGCAGGAATTGCCGGTTTCCACCGCGCATGTGGGCGGTGTTCCGGGAACACATGCACCGGTGCAAGGATAGGCCTCAAACTGTCCCGTGCTTCCGCAGAATTCGACGGCCGAGAGGTCGGTCGAACACGCGACCGCAGATGGGTCGTTGGGGATACATGCTGGAGGTGTGACGGTCGCCTGCACCGTGAATGTTCCCGATGTGGTCGAAGACGACCACGGCTGCACCATGATGTAGTAGTCGCCTGCGGTCGTGACGCTGAACTGGATCGTTTCGGTGTTTTGACCACCAAACGCGGTGTCCTCCTCTTCGACACATGCGGCAAAGGTGCCTGCCGAGCATCCGGTGTGTGCCGAAATGATCGAGTCGAAGCTTGCATCAACGTCCACCGAGACAAAGTCTCCGACCTGCAGGTTAGGCAGGACATAGATGGCGTCGAGGCGGTTGGATGTGCTGCTTCCGCAGTTGCCGTGCACGTTGGTGTAGTTGCCGATCTCGGTCAGGCTGGTTTCGGTGCCAGGCTGGCCATCACGTGCGAACTCAAGGACGGTCGCATTTTCGCAGGAGTCGTTGGTTGTGGTGCACTGTCCCGTGGCCACATCGCAGCCATCGTCACAGACGGTGGTCGCGTCGTAACCCGTTCCTGATGCGTTGCATTGTTGCGACTCGCGGTTCAAGACGCAGCGGTTTGAGCCAGGCGTACACACAAAAGGCTGAACCGAAATCTGGATCGGCGCGTTGGTGTAGCTGCTCCAGATCTCGCTATCCGCGATCAGGAACACCGTCTTCGCTGCACCCGTTTCGTTGTGCCAGAACACGTTCTCGTCGCCCGAGCCCGTATGGCGTTGGAGCCCAACAGACATGTGTTTTCGATGTCGCCACAGTCTTCGACAATGTATGCCGAAATGTAGTTCGAGCCTCGCTGATCGATAAACGCGGAGACCACGTAGTCGTCGGGAACGTCGATCGAGTAGACAGCGTCAGGACCATCGGTCGTGTAGTTTGTCCCGGTGTTACCAGGCACGCAGCTTGGGTCGCCTGGATCGTAGTCGCCAACGTAAAGATTCCATTCGACGTTTCCGGTGTAGCCGGTCGCAGGATCGACCACGATTGGGAACGCGCAGGTGTCGCCTTCGGCACGGCCACAGCTTCCGATCGTGCTGTCGCAGCCGTTTTCGCAGGCCACGGCGTCAAATCCCGTTCCGTTGGCGTTGCACACGTTTGCGTTGTCTGCGTCGATGCACGAGTTGTCAGTGATCGAGCACACGATGTCTTCGACGGACGCCGTCAGAGCGAACTGCCCGCCGCCCGTGGCGGAAGCGGCTTCGACGACGACGATGTAGGTGCCGGGGTCGAGCCGAAGCTGCAGCGTCTCGTTGCGGTTTGCGCCCAACGTGTCAGCGCAGCCAAGCTCGGTGTCCGTTTGTTCGCAGACCGAACGAATATTGACGGCCAAGTCCGTTGTCGAGGACAGCGGCGATGCAACAAACGTTGCGAAGACGGAGCGGTCCACGGTGAACGTGTAAACGGACTCGCCGAAAGCGCCGTCCGCGTCGCCACAGCTTGACGTGAGCGCAGACGTCCCACCCTCCGTGGTGCCGGCAACCGGCGTTCCCACGGTCAATGCTGCGGGCGCCGCACACGCTGCGATCACACCGGCGTCTACCACGTCCATACGGGCGGTGTAACGTACACCGGCCGTCGACACGGCGCCGCTCACGACCAAGGTGTAGCGACCACCGTTGAGAGCCGTGACGGCAAACTCAACGCGGGCGGAACCTGTCTGAACGCCAGCAACCTCGGAGGTCGCTGTGCCGACTGACGTTCCGTTTTCGTCCACGAGGTCAAGGGACAGCACGCCAAGACCAACATCGGATGCATCGATGGTCACCTCAGCAACGAGCGTTCCCGTGAGGTCGGCATCGTCGAGGGTGTTGTAGCTGATGCGGTCAACGTCGGTGCCGCAGATGGTCATTTCGACAGGAAGGCCGCTGTTGGCATCCACGTACACGGTCTCGGAGCCGGCCGTGTCGTTGGGCTCAAAGGCGTCAGCTTCACAAACGCCCGGGGCCGCACACGCTCCACCGTCACAAATGCGGTCGCCATCGCAATCAAGCGCCGAGGTGCAGCCTGCTGGGTTTTCGCCACAGGTCGCCGAAGCGCTGCCGTCGTCGTAGTTACAAACTTGGTTGCCGGGGCATCCGTCTGCGCCACACGCATCAGCGCTGGCCACACACGACCCACCAACACAGACGAAGTCGTCGATGCAGTTGGTCTGGCTCGTACACGCATCGGCGTTCACGCACTGACCCGAAGCCGGGTCGCACTCGCCGCGTGCACACATTTGGTTAAGAGCGTCACACACGTTTGGCTTGCAGGTGTTGTCGTCGGCGCAGTAGTTGCCGGCGAGGCAGTTGCCATCGTCGCCGCCGCAGTTGTCGGCATCGACGCAGGCAAGGTCGTCAAACGAGCACACACCGCGCTGGCAGTCGAGCGTCGCGCAGAAGTCCGCTTCGGCCTGGCACTGTCCACCAACACATTTGTTGCCGTCGAGACAATCGGTCGCTTCAGTGGCCGTCGTACACACGGCAGCGTTGACACACGCGCCGGTTCCAACTTCGCACACACCGCGCTCACACGTCGTGTCACCGCATGGGTCGGCTTCACACGTGTTGCCCTCACCGCAGTAGAAACCGCTGAGGCAGTTCGCGTTGGTCGTGCATCCCGCTGGGTTGATGCACGCGCCTTGAGAACAAACGCCACGTTCACATGCGCCGTTGTCGCAGGCAATCTCGGCTTCGCACGTCGAGCCATTGCATGCGTAACCGGGCAGACACACCGAGTCTTCGGTGCAGCTGTCGGGGTTCGCGCACTGGCCGGTGGCCGAATCGCATACGCCGCCGCCATCGCAGGTGACGTTCTTACAAAGATTGGTACTGGTTCCTCCGTCATCACCGCAAGCGGTGAGGACCGTGACCATCATACTCAGGCTGAGTATGGCGGCTCGGAGGCTTAGATACGATAAGCCAACTTTTCCTGTCATGTGTGTCTCTACGTGTGGGTTACGAGCCAAGAGAAATAAACTTGACCTGTGATGAAGTTACTCATCGGCGACCATAAACGAACACGGATCGCAATACAACCGACGCGACCTTACAGTTCACCCCTGGCAGACGATGCAACTTGATGAAAGCCAAAGGCTTCTTTGAGTTGCATCTTTTTTTGCAAATTATTGGGGGACCCACGTCCCAAAAGGTTTGCCCCAGTTGGACCGATAACGCTTGTCGGCCAACGGAGTGCCTGGCGGGGGTGTATAGGGTTCGCCGTAGATGGCGCCTGGCGCGAGGAGCTCACCACTCGGGGTCTTGAAATCCACCGGATCCCCAGGCTTGTAGTCCTTGTGCTGCGCGGCTTTGGCCTTTGGGGCCTTGAGCTCAAATGTTAGCTGGGTGGGACTTCGGCCTTCGAGCTGAACCGCCGTTACCTTCCGGGGTACTCAAACAGGGAATCCACTCCATCCGCCGGGTGGTCAGGGATCTCGTGTTCTTTGAGTTTACCGGCGTAGAAGGCTCGACCTCGAAAGGTTGAGCTTCGTCGTGGCCTCGATGGCGAACTCGGACCGGTTGATGTCGTAACCGTCGGGAGGCAGCGCGACGCCAAACGCCTCGCGCTGCTCCTTCAAGGTCGGCTTGGCCTCCACTTCTTCGCGCTGCGCGGCCGTCGACGTCTTGGCAGCACGCGGCGCCTCGGTCGTGTTTTGACATCCGACCACCCCAACGAGCAACAAGACAACCAAACGTGTCACTGAATGACGCTCCAGCTAGGGGAACGGTCATGCTGCGTGGACGCTTGAGGTTCTTCGTCAACCGTCCCACGGCATCCGTCGCGCTCGAAGCATTCAACCGACCGCTGAGCGTCCCCGCGGGAGCGCTCGTCTGTGCGATCAATTGGGGTTGCGTGTCGACGCCTTCGGTGTCGGTAAAGTCACCGCCATCGTTATTGAAGTCTCGTGCCGAGCATACGGGCCCAAGCGTCAACGTCAGGCCGCGAATCAACGTCGGCGTCTTCGGACCGAACCAACGCGCCGGGTTCGTCGCCGTCGCACTTGGATCCACTACGATGTCAGCCGAGTTCGCCGTGAAATCAGGGTCGGCGATGTCGAAAATTCCGACGGGGAGTTGCTCGGTCCGTTTTCGAAGAACTTCAGGCCCCAGATGCGTGCCTTTCCTGGCGTACATACATCGGCGTTCTCGACGAAGTACGTCGGGAAGTAGGTCGCGCTGTCGAACGTAATGGGCTCGCCCATCAGCTTCTCGCCTTCCTCAAGCACTTGATACCAACGCAATTCGGGATCAAGCGAACCATCCTGTTCCGCAACCGTGATCACTGCCTGCGCGAGGCCAGCCACGGTGGTTTCGCCCGGCTGCCCAAGACCGTAGCTCACGACCAACTGTCGCGCGGGGCCACGCGAGATGACCGGCTTGAATGCGGCCGGTCCAAAGTCGACGTCTGACGCACCAAGGATGGCGTCAGCATCGTCTTGGATGTCGTACTTGGTCTTGTTGTAGGGGTCGAAAAACAAACGAACCTTCCACTGCAGGGGTCTGTCGAGCGGAAGTCGAGTTGGTACAGTCGGCCGATGCTGTCGCCGATGAAGCCACGGCTCGCGGACAGCCCCTGTGAATGCATCAAACAACGCTGAGCTTCCGTAGCTTGATGCGTCCAAAACGTGCCTGGAACGCTGCGTCCGTACTCTTGGCGAAGGTCTGCTCATTGGCCCCGGTCTCGTCGAAGTACGACACAAAGCGGCGAATGAGGGCACCGGTTTGAAGGTCGACGACGTAAATCGCGGATCCTTGGAGTCCTTCTCCGCAACCTGTCAGGTTTTCATCGCTGTCACCGGCGGCGAAAACCGCGACGGGTCGTTGTTGTGTGTTGTTGGCGCTGACCTCAATGGCCAGGGTTGCAATTTCGGGGGCGCTGATGCTCAGACCCAAGGCTGGCTCGCGCCAAAAACGATCATCGTCGGCGCACGATGGGTCATCCCAGTTGCCACGAATCGCGTTGCTCGGCTCAACATACAGGGGATCGAGCGCCCGAAGGCCCTTGACCTGGAGTCCCCTCCACACGCGATCGAACTCCCACAGCACCGCCGGGTCGGGTCCTTCGACCTTGCGCGTGGCAGCTCCGGCCGCAGTCCGCCGGCCGTGTCACATCCATGGCGAAGTAACCCGCCCCCGCAAGACCCATGGCTTGGACCAAAACCGTGCGCCACTGGAGCTCAGGTTTGATGGTTCCGGTCGTCGAAATGAAGCGGCATGCCGTTTCGCTCTGATTTTTTGTCGCGTCGGCTTGGCAAAGACGGACATCCCGCACGACCGTCGCGCCGTCCATCAAGTAGCCTTGTGAAACGACGTTGCTCGAATAGGAGCGCAGCAACGAGAACGGCATGTAGGACCACGCCTCGCGTTGACCCGTTCCGTCCGCAGCCACGTTTGCGCCAACAGACGCATCGTCTGTCTCGACCCAGATGTTGTTGGACGTTTGGTTGCGGACTTTGATGCGGCCGGCAAGGTTCCCAAGGTGCAGAGCGTGAAGGGTTCCGTCCACGGTGGCTGAGTACAGCATGGTTGGGCGGTCACCGTAGAACGATCGAAACGCGCGGTACGACTCGATCGGCAGATCAAGAATCGGAGGGGGCACGACGACGGGGTCAGAGTTCAGGATACCCGAGAATACGCGCATCGTCGCTGGGTTGCCGCTCGCCTTGTCCGGGACATGTCCGCGGTAAGTTTGTACGACATTGGTCAGCTCGGCGGCATCTGCGGCATTTAGCGCGAGGGCTGTATCGTCGTTCGACCATGTGGCGTTCCCGTTGATCGACGCTTGGTTCGCGATGACCTCATGGATCTGCGGGGCGCGGAAGGGGATTCGTGTTCCAACCAGTGTGTTGACCGCTGGAACTCCTGCAACCGACGTTTCACGAAATTCTTCGCTCGTGGGAGTGATGGCAGCGGGTTTCCACGTAAAGTCAAACGGCGTGGTCAATGATGTCGTCGCGGGACCGGTTCCGACACCCCACTGGAAGATGCTGGCTGCCGGGATCGACGTGAACATACGTCGGTTGTCTGTGGGAGTGCTCAGCAGACACGTGTTGCCTGGGCCCCCTGCGCCGCATTGGACCTGATAACCCACATCCACGTGAAGATCACGCGCGACAAGTCCGGCCGAATTGATGCCAGCCGTGCCCTCCGAGTCGGCCGCGTCGAAGTTGATGGCCCCTGTCGTTTCACACGGAATGGTCTCGCGACTGAGAATGCCTCGCCAGTACGAGCCAATGGTGTTCACGCCCGAGTACACGCGATACTGGCCACCCGCGCCAAACGCGTCGTCGTCTAGGAAGTTCGAGACCGCCGCTTTGGTACGCGAAATCGTGCCTTCGCTGCCCACGATGCCCGAGAGCACCGCGAAAAGCGCGCTTTCGACGGCCGCGCGGTCGTTGGTCTCGAGGATAAGTGCCGGATACTTGCAGTTGTAACTTGAGCCGTCACGTGCCGTGTACGTGTAAGCTTCCTGTGGGCCAACGAGACAGCCCGCGCCGGTTCCTACCACACACGTGCCACCGTCAGCGACCGGAATACGCGCAGGCAAGTAGTAGCCTGCACACGTATTGCCGTCACGGGCCATACGCGAGAGCTTTTTGAGGATCGCCGCACGCTTGGTGGCGTCGGTCGCGACGCTAAGTGCCACGACGTTGACGCGGGGGCCGTATTCGTTCTGGTCTTTTCCGTGGAGCGCGGAGTCATTGACGAACTTGCGGATCTCGTCCTCGGTCGGCTCGTAGGGGTATTTGTCGGGGTTGTAGCCAAACGCTGGTGTAAGCGACTCGCTTCCGATGTCGCCACCGAGTCCACCCGCAATCTCGGGCTCAGGATAACCGTCGCTGATGAGCACGACCTCCTTGGCTCGGCACTCACCATAAGGGTCTTTGTCCCCTGACGTGCCGGTCTCGAAGCGAGAGTCGTTCTTGAAGAACTGATGGACGTCCATCATCGCGGCTGCGAGCGGCGTCGCACGACCAATCGGCTGCTTGCCGAGCAGGTAATCCTTCTCGATGTATTTGTCGGCCTTCTTGTCGTAGACGAGCCGACTCCGGAATCCTTGCTTGGTGTCGATCGGTGTCATCCTTTCGGATGAATCCAGCGTCGATGATCGTGCCTTGCACGTGGTTGGAAAACTGTTCGAAACTGTGGCGGAATATCGAGTTTCTTGGGGCCGATGATGCGGTAGACCCCAAGTTGTAGTTCGGGGCTCTCTCGCCGAGTCCGTTTCCAGACGCTGTGCTCAGGTTCGAGCCGGGGATGCCCTCGGTGTTATCCACGGCGTCGTTGAGTTTGAATTCCCAGCCGTTGGCGTCATCTGGTAACCATCAAGCATCGCGATGGCGAAGATTGCTTGGTTGGCGAGTTTGTCGAGCACGCCGTTTTTGATCTGCGCGTCGAACACTTCTTGGAAGTGAGGGCGAGGTTCGTCGTGGTCTGGGAGGTCCTCGAACTCGTTTTTCACAGCGCGGTACGTTCGGTCGTCTTCAGGTTGAACCGTGGCATCACGCTGGCGCGGCACAAACCAGCATCCCGGACCGTCCGTCACAGGGTTCAATGACTCGTAGGCACGAGGGTCACCATTGGCCTTCATCACCATGTCGCCCGTCAACACCTCTTTCATGATGACATGGCGAGATTGCGATGCATCCTCGCTGACGCACCCGTTGTGTACCGAGTTCGTTGGGTCCCAGGTGCCCAACATCTCGTTCTTTACGATGATCAACCACGTTTGCTCACCGCCGCCGCCTGGTTGGAAGAGATCACCAACGTTGTAGCGGTAGCTCCACAGTGGACGTTCGTAGTTGTCGCACTTGTCGGGTCTGCCGTCTTGCGGGTCTCCGTAACACGGCCCAAACATCTTGGGTCCTTGGCTTGAGGGTGGACCTTGGGTTCAGCTCCATCGGAGTGCCGGGCACCCACTCATCGGGTTCCGTGGCATTGTCGCGATGTGGGGGTACCTCTTCGTCCCCTTCCGGGGTCCATTCGGTGGACCCGGAGGGTGTCCATCACGATCAGCACGTAGGGTTTTTGCTTTTGTTGCGCGCCGGCGTCCGATACGTTCGGTAAGTCAACGCGAGGTCGCTGCGAAGTGCGTATCTCGTTGAGTGTTTTTCATCATAGCCCTCAGTTGGCACATTCGATGGGTCAATCAGACCTTCGATGCCCGTACGTACTTGTGCAATGTTGTTGGCGCCAGTTGATTATCGTCTTGGTCACCGACGATGCTTCGGCGTACATGCTAACTTTCTTGAAACAGAACGCTTGATTGACCCCAAATCCCGTCGCCGCGTTGGACTCGATAGGGTCGCGGATCTAAAACCGAATCTGGCTCTGTTTTACCGCTGCGCGACTGTCAGAAACTCCGGGGTAGCGCCGTCGGAAAACAGGCCCGTCTCACCCCCGGCGTAACCGTTGAACATCTCTTTGAAATCCGCGCCCGACAAGATGGCGTAGGGGCCGAGCAAAATCGTATCCAGACGTTGCGCCGCATTGCCCACTTGGCCGCTGGTGCCGAGCACTCCGAGGTCACCATCGTCAGATTGACCGTACATGGCCGCGTTCATGCGCCGCCAGAACTTCGGCGCTTGGTCGCCGACGCGCTTGGACGCCAAACGGCCTGTCGACGCCGCCATCTCGCCGGCTTGACCGCGGGTCTGGTAGGTCGCGGTCTGTTGGACGCTCCGTGCCGTGTTCCGCAGCGCAATGATGGCCAGCGCCGCGAGGACGAGCGTCAGCAGCGTCACTAGGACCAGCGCGCTTCCTCTTTGGTTGTGCATGGGATGTTTCATCGAGCTCACCGTGGGTTACGAAACGAGTGGTTGGTCAATTCGACCGACGTCTGCGAGGACGCAACAGCGGCTGCGCCAATAAGCGTTGGCACCGCATCGAAGGTTCGCAGACGGACGTTGGGCGTGCTTGTGAGTGCTGCGGCGCCGAACTCTCCTGCGGCGTTTTCAAACTGAAAATTTCGTAGATCTTTTCGCTCGCAGTAGCGCGGCCGACAATCGGATGTGCGCACGCGAGCTGATGCGTGAGCTTGCCCGTCGCCATGTCCCCGTCCCATCAGGCGTTATCCAACCATCGGTCCACTGGTTGCTGGCGGCGATCGTTCCCGCCACAGCGCTGCCGCACTCGAACCAGATCTGAAAGTCCGCCACGTTGTCCGCGATGACGGTCTTCTCGTCGATCCCGTCTGGGCACTCCGACCCCAACGCGTCGCCGGGTTCGAAGTTGCTGGGATCGATAAGTTCGTCCACGACGCTCGCGGCACACAACCGTTCACGCACGAGTCGAAAGTTCGTTTCATCCGTCGGGTCGACTTCGACGTGGTACCAGTAGGCGTCAATCAACGCAGCATCGTAGGCAAAATCGCCCTCGGGATTGAGGTCCAATCCGTAGTCTTCGGTGGGCTCCTTGTACTGCGGAACCCGCGCGTTGAACGAAAATGTCGCGACTTGTGGGTTGGGGGCGTTGTTGTAACCCACGGCACCGTCGAGGTCGGCAAACTGGATGTAACCCTGCCGATCCATCAAACGCATCAACCGCGTACCGAACTGCCCCGCCAAAAAGTCGGCGTTTCCTGGGAAACTTGTTGGGGCGGCGGCAGTGAGCCGGAATGGGTCGACTTGATAGAGCTTATAGAGACCACGTGTGTGCGCCGCAATCTCGCCGGCGGTGTCGGCGTCGGACCGCAAATCCCGGACCTCAAACGACACCGGAAAATCCAACGCCGCCATGATGACAAACCCGTCGTAACTCACGTTGGGATTCGCCGCGAGTTGGGCCGCGGTGAACAACGTCTGGTCGTCCTGCCAGTCTTTGTAGCCGGTAATGCCCAACACACGGCCGTCGGCCATCTTTGGGCGTTGCCAGACGTCCGTGTCAGAATCTGGTGTCGCCAAGCTGCCGGCGGCTTTGACATCGGACCGAACGCGCTCCAAGGCAAACCGTGCCCGGTCCTGCGCATCGGAGAGATTTGTGACCTCGCCAAGCGAATCCGACGTGGTGTCGAACAGGCTGTACAACACGATCGCAAGAATGCCCGAGAGCACCATCGCAATGAGCAACTCAACGAGTGTAAAGCCTTGTGTACGTTTCGTTTTCATATGCCGAAATCCCTTCGAACGACGACGGTCCCGAAATAGGTGGCGCGAAGCCCTTGGAGCTCCAAAGCCTCCAAACTGTCTGGGGTCAGGTCATCGGTTTCGATTGCCCCGCAGTCGTATCCGCCATCGGCTGACGGCGGCAGGGTGCCGGTTACCCCCGGATAGACCAAAGCGATTTGAACCCGGAACAATGGCGAGCCAGTCAGCGCCGACGATGCATCGTAGGTGTTGAGGTCGGTGGTATCGGCCTCGATGTACCCGCCGCGGGCGAAGACGCAGTATTTCGTACCGGTCAATCCCCCCTCTTTGCCTAGCCGCACATCCACCGACGAGTTGACCAACGAGGTCCAATCTTCGAATGCATTGCCTGCCAGGGTCGGAAGCACAGGTGCTGTATCAAACGGACTCGATTCGGCGCGCCACGTCAGACCCGTGCCCGTAAACGTCTTACCCACACCGCCCAAATCACCTGACGTCCACTGTGCGCCTTCCAACTGCAGGTATTCGATGACATTGCGGGCCAGCTCAGTGGATTCGGTCGAATCGCGCGACGCCGTGTAAGCCCCGATCGCGGTTCCTTGCACGGCGAGCACCGCGAAGAACGCGATGGTCATCACCACAATGGAGATGAGAATTTCGACAAGTGTGAAACCTCTACGCATCACTGCTCCACGCTGATGTTGCCGTTGAACGGCACGGAAATCTTGTACATTCGAATCAGGCTGCGGGTGTCACGCAACGCCTTGCGAGCGTTGGCCGTGCCAGGGCACGCCAAATGCGTCGCGGGCGTGATCGACGCGTCGAAGTCTGCCGTGTAGATGAACGCGTCTTCACCCTCGCAGCGCAGTGCGCTCGCGGTCGCGCTCAAAAGACCGCCCGTCTGGTTCAGCACTCGGCCATCCGGCGAGAAACACAGGTTGACCACGGGGTCACCGCCACGAATCGCACCCCGGCCGGACAGGTCGGCAGGGCTGTAACGAAACACCTCGACTTGACCCCCGGCGGCGTACTCACGGCAGCTGCGCGCGGCGTTCCCCGCCGCGAACGTCCCCTGACGTGAGACGATGACCGCCCCTCGATTGGCCGATGTCGTGCCCGGCACGATGCGCGCCCAAAGAGGTGTGCCACGGCTCATGGCCTGATTACGAGCGGTGCGCAGCGCGTTTGCAACGCCCGACGCGGTCGCCTGCGCATTTTGACGCTCGATCGCGCGGAAGATGCCCGGCGACGCGATGCTGGCCAACAATGCGATGAGCACGATAACGACCATCAGCTCAACGAGCGTCACACCGCGTTTTTGTTTCGAATTCATAATCATGATGACCGGATGCTGTGATTCGATGGCTATAATCAGCAATAACCGTTCCACAAAGCCGAACGGGGCTCGATGCAAGGATCACACGTGATATCAACAGATCCAGTTTTTCGGCGGCGTCACAAGCTATGCAACTTTTTCATAGCGCCGTTACATGTTTGCGTGTCCTACATCAAAAACACTGCGTTTTCAGAAACTCCGGGTCCTCGTGACACTTCGCGCACGGCTTTGCGTTCGCCTCAAGCCAACGGCGACACTCCGCGCGGAAATCGGCAGGATGTGGATTGATGCCGGTGTGGCAGCTGATGCAATCGCGCTCGGCGTGACAGCTCGCACAATCGTTGATGTTTCGGCGCGCCATGACGCCGTGGTTGTTTGGCGTGGCGGGATCCACAAACCCCGCGGGGTGGAACGCCACCGTCGAAGGCGGACGCGCATCGGGTCGAGCGGTGACGTTGGCGCGAACATGGCACGCGGTGCAGAAGTTCTGGACCGAGTGGCAGGTCGTGCAGTTTTGTTCGTCGGCTCGGGCGTCCACCGCATGAACCGTGACAAAGTTGGGTGGGTGGATCTGATAGGGCGTGGCCACCGTTGAGGTGTGACAGGTGACACAGTCGGGCTGCGTATGGCACGCCATGCAGTTGTCGGGGTCGGCCGCCGAAACCACACCGTGGCGTTTGATCCAATCCACGGAATGGTTCGCGGGCTTCAATGTGGGCAAGGGCGCAGAGACGTTGGTCGTGTGACAGGCCTGACAAGCCAAAGGTGCGTTGGTCTGCGCGTGGCAGTCGGTACACACCTGCATTTTGGGCAGGACGGGCGACCCGGTGCCGTGGCAGCTCGAACAGGCTACGCCAGCCGCGTCATGCTTTTGGTGGTTGAAGCGCAGTTCTGCGACTTGGCGCGGTGGTACAAACGGTGCGGGCCGAATCGCTTGCCACTCCTCGCGTGTCATGACGGGCTCAACGACGTCTTTCGCACCAGGATGACAGGCGCTGCATGCATCGAGTTTTGGTTCTTGGGTGGCGTGGCATGTGGCGCACACCGCCATGTCCGGGCCCAGGTCATCGTGCGCCGTCTGGCTGGTCTGCGCCAAATGGCAGGTGGAACACGGCTGGGGATGTTTCGTGTGGTCGAAGGTGACGGTGGCAGCGGCAAGGTAGCGCATCGTCGTGACGGTTCCGTCGCCCCCAAACGCGAGATGTATCGACGCCAGTGCCCATGCCATCCCCACCAAGGTCGCGATGCGCCGAGCCCGGCGCTGCCGTCGCAGCCGCGCCAATGTCATGGCCACACCTCCGCGCGGTACGACAGGTACGCCTGAAGATTCCCGCCTTGAAACGTCGTTTGGCTTGACTCCACCAACGCCATGAATGCCCCGAAATCGGTGCGCCAGTCCATGCCTAACGTGCCGGTCACGCCCTGCCCCTCGCGGTATCGCGAATTCGCGGGGCGGCTCCAAAGCCATAGGAGCCGTGATTCGATGCCAATGGCGTTGAGCGCTTGCACACGCACGCGCGTCTGCGCCAGAGCACGGCTGCCGCCATACGCATCATCGATGCTGTCAGAATAGGTCACAACGCTGTTCCACGTCGCGGCGCGACCCAAGACGTGCAAGGAGGTCTCGTGCCCCGTGCCCACGCCATACGTTGTCGCGTCGGCCGATCCTGCCCCAAAATCCACCAAATCCTGGTCGCCTTCGTAGATGCGACCAAACACACGCACGTCAAACTCTGTGTTTAGACCCTCCACGCGTTGCTGCGCTTTAAGCCAAGCGCCTTCGTACGGTTGGGCGCCAAAGACGTTAAAGATACTGCCGCTGTCAAACCAAGGCACAATACGCTCGATCCCAGTCGACAAGGTCGGGGCCCCAGGGCCCATCGCATACGCCGCCACAAGCGTCGCACGGTCCACGTCATTGAGAATCGTGTGAAAACTCGCCTTGGCCGAGACGTTGAGTGCGTCCGTGACTTGCCCGTGCATCGCGGCCCCAACACGTTCTTCTGCGAGGTAGGTCCCATCGGCGTCGCTGTATTGGCGTCGATTCCAGGCCAACTCCACCCCCGCCTTCGACCCATTCAGACCCGCGCGCGCCCCACCCGAAATGCTCCAATCGGCCTCAGCCGCTTGGCTGCCCTCCGGCACGCCTTGGATATCCCACAGGTCAGGCGACAAGGGCGAGGTCTCGTACAAGACATCCTGACCGGCCCACACCTCGACAACGCCTCGCACGCCGCGGCCAAGTTTGGGTTGGGCCATCACCGAAAGACCATCGACATCCTTGGCCCCAAGTGCGTCCAAGCGCATGTGCCGACCCGCTCTCAATAACAACGTGGGCAGCGGCTGCCATCGGACGTACGCCTCTTCGAGCAGGGTCTGATTCCAGTACATGTCGGTCACCGCATCGTCCTTGAGGCGATTGACCAGACCGAAATCGTTCCAAAAACGGAAGCCGACATGGGCTGACAGGCTGTTTGTTTGGGTGCCGAGCAGGTCAAAGCCACTCACACGGGCCGACTGCGAGAAGACCCGACCCGCGTCGATCGTGCCGTCAATGCGTCGCATCTGCGTCATGCGTGCTTGGGTATCGGTTTGAACACGCACCGTTTGCGCGTGGCCTACAGCCGGCAGCAACAACGCGACCCCCAACACAATCGCGGCGATTTCCCCTCGATTCAACATGCCGGCTGGTACCTCAGGCCGTGGTGTTTGGCTCTTGCGCATCGAGCTCGTTTGGTTGCCGTGTGACTTTGCGCCACAACCGAACCAATACGCTTCGACGTGTCCCGAGCACAGACTCCAAAAGAAGCCCGATTGTGACCATAAACAGGAAGATTGGCCACAGGTTCATTCGTTTTTGTGACATCGAGCCCTTGCGTTCGGCGGCGTCACCCGGCGACAACCACGGGGCGAGCGCACTTTCAGGCAGCGCGGTAAGTTCGGCCTCCTGCACGTCGACGTTGACGGCCACATCGAGCTCGTCGAGCCGCGCGTTGGCTGCGTCCGCATCATCGGCAAACGCCTCCCAGACGCCTGGTTCATTGGGCGTAAACACCACCTTGGCGTCGGTCGGCTCCAAGACCACGCGGTTGTCACCGTTGCGCAGAATAAGGCGTTCGTTGACCAGACCTTCGCTGTCGAGCTCAATGGCCTGACCGACGATGTGATTGGGCTCTGCCTCGCTCGTCGCGCGCCGCGCGAGGTACTGCATCATCCTTCGTGTCAGCGGAAGGTAGGCCGTGCGGGTCGCGAGGTCGCTCCAATCCACGTCGAGGGTCGTCGTGTAGAGCAGAACACGACCCCGCCCGACCTTGCGTTCGAGCAGCGCCGGCGCGGCATCTTTGTAGCTCAGCAACGTCTGAGATTGCTCAGGCGGTGACGGTTCAAGCAGCATGTAGCTGTAGACCATCCCGGACTGCAGCGTGGACCCGCCGGGGGCATCGAAGACCTCAAAAATGGGGTGATCTCGCCTGGCCGTCCCGTAGTTCGTGATCTTGACGGGAGCGTCGGGGTCACCGACCTCCGCGAGTTGCTTCATGCCGCGCAGGGGCTTGGGCAGGAGGTCCTTCATTTGGGTGTTCCACGAACCCACTTCGACCTGATCTCCCATCGCCAAGAGCAACCCTCCCCCACCGTCCACGAAGGCCTTGAGGAGCTCGGCCGCGGCTGGTGTGACCGTTGTAACATTGGCGAGCACGACCACATCAAACTCAGCGAGGTTGCGGCCCTCAAGACCCTCCCGTGTGATGGTCGTCATCGCGATGCCGTCGTTGCTGTTCTTGGGATTTAGCGCACGCTCAAAGAAGAAAAGCTCGTCGCGGTAGATCACCGATGTGGGCTCGCCATTGACGAGCAGGGCACGAATGCGATTGCCCGGACGCAGGTTGAACCACCGTAGGTTGTCGGCTTGCAGCGCGTCGCCATCGACGATCTCAATGGCGGCGGCGCGGGTCTGCGTTCCGTCGACCCGGTGGCGAAACGTCTGAACGGCGGTCTTGCCCGCGGGTACAGTCACCTTGGATGCCGAGACCGCGCTGCCGTCGACGAGCAACCGAACCTCCAACGCCTTGTCCGTGGCTGAAAAATTCTTGATCGTCGCGTCGATCCGAAACGACGGTTCGCGTCGTGTTCCCTCCTGCTCGTAACTGACGTCTGTGACCGCAACAGAATCCCGCTCATCGGTCGAGACATCGACGCGCTCAACCGGCACACCCACCGGCACCGCTCCGGCGGCGTCTTGTGGGAAGCCGCCGCTTGTGAAATCCGAAATCACGACGATGCGTTTGTTGGGCAACTGCGACGGCGAGAGGATATCCGCCGCCTGTTTGAGCGCGCCAGGGAGGTCAGTGCCTTGGAATCCCGGCTTGAGATCGTCCACAACCTTGGAGACACGTGCGTGGTCGGTCGTCAGACGATCCACCGGCGCGCGTCGCGTGTTGTCTGCCAACACCAGCGCCACCTCATCCCATGGACGCATCTGATCCACGAGGTCGTCTGCCTCACGGGTTGCACGCTTCCACCAATCTGCGTTCTGCATCGACATGCTGGTGTCGAGCACAATGACGGTCGCCGTGGGAAGGCGTTCCTCAGCCGACACGCCGGCATCACTCGACACAAACGGTTTGGACAAGGCAAAAGCGAGCAACCCCACGACCAACATTCTCAGCGCGAGCAGTAACCACTGGCGAATCTTGGCACCACGCGCCACCCGCTTGTTGGACTGCAGCAAGAATCGCATCGCCGGAAACGGCTGACGCACGGCCTTTTTTCGATTGATGAGGTGAACGATCAGCGGCCCGAGCGCCGCGAACAACCCCAACAAAAACGCCGGTTCAAGGAAACTCATCGTGGACCCCGCAACGCGCGCAGCACCACGTCTTCAATGGCCTCGGTGGTATGAAATCGAATGTATGGGATGTCCGACTCTTCACAGGTTCGCTGAACGGCCGCCAAATGCGTCGCCATCGCTTGTTGGTAGGCTGCGCGCAGATCATCGGGTTCGGCAAGCAGATCGCCCTCGTCCTCGAGTCCCACAAATTGCGTCAGCCCTTCGTAGGGCAGTGTCAGCTCGGCGGGATCGATGGGATGAAACAAGACGACATCAAACCGACGACGCCGCAACACCTTGAGAAACGTCAGACTTTCGCCGTCAGCATCCAGCATGTCGCTCAAGATGATGATGCGCGACCGCGGTCGGGCGCGTTCCGCGAGGGTTTTAAGCCCTTTGAGTAGGTTCGCGTCGCCGGTCCCGGTCATTTGTTCCAACACCAAAAACAGGTCGTCTAGGTGGGACGTCCGAGACGCCGCCGGAAGGTATTTGGGCGAGGCGTGGCCAGCGTCGACGGCCCCCACTGCATCACCTTGGCGCACGATCAAGTACGCCAAGGTCGCCGCGACAAACCGACTATGGTCGAGTTTGGTCAGCGGTGCTTCCTCGCCGCGAAAATCCATCGACCCCGAGCCATCGAGCACAAAGTAATTCTGAGCGTTGGTCTCGTCCTGGAACTGTTTGACGTAATATTTGTCCGACTTGCCATACACACGCCAATCGATGTGGCGAATCTCGTGGCCGGGGCTGTATTCGATGTACTCGGCGAACTCGACCGAGCCGCCACGATGGGGCGACCGGTGCATGCCGGCGAGCACACCTTCGGCAAGCGCGCGCACCTTGACCTGCATGTTTCCAAGCGCGCTGAGCACGTTGGGGTCGAGGTATTTGGCACGCAATTCGGTCATGTTTAGCGCAGCAGTCGATCGATGAGATCGTCACTTGTGATGTTCTGCGCCTCGGCTTGGAAGTTGGTCAAAATACGGTGGCGCAAGATAGGATGGGCGAGCGCACGAATGTCCTCAGCCGAGACCGTCAGGCGACCGGCGAGCAACGCGCGCGCCTTGCCCGCGAGCACCAGGTACTGACTCGCACGAGGGCCGGCGCCAAAGCCCACGAACTCCTTGATGAAATCAGGCGCCGTCGGGTCTTCGGGTCGTGTGCGGCGGACCAGATTCACCGCCGTCTGTACGACCTCTTGGCTGACGGGGACCTGAAGCACCAAGTCTTGCAGTTTCATAATGGAGGACGCGTCCAACACCGACTTCAGGTCCGAAACTCGGCCTGCCGTGGTGTTCTCGACGATCATCACTTCCTCGTCCGCTGTCGGATAATCCACTTTGAGATGGAACATGAACCGGTCGAGCTGGGCTTCGGGAAGTGGGTAGGTACCCTCTTGTTCGATGGGGTTTTGCGTCGCGAAGACGAGGAACGGGAGCTCGAGCGCATACGTGTTTCCTCCAGCTGAGACCTTGTACTCTTGCATGGACTGCAACAGCGCGGCCTGTGTTTTCGGGGGTGTGCGGTTGATCTCGTCGGCCAACAGCAAGTTCGTAAAGACGGGGCCTTGGATGAACTTGAAGTAGCGTTTGCCGGTCGAATGGTCTTCTTCGAGGATGTCGGTGCCGGTGATGTCGGCGGGCATCAAATCCGGCGTGAACTGGATGCGGTTGAAATTGAGCGACAGCACTTCGGCCAACGTCGAAATCAACGACGTCTTCGCCAAGCCAGGCACACCCATCAACAAGCAATGGCCACGTGCGAAAAGTGCCACAAGCAGGTGCTCGATGAGCTCTTCCTGTCCAAAGATCCGTTTGCGGATTTCGCCAACGATGGCATCACGCGCCTGCGCGATCTGCTCGACGCCCTCAAGCGCGTCGTCGGTCATTGGGGTCGTATTCGGGTCTGTTGCCAATCTATCCTCCAGCGACTGCCGTCGCCCCACTGAATAACACTAGGATCCGCCCTTGACGAGCTTCTCGAACCGAAGGAACTCGTCGGCCTCCTTGGTCATGCCAAGCTGCCGATACACACGTGCGAGCTCCGAATGCACCTCCGGATCAAACGGGTTGATGCGGCCGGCCTCGGTGAAGTACTCGCGTGCCTCCTCCCACCGCCCAAGCGCGGCTGCGGCCTTGCCCAGCTGAATCCACGTCGAAACGTATCCGGGGAAGTTCTGAATCGTAGGGATGAGCGCGTCGAACGCGGCTTGAGGCTGGTCGGTCGCGATCAGGCTCTGGGCGAGCCGTGTCTGCAGGACCGGGTTCATGTTGCCCGCAATGCTCTCGGCCTTGCGGTACTGCACGATGGCTGCAGCAAAGCGGTCACGTGCTTGCAACATTTCCCCCAGATGCATGTGGTCGCGGGCCTTGGGTTGTGGGATGGCATCGAGCTCGGTGTTGGGTGCCGTATCCTTGAAGACCAACCGATCCTCGAACCCCGTGTCCTCAGGAAAAGACGAGGGCGTGCGTGTCTTGAGCGAGCCGCGCCACTCGCGTTCGAACTGTGGGAACGTCGTGCCGAGCACCTTCGCGAACGCACGCTGCGCGTCCATGCCTTGCGCGATCAGGTCCAACATGTCGTTGAAGGCCGTCGGCCCGACTTGGGCACGCAGGTACTCCATGGCCGTGTAGACCTCGGCAAACGCCATCGCCGCGTCCTCTTGGCTGGGCAGCTTTGCCATCGACGGATGCATCTGATCGAACGTGATGAACTCGCCCTTTTTGACCCGCTCTTGAAGCAGCTTTTCGCTCGAAGGCGGAAGCATCGCTGCGTCGGGGCCGCGCCAACGTCGCTCCAGATACTTTGCCAGGCCTTCGTGCATCCAGATCGGAACACGGCCACCGGTCTTCTGATTGACCACGTAGTGGACGTATTCGTGCACCACTGTGTCTACCCACCCGTACCCGCGCACAAGCGCTTTGGGGCTGGTGATCATCAAGCGGTTGTATTTGCACAGCGCGATCGTTCCCGACGTACGAATCTCCTCGTCGGTTAGGCTTGAAACCTCGGCAAGTGTGGCCGTTCGTGGGTAAACTTCGATGCGAATCGGCGTCTGCGGACGGAATCCAAGTTCTTGTGCGAATACCTCGTAGGCTTTGTCGAGCGCTTCAAACGCGAACGGCAGCAGGACTTCGTCTTTTCCGGGCTCGACCGCGATCTCGAAATATCCTTTGGGACTTTTGAACCGTTTGTAGCTCTTCGTGACGTTGTGGGTCGCCGCGACCAAGTCGCGCAGCTGCACGAACTCCGCACGCGGGGTTTGCGCGATGGCTTGATCAAGGCGTTGAACGGCGGCCTCGTATTTGCCGTTGAAGAAGTCCAGCCGCGCGCGAAGGTACTCCACCTCGGGAGACGCCGGCGCAGCGGCCTCGAGGGCGTCGATCGCTTTGGTCGCAGCCGGAATGTCCCACGCGTCCAACATCGCATTGGCGTCCGAGGGCGTCTGAGCCCAGACCGGGGTCGCGGTCGCCAACAAGCACGCGACGATCCACATGTGAAGTGTTCGCATCGCTACTCCATCAGGCTTTCGTAATAACGTCGGATCTCGTCGTCGTAGTTCTCAAGCCGTCCCTCACGCATGTTTTTCATGACGTCGTCACGGTAAGTCTCTTTGGCGCGGTCTTCCTGCTCAGGAATCTCGACCTTCTCCTGGGTCGTTCGACCGTTGTTGCCCTGCTTTTCGCGCTTGAGCGTGTCACGCATGGACTCTTTGAGTTTGCGAAGCTCTTCGAGTGCCTGCCGTTGCTGGTCGAGCGCAGGCTGCAGCTGTCCCTTGCCAAGTTTGCTGCCCGCTTCGCCCATTTTCTGCTGAGCGGCATCCGAGGACGGCTTCATCTGCTGTTGCAGCATCGGGAATTCTTTGCTGGCCTGGTCGAGCTTTTCGCTGAACTTCTGGGCGCGGTCGCTGACCTGCTGCTGACCTTCGCCAAGACCCTCCATCATCTGTTGGTTGGGCGACGCCATCTGCTGTCGGGCCTTCTCTTTGAGCTGGCCAAGCTGATTGCGGATCTCCTGACCACGCGAAATCATGCCGGGCATCTCGCTGCGCGACTTTTCGAGGTCTTGGCTCTGGCGCGAGTTGGGTTTGGTGTAACGGGTCGCGAGCTCAAGCCCGAATTGCAGCGAACGCATGTCTTCAACGGACTGGTTGGCCCGCTCTGCTGCCTGTTCGATGTCACCCTGCCGCAGCGCCCTCTCGAGCCCATCCAATCGTTCGATCGCGCGTTGTGCTTCGTCAGCCTCGTGGTCGGAGAGTTGGCGGGACTTCATCTGTTGCAACGCCTTTTTCTGCGCGCGAATGTCCTCAATGATGGGCCCGGTCGCCTTCTGGACCATGTCGTTGAGCTTCTCCTCAACCTGGCGCAAGTTCTCTTGGTGCGCCTCCTGCGTTTGTTTCTCGACCTCTTGCTGGAGCGCCTCGAGATCGTTGACGTCATCCATCAACTCCGAAATCTTCTTGTCGAGCTCGGTCATCGAATCGGGCTGCGCCTCACCGAACTCCTTGTTCATCTCTTTGGTCAACTCGTCCAGGCTGGTGTCCATCTGGTCAAGCGCAGCGAGCGCCCCGTCGATGTCACCCTTGTCGAGCATCTCTTCGATGCTCGTCATCGCGTCGGCCATCTTTTTGGCGTCGCTCTCGAGCTGCTGAGCGGCCATCGCGTCCATGTTGACGTGCTCTTCGGGCAAGCGATGCAGCTGATCCTGCATGCGCTTCATCAGCTCGGCCATGCGCTGACGCAGACGACCGATTTCGCGTTTGATCGCCTCTTTGAGCTCGGGATCTTGCGTGTCGCGGTACTTTTCCAACAGCTCACGAAGCCGGTCTTTGAGCGCTTTGATCTCCTCGGTCGTCGCCTTGACCATCTCCATGCGTTGCGACGCGAGCAGATCTTCCAGGCGTAGGATGCCCTTTTCGAGGGCTTCTTCGTGGTCCGTCTGGTGGGTCGCGAGACGCCCAAGCTGCCCGGTTGACGGCCCCTCAAGCTTGAGCAACGGCTCAAGTCTGGCCACCGTTTCGGCGTGGTCTTGGTGGAGCTCGGCCAGCTGCGTGTACAATCCTGTGAAGATCATGGCATCGCGCTCGATCATCAACGGATCTTTGGCCATGTCCTCTGACAAGGTTTTCATCACCGCGAGCACCTCGGCCGTCTTCTTCGAGAGCCCAGCAGACAGTCCCAGACGTGCCTTTCGCTCGTCCTCGGACAAGTCGGGCGGCACCGTCTGAACCCAGTTGGTTGTGCGAGCTGAGCGCTCCCCAAGCGGAGTCTCCAAAAAGTCGCCCAACAACATCACCAAGCTCTCGGCGAGTTCCTGTTGCCGCTCCACGATCTTTTGGTGTTTGTCGTCGGGGCTCGCGACCCTCAGAACAAGCTCTTGGGACAGCGTCCGACCCGGACCCGTCAATGTGTTGTTGTCGATGATCTCGAGCTGGAAGACCACCGTATCCTTGGGCTGAAGGTTCATGACACTCAGGTCGAACTTCATTGTGGCCTCGAGCTCGGTCGGTAGCTCGTTCAGCGTGGGAATCGGCGGCGCCACCCGTGTCGGCTCCTCGCCGGGAAATCCGTACAGCCGCGCGATGGATTGAATCCCAAAGTCATCCGACGCCGAAAACTTGATCTCAAGCACCTCACCCGGCGAGACCTCCACCTCGCCCGCATGTGACGTGATGTTGACCTTTGGCGGGAGGTCGGGACGAAGGTTGATGGTGCGAATGATGCTGTCGTCCACCACTTTCCCGTCGGCCTGCGTCGCGCGAAACTTATAGGTTCCGGGTTGGGTTGCGACAAAACGCGCTTCCAACAGACCTGACCGCGTCTCTTTGACCGGCACCGTGCGTGTCTCACCGTCCGTTGTAAGCTCGATCTCGATGCGGGTGGCGTCGATGAGAGCATAGGTGCGAAGCGTGACTTCGGTCCCCGCGATGGCGTCGATGTTGCCCGTCGAGAAAGACTCGGATTCCGGCGGCAAGTGGGTATAGCTCGGGAACTCAAGCACGACGTCAATGTCTCCAACCACCGGGCGCGCATTGGGAATGGCGAGCATCGTCGCTTCGCGCACAAGGTGCCCGCCAAAATTGGGGAGCAGATTCGCCATCGCGATGACCATCAAAAGGCCGCCCATGAAGGCGAATCCTGCCGGACGAAGACTTCGACTCGGCAGCAAGTGAGCCAGCGACCCGCGGCCGTCCACCCGTTCGTGCATCAAACGAAGCGTGCGCTGCACGTGCTCAAGCGCCATCGAGGCGCTGTAGCGTGTCGGTCCACCTTGAAGCTCGCGCGCAAACTGTACGGCGGCGACAATATCGCTTCGAAACTGAGGTTCCGCGTTCTGCAACCAATGCGCGACCCGCGTCAAATCCGGATAGCGCCGCCAAGCAATCGCCGCCGTGATCCCAGCGACGATCGTCGTCGCCACGATGCCCACGCCGAGCACCCACGAAAACACAGTGGGTCCCATGTTTCGCGGAACAACCGCGCTGAGCACGCCCGCGGACAACATGACCGCCATCAACGTCGCGCCCAGCCACAAAACAAACTCGAACACCAGCGGTTGGAGGTAGGCCGAACGCGTCTTTCTTAACAACAAATCGAGCGCGGCTGCAGCATTTGCTGCGACCTGCGCATCGCTGCGCGCATCCTGATTGGGCGTTGTCTGTGAATCCATAGCCGGCATCGTCAGTGGGTCGCTTACGGTACCTTGAAACCGTTTGAGGCACGACAAATATTCTCTTATCGTCCGCGCTTGGGACGAATTCCATGCATGGAGCAAAAAGTGACACGAAGACTCGCAATTATTGGGGCAGGCCCGATCGGCATCGAGGCCGCCACGCTCGCCGCCGAAAAGGGCTGGGACGTCACGGTGTATGAAACCGCAACACCTGGCGCGAGCATCCGACGGTGGGAGCACGTGAAGTTCTTCTCACCCTGGGCGATCAATCGGAGTTCTTGGGGGGCTAAGGCGGTCGGGACACACGTGGACGAGGACGCTTTCCCTACCGGAAAGGCCTATCTGCACGACTACCTGTTGCCCCTCGCAGAACGTCTGGCCGAGAGGTTGCAGCACAACACACGCGTGTTAGGCATTGCGCGTCGTGACGCGCTCAAGGGCGACTACATCGGCCAACGCGACGGAAACAGCGGACCGTTCCTGTTGCATATCGCAGGCCCTAACGGCGAGCGATACGATGAAGCCGACGTCGTGTTTGACACGTCGGGCGTCTACGAGAGTCCCGCACCGCTGGGCGTCGGTGGTCTGGACGCCCTAGGCATGTCGGCCATCGAAAATGCATTGGAGCGTTATATCCCCGACGCGCTCGGCGCTCAGCGTGCGCTGTATGCGGACAAGCGTGTGCTGCTGATCGGCGCGGGGCACTCGGCCGTGACCTCGCTCAAGATTCTGTCGGATTTGCGAGCCACGGCTCCCAAAACCCAGATTCATTGGGCATTCCGTCAAGACGCCGCCCCGTACACGTTGATCGAAAACGACGTTCTGCCAGAGCGTCATGCGTTGGGTGAGTTTGGAAATCGCGCGGCTGCAGGAGGAATCGAAGGTGTCACCCCCTATCCGGGCTCGACCATCGAGCGGTTTGCGTCGAACGACGACGGCATCGAGGTCACACTCTCGAGAGCCGCGGGCAACGAAACCATCGTCGTCGACCGGGTGGTGTCGAACGTGGGTTATCGGCCCGACCTAGCCCTGACTCGCGAGATTCAGGTGCACCAGTGTTATGCGTCGGAGGGCCCCATGAAGTTGGCCGCCTCTCTTCTGGCATCGGCCGGTGGTGACTGCATGGCACAGACATCATCGGGGGTCGATGTGCTAAAAAGCCCAGAGCCCAACTACTTTGTCCTCGGGGCAAAATCCTACGGGCGAAACTCAAGCTTCTTACTGCGCGTTGGATTTGACCAGATCCAAGAGGTCTTGGGGTCGCTCTAGCTCACGGCAGCTTGGAAGATGCCGCTTCACGGGTCGGCAACCTCTGGTTGCCGAATGGCCGAAGCCCACATGCCGGTCCATCGTTATTGCAAGCAAGCGTCTTGTTCCTCGCCACACTGATCGAGCACGCACTCTGTGAGCTCGGTCACACCCGTGGCATCGGCGCACAGGGTATCGACACACATCAGGTAGGCGTCGATCTTGTCTTGGGCGTCGGCGGAACCGGATTCTTTGCAGGTCTGTATGCACGGTTCGTCGCCGGTGTTGCACACCAACAAACACTGCAAGATTTCCATGCACGTGGCGCCGCCGGTGGTCACGTTGTTGACCGGCGTGGTCTCGTTGTTGGTCGCATTGTTCGACGACGACACGTTGTTTGTTGTGTTGTTCGTCGCTGTATTGTTTGTCGTGTTGTTGGTCGACGTGTTGGTGTTGGTCGTCTGGCCGTCGGTCGAATTGTTCGTCCCGGACGTGCCGTTATTCGTCGTGTTGTTCGTATTCGTCGTAGTGTTCGTCGTGCCAGAGCTTGTGTCTGAATCGTCTCCGCACGCGACAACCATCAAAAATATCGCAATCCATCGTGTGTCCATACTGCCTCCGCGGACCTTTACGATGCTCATCTTAGCCTGAGTTGGATCGCGAATCGAAGATTTGGCGCGAAGTCTTCAAATTTGCGGAATTTCGGATGGAATCCGGCAAAGACGCGGTGGGCGTGGAATCCACGGTCAGATGGCCGCTATTCGCAAAAAGACACGCCGCTTGATGACGCGACGCCAGAACACACCAATCCAGCGGGACACGCACGGATGGGGCCTTGGTCGGGCCGACGACATACGGGTTGGCAGGTCGAGCTCGAGGCATTGGCCAGCTGGATGCAAATGTGGCCCACTTCGCACTCACCGGCCGCCCCACCGCACGTCTCGCCTTGGCGACGCGTGCCAGCTTGCCCACAAAACGTGCCGATGGCATCGGTTTGCGGGTCCCGCGATACGATGCAATCCCCCGTCGCACAGTCGTTGGCGTAGATGTCACAGGCCTGAGGCAGCCCTGCGCATAGGCCGATGCTCGGGTTGCTCGACAGGGTTGCTAAACACGACGTGCCCGAAGCGCATGTGTCGACACCGTCGGGGTCACACATTTGTCGGCACGCGCTCGTTGACTCGTTGGGCAGCAGCGCGCAGTGCGCACCTTTGATGCACTGTGTGATGGTTTCACACTCCTGAGCGATGTCGCGTTGCTCGCCGAGCTGAAGGCAGGTCGATGTGCCTGTGGATGGATTGGGGACGCACTTTCCCTGACCGCAATCTTGCGCGATGGGGTCGCATTCCACACCAAACACAAACGCGTCGGTGCCCATGTCTTGTGTGACCTGCGACATGTCGGGCTGAGACACCTGAAAATCAGGCAAACCCGCGTCTACCTGAGGGATCTCGCCTTCAGCACACCCCGCGAACACCGCGAACAGGGCCAACCATCGTTTCATGTGGCTCGCCCCTGAACCATAAGCTCACCCATGCGAAGCGCGGCGGAGGTCATGATGTCGAGGTTTCCTGCGTACTTCGGCAGCCAATCGCCAGCCCCCTCGACCTCAAGCAACGTCGTGACTTTCCAGCCGAAAAATTCACCAAATCCGGGGATACGAATCGGAGCCTTCGTGTAGTCGTCAAAAACGGGTGGCTTGACCAAACGATAGCCTGGCACGTACTGCGCGACCCGCGCGACGACCGCCTCAATCGAGGCGGTGACGGCCCCTGGGTCCGTCGATTCGACAAAGGTGTAGACCGTGTCACGCATGATCAACGGAGGATCGGCTGGGTTGAGGATGATGATGGCCTTTCCGCGTTCTGCCCCGCCCACGCTCTCAAGTCCGCGTGCCGTCGTCTGCGTGAACTCATCAATGTTTGCGCGCGTGCCGGGGCCCGCGGAGCGACTCGAAATCGAGGCGACGATCTCGGCATAACGAACCGTTCCAACCTGACTGCAGGCCCAGACGATAGGAATGGTCGCCTGACCGCCACACGTGACCATGTTGACATTGGGCGCATGGATGTGCGCTTCGAGATTCGCCACCGGAACCACGTAAGGCCCGACCGCCGCCGGTGTAAGGTCAACAACCCGCTTTCCGCGCTCGGCGAGGATCGGCGCATGGTGCTCGTGTGCTGCGGCGCTGGTCGCGTCAAACACGATGGAAATCTCGTCAAACCGAGGATGCGCCACCAAACCTTCGAGCCCACGGTGAGTCGTGTCGACACCAAGGTCACGCGCGCGTGCAAGGCCCTCGGAAGCCGCGTCGATCCCCACCAATACGACGGGTTCCAAAACGTGGCTGCGTTCAAGCATCTTGATCAACAGATCGGTTCCAATGTTTCCTGAACCGATGATGGCTGCGGCTGATTTCATGAGGTCTTCCTTATGGACACGAAGATACGAGCTACCGCGCCGCGTTGCAATCGATGCGATGTTCGGCCAAGAACTCCTCGATCGCTGATGTTGTGGCGTGAGGGCTTTCGATGGTCGGCGAGTGACCCGCTCCTTCGATGAGCACAAGCTCGCCGTTGACGATGTCGGCCAAACGCTGCGCGACATGGCGCGGAATCGCACGATCGTGCGTTCCGTGAATCACGCGGGCGGGGACGGTAATTTGCCGAGCTTCCGCGACGACGCCAGGACGGTAGATCACGCCGTTGACCGCTTTGTAGATCGAACGAGGGTTGGCGCGCAGGTGGTGCGTCCAGGTTTGAACCTCATCCCGTCGTTTGTCGTCGTGAAGGAATGCATCACCGAACATCAACGGCAGGACTTGTTTGGTGACCAATGCGGGCGAGATGCGGCGGGCCACCTGAACAAGGCGCCTGTACTTCGGCACATTCTGCAGGGGTTCAGGTTCGGCCGACGTGTCGATGAGGGTCACACTCGCGATCAAATCGGGCCGGCGTGCCGCAAGTCGCAGCCCCACAAATCCACCCATCGACAGACCCACAAAGTGGACTCGGCCGCCGCCGATCGTCTCGATCAACGTCGCCGCGTCGTCGTAACACGTCTCCATGTCGATCATCGGACCCGACGGAACATCGCTTTGCCCCTGTCCACGATGGTCGTATGCGACGCAACGATAACGCGCGCTAAGCTCAGCAACCTGCGCGTCGTACATGTGCAGGTTCATCAACAGACCGTGAGAAAACACGACCGTCTCCGGCCCGGTGCCATGCTCTTCGTAATGGATTCGTGCGCCTCTTATCGCCAGATGCGGCATGATTACTCCGGCAGTTGACCCATGATCTGTCGCAGGTCCTTGATGTTGGCCTCCGCTTGATTCAGCAGCATGTTCAAAAACGCGGCAAAACTCTCAGCGAGCTCGATCAATGCCTCGATGCGCGGCTTGAGGTAGGCGATGCGCTCCGCAGACAGGTCCGAAATCTCAAGCTCCCCAAGGGCGTCATCCAAATCGCGCATGCTCGACTGGATCAGATGGTACTCTCGCTCGCGCATGACACGTGTAATCATGTGCCAAACGTCCGAATTGGCGCGGTAGTAATCCTTCCGGTCGCCCTGAACCCAGACCTTGACGATGACATCCCAATGCAGCAGCTCCTTGATGGACATGCTCACAAGCCCCGCACTCATTTCGAGGTGGTCTTGAATGTCGCGGGAATTCAGGGGAACTTCCGTCGTGTAAAGAAGCGCCCAGATTCGGCCATGATGCTTGCTGAATCCCCAGAACTTGATGAACTCGCCGATGGTCTCGACGACTTGTCGTTCGGGGGCACTGAGTGGGTTCATGGTGTTCTATCCTGCCAATTTCGAGGTTCTATAACATGTTGACCGAAGCACGGGTATCGTTCGAGCGAATTCTCATCGTGGGCTGCGGATATACGGGATCCCGCCTCGCAAAACTCGCCGAGGATGCGGGGATTGAGGTCGTCGCCACAAAACGGCAGTGGGAAGCCGAACAGCCGTTCCAAACGGTAGCGTGGGACGTGGCAGCCGGGGACTCGCTCGCCACGTGGATGAACCCCCGTACCGTGGTTGTCTGGAGCGTGCCCACCCTCCCCAACCTTGGCGACCATCTTGCACCGCTTCGCGCTACTCTTGCGGACGCCGTTCGTGAGCGTGTTGCCGGCTTCGTGTACGTCTCGTCGACGTCGGTCTACGGCAACCAAGACGGCAGACAGGTCGATGAATCCAGCTCGTGTCAGCCCAGCTCGCCAGCGGGTGTCATGCGATTGGAATCCGAAAACCTGGTGCGGACGAGCGCCCCACGTGGCGTGGTCGTTCGCCCTGCCGGCATCTATGGACCGGGACGTGACCTCGCTATGCTTATCGAGTCGGGTCGCTACGAGGTGGTCAACCCTGACAAGATCACCAACCGAATCCATGTTCATGACCTCGCGAGCGCGCTGCTCTTTGCCGCGGTCCACGGCAGCGCCGGAGCGGTCTTCAATGCCGCGGACGGCAATCCCGCGCGAGTGGGTGACGTCGTGGACTTCCTCGTGGAGCGCTACGGGTTAACGCCACCGCCTTCGACGACCCTGGAGGAGTACCGACGGCGCAAAGGTGAGGACGCCGCCGCGCGCTGGACCAACGAATACGCCATTGTACCCGCAGCCCTTGTCGCGGGGGGATTCACGTTCGCCTACCCCGACATTTTTACGGCGTATCGCACAGGCAGTATACGCTGATTCCGCATGGATGCTTGCCAACCACGCGATCTAGGTTTACCTAGAGAGCTAATTCTCGAATACGGAGTGTTCATGCAACGACTTTGGATTAGCTTGGTCTTTATCCTTTCGCTTTTGGCGGCAGACTCTGCCTTTGCTGAGGGCTGGAAGGGCGGAATGACCATCCGTTCGGCCGGAAATGTGGGCGTGGGTCTGGGCGCCGGCACCTTGGCGAGCGGCCTGTCCTTGAAGTACTTCGCAGACTCCAATTTTGCGATTCAAGGAAACGTGGGTTGGTGGCGCTCCCGCTGGTGGGGATGCGACAATCGCCGGTGTTATGGCGGCGGCGATGCGCTCGCCGTCAGTGCCGACGCGATTTTTGAGCAGCCCGTGTTTGCAGGCAACGGCAGCGTCGATCTGGCATGGAACTTCGGCCTGGGTGGCGGCTTGGGTCTGTCCGACTACAACAACAACATCGGCGCAGCCGCTGCGGGTATTCTTGGGTTGGAAGTGTTGATCAACGTCATTCCCATCGACATCGTGCTTGAGTTCCGCCCCAACATTCTTGTCGTGCCCGACGTGGCGTTCGACCTGGTCGATTTCACCGGCCACATTCGCTTCTATTTCTAAAAAGTCATCCGGGGCGGGAAGACCGAATCGCTGAACACTTCGTTGATCTGTCGGTCGCGTCGCACGAGGTCAGCGGGCCAGTGGTCCGTCGGTGTCTGTGCATCCGGCGCCGATAGATAGGCTGAGCCCGACTGAACGTCGAGCAACACGCTCTTGAGCACCGAATACGAGACCGCGCACGCCGCATCCTGGATCGGCGTCTTGGGGAACACCAACCCCTCGTCACTTCGCAGCTCGCAGTCGCCGTTCGGCCGCACCCATTGCCACGACCTGCTCGATGGCGCGTTCACGCCTGTAGACAGCCACATCACAATCGACTCGTCCCCGCCGCCTCGCGCCACCATCACGTTGAGCACCAAGTCTCCCGGGCTCTTGGCGCGCGAAAATCGCCAGAGCACCGCCTCACGCTCGCTCGTCCCATCAACCAGAAAGTACAGATTCCATGCCGAGGACGGCCCAGGTTCGAGCTCAGCCTGCGCCATCACGGCCGCAGGATCGTTCAGGCCCGCTAACACCGCGGCAACGGCTTGCCAAACGAGCTCACGTGTTTCGGGATCGCGAACGCCTCGCGCGTCGAACGCAACCCATTCCTTGAGATCAGGCCGATCCTGCATCGCCTGAGGCTCTTGTTTTCGCCAAGGAGACCGGTCGGGTTCGGCCTCCAACCCCATCATCCCGCCCGTAGGCTGCGGCGGCGCACTCGGCGGAGGCGCGGTCGCACAACCGCTCAGCAGGATCAATCCAACAAGGAGTCGTTTCAAAATAGGTACCCTGCTGCAAGCATGACGGTCTGACGCGAATAATCCGAACCGACGCCAAACTCCTGCAAATAGAGCGAGTAGCGCACTTCGACCTCCCACGAATCCCCCAACGCGCGGGCAACCGAGCCCACCAGCGAATTGCGGTTGTCCTCGTCAACGAGGAAGTCCGCGTCGATCAGAACGGGGTCTTCGTACGTGGTGCGCTGCAGCTCAAGGTGTGCGCTCAGGAACAGCTGCCATGGCAGGGCCGCGGTGCCTGTCAGATCGGCCGAATGGCGCCCCAGATTTTGCCCGTAGGAATTCGAGTCGTTGACCGAGTAGGCATAGGCCGCCTCCAGCACCACCGGACCACGCCAACCCACGGACGCCGACACCACATGGAATGTGTCGGAACGCTCGACATTGGGATCCTCTTCCACCAAGCCATCACGCAGCAAAAAACGCGTTGTGGAGAAGGCGCGACGCGCATATGTGTAGCTCAAGGCGGCGTAGGCCGACGGTAGGAAGTCCCACCGAACCCGGCTGCTCGACTCGACGTTGGAGCTAGACGCATCCGGTGAGGGTTTGAACGCGAAATAACGCGCGGCAACGCCGGTCCGAAGCGAAAAATCGCCGAGGAACACGTCCAAACCGGCGCCACCACCGCCTCGGTTGTAGTCACGCCGCGAGATACGCTCGGTCCGATCCTTGATGTCGAGCTGTGCGTAGATGCCGATGGGTTGGCCAAGCCGTTGTTGATAGCCAACGTAGACCTGCGTGAGCAGCGTGTCAGCGTCTGGCTCCGCCATGAAAAACTTCCCGCCGTGTGCCAGGTCAAAGACAAACGACGATCGCGGCGCGGCGGCTGGGTATTGCATGGTCAACGCGGTGAAGTAACGCGCCAAGAAGTCCGGCACGGGTTCGACCGCCTCCGTGCGAAGCGCATTGTCGTCATACTCCATGCCCGCGCGCACGCTCCCCGATACACGCTCCTGACCGAACGCAGTCGCACCGACAAACGCCAGTGAGCAACCCACTATCGCTCTAACGAAGTTCTGGGACACCCGTCACCACACCCGTACCAAGGAAAATCGCCGCGTCTTGCCGTGCGGTGTCGTCGCGGAACAACACAAAGTGACCATCGTAACCATTGGGTTGGTATTGCTTTCCGGCGACGGTGAAGGGCACCTGGATGATGACAACGTTTCCGGCAATGGGAGCTGCCGCCGTCGATATCCCCTCGATGTTGGCGATCAATGGCGTGGCATAGGTGGCAAACAACGCCAAGGCCAATGTGTTCAGCGAGGCAGGCGGGGTGTACGTATCCGTGACGCCGTGTGTTTGGAAGATGTGTTTGGTCGTTGTCACGCCCTCAATGGGCGCCGACGTCATGCGACGCGCAAAATTGAGCGGGTCCACCGGGTCAAAATAGCCCTGCAACAACTGCACAACTGGATGATTCGCCCCCACGTTTGGATCCTGAAGCACGATCTGGAGCGCGGCAGGCGAGTTCACGGGACTGGTCTTGCCCACCAGCGCATTGACCAGCCCAGCACCTGCTCCCGAGAGCACCGCCCCGCGCACCCGCTCATCAAACGGCAGCGCGAGAGGCCCCGTCGTGCCGCCCTGGGAATGGCCGAGGAACCAAATCTGATTGGCGTTGAGCGCAATCGCCTCACCTGTCGGCGATGCCTCCGCGGTGAGCGGATTGGATGCCACCCAGCTCACGATCGCGCCGATCTCTGCGGCTCCTTGCAGGAAATTGCCCTGCGCCGCGTCAGGGTTCGCGTAGTTGTAAACCAGCGAATTGGGGTGCTGCGTGCTCGCACCGCGGCGGGTGCCGTGTTGAACCTGATCCCATCCCAACGTGACGAACTGAACTGGCGTGCCATCGATGTCGATCGTGGTCAGCAGGTCGCCAAAATCATCAACCTGTCCGCGATAGTTCCCGCCGGTGCCGTGCGCAACAATCAATACCGGCCACCCATCCGCGGGTGGGGTAGCCTTGGGCACGGTCAACGCCATGCACACCTCTTCGCTTCGCTTGACCCCAGGCGTCGCAGCACCGCCCGCATCAAGGTAAGGAGCCTCACCACTTTGGAAGATCGGCAGCGACAACTTTCCTTGGATTTCTGAGAACGTGTCCGACTCGCCGAAACACCCGCGCACGTGCTCGTCGCCTGTCAGGCCATCGTCACACGGCGACGTCGTGTTGGCATCACACACCGTGAGTTCGGACGCCGTCGCGCCGGCGGTTCGCGCTTCATCGTACAATGCCTGCATCGGCGAAATCGGATTTCCCGTCGTGAACACGGTCGCAAACGCGAGTTTCGCGACGTCGGGTCGGTCCACCGTGGTGTCGGCAAGATATGCCCTCAGCGGCGCGTAGGCCTGATAGGCCGCTTGGAGCTCGCTCGCAGGCGCGGTGTCGCTGAGCATCGCGTCGAAATCCGCATCACGCTGGAGCGGGGTACCGCCCGGGTCTTTCACGTCCGTCGTGATCATCACCGCGTAGGTGGTGTTCGCTGCCAATGGCCGACCGTTGGCGGGACGCACCACCATGTAGTTTTGACAGATGTAGCGATTTCGTCCGCTGGAAACAAACCAACCAAACGGCTGCGGGCGTCCGTAGTTTGGGCTCTGGGGGTCGATGTCCACCAGGTTGACTGGGCGTGTCATGCCGTTGGCGTTGAGCGTGTCAAAGTTGGCCGCCTTCGAGAATCGAAAATAAATGGCGCCGTTGGGACTAAAGTTGTCTTGGGTGGCCTCGATCGCATCCACGTAGCGCTGAACCACGTCATAACCAAGCAGCGCCGGACCCGGCGTGGGGAAACCGGTCAACACCGGATGGCCGTTGCTCAGACGTGCGTCACTCGGGTACGGATGCCGGAAAAAGTCTGCGAGCGGCTCCGTGCGCGGCACTTCGAACAACACGCGGAAATTGCCTTCGTCCTCGGCACACTCGGCTCCCGACCATGGCATCGGCAAACCCGCCGGCCCCGCCAAACACATCGGGTCCCCCATCGGATCAAGGGGACTTACACCACAGTTCAAGCCGGCGAGGCAGTCCGTGGATGCGGTGCAAGGCGCCCCGACATCGAGTGTCCCCGTCGCCACGCATGCACCGGAAAATCCTTTAGGCTGACACACCAACCCCGCCGCACACTCGCTCGTCTGACCGCACTCCGCTGACTCCACGTTCGTTCCCGCCGGAACGCAACTCGCCGAGAGCGCGTCGCAATACAGATCCGCCGCACACTGCGCCGTCAGCTCGCATGGCATACCGGCCGCAACGTCGCCGCTGGCGCCACACACGTCATCCGCACACACCAACCCGCTGCGGCACTCCGACGTGTCGGCGCAGGCATCACCGTAGGACTTTCCCGGTGGGACCGGATTGTTGTTCTGGTTGGAGGTGTTGGAGTTCGTGTTGGTGGTGGGAGGCGTGAACTCGGTTTCCTCACACGCACACACCAAAACGAACGCGACCAGCGCGACTTTCCGACTCAGCATCGACACTCCTTCTTCAAGTGTGCCGATCTTACTCGGGTTTGGCGCAGGAGCAAGGACGCTGGCAATGCGGCACGCTAGGCGGACCGCAACGCTACCGCGTGAATTGACGGATCCAGCGGATCAGCCCAAACACGTTGAAAAGCATGAACCCAACAAAGAGCACCGTCGCCACGAGATACCAGATCATGTCGCGAGGCATGACGCCGTCTTGCACCAAGTATGCGTCCACACAGACGGGATTATTGTCCAAGATCTCTTTGATCTGTGCGTCCGTAGGGCGCTCCGACAGCTTCTTCTCGGTGCGCTCTTCCGCGCTCGCCTCGTCGTACTCGGCCTTCCACTGAGAGACGATCACGTCACGCCGCTTCTGCTCAATGCGTTGGATGTCCTCGGGACGCAGCGTCTCGCAAAACTCGATGCCGTATCGACTCCGATAATAGTCCCGCAAGCCGTTGTACCGCTGCGCAGCTTGGCTGAACGACAACAACCGCCCCGTGCCTTGATAAAAGGTGCGGTCCACGTCACCCGTCGGGGTGTCCTCCATCCCGGCGGCAATGCCATCGGGCAGGTCGCGCTTGGACTCAACAAAGACCCACCCACCCACGAGCCGAGAGTACATGTAGCGGGCGCTCTGGCTGCGTTGCGTTGGAATGCCAGACAACGAGACCAGACGATTGTGGGGCAGATCGGGTTTCCAAGCAGGATCCTCGGCCTTTGACGCGAAATCCGTGACGTCACCGATGGCAATCGGATCGTTGGACGAAAAGAAGTACGACACTTCCTCACGCCAATCGCTCACGATCCACAACGCAGTGGCGATCACCCCGATCATGAGGATCGGACGCAGGATGGACGGCGTGTTTTCGTCCGCAAGATCGATCAGTTCTTCATCGATTTCAGAAGCTTGCGGGCGTTTTGTATCATTGTCAGGCATCGATTAACTTCGCTTGCGGCTCACGTAAACTTAGAGCACAGCCTCGGTCCAAAGTTCCGGCGCCGTCACATTATTTCGCGAGCACGCGTAAAACAAGGCGATACAGGCGTTGCGTCACCCATTAGAAAGATTGACGCACACGTGAATCGGAACCTACCATACTCGCAGTTTGATTCATGAGAGGCCACGGTGCCACGCATCGTCTACACCGACATCTCCGGACAAGAGCGATCCGTCCCATTTGGAGCCGACTACCCCGTTGTGTCGATTGGTCGAGCAACGGACTGCACCATTCGGTCCAATCGAAAATCCGTGTCTCGGCGACATGCTGAATTTCGGTTTGCGAACGGAAACTTCGAGATCGTTGACCTAAACAGCTCCAACGGCACCTACGTCATCATCAACAACGAACGCAAACCCGTCGTTGGACGCGAGTTCCTCGCAATGAACGACGAGGTGTGGTGCGGCGACTTCATCTTGCACTTCGTGGAAGAAGAAGACGGGCCAAACACGGCAGCGGAGTCGGCGCTTGATACATACTCAGCCCCGACCAACGGCAACTCGCCTTTTGGCGGGCCGGCGTCCAATTTCAACTACGACTACAACGACCCGTACAAGAACGACTTTTCGGCGGGGCTCGAAGATGCGTCGAGCGTCGCGTGGGGCTCCACCCACCCTCCCACCGCTGTGGATGGGCCTGACATGACCATGGAGCGCTCCTCCGAGATGGAGCGCCTCAAGGCCGAACGCCAGTCCATTCAAGAACTCGCCGAACGCCAGAGTGCTGAACTCGAAGACCTGCAACGCAAACTCGACGCCGAACGACGGCGTGTGGAGGAGCTTGAGGCCAAGTCCGAACGCACGTCGAACGTGCCGATGGGAGATATTCAGCGCCTTCGTGACGACGTCGCTCGGCTTGAGGAGGAGCGAAAGGCAGAGGGCGATCAAGTCAATCGTTTGCGCTCCGACGTTGAGCGGCTTGAAGACGAGCTTGATACCGTTCGCGAGGAGAAACGACGCCTAGAAGAAAAGCTCCACACCGCGCTACAAACGTCAGATGGAACGCGTACAAGATGCGGAAGTCAGGTTGGACGAGGCCCGCGGCAAAACCAAACGCTCGAACAGGAACTGGGACAAGGCGTTGACAACGTGGCCGAACTTGAAGACCATCTCAACGCACAGTCAGGCGCGCTTGAGGAGCGACAACGGTTCAAAGAAGAAGTCTTGGCGCGTGATCGAGACATCGAAGCCCTCGAGAGTGAGATCATTCGCCTCCAGTCCGAACTCTCCTCGATTCAACGCATCCACACCGACACGGCAGCCGCGGCCGAGAAAGGGAAAGCTGCCATTGAGGAGACCGAAGCCCTGCGACGCGAAGTCGAGCGGCACAAACGTCTTGTGGAAGAGTTCGAAAGGCGCAACCGAGAGCTCCAAAGCGAATTGGACGGGTCGCGCGCCTCCTCCGACGCCGCACGCGCGGCATCGGCGGACTTCGAAAGCAAGCTCGATGACCTTGAATCTGAGCTGGAGGCCACCCGAGCCGAACTCGAAGCCATGCGCCGAGACCGCGACCGCGCCGCCAGCCAACTCGCTGAGGTCCAAGCAAAGGGCTCGGTCGACGACCTTCGCACTGAGATCGAGGGCCTAAAGCAACGGCTGAAACTCGAGAAAGAACGGTCCAAACACGATGACCAGGTCGCGGCGGAAAACGCCGACCTGAAAGCGCAGGTCGCGGCGCTCCACGACCACGCCGCAGAGCTCGAGGGCGAGCTTGAGGTCGTTAAGACGCAATTGGCCGCCATTCCCGTGCCGACCGGCAGCGCAGCTGAGAACTTACCCCCAGACATTCTGCGCGCCATGCTCGATCGCATCGACAAACTCGAGCGAATCGTGGATGCCATCGAACGCACCAACCTCGATAGCCTGTCCACCGTTGACCGAATTCGACTGCAGTCCGCATTACGTGACACCGAACCCAGAGCATCTTTGTCGCACCTTCGACAACTGCTTGAACACGACGCTTAGTGAGCTTGCCAGTCTTGGACCCCTTGGGTACCCTAGCGTTTCCCTAAGCAAGTTACCTGCATGCGTGCAGGCCGTTGGAGGACACCCGTGGAAGAGGGAAAAGTACCACCAGACCTGTTTTCTTTGTCGGACTCCGAGTCCGAAGACGGCCACAATACCGCGGAGAACTTCGTCGTGTCGGGTGGTGGACGCCTCGGCGCGGGCGGCAACTTCGGCGTCGATCTCGCGGCGGCCCTGCCGGATGAAGAAGATGCGGTTCAGGGTGTTGCTCAACGCTTCCGTCGGTCAAAGATCGCGCCGATGCAGTTCGCTGCAGGCCCCAGTCTTGACGAACAAAATGCGTCCAATGATGTATCAGCAGCCGACCTGCAAGACTTCATTCTCGACGCGTTGGACGCCGAACCCGAACCCGTGGAGTCGGACGCCTTTGAAGAGACAATGCGGGTTGATGTCGAACACACCGGCAAAATTGAGGCTCCCCCAGTAAAAGTCGAAGCGGCTGTGACCTGCCCACATTGTGCGGCGAGCAACCCGCCCGGGATGAAGTTCTGCGTCGAATGCGGGGGAAGTCTTGCCGTGTCCAAGGGTGCGGAAGACATCAAACGAAAGATCCCACCGCCCTCCGAGCTGTCGCGCAAGGAGAACCCCTGGAAAATTTCACTCGTCTCGATCAACGAAGACGGCAGTGACGGCGTCGACATTCCGCTGCAGTTCCTTGAGACGACCATCGGACGCGAAGGCGACACACGTTTTCCGACCGATGCGTTCCTCAGCCCCAAACATGCTCGCCTGCACATCGACAAGGGCGAGTTGTCCATCGAGGACCTTTACAGCCTTAACGGCACGTTCCTGAAGCTGCGCGATGAAGTGCGACTGACACCTGGCGACACCTTCCTCATGGGCCGGCAAGTGCTGCGGTTCGAGCGTTTTGAGCAGGCCATCACTCCCAAGACCAAGTCCGCCGACGGCACCCGGTACATGGGCAGTCCCTCACCCGGCGGAAGTTACAAGGTGCTCCAAATCGGCATTGGGGGCGTTGTTCAAAACGTCTACTGCTTGCCCGAGTCAGGGGCCGTCCTGGGCCGCGAAAAGGGCGACATCATCTTTCCGCACGACAAATTCATGTCCAGCCGACACGCCCAAATCTACACTGGAGACGACGGCCATTGTTACCTAGTGGACCTCAATTCCTCCAATGGCACATGGATCAAGATCTGGGAGCGTACGCGACTTCACGATGGCGACTTCATCTTCATGGGCCAGCAGCTGTTCCGAATCCACGTGCGAAACCGCTGAGGGTACGCGGCTGAACACCCAAGAAGGGCATCGTCGGATGCCCTTTTTTATTTTGCGATCCTTCTGCGGATGTGTGCGTTTCCAGAACCATCAACACTTCTGGAGAAGGTACATGAAACTCTCAGCCGCCATCGCACTCGTCGTCCTAGGACTTTCGCCAACCTTGGGCGCTCAAACCATCAAGAAGGCCGCAGATTCCGAAACCAAAGAACTGACCACGCTCGCCATGGCAGACGTCAGTAAACCCACAGAGTTGACCGACGTTCAGAACAAAAAGCTGCTCTACACGACCTACTTCTACACCGCTGGGGAGGCCATCGTGCATGGCTATGAAAAGGACACCGGCGTTCGCATTGTGTCGCTCCAAGAAAACCGCACGGTTTGGCAGGGCAAGGTGGGCGACGGCCAAACGGTCAACGTCCCGACCGGCCAAGGTGTCTTCGCGTTTCTATCCGACAAGAAGGCTTCCATCTTGGTGGGAACCCCAACATCGTGCACGGCGGTCGGATATTACCTGCGCGACCAGAATGGCACCTTCAAGGCGTCGCGATTCCTCACCCAGCTCCCTTCAAGTGCCTTCGCTGACGAGAACCGCGTGATCGTGTGGGCTTGGAAAGACACGAAGATTCGCGTCTCGGATACCTCAAGCGACAGTTTGCTCTCGGAAACCTCCGTCAAAGCTGGCGAGTACTTTGAGATCCCATACACACAGCTGCAGTCCATGCAGAACCATGTGCTCGACATTACCGCGAGCGGTCCAGACATCTCGGTACAAGTCTACTACGACCAGGGATTCCATGTGCCTTCGTCCGACGGCCGCGTGGCAGGGAAGATCTTTCGCACGTACGTGGGACGCACCACCGAAGGACATAACGATCTAAACCTGATGAACTACGGACGAGCGACCAAGGCAACCGTTCGAGACCTTAAAACCAAAGAGGTGTTGTGGACTGGATCGCTCGAATCGAGCGCAGTGCACTCCATTCGCCTGTCCGGCAAGTACGTCGAGGTCACCGCTGAAGATGAGATCTCCGTGCTGGTTGCCCCCTACAACTTCCAGGGCTACGCCGAACACCACTTCGCCGGTGGTCAAGAGGGCACGGGGATCGAAACCTCGTTCATGACCACCACAAGCGACCAACTCTGGTTGTTCTCGTATTTCGACAACAACCCAGTGAAGATCATGAGCGAAAAGGACGAGGTCCTCTGGGAGGGTACCCTCAACGCGGGCAACGCTCAGGGCTATTTTCCCGGTGCAGGCATCTACAAGGTCAAGAGCACACAAGGAATCTCGGTGATGGGCGGTTCCGCCGCGTGTGGCGCCGAGTACTCGCCAGCGGGTGGACTGTTCCGAATCGACGAAGAGCTTTTCAAGGTCGCAACCCTGATCATCGAAGCCCGCAAACAAGAGGCCCAGAAGAAGGGACAAACCCTGACCAAAGACCAACTAAACGCACCTCTGACCCCTGCCGAACTTGATCGCGCCGCCGACTACGTGCAAGACAATACCGGCAACAAGATGAGCCCCGCCGCGGTGGAATCGCGAATGAAATCGATGCAGGTTTACTAGCACATGTCTGAGCCCATCACCGATACCGACGAAGGCTGTGCAATCCAGGTTTACGCGGCGCCGCGGTCCAGCCGATCCAAGATCGTGGGTCTTCACGATGGACGCGTGAAAATTCAGATCTCGGCCCCGCCGGTTGACGGAGCTGCGAACGATGCCTTGATTCGCTTTCTCGCGGAGGTCCTCAACGTTCCCCGGGCTCAGGTGGCGCTGACAAACGGACACGGCTCCAAGCGCAAGACGCTGGAGGTCAGCGGTGTCACCGCCGAGCAGGCAACGTCGGCCATGGGACTGTGACACGTCATCCGGACCAACAAAAAAAGGGACCCATGGGTCCCTTTCTTTTCGCGCTGTCCGAGGGATTAATCCTCTTCGACCGTCTCAATCTGTGCCAGCAGGTGCGCTGGGTAACGCAAAGGCATGGTGCTCTCGACGGTTGCACCAACCCACGAAACGCGTGACATCGGTGCGTTGTCGTTCGCGCGATTGCCCACCTTCAGAACGCGTGTATAGCCCCCCGATCGCGTGGCCAACTCTTCGCGCTTTGCGAGGTCGTTGAACAACTTGCCCACCAAATCGCGGTCCTTGAGAACAGCGAACGCCTGGCGACGTGCGTGCAACGAATCCCGCTTACCAAGCGTGATAAGATGATCCGCGACGCTTCGAAGCTCTTTCGCCTTAGCGTCGGTGGTCTGAATCATCTCGTATTTGACGAGGGCAATCGCAAGATTGTTGAACAATGCTTTGCGGTGAGCCGAAGTACGGCCAAGTTTTCGGCCTGCTTTTAGATGTCGCATCTCTTACCTCATCCATCCTAGCGGTGGCGCTTAAGCGGCCCGCAACGAAGGTCTTAGCCTTCAGTTTTCTTCTGAAGAAGCTCTTTGGGTGGCCAGTTCTCAAGCTTCATGTCGAGATGCAGGCCGTGTTCCGCTAGGAGCTCACGGATTTCCTTAAGCGACTTTCGCCCGAAGTTCTTGGTCTTAAGCAACTCGGGCTCGGTCTTCTGAACCAGATCACCGATGTAATCGATGGTCGCGTTCTTCAAGCAGTTGAAGCTGCGGACCGAAAGTTCAAGCTCGTCCACCTTCTTGAGAAGGTGTTCATTGAACAACGGAGCCTCTTCGTGGTGCGTCTCCTCAGGCTCCGACGACTCATCGAAGTTGATGAAGATGCTGATCTGCTCCTTGAGAATCTTCGCGGCGTACGCCACTGCATCCTCGGGTGCCACACTTCCGTCACTCCAGACCTCAAGCACGAGCTTGTTGTAGTCCGTGCGCTGACCAACGCGTGCGTTGGTGATCGCGAAGTTGACCTTCGTGATCGGGTTGAAGATCGCGTCGATCGGGATCACGCCAATGGGATCCTCGGGGTCTTTGTTCTCTTCGGCGGGGACGTATCCACGACCTGGAGCGACAATGAGCTCCATGCGAAGTCGACCGTTCTCGCTGACCGTCGCAATCTTGTGGTCAGGATTCAAAACCTCGACGGAACCGTCACTGATGATGTCCGCACCGGTCACCGTTTTGGGGCCTTGAACATCGATTGTGACCGTCTTTGGCTCCGTGCCGTTGAGCTTCACACGGAGCTCCTTGAGGTTCAGGACGATGTCGATGACATCTTCTTTGACCTCAGGCAGGCTCGTAAACTCATGCAACGCGCCATCAATCTTCACGCGCGTGACGGCGGCGCCCATGATGCTGCTGAGCAGAATCCGGCGCAGTGCGTTGCCGATCGTGATACCGTAACCGCGCTCAAGCGGTTCACACACGAACTTCGCGTAAGTCTGGGTTTTTGAACGCGGGTCAATTTTGACTTCGCGGGGTCGAATGAGATCTCGCCAATTGCGATACATGAGCCATGCCTCCACAGGTCAGCTGGTTTGGCACGACAAGGTGCGCACGCTGACAAAGTTTAATTTGGCTGTACTGAGAAAATTACACGCGTCGACGCTTGGGCGGACGGCAGCCGTTGTGAGGGATCGGCGTCACGTCACGAATGCTCGTGACACGAAGACCGGCACCCTGCAACGAGCGCAGCGCCGCTTCACGTCCCGTCCCTGGTCCTTTGAGGAACACAGAAACGGACTTCAGACCATGGTCCATCGCACGACGTGCTGCTTCTTCGGCAGCAACGCCCGCGGCGAACGGAGTCGACTTTCGCGAGCCCTTGAAGTTACGGGCACCTGCACTGCACCACGACAGAGCATTGCCCTGTGCATCGGTGATCGTGACGATCGTGTTGTTGAACGTCGACTGAATGTGCGCGATGCCCGTTTGTACGTTCTTGCGGACTTTACGCTTCGTCGTCTTCTGCTTCGACATGACTGCTCTCTCCTAGGTCGCTTCACGCGACACGGGTCTATTTCTTCTTGCGTGCCATCGTACGACGGGGCCCGCGACGGGTGCGCGCGTTGGTACGCGTACGCTGACCACGAACGGGAAGGCTACGTCGATGACGAAGGCCTCGGTAACAACCGAGATCCTTCAGGCGCTTGATGTCCAACTGAACCTGACGACGAAGGTCACCTTCGACCTTGTAACCAGCTTCCAAGACATCACGAATTTGGCGAATTTCCGCTTCCGTTAGATCATCGGTGCTCGTCGCTCCATCCACCCCGGCTTTCTCCAGGACTTCTCGAGCCAACGTTCGTCCAACGCCATAAATGTACGTCAGTCCGATTTCGATCCGCTTACGGCGCGGCAAGTCAACACCTGCAATGCGTGCCACGTTCACTCCTCAAACACGGGGTTTCACAACCCTAGTAGTTTCATCCCTGACGTTGCTTGTGACGAGGATTCACGCAGATTACGCGAACCACGCCCTTGCGACGGATGATTTTGCAATTTTCACAAATTTTCTTAACTGAAGGCCGAACTTTCATCGGGCAACTCCCTGCGCAACATCGCGCTAAAAACTCATTTCGAACGGTAGATGATTCGACCGCGGGTCAAATCGTAGGGCGAAAGCTCTACCGTCACCTTGTCACCCGGAAGGATCTTGATGAAGTGCATCCTCATCTTTCCGGAAATGTGTGCGAGCACTTTGTGCCCATTCTCTAGTTCCACTCGGAACATCGCGTTGGGTAGCGGCTCGATGACCGTACCTTCAACCTCTATGACCTCTTCTTTCGCCATTCAAAACTTCCGTTCGTCGTTCACGCTCCCACTTGATCCATCGGAAGAAGCGGGGCGCGATTACTTACACGTTGGGTGCCACAGAGTCAAGCTCATGCCGCGGCCCGCCACGATTAGGTCTCTTCTCGCCCCTTAATTCGCGCCGACGTCGATGCAACCCCAGCTTTGGCGCTGAAATCGTCGTACTGACGCGTGATCAGGTGGTTTTCGATTTGACTCACCGTATCGAGGCCAACGCTGACGACGATCAGGAGAGACGTCCCACCGAAGTAGAACGTGATGCCCAAACTGTCCTGGAGGAAGTAGGGCAGAACACAGATCACCGAGATATAAATCGCCCCAGCAAACGTGAGGCGGCTCATCACTTCGTCCAAGTACTCTGCGGTCTTTCGACCAGGACGAATGCCCGGGATGAACGCGTCTGACTTCTTCAGGTTGTCCGCCATATCCACAGGATTGACTTGTACAGCCGTGTAGAAGAAGCAGAAGAACACGATCAGAATGATGTAAACGACGTTGTATCGCCAATCCCCTGGAACAAGCGCGGCGTTGATCGCGATCGCGATCGGGTTCTCCTCGAAGTACGAGGCAAGCGTCGTTGGGAAGATCAACAAAGAAGAAGCGAAGATGGGTGGGATCACACCCGCCATGTTCACCTTCAATGGAAGATCGTGCGTCTGTCCCCCGTAAATACGGCGCCCAACCATACGACGCGCATACTGCAATGGGATCCGGCGCTGCGCACTCTCCATGAACACGATAACCGCGGTCACAGCGAGCACAACCAAGATCAAAATCAACAACGAGAACGTCGTGATCGAGCCCGATTGAACCAACTGCAGGGTGTTGATCGTGGCTTGTGGGAAGCCTGCGATGATGCCTGCGGTGATGATCAAGGAGATTCCGTTGCCGATGCCCCCTTCGGTGATCTGTTCACCCAGCCACATCACAAAGAGAGTACCCGTGACCAACGTGATCACCGTCATGATACGAAACGGCCAACCCGACTCGATCAGCAGCCCCATCTCGGGGTTGGTGCTGTGCATGTTCTCCAAATAGAACGAGATACCCGTTCCTTGGATGATGCTCAAGCCGACGGTGGCGTAGCGTGTCCACTGATTGATCTTTTTACGGCCGGCCTCGCCTTCCTTCTGAAGACGCTCGATCGCCGGCACAACAACGGTCATAAGCTGGAAGATAATCGAGGCCGAGATGTACGGCATGATCCCAAGCGCAAAGATACTCATGAGCGACAGAGCGCCCCCTGTAAACAGGTTCACGAGTCCCAGAATACCGCCTCCGGATCCGCCGACAACTTGCGACATCGCCGTGCGATTCACGCCGGGAACCGGAATGAAAACGCCGACACGATAGATCGCCAGCAACCCAAGCGTGAAAAACAAGCGCTTGCGAAGCTCTGGCATCTCGAAAATGTTGCCAATCTTATTCACCGCCGATCACCTCTACCGAGCCACCAGCCTTGCCGATCTTCTCGACAGCGGACTTGCTGACTTTGTCTGCTTTGACCGTGAGTTCTTGGTCAGTTCGCCTTGGCCCAGCACCTTTACACAGTCGACGTGGCGTCGAATGAGTCGCTTGGCGACCAACGTCTCGAACGTGACTTCCTCGCCGTCTTCAAACGCACGATCCAGCGTCGAGACGTTCACGACGCCGTAGGACTTGGCGTGAATGTTCGTGAATCCCTGCTTTGGGATCCGCCGCTGCAAAGGCATCTGACCGCCCTCGAAGCCAGCCTTGATCGAACCGCCCGAGCGTGCCTTTTGGCCTTTCTCGCCCTTACCGGCGGTCTTGCCCAAGGTGCTTCCCTGGCCACGACCCTTACGCTTACGCGTTTTGTTTGCCCCTTTGGGGGCTTTGATGTTGCTCAAATCCATGGTGTCACTCCTTAACCTCAGCCACCTCAACGAGATGGGACACCTTCGTGATCATTCCGCGAATCGCGGGCGTATCTTGCACGACCACGGTCTGATGGCGTCGTTTCAGACCGAGCCCTTTCAGGGCATTGCGTTGACCTGCTGGTTTACCAGCGAGGCCTCGCAGCATGGTGACTTTCAGCTCTGACATTTGTAAGTCTCCTTATCGAGCTCGATCACTCCGCGTCGGCGGACTGGCCGAGGCGGCGACGGTACTCATCGGGATGGAAGAGGTTGCTCAAACCATCCAAGGTTGCCTTGACGACGTTGTGTGGGTTGTTGGACCCAAGGCTCTTCGTCAGGATGTTATTGACACCAGCTGCTTCAAGGATCGCGCGAACCGGTCCACCAGCGATGACGCCGGTACCTTCGCTTGCGGGCTTGAGCAGCACGCTGCCGCTTCCGTAACGACCCAACACGCCGTGGGGAATCGTGTCATCCACGATGGGCACGGTGATCATGTTGTTGCGCGCGGCTTCGGTACCCTTGCGGATCGCTTCGGGTACTTCGTTCGCCTTGCCGTGACCCACGCCGACCTTGCCGTTTCCATCGCCCACGACCACGATCGCACTAAAGCTAAATCGACGGCCGCCTTTGACGACTTTGGCAACACGGTTGATCGCGATCACGTTCTCGGTCAGTTCCGACTCTTCTCTTTTCCGACGTCCCAATGCCATGGTGGTCTCCTTAGAATTGAAGTCCGCCCTCGCGGGCACCTTCGGCCACGGCAGCTACGCGACCGTGATAAATGTAACCGTTGCGATCAAACACAATGGCCGTGATACCGGCGGCAAGCGCACGAGTTGCGAGCATCTTGCCCACCTCTTTGGCTTGGTCGGACTTCCCTTTACCGGACAGATTCGCGCTGACCTCCGCATCCTTCGTGGACGCACTTACGAGCGTGTGGCCCGTGAGGTCATCAATCACCTGGCAGTACATGTGACGATTCGATCGAAACACTGTCATACGAGGACGCTGGGCGCTGCCCGCGACCTTCTTACGAATGCGACGCTTACGGCGGTTACGCCCGTCATTTCTATCTGATTTACTAAGCATTGCTTATACCTCAACCGGCCTGCCTGAGCAGGCGATGATGAATTACTTCTTGCCGCCTGCTTTACCAGCCTTGCGCAGAATCTTCTCCTCTTTGTACTTCACGCCCTTGCCTTTGTACGGTTCGGGCTTTCGCAGACTGCGCATCTTTGCAGCAACCTGCCCAAGGAGTTCCTTGTCTGCGGACATAAGACTGACTGCAGTCTGCGTCACGTTGGCTTCCACGCTCTCGGGCAACTCGATGAAAATCGGGTGGCTGTAGCCCAGATCAAAGCGAACAAATCGCTTCCGTTTCTCGGCACGATAACCCACACCAATGATCTCCAGGTCACGCTGGTAACCCTGCGACACGCCGTGAACCATGTTCGCGACGAGACTGCGGACTAGGCCCTGGTGTGCTCGGGCATCACGCGCGTCGCTTGGACGCACGACGTGAAGTTCATTCCCTTCGCGTTTGACTTCAACCACGTTGGAGAGCTTACGCGTCAGAGTACCCTTGGGTCCCTTGACGGTGATGGTCTCACCCTCGAGTTTAATGTCCACACCGGAAGGAATGGCGATCGGTTGTTTTCCTATTCGACTCATGACTTACTCCTCCGGCCTTCTTAGTAGACTGTGAACAGGAGCTCGCCGCCAACGTTGGCAGCTTTCGCATCCTGGCCTGAGACCACACCTTTTGAAGTCGAAAGAACTGCCAGACCAAGCCCATTTAGGACTTGTGGCACTTCATCGACGCCCACGTACACACGCCGTGACGGCTTGGAGACACGTTTGATCTCCTTCATCAACGGGCGGTGTTTCTCATCGTAACCGAGTTCCACAACGATCTTCCCTTGGGGACCGTCATCAACCCAGCTGACCGACTTAACGTAGCCGTACTTTTCGAGGATTTTCGCGATCGCGAGCTTGATCTTGCTACCAGGGACCTCGGCGGTCGCGTGGCGAGCAAGCTGGGCGTTACGCAAACGCGTCAGAAAGTCCGCGATAGGATCGCTTGACGTAAACATCGTGTTTCTCCTTCGGAAGGGTTCCAGGCGACGTAATCCGATACACGAATCGGTTTATCGTGGCCGCCGGCCTGTTCCGTTCCCGTTTCTAATGGCCTCTCGGCCGACAAATTTACCAACTGGCCTTAACAACGCCCGGAATATCGCCGCGCAACGCAAGATTTCGGAAGCAGATACGACACATGTCAAACTTCCGGATGTATGCATGTGAACGACCACAGATTGGACAACGGTTGTGCTGTCGTACTGCGAATTTGGGCTTTCTCGTAGCCTTAACCATCAATGATGTGCGAGCCAAAGTGCTTCTCCTGTCCTATTCGCCAATCGGCAAATTGATCACGCTTCTGCGTTTTGTTCAGTCTGTTCAGCCTGTTCGCGCTTTTCACGGCGAACGAACGGCATACCCATGTGACGTAGCAACGCACGAGCGTGATCGTCGGTTTCTGCCGTCGTGACAATCGTAATGTTCATCCCGCGGATCTTGTCGACCTTGTCGTAGTCGATCTCTGGGAAAATGATCTGTTCGCGCACGCCCAACGAGTAATTCCCGTGGCCGTCAAACGCCTTATCACTGATCCCCTTGAAGTCACGAACGCGCGGGAGGGCGACGTAGATCAAACGCTCAAGGAATTCGAACATGCGCTGACCACGAAGGGTCACCTTCGCACCGATCGGCATTCCCTCGCGCAACTTGAACGTGGCGATCGACTGGCGAGCTCGTGTCACGACCGGCTTCTGGCCTGAGATCGTAGCGAGTTCGGCGACAGCCGCCTCAATAATCTTTGGAGATTGGACAGCTTCGCCCAAACCCATGTTGATCACGACCTTCTCGATGCGAGGAACTTCCATCGGATTGCGAAATCCGAATTCCTCTACGAGGGCCGGGGTCACTTCATTCTTGTACTTATCGAGTAACAATCCCATCTGGACTCTCCATGTCGGCGGGCGAGTACCGCTCGAACCGAATCCGGCTCCTTAGAGCCTTCAATAAAAAAAAATGACGATGTGAACGGCACATCGTCGTTCAGGGCGCGTTTATCTAGCGGACGCACCCATGAGTGTCAAGCGATCAGCGAGAAAATTACTCGCCGGTCAAACTGTCGAAAACTTCCGACGTTTTTGGTGAGAATCGAACCTTACGGATCTTCTCGGGCACGTCCTTTCCAAAGCTCGCTTTGGCGTCCGCCTGGTTGGCGAACAGTTCGTTGCCTTTGCCCACAAACCGCATCTGAGTGCGAACGGGACCGTCCGCTTTCTCGCTGTACAGCGATACATTCGAAACTGCGATCCAGTTTTCTTTTTCGATGCGCGCGCCTTCTTCACCGGTCAGAACGTTGGGGCGTTTGTGCTTCACGATCATGTTGCGTCGCTCGACCTTCACGCGGTCGTGCTTGCGATCGATCGCGATGATCTCGCCTTTGTTCCCTTTCTCTTTGCCGGCCGTAATCACGACCTGGTCACCCTTCTTTACGTGCATGACGTCTCTCCGATCCGACCCCTAGTGGGTCTCAAAGAACTTCCGGAGCCAGGCTGACGATTCGCATGAACTGGCGGGCGCGAAGTTCGCGAGCCACTGGTCCAAAGATACGTGTCCCAACCGGCTGGTTGTTGTTGTCAATGATGACTGCAGCGTTGTCGTCGAAGCGAATGTACGTGCCATCTGGGCGCGACAGTTCTTTCGACGTGCGGACGATCACCGCGCGCTTAACATCACCCTTCTTTACTTTGGAGCCCGGCAGTGCCTCTTTGATCGACACGATGATCGTGTCTCCCACCGAGGCGTAACGGCGCTTTGAGCCGCCCAGTACTTTAATGCACTGAACCAGCTTGGCTCCCGAGTTGTCCGCGACCTGAAGTCGCGATTGCATCTGAATCATAGGAAACCTCGTCCCAGCACCCGAGTGTCAACCAACCATCGGCCGGGTGCACCTTAGGGCCGACAGGAGAGCAGCGGTCTAAACAACCGGTGCTTTCTCGACAATTTCTTTCACTTTCCAGCGTTTTTCTTTCGAAATCGGCCGAGTCTCTTCGATAAGCACACGGTCACCCATTTTGCATTCGCCGTTTGGGTCGTGAACTTTGTAGCGCGTACGCGTTTTGACATACTTCTTGTACTTGGGGTGCATGTAGCGACGCGTAATGGAGACGACAACGGTCTTCTCCATCTTGTCGCTCACGACAACACCAACGCGTGTCTTGCGCTGTCCGCGAGCTTCTGCCGGTTTATTTTCGGTGGTCATGGGTAACCTTCACTACCTATCAAAGGCCAATGGCCTCAGGCTTTCGCCCGTTCGTTAAGAATCGTCTTCACACGCGCGATGTCGCGCTTGCGCTCTTTGAGTTCAGAAACCTGCTGCAGCTGCCCGGTGAAGTGTTTCATCCGAAGGCGGAACAGCTCGTCCCGAAGTTGATTTTCAAGCTCGGTCAGCTCGGCAACCGATTTGGACCGAAGTTCTTCAGCTTTCATAGTCCTTCTCCCCGGACGAGGAAGCGCGTCTTGCAAGGCAGTTTGTGCCCAGCCAAGCGGAATGCTTCTTCGGCCACGTCACGGGTCACGCCGTCCATTTCGTAGAGGACGCGCCCAGGTTTCACGACGGCAACCCAATGATCTGGGGGCCCTTTGCCCTTACCCATACGGGTTTCGAGCGGCTTCTTGGTGATCGGCTTGTCCGGGAAAATCCGGATCCAGACCTTTCCACCACGCTTGATGTAACGCGTCATAGCAATACGAGCTGCCTCGATCTGCCGAGCGGTCAAGCGGGCCGGGGTCAACGCGACCAATCCAAAATCGCCGAACGAAACTTCGCTGCCGCGGTAGGCTTTACCCCGCATGCGGCCTTTTTGCGTCTTACGCCAACGCACTCGTTTCGGACTCAGCATGACTTCTCCTTCAAATCAAAAATGGGCGGCGAGCTTAGAAGCTTGCCTGTGCATCGAGCACTTCGCCCTTGAAGATCCAAACCTTGACACCAATGATGCCGAAAGTGGTCTTCGCTTCTGCAAAACCGTAGTCGATATCTGCGCGCAGGGTGTGCAACGGCACTCGCCCTTCACGATACCACTCCCGACGGCTCATTTCGGCGCCGCCGAGACGACCTGAACAGTTCACGCGAATACCCTTCGCACCGAACTTCATGGTCGACTGGACGGCCTTCTTCATGGCGCGGCGGAAGCTAGTGCGACGCTCAAGCTGAGTGGCGATGCTTTCGGCAACAAGCTTTGCATCAAGTTCAGCTTTGCGCACTTCCTGGATGTTCAGGAAGATTTCGCTTCCCGTGAGGCGCTGAAGATCTTTCTTCAGTGTCTCGATCCCAGTTCCGTGGCGTCCGATCACCACACCGGGTTTGACGGTGTGAATGGTGACCTTGACTTTCTTCGCCATGCGCTCGATGTCGACACGCGAAATGCCGGTGCCGCCGAGTTTGCCCTGGATGTACTCACGAAGACGGATGTCTTCGTGCAACCATTTGGCGTAGTTTTTCTCTTCGTACCACTTTGAGTTCCAAGGGCGAATGATGCCCAAGCGGAATCCTGTGGGGTGAGTTTTCTGACCCATCGTCTTCTCCTACGCACTCAGCGGGGCTGCAACACCACGGTGATATGGCTGGTTCTCTTGTTGAGCCGCGTCGCGCGCCCTTGAGCGCGAGGCAAAAATCGACGCAGCGTCGGTCCTTCGTTCACATACGCTTCGGACACCACCAAGCTGTCGATGTCCCAATCCAGCTCGTTGCTGGTTTCGACACTCGCCAGCGCCGCGTTGATGAGTTTGGTCATCATGGGGGCGGCTTTCTTCGGCGTGAACTGCAGGATTGACAGAGCCTCCTGCACCGGTTTGTTGCGAATCAAATCCGCGACAACACGAGCCTTGTTCGGAGGAACGCGAACGTTGCTCAGGACGGCGCGATTGGCGCGATGTTCTTTCTTACTTGGCTTACTCATGGCAACCAACTTTTATCAAACACCACGATCACGTGGCGTAACCAACTTGAGTTCAACGTCGCTTCGCTTTCTTGTCCGCGGCGTGTCCGTAAAATGTTCGGGTAGGCGCAAACTCACCGAGTTTGTGTCCCACCATGTTCTCCGTGATGAACACGGGAACGAACTCTCGTCCGTTGTGAACCGCAAACGTCAATCCAACCATCTCGGGGGAGATCATCGAACGACGGCTCCATGTCTTGATGGCACGGCGGTCACCGGATTCCAGAGCTTTCGAGATCTTCTTGCGAAGGCTCTCGTCAACGAATGGTCCTTTCTTAATTGAGCGTGGCACTGTGCACTCCTCATGCATCGCCTGCCGGTCATTTCCGGCGTGGGCGAATTACTTCTGGTTACGCCGCCGTGCGATAAAGCGGTCGGTCCGTTTGTTCTTACGCGTCTTGTATCCTTTGGTTGGCACGCCCCACGGAGTAACCGGGTGACGTCCACCAGAGGTACGGCCTTCACCACCACCGTGGGGGTGATCGACCGGGTTCATAGCAACACCGCGCACTTTCGGGCGACGTCCGAGCCAACGACCACGGCCTGCTTTGCCCTTCGAGGCATTTTCATGCTTCGGATTGGACACAGCGCCGATGCTGGCACGGCACGTCAACAGGACGCGTCGGAGTTCACCAGATGGAAGTCGCAACAGCGCGTACTTTCCTTCTTTTGCCATGAGCTGTGCCCAAGCACCTGCCGAACGGACCATCTGGCCGCCCTTGCCCGGACGAAGCTCAATGTTGTGCAGCACGGTTCCCACGGGGATGTGTTTCAAGCGCAGGGTGTTGCCCGGCTTGATGTCCGCGTGTGCGCTCGAGATCACTTCGTCACCGGCGTTCAAGCCTTGTGGTGCCAAAATGTATGCTTTCTCGCCGTCTGCGTAGTTGACCAGGGCGATGTACGCGGAGCGGTTGGGATCGTACTCAATCCCCACAACCCGAGCGACGACGCCGGTCTTGTTTCGTTTGAAGTCGACAACGCGGTAGCGCTGTTTATGACCGCCGCCTCGGTGGCGCGAAGTCATGTGACCGTTGTTATTGCGACCGCCGGTGCGCTTTTTCGGTTCCGTCAGAGCCTTTTCGGGAGTGCTCTTGGTCACTTCCGAAAAGTCGTTTCCACGGAAAAAGCGGCGTCCAGGCGATGTCGGTTTGCTATCTCGAATTCCCATCGTAATCGCTCCTAGTTACCCTCAAGGGGTGAACAGGGCAGGCAATGTTACTCGCCTGCCTCGCCTGAACCTTCAGCGCCGGGACCTTCCATCGCGAACAAGTCGATCGACTGTCCGGGGGCAAGGGTCACGACGGCCTTCTTGTAGCCGTTACGCCAACCGGTGAAACGTCCGAAGCGTCGTGAACGCCCGGGGTGACGCATCGTATTGACGGCATCGACCTTGACGTTGAAGAGGCTTTCGATGGCTTCACGCACATCGTGCTTGGTGGCACTTTTCTGGACACGGAAGACGATCTTGCCGTCTTCCATCAAACCAGCGGTCTTTTCCGTCATAATGGGACGGATGATAATGTCGTATGCGTTTTTCATGACTTCAACGTCTCCTGAACTTGCTCGACAGCCTGCTTACTGAGGAAGAGGTAGTCGTAGTGGAGGAGGTCTTCGACATTGAGACCGTCGGTCGCGAGGTACTTGGCGTTTTTCAGGTTGCGCACCGAGAGCCGAAGGGTCTCGTTGTGTTGCACCTGGTTGGAGCCTGCATCGCGTGACGTGGTGTCGACGAAGAGTGCTTTGGGAGCGCTGAACGCATCCAAGACACCAACGGCGAGCTTGGTCTTAATCTCGGAGAACTCAAGGCTGTCGATGACGCGCAGTTTGCCGTCACGAGCCTTCATGCTCAGCGCCGAACGCAGGGCAGCACGACGCTTTTTCTTTGGCATCGCGTAGCTGTAGTCGCGGGGCTGTGGGCCGTGGACTGTACCACCGCCCGGCATGTTTGGAGCACGTGAGGTACCCTGACGAGCGCGACCGGTTCCCTTCTGTTTGAAGGGTTTCTTACCACCACCGCGGACTTCTGAGCGTCCCTTGGTCTTGTGGGTTCCTGCGCGACGTCGTGCACGCTGCCAGTTGATCACCTCGTAAAAGAGGTGCTCCCTGACTTCAGCGCCGAACACGGCATCGTCGAGCTCGACGCTGCCGGTCTTGTTACTTTTCAGATCAAAGATATCAATCTTCATTTTGTCTCCTGCGCCGCCCTATTTACTGCTCGAGCGGGCGAAAGAGTCCTTGTGATGACCTGATCGGTTGGATCAGGCCTTGATCTCGATATCCACGCCGGCCGAGAGGTCGAGACGCATGAGCGCATCAACGGTCTGCGGGGTCGGGTCGAGGATGTCGAGAAGCCTCTTGTGTGTGCGCATCTCAAACTGTTCACGCGACTTCTTGTCGATGAAGGGCGACCGAAGAACGGTCCATCGACTGATGCGTGTCGGCAACGGAATCGGTCCCGCCACTTTTGCGCCGGTGCGCTCAGCGGTTTCTACGATCTCCGCGGCCGAGGCATCGAGCAGCTTGTAGTCGTATGCCTTGAGCTTGATGCGAATCTTGTCCGTTGCCATGAAATACTCCCGCTGGATCTAGCCAGCTTCGTTCATCCACCATCCAAATTGCGGCACGTCCGCTCTTCATCAATGTTTGCGCTTATTGGAGCGCTTGATTGCGGCCGCCGAAACGGACCGGGACCATACAAGAGCGATTTGGGGAGATCAAGTTGATTTTGAGAAATCTTGCGTCGAGAGGGACGGTTGGGAATTCCGGGCAAAAAAAACGCTCGCGAGAGGCGAGCGTGAGGGGTGAAATTGGGGGACTACATTAGGTAGCCGCCCGCCTTCTGAATAATCTCATCGCCAATGTTCTTCGGCACCACCTCGTATTTCGTGAACTGCATCGTGTACGTCGCGCGGCCTTGTGTCCGGCTTCGGAGGTCGGTGGAGTAGCCAAACATTTCCATGAGCGGAACGTGGGCGGTGATCACTTGGGCCCCGGATCGTTGGGTCATTCCCTGGATCTGTCCGCGTCGCGCGTTGAGATCGCCGATCACATCACCCATGAAGTCTTCCGGAGTCACGATTTCCACGGACATCAGGGGCTCAAGAATCGTGGGGGATGCTTCGCGGATGGCGTTCTTGACGCCCATGGAGCCGGCGATCTTGAACGCCATTTCGTTGGAGTCCACTTCGTGGAACGCACCGTCAATAAGCGTGACCTTGAAGTCGATCACCGAGAACCCGGCTAGCACCCCGGCATCGGCGGCGTCGCGAACGCCTTTTTCGATCGCTCCGAAGAACTCTTTGGGGATCACCCCACCTTTGATCTCTTCGACGAAGGTGACACCGGAGCCGCGTTCCGTCGGCTCAACCTTCAGCGTGACTTCGGCAAACATGCCCTTTCCACCGGTTTGTTTGACCAGCCGCTCTTTGTGGGTTGCGGTGCCGACGATCGTCTCACGGAAGGCGACCTGAGGTTTGCCGACGTGTGCTTCGACTTTGAATTCACGCATGAGGCGATCGACGATGATCTCGAGGTGGAGCTCGCCCTGGCCGGAGATGATCGTCTGGCCGGACTCCTCGTCCGTCGTCACGCGGAAGCTTGGGTCTTCGGTGGCGAGTTTCTGGAGGGACTCGGCCAACTTGCTCTGGTCGGCCTTGGTCATCGGTTCCACCGCGATCTGGATCACAGGATCGGGGAAGTCCATGCGCTCGAGAACGATCGGTTTCGTCTCCTCACACAGAGTATCTCCGGTCGTAGTCAGGCGCAGGCCTACCGCGGCTGCGATGTCGCCGGCGCGCACTTCCTCGATGTCTTCGCGTTTGTTCGCGTGCATCTGAAGCAGTCTTCCGATCCGTTCACGTTTGCCTTTGGTGGCGTTGTACACGTGGCTTCCGGACTGCAGAACGCCTGAATACACCCGTAGGAAGGTCAAGTTACCCACGTACGGGTCTGTCATGATCTTGAACGCAAGTGCTGCAAACGGTTCTTTGTCGTCAAACTTGCGGTAGAGGAAGTCTCCCTCTTCGAAGTCACCCTTGACTTCGGCGACACGCTGCGCGGCTTCAACGGTCACACCGCGGATTTGAGCTACATCCTCGGGAGATGGCAGGAAGTTGACGACAGCGTCGAGCAACGGCTGAACACCTTTGTTCTTAAAGGCTGACCCGCAGAAAACCGGCACAACAGTGAGCTCAAGCGTTCCTTTTCGGATGGCGGCCCGAATCGCCTCAGGGGCGACCTCGCCGCCCTCGAGGAAGGCCTCCATGATTGCGTCATCGTATTCAGCTGCAGCTTCGAGGAGCTCTTCGCGGCAACCTTGGGCGTCCTCCAAGTAGTCTTCGGGGATATCCTCGATGACAAAGTTGGCGCCCAAAGATTCGTCCTTCCAAAGGATGCACTTCATCTCCACGAGATCGATCACGCCGATAAAATCGTGCTCTTCGCCGACCGGAATCTGCATGCGTACGGGTCGGGCCTTGAGCCGATCGATCATCATCCCGATGCAGTTTTCGAAGTCCGCCCCGATTCGGTCCATCTTATTGACGAAGGCAATTCGGGGGACGTTGTAGCGGTTGGCTTGGCGCCAAACGGTCTCGGACTGGGGTTCAACGCCTGCTACGGCGTCAAAAACGGCTACGGCTCCATCGAGCACACGAAGTGACCGTTCGACTTCCATCGTGAAATCGACGTGTCCGGGTGTATCGATGATATTGATGCGAAAGACATCTTTGCCCAGGGACCAGAAGCATGTGGTCGCGGCGCTGGTGATCGTAATTCCGCGCTCGCGTTCCTGCTCCATCCAGTCCATCTCGGCGGCGCCATCGTGGACTTCACCGATTTTGTGGGACTTCCCGGTGTAATAGAGGATGCGTTCTGTGGTGGTCGTCTTGCCGGCATCAATGTGAGCCATGATGCCGATGTTGCGAACACGCTTAAGAGGGGTCGTCCGTGCCACGATGTCACCTGCCTGTGGATACAAGTCATCCCCGCATACACGAGGCAGACGGGGATGTCGACCAACTTCAAATTGCTCGGCCGGGCAGGCGGCGAAGAGGCCGTGGCTTCAGCCCGGCCTGAGGATCACCAGCGGTAGTGGGCAAACGCTTTGTTTGCTTCTGCCATACGGTGAACTTCTTCGCGCTTACGAATGGCGTTACCACGGTTGTTGGTGGCGTCGATCAGTTCGTTGGCGAGACGCTCAACCATCGTTTTTTCGGCGCGGGCACGCGAGGCGCCGAGCAACCAACGGATGGCGAGAGCGGTGCGTCGCTCGGGACGGACTTCGACAGGCACCTGGTAGGTGGAACCACCGACACGGCGTGAACGTACTTCCACCGAGGGACGGCAATTATCCAGTCCTTTCTTGAAGACCTTAAGAGGCTCTTCACCGGTGCGCTCTTCGATGAGGTCGAGCGTATCGTACAGGATCGCTTCAGCGATCGACTTCTTACCGTTCTTCATCATCGCGTTCACGAAAGTCGTCACGAGTTTGTCGTGGTACTTCGGATCGGGGATGATTGGGCGTTTGGCAACTTCTCTACGTCTTGGCATTTTGAGCTCTCAAAGGTTAAACCGCGCTAGCTGGTTTGGGCTTAACGGGGTTTCTTCGTTCCGTACTTGCTGCGACCCTGACGACGCTTCTGGACACCGATGGCGTCCAGAGTTCCACGGATGATGTGGTAGCGAACGCCCGGCAGGTCTTTCACACGACCGCCACGAATAAGCACAACGCTGTGCTCTTGGAGGTTGTGTCCTTCACCTGGGATGTAGCTTGTAACTTCCATGCCGTTCGACAGACGAACACGTGCCACCTTACGAAGCGCCGAGTTGGGCTTCTTGGGAGTGGTTGTGTACACGCGGGTGCAAACACCACGCTTTTGCGGACACGAGCGAAGTGCCGGTGCATCGGTCTTATCTTTCGCTTTCACGCGCGAGCTGCGAACGAGCTGATTGATCGTTGGCATGACTAACCTACAGTTTGCCCAGCTTGGGCCAGTTTGAATCTTTTACCGCGGAAACCGCGGAAAACCTTATCCCTAGGCACAGAGGTGCCGAGTGGAGCGCGGGAGTATAATGAGGAGCCTATAGGTGTCAAGCACTTCTCATTGTGAAGTGTGATTTGCCCCTACTTTTGTCTTCTGGGGGGTGCAACCGATGCAGCACGGGACCCAGCGTCGCGTGCAACCTCGGGGCGATCGGGTCGAAGATTTGGGCGAGTAGAAGTTGTCGAACCACCCTAACCGCAGGCGTTTCTTGGGCTTTCATGCCGACCTCGTGCGATGCGCCGCCGTGCGACTGAAGGCAATTCTTCATGGCCTCGGTTGTCCAGCCGATGGCGAACGAAGCGATCACTCCTTGGGGCGGCGCAACGGACGGCTCGAGGCGGCTCATTTGCCCAAGGACTCCAAGTGTCCAGCTGATCAGCCCGGTGAATCCATGGTTCTGTGCGAGCCGAAGCACCATGGGCCAATCCGCGCACTGGGCGTAGCGATCCCACCACGCCGCGAGGTCGCACAAGCCTTTGAGAAACCCCCCATGATTGTGAAAGTGGTAGAGGAGTTGGACGAAGAGAAGTTCGGTCGGCAGTCCGTTGTTCGCGAAGCCAACGAACAGCTCGGCGGGCGGCTGGGGACATGTGGGCAGTGCGATCGACCAATGAAGTTCGACAACGACCGGCAGCGTTGGATGTTGCCATGGTTGTTGGTTGTCCACATTTAAACGGACGGCGGTGTCACGGGGTCGGAAACCGGCGCTGAAAAGCTGTGTCTGGACGAGCGCGATCTGTTTGGGCAGCACAAGGATGTCCACATCCGACGTTGGACGCAATCGGGCCTCCCCGTAGAGTTGCTCCCCGAGCCGCTCGCCCTTCAGGATCGTGAAGTCGCAGCGAAGCGCTGCACATACGTCTTTGGCGGCTTGGTGGTGCAGCAGACATGCGATCCGGTGACGTGGGTCGTGGGAACTGCCGTGAAGGCGTTCGACGAGCGGTCCGACTCCGAGCTGACGTGCGTTTTCGACGACGTCGAGGTCGAATGCGCCCGCATGCTGAAGAACCTTCGTGAGAACCGGTCCGATCATAGGCGTAGCGTCTCTCGAAAAGGGGACTGTTCGGGCAAGAACAGGCGCTCACCGGTGTTGGTTTCAACCCACGCGTGCCCTTGCCAATACCCGCGATGGTGGAAGCCGATCACGATATCGGCTGGGTGACCTCCGAGGGCCAACCAAGCGCGGCACGTGATCGCCTGTGGGATGCAGGACGCGCCTGGCATGTATTTGGCGAGACGGGTGATGACCGCGACCGCGCGATCGGGTTCGACCGTGCGGAGAAACTCGAAGTCGTTCCCCAAAGATGCCGCTTGTTCGATTGTGGCAAGACGCACGACGAGGGTTGACGCGCCAAGCATCAAAGCGACGGCAGTATGTTCACGAAACGCTTTCAAGAAGCACCTGTGCGAGCGCCGCTGCGTGTGAGGGACGGTTGGAAGAATCCGAGGCGAACGTGAACGCGTACACCGGAACCGAGCGGGCAAGTTCAGCCACGTGTTCGAACTGTGTCCTGCGGGTTGTGGGGTCCCAGTCCGTGAAGTCAAAACGCGCGCCAGCGAGCGCTTGAAAAGCGTGTGTTCCTTCGAGCCGACCCCAAGACGGGGCACCTCGGGACAACGCCACAAACGCCGCGAGGCGCCCCGGCTCCGGTGCATCCGGGAGGCGCAGGCGACGTTTTCCGGAGCCGGCGAAGTCTTCCTCGTGGGCGGATGCGCCGCGTACTCGCGCGGAGGGGGCTTGCACCACTTGATTTTCGTCGACGATCGCGACGTCATCACAGAGCACAGCAAAATCGAAGCGTTGTAGCTCAAGGGCGCTCGACGACTTGCCGACACCGCTGGGGCCGATCAGAACAAAGATGTCGCCACGGAGGGACTGCACCGCTGCTGCATGAAAGCCCACTGGGTGAGGGTCGCTGAGCATAAGCCACGTCGGCAGGACAACGCGTTCGAGGTAGGTGGTGGGATCGGCGGCTCCGTTGTAGGTCAAGTGTTGACCCTGAATGGCCGCCGAGTGTTCTCTCCAGTTCCACGTGACCACGCCTTGGGACGCCGCGATGACGAGCTGTCCCACCCGATCCGTGTCGGTCGCGCGATGAATGACTGGCAACGTGGTGGGGACGTCTCCGTATTGAAAGTGCAACCTAGGGGTTGTGGCGATTTGTGGCCAATCGAATTCGAAGGACGATGCGATGGCGATACCCCAAGCTTTGTACACGTTGGTCACGGCACCAAGATCCTCGCTTGGTGAAGTTCGGCCAACAGGCTCGCGACGTCTTGTTCCGCGAGCTCCATTGAAATCCCGTATTTCTTCACGAGCAATCTTGCAGCTGCCGCCTGACCGTCGGCGTTGTAGGCGTGGAAGATGACCGCCGCTGACCCGGTGAGCGAGAAGCACTTCGATGTTTGCGTATCGACGAGAAGGACTTCGTCGTTGACGCTCTCGACGAGGATGTGAGGGGCGATGGGCACCGGTTCAGCAGTTGTCGTCAGGTGCGGACTGGACGCCATTTGCGGATGTGCATGCCGGCGAATCCCCAAGGGAGTCGAACTGATTGGACCCCGTCCCACGCACGAGCTCACGGAGTTCGCCCAGTTCGATCAATCGGGGCTTTTCGTAAACTTCGAGTTCATCGAATTCATTGTGCTGATTCATTTTCCATCCATCGTCGGATCGCGATCTGTCGCCACTTAGCAGGTACCACATTTCGCCACTGCGGGTCCAGCACATCGGGCCCCGCAGCAACACGCGCCCGTTCAAGGCTCGCTTCGATGACTGGACCAAAGTGTGCTGTTTTCGCGCGACGTCTGACGTCGTCAGGTAGGTGACCTTTGCAGGCCAACCGAAGAAGCCGTTTGTTAAGGGCTGCGAGATGTAGCCAGTGGGCCGGCGACGCGCGGGTGATGTCAAGTATCGCGTCGGACAGAAAGGGGGCGTAGAGGGGCGAGGTCATTGCGTTACGCACGCGCACAACGCCGCGCATGGCAACTTCCCACGACCATGAGTCGAAGACATCTCGAGGAATGGCTTCGTCGCGTCGGAGTTCACGCACAAAGGAAGCTGGTGAGGTCGAGGTCCACTCCGTGTTCCACACGTTCCACTGCCCTTCGCGCCACGCCCCATGAAGCCGTTGTCGAAGCGTCGTTTCGAAGAGTTGGTCGGCGCCAAAACCCGAAACAACGGGGCCAGCTTGAGACGCAAGGGCAAAGAAGGCCGTCTCGAACGGCTCTGTGGGCTGAGACTGAGGGCCGCTGCCAAAAGGCATGCCTGCGACAAATGGCGGAAACGCGTCGATGTTGAATCGAATGGGCTTGGGGATTCCAAAATGCTTGACGAGGCGCTCGACCCATACGGATTCGTCGGTTACGGCATGTCTGGACACCATGGTAAAGACTTGCGGTTTGCGCCCAATCTCGCACAGACATGCAAGGATCGCGGCCGAATCGAGCCCACCGCTCAATGCCAAAACGGCGTCCGAAGGAAGCGCCGCGACCTCGGAGATTAGGCGTTCAAAGAGTGCCTCGGCCGCGCGGTCGATTGTGTCGTGGACCGGGTCGGGCTCTTTGGGAAGTTTGAGGTTAACACGTACTCCATGTGTGCCGATGACCAACGTGGAATTGGGCGGAACGCGCCGGACTGTGCGAACAAAATCGAAGTGGCCGGAGGCAGATCGCGGGTGATGCAGCCATCGTTCGACCCGCGGCATGTGCGCCGCGTGTGCGACGAGGGTGTCGAGAATGTTCGGGTTCGTCGTGATGACCGTCGGGGTTCCAGGGATCCACCAGACTGGAGTCCAGCCGAACCTGCCACGGGAGAGTTCGACCTGGTCTTGGTGAATCGAGAGTGAGAGCGAAGCAGCCGTCGGCAAGGGACCAGTATGTTGCAAGCCATTTTGGGCAATGAGTACCGAGCGCGTGCCGATTTGGACGGACGTCGAGCTCGTGGCGCGAATTTGGCGCGCAAGGCTCGCCGTTTCGTGCGCGCCACCGGCAATTATCGTGATATCAGGAGTCATGGGGCCTTCATTGCGCCGTGAGTCACCTTATAGTAGTTGTTTACGATTAAGGGATACCATCCATTTACCTGTACGTTGGGGCTAGGTTTCATGAACGCAAATACCCTCTTTCGCTCTGTGACATTCTTGGCGCTCGCACTTGCGGCGGGCTGCTCGGACGACTCCACGAGCGCAACGCAGCGCGCTGCAATTACGAGTACCTCGCACATTGAGATCGGTGTTGCTGCCGCGCCGTTTCGTGGGTTCGACGTCGTGGATCGCAAGATGACCGCCACGTTGCTGGGTCTTGGACGTGATGTCGAGATTGACATGGACGGCAAGGTGACCCTTCGGCCGTCGGTAGGTGCGGCTTCGACGGACTGGAGCTATTCGATGTCGGCGGCCAAAGTCGGGCGCGGGAACGAGCTGCGCGCGGACGTGGTTCGGGGTGCGCGCGTGGACGGATCGGTCGTGCGGTTGGTGGGCGGGTCCACAGACGCGATCATGACCCACGAGATCGAAGGTCTCAAACGAGAGTGGACGGTCAAGCAGTCGCCATCCGGCTCCGGACCGCTGCGGTTGCTGGTGCCCACAACTGGCGCTTCGCACCGTCTGGTTGATGGTGACATTCATGTTTTGGTCAACGGAGCGTACGCGTTTGGCTGGCGAAATTTGAAGGTTACTGACGCAAAAAATCGGGTTTTGCCGTCAAAGTTCGTTGTTGCGGCCGGCGGATGGGGCATTGAGGTTGACGACACAAACGCGGAGTACCCCGTGTTGATCGACCCCGTTGCATCGACACCTTCGTGGGCGGTGACCGGTGATGTTGCCGACGGCGAGAGCCGATTTGGCAACGGTGTTGCTCATGCAGGGGACGTGGACAACGATGGGTTCGATGACGTGCTGATCGGGCAGACACGTTACAGCAGTGACGTTGCGACTCAGAATCGAGAGGGGCGCGTCCTGCTGTTCAAAGGATCGGCAACGGGCTTGGCCAACACAGCTTCTTGGACGTACGAGAGCGATGCGGCCAATGTTCAGATGGGGTCTTCGATCCACGGTATTGGCGACATCAACAAAGACGGATTTGACGACGTTGTCGTGGCCCAAGAGTTGTTTAACGGCAGCGCAGGCTCGTTGAGTGGCCGTGTGTTGGTCTTCTTGGGAAATGCGACCGGCCTTGACGCCACGCCCGCTTGGACACGTGAAGGAACCGCCGCCGGTGAACGGTTTGGTTCCGTCGTTCAACGCGGTGGTGATGCCAACTGCGATGGAAACTTGGACCTTGCGGTCTCGTCTCCATTTGCCGCCTCCAACAACGGACGCGCGTGGGTCTTCTACGGCTCAGGCACGGCGGCGTTGTTCCAACCGACCCCTTGGACGTTTACGGGCACCGGAAACGCGGTCAACTTTGGCACCTCGCTGGCTGGCGATGGCAACTTGAACGGCGACACGGTCACCGTTGGTCCCGACACATATTCGTGTGACGACCTGGTTGTTGGCGAACCCGGATTTGATTCGCCTGGACTGACCAATCAGGGCCGTGTGGTGGTGTTCTTTGGCAGCGCGAGCGGCCTTTCGACCTCGCCGAACACGACGTTCGCGTCGAACAATAATCAAGCCACACTGGGCGTGCGCATCGCGATGGTCAAAGACATCAACGGAGACGGCTACGACGACGTTTTGGGTGGTGCTCCTGGTTACTCTTCATCGGCGGCGCTGACTCAGGAGGGCGCGGTATTCCTTGCTCTTGGGACACTTGGAGGGTTGCAGCCCCCCATGCCGCCGATGACCGGTGGAGTGGCCGGGGCGCGTTTGGGCTCAGCGATGCACCGCGGCGGCGACGTCAACAATGATGGATTTGAGGATTTCATCGTTGGGTCGCTGTCGTATTCCAACACGGAAGCTGCGGAGGGCATCGCGGTCCTTTACCAAGGCACGTCGACGGGCGCCGTCAGGACGTGGTCGTATGAGCCCAACATCGCGGGGATGGGATTGGGGTTTGCAGTGGCAGGCAGTGGCGACGTCAACGGCGACGGGTTCGCAGACTTTGTTGCGACGGCGCGTGACTTTGCGGACCCAAACACAGGCGTGAAGATTGGGGCGGCTTTCGGCTTTTATGGGCGCGCAGACTGCGGCATTGGCGGCGACTTCTACGATGATGGCGAGTTTAACCCAGCCAATGCTTGCGAGGTTTGTCTGGTCAACGTCTCCCGAACCTCTTGGACACCGGGCGTCGACGGCTCGGCGTGCTCGGACGGCGACGCGTGTACCACGGGCGATGCGTGTCAGGCGGGCGTGTGCACTCCAACCGGTGCCGTGACGTGTTCGGACGGAAACATTTGTACGGCTGACTCGTGTGACCCCGCCACGGGCGCTTGCGTGTTCGACGCGGCTGCCAACGAGGGCGACACGTGCCCCAACGTCAGCGCGTGTGTTTCGAACACGTGTCAGGCGGGCGCGTGTGCCCAGGACACGATCACGGGGTGTTTTATCGCCAACGTCTGTTACGCAGATGGCGCGGCGAATCCCGCAAACCCTTGCCAAGTGTGCAATGCCGCGCTTGACCAGACCGATTGGAGTGACGCGACGGCAGGAACGACGTGTGACGACGGCCTGTTCTGCACGGTGAACGATGTGTGTGACGGCGCCGGTGCATGCACGGGTGGCGGCGCGCGCGACTGCTCAAGTGTCGCGATCGAGTGTTTTGACGCGACTGCCTGTGATGAAGCCAATGACCAGTGTGTACCGTCAGTGCCTTCAGCGATTGGCACGGCGTGCGGTGGTGATCTGTGCACCACAAACGGCATGTGCGATGGCGCGGGCGCGTGCACGGGCACCGCAGTGGATTGCAGCAGCCTTGACAGCGAGTGCACGGTTGGCGTGTGTAACCTGGCCAATGGCGCATGTGTCGCGCAGAACCGAGTCAACGGCACAGGTTGCGACGACGGTGCAGCCTGCACGACGGGTGATGCCTGCAACGCAGGCGTATGTGTTGGTGCACCGGTCGACTGTTCGGGCCTCAACACGGCTTGCTCAGTCGGAGCGTGCGATGCGAACACGGGCACATGTTTGGCGACGCCGGCCAATGATGGTGGCGCTTGCGACGACGGTGACGCGTGCACAGAAAACGATGTGTGCTCGACAGGTGGATGTGCTGGAACGGCGGTGACGTGTGATGACGGCAATTCATGTACCGCCGACAGCTGCGACAGCACGACGGGCTGCGTGTTCACGAATGAGGCCGACGGGACGGCCTGCACGGACGACAATCTCAGCTGCACTGACGATGTATGTGTGGCGGGGACGTGCACCAACACGTTGGCGCAGGGTTGCCTCATCAACAATGCGTGCGTGATGGACGGTGCCTTGGACCCCAACGCTGTCTGCCGCGTGTGCGACCCCACAGTAGACTCAGGGGCATACTCGCCAGCAGCGGTGGGTACAGCGTGTCCGCTGACGGCGTGTAGCGAGGACGGACTGAGTGTTTTGGCGGGCGCATGCGATGCCGCGGGGACGTGTTCGCCCGAGGTCAGCGGTGCGATTGACTGCGCGCCCTACCGTTGTGATGCAGCGGCATGCTTGACAGCGTGCACGGGTGATTCGGATTGCCAGGATGGCTTTGTGTGTACCGACTCGCAATGCGCCGTGCCGATGGGCGAGGACATGGGTCCCGACACCGGCGACGACGTGGGGGTTCCGGATTCGGGCAACGACGCAGGTGATGACACGGGCGTTGCCAACGACATGGGTTCAGACACGGGCGCGGACGCCGGTGCCGATGTGGGAACCGCTGCAACCGAGCTGAAGGGCTCTGGCTGCGCGTGCAACGCTGCAGAAGGAAGCCCCGCCGACATGTCGTGGATGTTGGTTGGGTTGGGGCTGGTTGTCATGAACCGACGACGACGTTAAGCCAACGGCTCCCCCACCCACAACCCGGCCCATGTGCCGGGTTTTTTGTTGCGCGTTTATACTCCAAACTGCGGAGTATCGGTCGTCCGATCGCCGCATTATTTGAATCGTCGTTGCTCCTCGCGCACACTGCTTCCTGCAGCACCGAAGCGTGCGAAACGGCACCGCAGCGACGCAGTGTTGTGAGTGGCATGCTGATTGCTTTGTTGGATTCTTGAACCGCGATTTTGAGACACATGAACATGCAACACCACGTCATCGACCCCAAACGCGCACTCGCGCACCCTTTTTGGTGGACCTGCCTTGTGACCTTGGTGGTCAACGATCACGTCCTAAAGTCGACACTCTGGGTACCGAGCGCGTTGAGCGGAAAACTGAGCGACTTTGCGGGTCTGGTGGTCGCTCCGGTTCTACTGGCTGCCATCCTGAACACGAAGACATGGCGCGGTGTCGTCGGCAGCGCCGGACTTGTGGCGTTCGTGTTTTCCGCCATCAACGTCTCACCAGCCGCCGCGTCCATGTGGGATCGCTGGGTCTCACAGGTGTTCCCGTTTTACACGACCACCGACCCGACCGACCTTGTCGCGCTCATGATGGTGCCGTTCGCTTTGTGGGTCTTCGCACCGACGATGCGAGGGGCTGAGGCAAACACGTCAAAAGCCGTCACGTTCTTCGCCGTGGCGCTCGGCGGCGCAGCGTGTTTGGCGACAAGCCCCGAACCCAGCTGCGAGGACTGCGAGCCGGAATGGGAATTCACGCCTCCGCCCTTTTTCTCAACGCTCTCAATTCTCAACTTCTCCAATGAGCTGCACGTTGTGCGCATTCGCACGTTGTCTGACACGATCTCGATCGATTGTGAGACGATTGCAGAAAACCCGACTGCGTACCTAAGAGACGCGTATTTCGGGCCGGCCACACGCTGGCTCATCCAGTCCGGCCAAGAGATTCCGGTCGCGCAAGATCAGTTCGGTGAGAGCCGGGAGTGCAATGCTGCGCGCATCGAGAGCGACACGTTGCCGGATATCATGGTGTTCTGGTCGCTGTCCCAGGGGCTCAAAGAGTTCCAAATGGACGCAGACATTCCCAAGGAACTGACGCCGAACCTGAACACGTTGGTGATCGAAGCGGAGTATGGTGACGCGCAGCTTCATGAGTACCGAGAACGTAGCACATGCGGCACCAACCTCGATTGGTGCGATGAGGCTTCGTATGCCTACCTCGCGGACATCCCAGCAGGTGCGCGCTACACGTGGCGCGCGGTCAGCGACCGACGCATCAGCTGGCCCATCCCTGTCTTGGACAATGGGCAGGTGGCGGGCGACGAATGCCCCATGCCGGGGGTGGGTCAGAGCATCTACTGGTCCGAGCCGGACCTGTTCGCCCGCACCATTTCATCTGGGTCAATCTCCGATGACGGATGCGCGGAGCTGCGCTTGGCGGATAGTCGAAGTTGGTACGTCTGTGCACCGCGTTTCGCGCTCGAGGCGCTCGTTCCTGCAGATGGAGAATCCTTGTCGATCCAGATCAATGCACAGAGTCTAGCCTCGACGGGTTTTTCCGGCGGCTACGACGCGTTGCGGGTGGACGTCCTCGAAGATGACACCGTGGCACGATCGGTGATTTTGTCGCGAGGGTTTGCGATCCCAGCGAGCGTTGGCGCGACATTCTCCGCGACTTGGGATGCGGATTGTGCGCCGCTTTCGGATGTTTGTGGTTTGCCGGTGGTGCCGGCCGACATCACGCTGTCGGGCATTGACGCCCCATTTGGCGAAGTTGTCGAGCTGCCGAGTGCCCGCGGACAAGCGATGGTGGTGCGCGCGTTTAACATGCCGGTGACCGACCTGAGCTGCACGGAATTGACGACTCAGGTGCCTGAGCTGTCGGTGTCGGATGAGACGATCTTTGTTGAGTTGGCTGTGGTGCAGAATTGATGAGGTGTGTGATGAAAAAACTGGTCGTGATGATGGTGCTGGTGCTCGCCGCGAGTGGGTGCGCGTCCAACGATGCCGAGAGTTTTGGCGCGTCGGACAATAGCGCGCCACGTGATGGAAACACGGGTGTCGGACAATCCGGCGCCCAAGACTTCGGACGGTTTCGCGCGATTGTGGAATCCGGCGAGCTTCCTTCACCCGACACGTTGGACGTCGTTGGCTTCTTTAACGAACACAAAGATCGAGCTGCCAGCCCCGACGTGCGAAGGCCCGGTTTGCCTTCACGGGGCGCTCGGCGTCCAAGGGAACATGATCAATGGGTCAAACTGCACGGTGGTCCTCGCGGGATGAACACGGCGCTTGACCCAAGCGATTATGAGCGTCCCCCGCTCAACCTCGCGATCGTGGTGGACATCAGCGGCTCGATGCAGGGCGAATCGATCGACGCGGTGAAGCTCGGCCTGCAGGATTTCGCCAGCAAACTCGACCCCAAAGACGACGTCACGTTGGTGGCATACTCAACAAACGCCAAGGTCGTTGTGCACTCGACCCCCATGGACATCGATCGCGCGGAATTCATCGACGCGGTCAAAAGCCTTCAGGCGGCTGGTGGCACCAACATCTATGCCGGTCTGCGCCAGGGACTCGACATCGTGCTGGCAGCCAAGGACAACAATCGGCAGAACCGTGTGATCTTGCTGTCGGACGGCATCGCGACCGAGGGAATCACAGACAACGCCAAGATCATCAACCTGGGTGAAACTTACGCGCGACAAGACATCGGCATCACCACCATCGGCGTGGGAAAAGATTTCGACCTGAACTTGATGCGGTCGTTGAGCTCCACAGGGGCCGGCAACTTCTACTTCCTCGAAGACCCAGGTGCAGTTCGCGAAGTCTTCATCGAGGAGGCATCGAGCTTCCTCGTTCCATTGGCCAACGATGTGCGGCTCTCGTTCGATGTCGAAGGTCCATACGCGGTTCGCGGTGTCTACGGCACCCGAATTTGGGATGCGCAGGACAATGCTGGGCAGGCCATCATACCAAGCGTATTCATGGCGTCTCGGCAATCGACACAGGATGTGACGCCCGACGGTGGCCGACGTGGCGGCGGGGGCGGGATCTTGTTCGAGTTGGTACCGATCCCGGTGGCGGAAGTCCTCGACTCCACGCCCGCCAACCACAAAGCCGGAACACTTCGACTCGACTACGCCCTACCCGGCACCGATCAGCGCGTTGAGCAAACGGTCCAAATCCTCAACCCGCTCAAACCGGCAGTTGCGCCGGAGGCCGGCGAGTTCGAGAACGCGGCGGTTGAAAAGGCGTTTGTGACCCTGAACGCGTACGTCGGGTTTAAGCTGGCGACCGAACGCGCGGCGGTCGGGTCGCCTGGTGCGGCGCTGAACGTGTTGGAGCCGCTGATCGAACAGCTAGATGGGTGGTTGCGCACCAACGACGACGCCGACATTCGCGCAGACCTCGAGCTGATGCGTAAGCTGGTCGTGGTGGTCAAAGAGCGTTCGGGCCCACAGGAGACGCTGGGAACACCGCCAAACCCATGGCCATACGACTGATCAGTCGGGGATATCCCCCGTTTGGACATAGTCCAGAAAGCGCACGAAGCTTCCCCTCGGGAAGTTTTTGCGTTTTAGGATCAAGTCCTTGAGCAATCGCGCTTTTCGGGCGCGTTCAAGATGCGCAAGGCTGCGGCCGCCGCTCATTGCGTCAAACAGCTCTGGGGACCATTCGCTCAACGAACGCAACGCGTTAAGACCACCCACTAGATGTTTGAGCGGGTCAACACCGACGCGGTTCTGGGTGTGCACGGTGTATTCGGTGAACACTTCGGGCAGGTAACAACAACCAAAACGACCGACGATGCGCAACCACAGCGCGTAGTCTTGGCCTGATTTTAACAGGTCGTGTGTTTGGGGAAATCCGCCACACCCATCAAAACACTGGCGGTCCACCATCACCGTGGACGTCCCGATGAAGTTTTGGCGCAGCAGGTTTTCCCGCGTGGCGACCAGCGAGAGCGATGGATGAAGCGCCGCGTTCGGCACGCTCAGGCCCTCCGGTGAAACGCGACGGTACCGCGTGAACGACAAGGTCGGCGCTTGATGGAGAGCAGCCTGGGCCGCAAGCTTTCCCGGAAGCCATCGGTCGTCTGCATCCAGAAAAGCGAGGATATCGCCGGTCGCCCGCGCGGCGCCGGCGTTTCGTGCGCCGCTGACGCCCGCATTGGCTTGCTCAATGACCAGCGGCTTTGTGGGATGGCAGCGTGCAATCGACCGCGAGTCGTCGGACGAACCATCATCGACGACGATAATCTCGACCCGGCCATCGTATTCTTGGGATGCGATGCTGTTTAGGCAACGGTCGAGGAACAGTCCTTGGTTGTAGGACGGGACGATCACCGAGATCGAAGGGGCACTCATGACAGTGGTTTTGAGAAAGTTCGGACCCCAAGCGCGACGGACTTCCGCAACGCCACGAGCAGAACGCGGGCGACACGTTTGTCCACAGGACGAGAAATTTTGGGGTATCGGCGCGACAATTGTTGGTCCAAGAACTCCGCGAATCGGGGATCATCGCAGGGTTTTTCATCGATCCGTGCGTAACAGCGCGTCTTCGCGAAAAAATGATGCCACCCTTTCATGTAGTCATGCTCGAGCACGACGTCGGGTGCATAAATTATTTTTGCGTTCGGGTATCGGTTGCGAATCGCGAACGACAGGTGAATGCCCTCGTGACCCACCATGCCGTCGGGAAAGCCGTTGCATTCCATGAACGTTGCGGCGCGAATGGTCATTGTGCCTTCGGCCGTCAGAGATTCTTCGATGGGTTGCGGCCCCCTGTCGTAGTGCCCCGCCAGTGTCGTGAAATAGGGGTGCTCGTGCGCCACGACACGACCACGTAACGCGACGATCTGTTCGTCCTGAAAGTACTTCAGGGCGTTGATTGCATAGTCATGCTGCACCAAACCATCGTCGTCGATGAAACTCAGGAGTGCACCGCGCGCGTACGCGGCGCCGATGTTTCGACCGGTCGAACAGCCCACATTTTGCGTCGTTGTGATCACCGTATCGGCCAGCTGCGCCAAGCGTTCTCGGCACACCCGCAGTTCGCCGTTGTCGACGACGACGATCTCGAAATCGCCGCGATCAATCCCAATCTGATTCGTGATGGCGGTCAAGCACGCCAGCAGGCCCGATTCCGCATTCCAAGCCACGACCACAAACGACCAGAAAACACGTTCCCGTGCGCGGGTGGACACATTCGCAACTTCCGCGGCATACCGTGCTCTCCAGAGTTCGTGCATTCCTTGTGGAGGTCGATCAATTTTCTGAAGATGCGTTTTCAACATGAAACATCGTTAGAAAAAGTCACCGAATTTTCGTATGACGTCCGCATTGCTAGTTAAGATTCAACGACGTTTCAATCCAAACCATGTGCACCGCAGTCGTATTTTCCTCGCCGGACGGGCGCCTATGTATCGCGTTTAACCGCGACGAGCAAAGGTCGCGCCCGATCGCGGCGGCACCGACGATCGTTGAGTTGGCTGCCGGGACGAACGCGGTCTTCCCTGCCGATGGCCAGGCGGGGGGCACGTGGATTGGCGCGAACGCCCATGGTTTGGGTTTGTTCCTGCTGAACAATTATCAGGGAGTCTCTCGTCAAGTTGCGCACGCGGTCACCCGCGGGGCCTTGATTCCCGCACTCTTGGACGCTCCCTCGCGAGATGGATTCGAGGTGCTCCTACGAGACCAGAACGCTCAAATTCGACGCATGCAGCCGTTTCAACTTTACGCGGTCTGGCACGGAAGCGACGACCTGCTGTGTATACGCTGGTCCGGTGAGGATCTTCGTGACGAACGCACGAAGATTCCACGTGTCGCGGTGTCGTCGAGCGTGATGTTTGACGCGGCCGACGCACATCGCCGCGCGCAGTTTGCGGAATCAACGAGCCGGGAATGGACCGACGACACATTGGATGTCGTCTTCTCGGGTCATCTGCCGGCGCGAGGACCCACATCGATTTGCATGCATCGAGACGATGCGAAGACTGTAAGTCACACGCGACTGTGGATCTCCGCGACAGACGTTCGGATGCGTTATTGGCCCGGTCCTTTGTGTCAAACACGCAACAGCATCGACGTTTCGTTAACCAGAAGTTGATTCTCAGTTTCGAATTTTGAAACTTCGCGTGACAAGGATTCATAGTACCAACTCTGTGGATTAGAACGTAAGGAGCAGGCGTGGGTGTGATGATCAGGATGATGGCGTTGTGTATTGGCGCGATGGTGATTGGATGTGGCGACGACGAAGCATCGTTTGCGTACAACCCCAACAGCGTTTATCCGGAAAACTGGGAGCAGATTTATCAGCTCAAAAAGGACTGCGCTCAGAGCCCGACACACGGCTCCAATTACGTCAAGGTGTGGGCAAGCCCCGAGGCCTCGCCGGCCTTTGACGATCGGGCGATGACGATGCCGGTCAGCGCTGTACTGTTGAAGTCGCAGTACAAGGACTCCAAGTGCACCGAGCTCGCGGGTTTCACTGCCGCTCGCGCAGACGCAGTCGCAACCGACGGTGCGGTGACTTGGTTTTGGCAGCGCACAGAGGTGGACGGCACCATCGGTGCCGAGGGCCAGGGGAATTTCTGCAACACGTGCCATGTCGACTGCGCCAATGGAATCTGTTCGGAGCCGTAGTTTTTGAGCCAAGCATTTCTATTTACAAGCTGGGACAGCGCCCAAGATTTCGGGCGTTTTTTGCCTTTTGTACCCCATGATTCGTCGGTGCAGGAGTTTGGCTGCGCGCGTCTGCGTCGATGGACCGTACGCGGCAGCGCAGACGCGAGTCACAGCTTGGTGATGGATGGGTGGATCGAGGACAAAACCGCGTTGAGCGGCGCCATCACCGCGTCGGCTGCTCACGCCGTGATCCGAAATTCCGGCGGCGAGTTCGCGGTCGTCAACGTCGCTCCGGACGGCCATGCGCTTGCGTTTTGCGATTTTTTGGGTGGGCGACACATCTACTATCGGCAGACGGGCGCGAAGCTCGCCATTTCCAATCGCGCGCTGCTCGTCGCGGCCGCATTTGGCGCGCCGGAGATCGAGCCTGCCGAGATGGCGTGGTTCATGGCGTCAATCGCGTGTCCATTTACCGAAAAAACGGCTTGGCGTGATGTGAAGATCCTTGATGCAGGCGCCGTGATGTCATGGGACGGCGACCTGAAGCTTCGACCGACGCCCATTGAACCCGCAGATCACCCGTGGGAGCACCTTTGGGAGAGTTTGTGTGCGCGTGTGCGCGGATTGGCCGTGAGCCACGCCACGAATCGCTTGGCGATTACAGGCGGGCTCGACTCGAGGCTAGTGTTCGCGGCAGCAATCGGGTCACGATCGTTGGGTCAATTCACGCACGCATACCTGCGCGGCCACGAGGACATGGCCGATGTGAAGGTCGCACGCCAGATCGCGGACCACTACAACATCCCTTTCGAACTCAGTTCACCCGAATTGTTGACCGAACCGGTCGAAACGATCATCGACCGCCACAATTTCCAAACCGAGTGCGGACTGCATTGCTGGGATTTGAAGGGGTTGACCACCGCCCCAAACGTCCAGTCTTTTCACGGAAACTTCGGAGAAATTTTTCGAAGCCACAGTCTGCCGCGTTTTGTGTTGGGTTGGCCGGAAGTCGAACGAAAATATCTGTCCGAGAATTATCTGGATCTCTACGACGTGATGACGCCCGATGCCGTCCAACACGTCCGCGCAGGAATCCGCACGTGGCTCGACGAGAAAAAACGCGAGGGCGTCCCACCGCTCAAACTGCACGACCGTATGCATCGCGCGGCGAGGATGCACAGATGGGTTGGCCAGACGTCTCAGGTCGACGGATTTTTGGGCGGTTCCGTCAATCCAATTCCCTCTCCGAAAATGCTGAGTCGTTATCTGCATTTGTCATTGATGAACCAAAAAATTCATCGCACTCATTTTGAGATGATTCGTCGGGCAGACGATTGGCTGTGGCGACAACCGTTTGCGAACGACGGATGGTCGCGCCTTATCGCACCGCGGTGGGTGCAGCGGCCCGCTCCGGTGCGCAACGGTCCGATGGCCAAGTCCCGGCAGATGGCCCTGTGGGAGCGCGAGGCTGGGGCCTTGGCGGATCTGGTGTTGGGCGACGATTCATCAGAATTTGACCAACTTTTTGACCGCGTTCGTGTCGAGCGACTGGTGAAAAGCACACAAAAGAATCCGACACCTCATCGCGTGCGCGCGATTTTGGGACTTGCAGGGATTCGTCGCTCTTTGGTAGCTCCCTCGCGGCGCCACGTTTGCACGATCGAGGAGGCTCAATGAGCCAGTATGCACAGTTGATCCAAGATCTCGCTTCAGCGATTGAACAGGGTGCGGCCCTTTTACAAACGTTGGACGACGGGCAATTCACAAAACGGTTTGGGAATTCGTCGAGCATTGGCGCGCACCATCGCCATGTTCTTGAGTATGCAAACCTGCTCGTAGACGGGCTCGAACAAGGGCGAGTTGACTACGACGCCCGGGAACGAAACGTCTTGATCGAGACAAACCGGGAAGCGGCCATCGCTGCAACGCGTCGTCTTTGCGAGCGGATCCGAGGGATCCACGGTGAGTCGCTCCTCGCTCCTATTGAGGTCGCGCACTGCACCTCGATGACCTCAGATTGTGCGGTTCAGAGCACGGGCGCAAGAGAGTTCCTGTTTGTGCTCAGTCACGTGATTCACCACTGGGCGTTGGTTCGCTATCTGCTTGAGGCACAGGAGCTCGAGGTGCCGGCGACGTTTGGATTCATGCCGTCCACCTTGCGACAGATGTCCAAAACTCAAAACGCGGTCAACGCATGAAATCACTCCTTTTGGGTCTCCTTTTGGCGGTCGTTGCGCAAAGCACGTCGTGGGCACAGGGTTTCACGCCTGCCGCCGACAGTCTGTGGATGAAGGTCGGCTACGGGTACGCGCGTGCGAGCGAGGATTTTTCGGGCGTCGACGACCAGCTTTACGAGGACGTTGCTCTGGGCACGCGCAAGCCTTTTCGGTCACGGCAAGGCGAGCTCGTTGGCGGCACGCTTCAGATCCATGAGATCACGTTCGACGCGGTGTGGGCGCCGGCGGACGGTTGGGTTGTGGGGGGTTTCGTGCCTCTGTTCAAGGCGGTGCGGTACGAAAATCCTCGTCCCTTCTCGACGAGCGCAAACCAACCCGGCGACGTGGTGGTGTTTGGCGGACGTCGGTTGACGCCAGGGGAGTTTCGGGACTTTGGCGCAACCGCTTTTGTCAAAGCGAAGGTGCCCACCAGTTTCAAATTTCCCTACACCAATGAAGCCTTGACGGGCGAGGGGCAGTTTGACGTCTCGGGGGCACTCGCCGTGACTTACGCCATCGCCTCGACGCTGCACCTGAACGCTTCGGTGGAGGCGCGTTACCGATTCCCATTCGACGGGGCCGGGGGTTATGTGGAGCCGGGCAACGAGCTGGAGACCTCGGTATCTGTGGGCGGAAGTCCGGTCTCGGGTGTTTGGGTGTCTGCGGGACTCAATGGACTGTGGGCGACGCCCTTCCGCGTACGCCCTGATGGACAGACGACGACAGAGACGAAAATGGAGCGGCGTTTTTCGACCGCGATGGCGTCGGTGTACTGGTATGGCCTTGGAACCCTCGTTGGAACGCCCGGGCTCGCGCTCGATGCATGGACAAAGGTACCGATCGCCGGAGTCGACTACCCTGTGTTATACAGCGGCGGTCTGGGCGTGGCGATGGCCTACTGAGTCGCCGCGGCCGCCTTCCCGCACCGAAGGTCCGCCATGATCGATGAGACTCTGCGCCACTTGCACGCGCTGGTGGGTTTTGACACTCAGAACCCGCCGCGAACGCCCGACCTTGGAATTTTTGAGTATATCCGGGCCCAATTGCCCGACTTCTCGTTCTCCGTCGCCGATCACGGGCACGGCTCTTTGAGCCTGCTTGGTCGACGTGGTACCCCTCGAATCCTGTTCAACGTTCATCTCGACACGGTTCCCGCCGCGGCCGGGTACACCGCGAATCCGCATGAGTTGCGGGTCACGGACACGCGCGCCATTGGGCTGGGCGCCTGCGACATCAAGGGCAGCGCCGCTGCGTTGATCACGGCCGCACGCCATACAGGGGGCGACGCGGCTTTTCTGTTTACGACCGACGAAGAGGCTGGCCAATCCACGTGCGTTCGGCGCTTTTGTGAGGGCCCCAAAGTCTATGATCTTGTGATCGTGGGTGAGCCCACGCAGGGGCGAGCCGTGTTGGAGCACCGCGGAATCCTGACGGCGCGGGCGGACTTTGCTGGAACGAGCGGCCATGCATCGAGTGGGCGCGCCGACGTAGACTCGGCGGTGCACCATGCCGTCGATTGGTCCCATGCCGTGCTGCAAGAGTTCCGAAGCGCGCACGCGCTGACGTACAAAAACCTCAGCGGTTTGCGATACAACATCGGGCGGATCGAGGGAGGTGTGAAGCCCAACATGATCGCGTCAGACGCCTTCGTGCTGCTTGGCTTTCGACCGCTTCCTGGAATGGACGCACACGCCTACCTGGCGAAACTTGCTTCAGCGCACCCGGCCCCCGCAAGCTGCACACCTGGCTTCTATGGCCCGCCGCTTCCCGCGCCAGGCCACCCAACGGCAGACGGCCACGCCTCGACGTTGGGGTTGCCGATTGGCGATCCGGTCGATTTCTGGACCGAAGCTTCACTTTTTAGCGAAGCTGGTTACCATGCGCTCGTTTTCGGCCCGGGTGACATCGCTCAAGCGCACACCGCTGACGAATGGGTATCCCTCGACGATCTGGCTTTTGTGACCAAGCAATACACACGGATCCTGTCCCGATGAGCAATTCCACACAACAGACTCGCGAGATCATCGTTCGGCTTCTTGGCGCCATCGGCAGCCGGAAAGAAGTGGAGCAGTATCTCAAGCAGTACTCCACGGCGGACCAAAAGCAGTTTGCGGTGGTCAAGATCGGCGGCGGGCTGATCCGAGACAACATCGACGAGCTCGCGTCGTCTTTGACGTTTTTGCAGCGTGTGGGCCTCTTCCCAATCGTCATTCATGGCGCCGGTCCTCAGCTTGACGACGCCCTCGTTGAGGCGGGCATCCCCATTCGTAAAGTCGACGGCATGCGGATCACCGACTCCGACACGCTTGAGGTGGTGCGACGCGTCACGCAGCGCGAAAACCTACGATTGGTGGACGCGCTGGAAGCGTTGGGCTCGCGCGCGCGCCCCATCAATACTGGCGTGTTCGAGGCGCGTGTTCGAGATGCTGACAAACTGGGCTGGGTCGGAGAAATCACCAGAGTCCACCTGGAGGCGATCAGCGGTGCCATCCGTGCTGGGCACCTCCCGATTTTGTCATGTCTTGGAGAGACGCCATCGGGTCAGATCGTCAACATCAACGCCGATGTCGCAGCCGCCGAGCTCGCGGTGGCGATTCAACCCTTCAAGATCGTGTTCCTCACGCCGACGGGCGGGATGCTCGATGGTCAAAACAACGTCATCAACTCGATCAATCTCTCGGAAGATTACGAACGCTTGATGAGCCAAGAGTGGGTGCATTCAGGCATGCGGCTGAAGCTTCGCGAGATTCGGGAGCTGCTGGAGCGCTTGCCGCTCGCGTCGTCGGTGTCGATCACCTCCGCGCGTGATTTGGCGCGCGAACTTTTTACCCATCGCGGCGCCGGGACCTTTATCCAGCGCGGCGAGAGCGTCCTTGAATTCACGAGCTGGGACGGCGTCGACCTTGAGCGAATGCGGGACCTTCTTGAGACGGGATTTGGAAAATCACTGGACTCGAATTACTTCGAGAAAAAGGATGTCCTTAAGATTTACGTCACCGAGTCGTATCGCGCGACTGCAGTGATTACGCGCGAAGGTCCA
>JAWKQR010000008.1:0-181229 GCA_041390025.1 bacterium
AAGCTACCTGAAGCGCTATGGCAAGAAGGGGCCGAACAATCGTTACCTCGAAGCGCACGTCAAGATTGGTCTGTACTACTGGAACCTTGGTGGCAAATCGAATCGCAGTAAGGCGATAGGCTGGTTCAACACCACGCTGAAAGAATTCAACAAGTTTTCGAAAGCCGACCAAGAGGCAATGACCACGGGGCGTGATGCTGCCGCTCAGGCGAAATTCATGCTCGGTGAAGAAGTCTTTGAGTCCATGACAAAGGTGACGTTGGACTCGCCGAACGAGAAAGTCCTGAAGAAGAAGATGCAGGAGAAGTTGAAAGTCGCCGCCGAGGCGAAGGAAGTCTTCGAGAGTGTGATTCTGTTTGGTCGTCCCGACTGGGCTATTGCGGCCCTGTATCGAATTGGCGCAGGGTTTCAGGATCTGGCGGATAACATCCGGAAGAGCCCGCCACCCGCTCGTTTGTCCTACGACCAGAAAGAAATTTATCGCGGCATTCTGGAGGACAACGCGAGCCAGGTCGAGAACCTCGCGGTGGACGCGTACAAGCGCGCACTCGACATCGCGAAGGACAAGAGTTGGTTCAACCAGTACAGCAAGCGAGCCGAGGTTGCGCTGGCGCAGCTTCGCCCGAAAGAATACCGGCGTCCCTCGGAGTTGCGCGCCGAGCCGGACCACTTTGCGAGTGGGTTGAGTCGTGTGCCGTTCATCAAGCAGGTGCAAGACGAGGACAGACTGACGGATTTTGGTTCGTCGGAAGCCCCGAACTCGGGACAGCAGTAGGAGTTGTCGATGAAAACACAGGTATTGAAATCTCTTGTTCTGCTCTCGGTGTTCAGTGCTGCGTGCTCCGCATCCCCGGATAAAAAGGACGGTTCGCTCAAAGAACAACCGGCAGGGGGAACGACCAACGAAGCGGCGATCAAGAGCTTTGAAGCCGCCGTGGTGGCTTACGATCAGTCTCAAGGAAAGGCGCTGGACCAAGTTCAGCGCTACCTTGAGGTCGCCGTAGATGAAGACCCTAGGTTCGGTAAGGCGTGGTTCAATCTTGGCGTGGTCAATGAGCAAGCCGGCAAGAACTCTGATGCCATCAGCGCCTACGAGAAAGCCTTGGAAGTTTCACCTGCGCTCGGCGCGGCCTACGTCAACTTGGGCATGATGAAGGCGGACCAAAATCAGTTGGACGAAGCGCGCTCGTACTTCCAGCGGGCGATCGAAGCAGACAACTTCAATCCGATGGCGCACAGCAACCTGAGCGTCTACTTTCGAAACGAACAGGACTACAAGAACGCCGTGCGCCACGCGCGCCTCTCACTCGCGGGCGATTCACAGAACCTCAGCGCCTACGAGAACCTCGCGCGTACGTACTATGCGATGAAAGCGTATGACGTCGCACTGCTGGTTTGCCTGAATGCCGAAAAGATTGATGCCACGCGACCTGATATCTACAACATCATGGGGATGGTCTGGTTGGCCAAAAACGATGTCACCGAAGCCATCCGCCAGTTCAAGAAGGCTGTAGAGCTCGACCCGAATCACGTCGCAGCGCTGATGAATCTTGGTGCGGTCATCCTGAACGTCCGAAACTACGAGGGGGCGATAGAGCTGTTCAACCGTGTCTTGGCTCTGGAGCCCGACAACGTGGAAGCCAAGATTTCAATCGCGGTCGCAAAACGCGGTTCCGGCGATCTGGATGGTGCGCGCAAGATGTACGAAGAGGTCATGGCGAAGGAGCCTGAGAACGCATACGTGCAGTTCAACCTGGGCATCATGGAGCATGAAATTCTGGCCCAAGACGCAATGATCGGTATCGGGCGCGGTGACTCTCCCGAAGATCCGCTTGCTCAGATGGACTGGACGGTTGCGAACATGGAGGAAGCGGTCAAGCACTACGAGAAGGCGATCGAACATTATCGCAATTTCCTCGCCTACGATCGCAAGGGCGACGCCGAGGTTCGCAACGACGCCAATGAGCGGATTCAGCGTGTCCAAGAACTGGTGCAGGTGACCTCGGAGCAGGTACCGGAACTCCGGCGACAAAAGATTCAGATCGAACAGGATATGAAGGCAGCGGCGGAAGACGAGAAACGTGCGGCCGAGGAAGCTAAGGCAGCGGAGGACGCGGCGAAGGCGGACGCTGCAGCAAAGGCCGCTGAGGGTCAGACCCCCGCAGCCCAGTGACCATAGCTTGCCAGCCCTTTCCGGTGTGGTACGCTGTTAGCGAGAAAAAAAATCAGGAGACGTGGAACTTTTCGAATTTCCGCGTGTCGTACCCAATGTGCTCCTCATGTTAGCGAGGTAGGTCATGAAACAGCTCCTTGTTCTAATAGCCTTCGCGATGGTGCCGTCCGTGGCATTTGCGCAAGACGATCTTCCCTCGGCCGGTGAGGCCATGGGAGGAACAAGTGACAATGTCGTCTACAAGAAAGAGACGGAGTACGACTTTGACGCCGATGACGTCGAGGGGAATCTCGTCAAGCCGGATGAGGCCAGCATCAATGCAGAACAGCACGGCAAGACGAGCAGCCTGATTAAAATCCGAGCTGACTTTGTGCCTGAGATGTTGAAGTCGGTCGAGGATATCTGACGCATCGGTCGCCCTGCGACCAAGACAGCCAGCACCACGCGTTTCGAAACGCATTTGGGTTTAGAAGATGAGCAATTCCGCACTTCATTTTGAGATCGTCCAAGGTGGACAGGTCGTACGCACTGAGACTCTTGATCAAGACGTGATCAAGGTTGGAAAGCTCTCAAGCTCGCATCTGCGGCTCGACGATCCAAAGGTCTCGCGCATTCACGCAGTCATCGAACGCGCCGCGGACGGCAGTTTCAGCGTCATCGATCTTGGCAGCGCGACCGGTACCTTTCTCAACGGCGAGAAAGTGACGAAGTCTGTGCTCGCATCGGGCGACGAGCTTCAGTTCGGTGACACGACCATTCGCGTATCCGAGGCGGTGGCAGAAACACCGGTAGCGGTGCCTGTCGTAGCGGCGGCCGTGGCGCCCGCTGCGGAGAGTGAGGCGCCCGCGGTAGCGGCCCCCGAGGCGGGCGAGCAGGTGGAGCCTTACACCCTTCAGGGGTACTACGATGACGCCGGGAACTACATTCCGGGTTACTACGACGAGGCAGGGAATTACCACCTTGGGTATGGCTACTACGATGAGGCTGGCCAGTGGGCGGTTAGCCACGGGTATTACGACCCCGCGGGCGAGTGGGTGTCTACAGACGGCGGCAGTGCCGATGTGCCGGCGGGCCTTGGTGAAGAGAGTTCATGGCTGATCACCACCCGCGACACCGATGTGTTCCAGGATGCCTTCTTTCAAGGGCGCGGCGGCGACACGCTTGAGATCGCGATGCTGTGGCAGGACCACGTGTTGGTGGTCAATAGCTACGACAAGCCGAGGACCGTCACGATTGGCACAGCGGAACTCAAGAACGATTTCACGATTGAAGATCCAGCGGTGAACGATGAACGTTTCCCGTTGGTCGAGTACGCAAACGGTTACACCCTCAACTTCACGTCCGGCATGGCGGGTGTCATTCAGGTTGGGAATGAGCAGTACAGCCTGCAGGAGGCCACTGAACGTGGCATCGCACAGCGTTCAGGATCCGGCGGGTCTCTGACACTGGATTCGCGAGTGTCGGCTCGAATCGACGTCGGGGACATCACGTTCTTGATTCACTTCACGGATGTTCCCCTCGCGGCCTTCGGCGGCTCGAGCTTTGATACTGCGCCGCTGCCCTATATTTCACTGAGCGCCGCGGCTCATATCCTGTTTTTGATTCTGGCAATGACGATGCCGGACAACGCGCGCAGTCTGGACCTCGATGGGTTCCAGGCGAACGACCGTTTTGTTCAGTTGATGATCGAGCCTGAGCAACAAGAGGAAGAAAAGCCGGACTGGCTTGACGATGGCGGTGATGAAGAAGCCGCTGCCAAGCACAAAGGTGAAGAGGGCAAGGCCGGAAAGGAAGACGCTGAGGCGGACAACAAGAAGCTCGCCATCAAGGGCGATCGCAATCCGGAAGACCTTGAGCTTAAGCGCGCGGCGGACACCGAAGTTGCGATGAACGCTGGTATCGCGGGTGAGCTCATGGTCAGCAGTCCTTGGGGCTCGTCAGATACCTCCGTTGGAAGCGATGCGATCCACGCGCTCGGCAACCTCACCGGCGGTGAGTTCGGCGAGTCGAAAGGGTTTGGCGGTCTGGGTCTCAATGGTGCGGGTCGCGGCGGCGGCGGCATCTCCGAGCGCGGGATCGGTCTGGCCAACGTGGGCACGGCTGGTCGTGGCGGCGGTGGTCGTGGAGGCGGTGGCTACGGCAAAGGCGCAGGAGACCTTGGCGAACGCAACAGTCGTGTTCCGAAGATCGTGCCAGGTGCGCCGCAGGTACAAGGGTCACTTGACCGCGAGATCATTCGTCGCGTGGTGCGACAGCATCGCGGCGAGATCAAGTTCTGTTACGAAGGCGAACTGCAGAAAAACAAGGGCTTGGAAGGCCGTGTGACGGTGCGATTCACGATTTCAGCCACAGGATCAGTCGTGTCGGCTGTTGTAAAGGAATCGACCTTGAACAATGCCGCTGTGGAGCGCTGCATGACCGACAAGATCCGGCGCTGGATCTTCCCCGAGCCGAAGGGCGGCGGCATCGTGATGGTAAACTATCCCTTCAACCTGAGCTCGTAAGCGGGCACAAACGTCCAAAAGGCCGCGTAGATCGCGGCCTTTTTTCGTTTCTGGGGTACTTTTTGCGTGGGGCACCAAGCAAGTTGCCACCCCCGTCTGAGCGGTTTATCATGCCGCTCTCAATAACTGTTCCATGGGCGCATGTCGTCCGCTGAGTCGAGGATTTGGAGTGATGACCTCAAGGCCGGTACTCGTACAGTGGTTCGCAGCCACGTGTCTCTTTGTCATGGCGTCCGCAGGGTGCCACAGCATGGACCGCGCGGAAGCTGTGTCGGAAATGAACAAGGGTCTCGAGGCGCTTGAAAGCGGGCAGACGCTCGACGCGGTGCGCCACCTCAAGGAGGCGTCGACCATCGATCCGAAGTTTGCGGAACCTCCTTATTATCTGGGGCAGATCTATCATCGCAAACTGAACGAACCCGACAGCGCGGAGCAGAACTATCGGGAGGCGATGAGCCGTGATGACGCGAATCCGCAGATTGCGTACCAACTAGGGTCTATTCTGCAAGAGCAGCGCAAGGACGCCGATGCGATCGCCTACCTGAAGAAGGCGACCGACGCGAAGCCCGACTTTGCGAAAGCATGGTTTCGGTTGGGTTTGTCACTGGAGGAAGAAAAGCAATATACCGATGCGATCGACGCATTCACGAAGTCGATTCAAGCGAACGCCCGAATGAAGATGGACCGCGACGACCTGGGGGGAGCCGCCTACCATGCTTTGGGTGACCTTTATAACCGCTTTGGCTTTTATGATCATGCGCTCAAGGTCTACCAAAACGGCCTTGAGAATAATCCAAACGTGCCACGCCTTCTGAGTGGGCAGGGGGTTGCTCAGCTGAAGCTGAAGCGGTTCCCCGAGGCAGAAGCGTCGTTCACAAAAGCGCTGGAGGCGGATCCAAGTCAGACGACCGCCATCTTCAATCGCGCGGTGGCCTACATGGCCGAAGGTGCGACCGAGAAGGCGGTTGGCGGTTTTGAAGATTTCGTCTCCCGCGCGGATTACGAGCGTGATGAGGCACGGATTGTCGCCGCGCAGGGCTTCATCCAACAGATCCGAGAGAAGTCAAAAGAGGAGAAGTAAGCCTCTGCAAAGCCGGACCCTCGTTGCTGATCGCATTCAGCGTGTGTTAGAACGATCGCAGCGCCCCGGCACATAAAGTTCTATCAGTCCTGCTCGACACGGCATCGTTCATGAACACGCGTTTGTGAGGGTACGTGTCGAGTGAATTATTCCCAGCCCCCGCCACGGAACGAATCGCGAGATGGATCGCCTAACACAGCTTCAGCATCACTTCGCCGAACTTGAGTCCAACCCGAACCAAATGGGTTCAGCAGCTCGCCTGATTCAACTGTACGAAACCCCAGCTCGCTTGTGGACGACTTCATGGAGCGCGCTGAGGAGTCAGGGCCTGGCGAGCTAGGTGGTCGCCTCGCGACAGAAGCATGCGCCCTTGCGCTGCTGGTGTTGCGCGAACGCGGGCGAGCCGGTGCGATTTCAGATCGCGCATCAGCGTTGGCCGAGGGCACCGCGGTCTGGCCCGAGCTGAAGTTGTTGCTCTTTGCGATGACCGAAGACGTCGAAGGTTTGTTTGGCTACTTTGGGAGCACCGTTGAGGACTTGGCGACTGCGGATGCCAAGAGCCGACTGTATTTTCGCATGGGGCAGCTCTTGCGAGGCTTGTTCGAGGATATGGACGAGGCCAAGAACGCCTTTGTGTGGGCGCATGACCTCGATCCAACGAACTATGCGGCGTTGTGGGCGCGCCAAGAGATCGCCAAAGTCCAAGGGGACTGGGGAACCTACGCCGAACTCCTGTATGGAGAAGTTCAGGAGCCAAGCGATGTGGCCCGTCAGCTTGATGCGATGCTCGATCTTGGTGACGTCTACCGAGATCACCTTGAGCAGGTGGACGGAGCCGCGCAGTGTTACGCGACCGTGTTCGAAAACGATCCCTCGAACGCTCGTGCTCGTGCAGCGCTTGTGTCTTTGGGGTACGACGTTCCGGGCGATGACGACGTGGAGCCCATGTCGATCGAGGCTACGTTAGAGCCGTCGGAAGCCGACGATGAATTGAGTGAGGCCGAGGAAGCTGCCGGCAACATGACGATTCTTGGCGTCGCGATGATGCCGGTCGATGACGACGAGGACGAGGAGAGTGCCACCGCCGCTGAGCAAGAGGAAGAGCCCGCCGAAGATCACGGGGAAGAACAAGCAAGCGACGCTGACGGCGACGGCGAGGAACGGGTGGAGCAAGGCGAGGCTTCCGAGAACGAACCGGCAGCCGACGACGCTGAATCAACCCCCGAAATGATCGATGGCGAAAGCATGCCCGACGAGCTCGACGAGCCGTCCGAAGGCACCGAGGTGCGCGAAGAAGAGGCCGTGGCATCAGCGGAGGAAGACCTCGTCACACCGTCGGCGCCATCAACCCCGACGTCGGGCGGTTGGCATGCACGATTTGCGGCAAACCTCGCGACCGCTTCAAGAAGCGAAGGAGCCGCATCGGCTGCCGCGCTTCAGCGGGCATCACGCCTGTGGTCGCGTCATCGCGGCACGTCGGAGGAAGCACGTCGTCTTTGGCGCGAGGCGCTCGCGACCGGTGTTGAGGCGGAGCTTTACGCCTCGTCTGGCTTCCTGTTTGACGACGAACCCTTGTGGCGCGAAGTGGCAGGAGAGACCGAGAACAAGGAGCTGGCAGCCAAGATTTTGATCGTCCAGCTCAGGGATTCCGCAGCGGCCAAGGCCCTCGGTGCACCGGCCGAGCAGTGGCTCGCGGACCTCGAAGAGGGTACCGAGAACTGGCGTAAGTTTCAGCGCACGCTTGAGACCCGGTGGGATGGGGGTGACAAGGATGCGCAAGCACGTCTCGTTTACTTCCGGATGGCTGATGTGGCGCGTGCCACCGGGGACGTTGATAAAGAGATGGACGCTCTGCGCCGTCTCGATCGTCAAATCAAGGATGACGAGCTCACCAAGTTTCGACTTCAGGAAATCTATCGAGCCACCGACAAGTGGCCGATGTACGTCGATCTTCTGAAAGCCGAGGCCGCGGCCACGGACGACATGGAAGAGCGCGTGGACATCCTCAACGCGATGGTGGTTGTTTATCGCGATGAGATGAATCACGACACGATGGTGGTCAATACGTACAAGGAGATCTTGGACATCGAGCCGGGCAACATCGCCGCGCTTGATGCACTCGTAGGGCTGTACGACAAGCTCAATCGCTCCTCAGAATTGATCGCGACGCTTCAGGCAAAGGCCGAGTTGGTAGAGACCAACGAAGCGCGCGTTGAGATTCACAGCCACATCGCCAAACTCTTCCTTGATCGATTCCGGAACCAAGCCGAGGCGATCAAGTCCTATGAGACTGTGCTTGAGCTCGATCCATACAACGTGGAAGCGATCGAGTTTCTCAAGGACATGTATGAGAAACGCCGTGAGTGGGAGAAGCTGATCGAGGTTCACAAACGTGAGATTGAGACGTTTGAAACCGCCGCGGAGAAGGCGGCAGGCCTGAAGTTGGTCGCGGATCTCGCCACCGACAAACTTCGCAAGCCTGAGGTGGCTGCCGAGCTTTGGATCGAGGTACGTAAACACGCGCCGCAAGACCCCGACGCTCTTGAAGCGCTCGAAAAGCTCTACGAGAAAACAAAGGACTACGCAGCACTCGCCGAGATTCTGCAGACGAAATCCGAACTCGAGACCGACGACGAGTCACGGCTGAAGCTGTTGGGCAAATTGGCGCCTTTGTACAGTGACCGGCTCGAAGATCTCGACGCAGCGGTGAGGACCTGGCGGGCGGCTTTGGCGATCGCACCCGATGACTTGAAGGCGCGGAAGTCGTTGGAGCGCCTTTACATCGACAACGGCCGTTGGGATGAGCTGGAGAGCTTCTACGGCGAGAGCGATGCATGGGCAGAGCTCGTGCGTCTGCTGGAGACACTGGCGAACACCGTCAAGGATGATGGGACGAAGATCGAACTGCTGGTCCGAGCTGCTCGCACGTGGCGGGAGCGTCTGGACGACACGAGCCGGGCGGAGCGAAATCTGGAGCGCGTTCTCCAACTCGATGACCGCAATGAAGGCGCCGCCCTCGAGCTTGAGCCGATCTATGAGTCGGCCAATGACGCCGCGCGGCTCAAGGTGGTCTACGAGATCATTTTGTCGCACCGCGACTCCGTTGAGGGACGGCAGCCTTATCAGCTCAAGTTGGCGAGGTTGCACGAAACAGAGCTCGGTGACGTTGGGTCTGCCTTTAGCTGGTATGCCGCCGCGTACTCTGAATCCCCTGAGCAGGACGCGATTGTGGAGGATCTGGAGCGTACCGCGGGCGCAGCCAACCGCTGGGCCGACGTGGTCGAACTCTACAAGTCCGCGCTGACGGGAGACCTTGAACTTGAGCTTATAGAGAGCACCCGTCTGCGAACCGGTCGCGTGCTGTCGGAAGAGCTGAATGAACTCGATGAAGCTCTGACCTACTTCCAAGCTGTGCTCGCCGTTGACGACGAGAATCAGGTCGCGCTGTCGGCCACGGCAGACATCTACCGACGCGGAGCGCGTTGGGACGACTTGATGGCGGTCTATCAGCGCCAGATTGAACTCACGGATGCTCCGGCAGAGCGCGTGAAGATTCTAGCTGGCATGGCGCTCATCGCTGAGAATCAGGCCGGAGACGTTGGTCGCGCAATACAGCAATACAATGAAGCGCTCGCGATCGACGCGGAATACGAACCTGGGTTGGTTGAGCTGCATCGGCTTTACCGGCAGGAGTCGCAATGGGAGGAGCTGGCGTCGATCATTCGTCGCGAGATTGACCTTGTTGAGAAGCGTGCCGATCAACGGCCCCCGGCCTCGGCGCCGTTGATGGCCGTTGAGGCGCTGTTGCCCGGCGACGACGACATGGACATGGTGTTGGACGCCGAACCCGCCTCCGGCACGGTGCGTTTCAACGAAGACGAAATCGAGAAGTTGGTTGAACTGCGTTTTGAGTTGGGTGTTGTCTGTCAAAACTACCTTGGCGAACTCGACGAAGCCAACGCCTCGCTCGCGCAGGTTTTGGCTTGGCGGCCCAATCATCAAGCGGCCCGCGAGGCCATTGAGGGCTTGCTCGACGACACCAAGCACCGCTTGGCGGTCGCTGTGGTGTTGGAGCCAGTCTACGAGCTCCTCGGCATGTGGAACGACTTGATTGGTGTGCTGAACATCCAAGCGGGTGCCGCTGAAGACGGCGGAATTACGTTGTTGGAACGCATAGCATCGATCTACCTCGAGGAGCTGGGGCAGCCGGAGCAGTGCTTCGCAACCTACGGTCGAATCATCAAGGCAGACCCAACGAACGAGCACGCTCGCGCCGAACTCTACCGGGTCGCGGACGCGATCGACGCGTGGGAAAGCTTGGTGGGTCTGTACGAGGACGTTGTGTCCGACATCTCGGACGGCGACCTTCAGATGGTGTATTGGCACCTTATCGCAGACATTTACGCCGAGCGATTGAACGACGCAGGCCGTGCTCAGGAGGCCTACGAGTCCGTTCTTAAGATCGATCCGACGTCCCAAGAGGCGTTGAACGACCTTGAGACGCTGTTTACGCGCACGGAAGACTGGAACGCCCTGCGCGACGTTCTGGACCGCAAGCTGGGTCTTGCGCAGAGCACCGAAGACAAAGAGGTGCTTCGCACGCGTATGGGCCTGCTGTGGGAAGAGATGCTTGGCGATCGCGGCCAAGCGATCGATCTGTACCTTGGCATCTTGGCCGACAATCCATCGAACGTTGATGCCATCTCGGCGTTGAGTCGTTTGTACACGGCCGAGGGGCGTTGGGAGGATCTCGGCGCCAATCTTGAGCGGGAACTCGAGCTGTCGGACGCGTCATTGCAGAACGACGTCAAGAACCGACTCGCCGCTGTTTTGGAACAACGGCTGGGCCGGTGGGAACGTGCTGTGGACCTGTACGAAGAGGTGCTTGACGCCGACGCAACTGATGCCGTTGCGCTCAGTGCACTTGAGAGGTTGATGTATGACCAAAGTGCTCCACGGGGTCGCATCAGCGAAATTCTTGAGCCGCTGTACGTCGACTCGGATGAGTGGGCGAAACTGGTCGCTGCGCTGGAAGTTCAGGTAGAAACCGGGGACGAGCCTTCGCGACTGGTAAATCTGTTGCATCGCATCGCCGCGCTGCATGAAGCGCGTGGTGGTGACCCCGGCGAGGCGTTCCTCACGTACGCTCGGGCGCTGCATTATGGCGTGGACAATGAGCGGACTCTGGCGGCGCTGTACCGTATTGGCGGCGCACTCGGCGCGTGGGACTCGGTGGTGGAGGTCTTCGAGCGCGAAGCGGAAGCCCAGACCGAACCCGCCGTGAAGCGTGATTTGTTGCGCCGTGCTGCAACGGTGTATCGGACGGAGCTGGGCGATAACGCGAACGCGACACGTCGCCTGCACGAAGTTATCGACCTTTTTCCCGATGACCTTGAGAGCCTCGTGGAGCTTGAGGAAATCTATCGCAACACCCAAGACTGGGCGCATCTTGTGACTGTTCTCACGGCGAAAGCCGAGATCATTGAGGACCTCGATGAGAAGAAAGCCCTGATGCACCAAGCGGGCACGATGTACGAGGAGTTCCTCGAGTCGCCCGAACACGCCATCGACGTGTACCTGCGCGCGCTTGAGTTCGACGACACGGACCTGCACGCGATCGATCGGTTGGAGGTCCTGTATCGGGATCTCGACATGTGGGAGGACTTGCTCAAGACATACGAGCGCAAGGTTGAGCTTTCGACAGAGTCGGATGCTCGCAAAGACCTGTTCTACGCCATGGGTGCGATCCACCGGGAGGCGTTGGGTCAATCGCACGATGCGATCGACGTGTTCCGCAAGGTGCTCGAGATCGATCCTTCGGAGCGTGCTGCGTGGATGCAGCTCGATCAGTTGTTTGAGGAGACAGAACAGTGGAATGAGCTGCTTGAGACGCTCGATGCTGAGCTGACCCTTGCGACCACCGCGGAAGAGGCAAACAGCTTCAAGTATCGCATCGGGCGACTCTGGGAGACTCATCTTCTCGACCCCATCAAGGCCATCGACACATACCGCGACGTTTTGCAGCAGGACCCATTCCACGCCGCCACGACGGAGGCCCTTGAGGGCATGATTTCGCGCGGTGAGAGCGAGGCTTTGGCCGCCGAAGTGTTGGAACCCATCTATCGCGACGCCGGCGAGTGGGAGAAGTTGATCCACGTCTATCGGCTGTTGAATCAGGCCACCGATGATGTCGAGCGAAAGCTCGAGTTGCATTGGGAGATTGGTGAGATTTTCGAGCACCGACTTGGAGACTCCGCTTCGTCGTTTGCGACGTACGCACAGGCGTTGGACATTGACGCCGTTCGCGCCGACGTGTTGAACAAGTTGGAGCAACTCGCCGCCCAGCTTGACGTTTGGGAAGCGCTTGTGGAGCGCCTCGATGAACGCATCCAAGATCTGGTGGAGTTCTCGTCGATCCGCGTTCTTCAGATTCGCGTCGCGCGTATTTTTGAAGAGGAACTACAGGACGCGCAGTCGGCCATTGGTCGCTTCAACCGTGTGCTCGAGGGAGAGCCAACCGATGAGGTGGCCATCGCCGCCCTCGATCGTCTGTACCAGCGAGAGGGGCAGTGGCTTGAGCTTGCCGAGATCCTGCGCACACGCATCCTGAACACGACGGATGCTGACGAGGTGTTGGCGTTGCGCCTTCGGCTTGGGCAGCTGTATCAGACGGCGCTTGAAGATGAGTCATCCGCGCTGGAGATCTATCAAACGATCCTCCTCGACGACCCCGAGAACCCTGATGCGATCGCAAGCCTTGAGCAGATGTTCATGGCCGGTCAGGCGGTTCAGCAAGTCGCCGCGATCCTCGAACCCTTCTATTCAAGTCGGGGTCAGCACTCGAAGCTCGTGGAGATTTATGTGCAGCGCCTTGAGCTGCTCGAAGACCCCAGTGAGCGCTTCGACATCTGGATGCTGGTTGCCAAGACATTCTTGGATGAGCTCCAAGATGCAGAGAGCGCGTTGGCTGCCTACGGAAAGGCGTTGGTTGAGAAACCCGAGGACGAGACCGTGATCGCGGAAGTCCTTCGTCTTTCGGGTCAAACCAGCAACTGGCGTGCGGGTGCGCAGCTCCTGCTTGACGCGTTGGACAGCCCCCAAGTCACTGACGAAGCCGCTTCCGGTCTGTACTTGGCAGTTGCAGGCGTCTTCGACGAGCAGCTTGGCCTGATCGACGAGGCGGAGCAGTCCTACCTCAACGTACTGGCGCTCGATGACTCCGAGCCGGCGGCCCTAACGGCGCTGGATCGTATCTACGAACACCAGGGTCGTTGGGAGGAGCTGGCGGACATTCTTCGACGCCGCATTGCCGGAACCTATGATGAGGAAGAGATTGTCCTTCTGAATTTCCGGCTGGCGCAGCTCTATCAAGCCCAGCTTGGAGCGCTTGATGATGCGGTCGCTACCTACCAGACGATTCTGGACATTCAGCCTGGTCACATGGAGTCGCTGAAAGCCCTTGAGCGAATCTTCTACCAGCTTGAGCGCTGGGACGCTTTGTATGACGTCATGGAGCGTGACGCTGAGGCGCAGGACGATCCAGAGGAACGCGCCAACCTGTTTGGGCAGATGGCGGCGATCGCTGAGCAGATGCTCGATCGAAAGGACGACGCGGTCGACCTGTGGAATCGCGTTTTGCAGATGCGTGACGATGACCTTGAGGCGCTCCAACAACTCCGTCGATTGTACATTGAGGGAGAGCGTTGGACGGACCTAGTCGGCATTCTTGAGCGTGAAGTGGAGCTGACACTTTTGCCTGATGACCAGCTGCCACTCTACGAGAGCTTGGGGATCATCTGGTCAGAGCGCCTAGGCAACGACGCGCAGGCGATCGATGCATGGAAACAAGTGCTTGAGATCGACCCGTACCACCTCAAGGGCTTGGTCGCGATGCGCCAACTTCTTATGAATGCAGCGGAGTTCAGTGAGCTCGCCGCGATTCTTTACCGGCTCATCGAACATCCTGAGGTCGCCGCGTCGGATATGTTGGTTTACTGGGAGCAGCTTGGTGAAATCCAAGGTGAGACTCTGATGCAAACTGACAAGGCCATCCAAGCGTGGAAACAGGTGCTGGCACACGAGCCGGGTCACTCCCGCGCTTTGGAGAGCCTTGAGCGCTTGTTCCTTGCCGAAGGTCAGTGGGAAGACGCGGCCGAAATCCTTGAGATGAAGCTCGACCGCGTGACCGACGCGGACGGGCGCATCGAGCTTTTGCTGCGAATCGCCGAGATTTGGGAGAACAAGATCCTCGATCGTGCCCGCGCGGCGCGCTACTACGAGCTGGTCTTGGAGATCGACCCGCTTCACGAGGGAGCTGGGGCGGCGCTTGAGTCGATCTATCGCGAGATCGCATCGATCGATTCGTTCCAGGCGCTGGCGACCCTGTATTTGGATCGCGCGGACAACAACGCACACGACGCCGAGATGTTCCTTGAGGCGCGTCGGGCGTCGGCTCGGGTGTTCGAGGAGCAACTCCAGCAGCTTGAGGGTGCCTTCTTGGTGCTCGTAACGGCGTTCCGCACGGACACGGTTGAAGACGAGAGTTTGCTCGTTGAACTTGAGCGTCTGGCTGCTCATACAGGGCAGTGGAACGATTTGGTGGCGGAGGTCGAGAAGGTACTCAGTGAGTTGCCGGATTCGCCTGAGGTCGCGGACCTCCAGGAAGGTCGGATTGTGGCAATCCGACCATATGGAGCCTTCCCGACGATGCCGTCTACCACCTGCAGCGTGCACTGGCCATCGAGCCCGAAAACGTCGAGGTGATGGACATCCTTGAGCGGCTTTATCGCCAGATCGGGGCGTGGGCGGAGCTTGCCCAGATCCTGCGGGCACGCGTCGAACTGACGACGGACCCCGATGAGCAGATAGAGCTGTGGCGAAAGCTCGGCGAGCTTTACGAAATGCAGATGGGGCAGGTGGATGACGCGATCGCGGCGTACAACGCGATCTTGCGGATTGACCCGTCGGACATCCTCGCCATCGAGAGCTTGGAGCGAATCTTTGAGGCCTACGATCGCTGGCAGTCGCTCGTCGACGTGCTCGGTCAAAAGGCATCTGCGACTTACGATCCAGACGAGATTGTCGCCATTCGCTATCGCATGGCTCAGGTCCTTGAAGAGCGTTTGCAGGATGTTCCGCAAACGATCGCGACCTACCAGCAGATTTTGGAGGTCGACCAAGGGCATACGGACAGCTTGGTGCAGCTGGAGCGTTTGTTCATTCAAACGCAAAACTGGCACGAGCTGTTGGGCGTCTATGAGCAACAACTTCAACTGACACACGAGCCCAGTGAGCAACTTGCGATCTATAGCAAGATGGCATCTCTGAACGAGAATCAGTTTGAGGACATCAACTCGGCGATCGAAGCCTACAACAACATTCTGATGGTCGACCCCAATCATCTGGGGGCGATCGAGAATCTTGAGCGGCTTTATCGTGGGCAAGAGAACTGGTTCGATCTGTCCGAGGTGCTTCAACGCCACGCTGAAGCGACGCCAAACGACGTGGGCGCGCAGGTTCGTGCACTCAACGAGCTGGGCGAGATTCAGCGCGACCAGATTTCCGACCCGAACGCGGCGATTGACGCGTTCAACCGCTCGCTCGCTGTGATCCGCCAACAGCCGTCGGTGTGGCGAGCGTTGGCGGACCTCTACGACGAGACCGCGAATTGGCATAGCGCGGTGCAGGCGCTCAACGAAGAGGCCAGTTTCACGGCAGACCCAGAGCAGAAGGTTCAGATCTTGAACCGAATTGGTTTCATGCATGAAGCCAATCTGCAGGATGACGTGGAGGCGGAGCGCGTCTATCAGACCGCGCTGGGGCTCGTGCCGTCGAACGACGCGAGCATCTTCGCCTTGCGCGATTTGTACGCTCGTCGTGGAGATTTCCAGGGCGTCATTCGAATCTTGAAGCACGCCGAAGGTGTCGCACGGGATTTGAAGGCCAAGGCCGAGTACCTTTGCGAGATCGGAAAGGTGTACGATCGCGAGCTCAACGACAGCGTCTCGGCGACCCACTATTATGAGAGTGCGTTGGAGTGTGATCCAACCGTACTGGATGCGGCCGAACCTCTCATCGACATGTACATCAACGAGAAGCGTTGGGAACGCGCGATGCCCTTGTTGATTCAAGTGCTCGAGCGCCGCGCCGAACGTGACCCCGAAGACATGCACCGTCGCTCCGTGCAGATGGCGCGCGTTGCCATGGAGTTGGGCCAAGAGGAGCAAGCGCTTGCATCGTTCCGGCAAGCCTACGAGATGGATCCCACCGATCCTGAGACCCTCAAGGGATTGTCCGAGCTTTTGTACCGGCGCGGCGACTGGGACCAGTCGTTCAAGATCTACCAAGCGCTCGCGTTCAACCATGCTGCGACTTTGGAGCCAGACGAACTTCGGGACATCTATCTGCGCTCAGGCGACATCAAGCAGCGCGTGGGCGAGCGTCCCAAGGCGATTCAGTTCTTCCAGAAGGCGCTGGAGTTTGACGGCTACTTCGTACCGGCCCTGACGTCGTTGGCGGAAAACTATGAAGCTGAGGGGAACTGGCGTGAGCTGGTGCAAACGCTGCGAACGCTGACACAGGCTGAGGGTCAGGACACGATTCGGTTCGCGAACTTGGTGCGCATTGGTGACATCTGGTTGAGCAAGCTCAACGATTCGGGTGCTGCGACCGAAGCGTACTTGGAGGCGTTAGACATCGAGCCAGACTCGGTGACGATCCTTCGCAAGCTTCTCGACATCTTCACCAAGCAGCGCCAGTGGACCGAGGCCGTCGACATGTTGAACCGTTTGATCTCGATGGAGACCGACGGGGGCCGCAAGTCGAAGTACCTTTACACCGTCGGCGTGATCTTGCGTGACGAGATTGGCGACCGCACCGAAGCCGTCAATGTGTTCGACCAAGCGTTGGATTCCGACGTCCGGATGCTCAAAGCGTTCGAGGCGATCGACCGAATTCTCACCGAAGAGAAAGTCTGGAAGGACCTTGAGCGTGCCTACCGCCGCATGCTGCGTCGTGTGGCCGAGAACGATGACGGGTCGATGGAGGGCATCAAAACCCTTCTGTGGCAGAACCTCGGCGAGATCTACCGAAGCCGTCTGGGGCACCTCAAGAGCGCCATCCAAGCCTATGAGGCGGCGGTTGGCCTGAAGCCAGAGGACGAGAAACTTCGACTGATCTTGGCTGAGCTGTACGAGCGTTCGGAGGACAATCCCGACGGCGCGATCACACAGCACAAGGAACTGATCAAGCTCGACCCCTTCCGCATCGACAGCTACCGCGCGTTGTGGAAGTCGTACATGCAGAAGAAAGAGTACGACAAAGCTTGGTGCATGTCGGGCGCGTTGGTGTTCCTCCAGAACGCCAACGAACAGGAGCAGAAGTTCTACTCGCAGTACCTGGGTCAGAACCTGCGTTTGGCCAAGGGGCAGCTCAACCAAGAGCTGATCAAGATGGTCTATCACCCTGAGCAGGACATGCTGATTAGCTTCATCATGTCGATCTTGGGGCAGGGATTGCGGCCCGCGTATGCGAGCGACATCAAGGAGTGGGGCCTGCACAAGAAGAAGGACTTGCTGAGTCAAGATGAACAGTTGATGTTCACCAAGATCTACAGCTACTCGGCTCGCACCCAAGCCATCATGCCGGCGCCAGCGCTCTACCTGCGACGCGACCAAGCACTTGGAATGCGTAACGGGAACGTTGAGCCGCCTGCGTTTGTCATTGGCGGCGATATGATGCAGGGCAAGTCGGACCGCGAGCTGGCGTTTACGGTGTCGCGCCAGTTGTGTTTGGCGCGTCCCGAGCACTACTTGGCGTCCACGCCATTCCCAACGGAAGTGTTGAAATTGTTCTTCATGGCGGCAATGCACATCACTGATCCCAGCTTGGGGATCGGCCCGAGTCTGGGCGAGCAGGGCGAAGTGTGGATCAGGGAGATTCAACGCATCCCCGGGCCCATGCTGATGCAGCTGTCGAAGTTCATGAAACAGTACCTTGCCAAGAAGGAGAATCCGAACCTCTCCGAGTGGCTGTCTGCTGTCGACCACACGGCATCACGCGTCGGCCTCCTGCTGTGCGGCGACCTGCAACAAGCTGCGAGTTGCATCAAGAACGATCTCAACCCCATCGGGAAGACATCGATCAAAGAGAAGATTCGCGAAATGGTATTGTTCTCAATCTCCGACGAATACTTCGAGTTGCGTCGTCAGCTTGGACTTTCCATCGAAAACCGCTAATCGGTGTGTGAGCACAGCCAAGAGGCTGCCTTCGGGCAGCCTTTGTTGTTTTGGAGTCGGTGATGTTGACGATATGCCCCACGCCCATTGGCAATCTGAGTGACGCAAGCGAACGACAGCGGGAGGTTTTGGCGAACGCCGACGTCATCGCGTGTGAAGACACGCGAGTCACAGGAAAGCTGCTTGAGTTGCTCGGGATCGCCCGGACCGACGGCATCCCGCGCTTGTGGCGTCTTGACGACCACAACGAAGAATCTCAGGTGGTGTCCCTTCTGGACGCGGTTCGAGAGGGGAAGAACGTCGTATTGGTTAGCGACGCTGGGACGCCCTGTATTGCCGACCCCGGCTTTCGGATTGTCAGAGCAGCCGCGGAGGCGGGGATCTCGTTCGATGTGCTTCCAGGGGCGAATGCCGCGATCGTGGCCTTGGTGGCATCGGGGCTTCCCATTCAGTCGTTCGTGTACGCGGGTTTCTTGCCGGCCAAGTCTGCAGCCCGGCAGGCTGAGGTCATACGCCACCGTAAGATGGGGCTCACGTGGGTCTTCTACGAGGCACCGCATCGATTGGTCGACGCGCTGTCCGACGTCACGGACGTGTGTGGTCCGGATCAGCCCGTATTCGTTGGGCGAGAGCTGACCAAGCTGCATCAAGAGTACGTCCACGGGCCCGCGTCGAACGTCTTGGAAACGTTTCGCAGCAGGGACCGTGTTCGGGGCGAATGTGTTGTGGTTGTGGGTGCGTCCGCTCAGACCAAAGACGAAACGGTGTCACTGGAGCGTTTGGTCAAGGTGCTCGACGATGCCGGCTGTTCCCCCCAGCAAGTCAAGGCGATCGCGAGTCAGTTGCTGGGCGTCGCGAAGAGCGACGCCTACAGCGTGCTGCAGAGCATCAAAGCTCAGAACTGAAGCGCAGCGGTGACCAGAATGGTCCACGTGTTGAAGCTCTGGATTCGGAAACGATTTCCAGTTTGATCATAGGCTGCGTTGAAGACGGGGTTCTTCTCGATCGCCGCATCGGGCCCTTCAAGGTCAACCGTGCCGTCAGGTGTGGCCTCAAGATTGTCTGCCGCATCGCGCCCGGTACGCGCGTTGGTGAGGTAGTGTTCCTGTTGGTTGGCCAATTGTGCTTGCGCCTTCAACTGAAAGTATCGTGTGGGCTGCAGATAAAAACCAAGCATGCCTTTAAACGTGGCGTAGCTCTCCACCGTCATGATGCCGTCTGTTGACCAGGGCGAATCGTCCGCGTTGGCCAAGTCGTAGATGGGCAGCGGCTGCGCGTTTCCTGGCGCACGCACGATCCAGGAACACGCGACATCTGCGGGATTGCTCAAATTGCCGTTTGCATCAAACTCGGGGAGCACGTTTGCCAACGTCTTGCCGTTGCACTCGCTGTTCGTGAAGTGGTCGAACAAGGGTGTGTAGTCGCGACCTTCGCTGGTGTAGCCAAAGGTGAATCGAAGATCGATCCCGTAGCGCGCGCCAGTGCGTGCGTCCTCGTACGGGATGAACTCGGTGCCCACGGTGATCTCGCCGGACTGCGGTGGCTTTGCGAACACCTGCCCATTGTTGGCTTTGTCGACGCGTCGAATGGGGGAGTCCGTGGCGGGCAGTGGCAGGAAGTATTGCAAACCAAAATAAGGCTCGATCCAGTCAAAGCGTTTGGATGACGCAAATCTCCACGAGAGTTTGTGGACGCCTTCGCCCACATCGGAGTTGCCGGCTTCCTTTACCGGGGCGATGGGCATTTGGTACGCCATGCCCAAGAGCAAGGTCGCTTTGGTATCGTCGCGCTCGTCATTGAACGGTGCCCACTCAAGGGAAATCGTTGGATCGGCAAACCCTTTTCGTTCGTACTCTTGGTAGTCGTTCGAGAGGTTGAAGAAACGATGCCCAGTAAAGAGGTCGAGATTGCCAACGTTGTTTGCACCCGGCGAGGCGTCGAACGCGCGACGCGCTGCGGTGTTCACGACCGAATCATCTGGGTTGACCGATGAGTTGGTCGGGTTGACGCCATCCGCAAATTTTACCCCGGACGTCGAGCCAATCACGTAGGGAACGTTGAGCTTGAACTCGAGGTCCTTGTAAATCCCCGCCCGAAGCGTGACGTCGAGCGCAGTCGTCTGTCCTTTGTAGTCGATCTCTTTGTTGGAGATGAGCTGCGGCTCTGCGCAACGGCCACGGTCGACCACGAGCCGAGGGTTGTTCTGGGCGGCTTGGCCGACCAAATCGGCTTCGGTGGGCACGCAGGCAGCCTCGCGTGAAATGGTTGCCGATTCGAAGTCCAAACGCAGCCGTGGCTCGATGTTGAAGTCGAACGGGTCGTAGGTGTCATCAACGAGGTCGTCGTAATTGTCGGCTGCATCCAGGAGATCGGTGAATTCCGCCGCCATTGCTTCAGAACTAAGCAAACCGGCGAGCGCGACAATTCCAGTGACCACAGGCATTCGAAAGCGCATGAAAGACTCCATTTTTTGCCCCGACGAAATTCGCAGGATCGCTTCGCAGGTAGAAAACAAGCGGTCGTTGGGGCAATGGCAAACTTGCGAAATAGCTAACAGTGCCGAGGGGGAGGTGTCAAGTATGAAGGCCGCATTGTGGCTTGCTGCGCGGACTTAGGATGAGTGACAAAAAATTGACGCTTTTCATCGAAGTCGCTAGATTGAGGAGAGCAAAACAACCGGTATAGGCCAATGCTGGGCGGACTTTTGGGTTGCAAACCCCCGCGAACCGTGTAGAACACCACAGTTCCCAATGAGTGGTGTTTGCGCACCGACGATGAGCTGCGAGGATTCCGATGAAATCGCCCGGCACAATGCTGAAAGAAGCACGCGAAACGCGTGGACTCACGTTGGCTGAAGTCGCGGCGATGACGCGTATCCCCCGGACGATCTTGCTTCATTTGGAGCAAGACCGATTTGACGAACTCACGGCAGATGTGTTTGTTCGCGGCCACCTTAGGAACTACGCAAGAGAGCTGGGGTTGGATTCGGAATCGCTTGTGCGCTCGTACGAACGCGCCGCTAACCTCGCAAATGCGATGGACAGCCGCGAGATTCGGCGCTCCGTGGCGCTCCCAGAGAGTCCTGCTTCAACCACTCCAAGCACTGCAAAGTCGTGGGCCAATGTGGTCAAGCCAACCCATCTCTTTGCCCTCGCGTTGGTGGTGGCAGGCGTGGTCTTGTTCGCGAGCTTACTCTCGGGAACCCGTGCGACCGCAAAAGATCCTGCACAGTTTCCCCAGACGAACAGTCAAGCATGGGAACTTGAGCAAGACGTCAAAGAGACACGTTGGTTGTTGGAACGCCCCGACGCGTCAAAGCGCTAAAATCCCCTGTTCGTTCCCGGCGGTGCCATGGAACGCGACGCTCAAAAAGTCCTCTTAGCTTCGATTAGACGGCTGACACGCGCCGAGCGTGGGCAACAGCTGAGCCGTGTGGTCAACCGAACGCATCCTGCCGAATTGGCGCATCTCTTTGGAAATCTCACGGTCGGCCAACGCCTCGCCGTTTTCGAGTCCATCGATGACGACGAAAAGCGGGCGGAGATGGTCTCCGAGCTCGACACCACTCTCCTCGAGGAGTTTCTGCAAGACCTAGGCGACGACGTATTGTCACGGTTGCTTGACGCGATGCCGTCTGACGACAGCACGTACTTGTTGCAGGTTCTACCGAACGAGCGAAAAGACCGCTTGATGGAGGCGATGCCCGCAGAGGACCACGCAGAAGCGACTTCTATGATGGGCTACGACCCGGAGTCTGCGGGTGCCCTCATGGTCACCGATTACCTGGCGCTGAAAGAAGATGTGACGGCGGGCGAAGCGGTGAAGATCGTTCAGCGTGGAGCCGAAGATTCCGAGATTGTGTTCTACATCTACGTCATCAATGACCACGATCACTTGGTGGGGGTCACAAGCCTGCGGGAGTTGGTTCAGCAACCGACGGGCAGGGCGTTGCGTGATTTCATGATTCGCGAGGTCGTGCGTGTCGATGTCAGCACGGACCAAGAGGACGTCGCTCGCCTAGTGGCCCGGTACAACCTACTCGCGCTGCCGGTGGTCGACAGCAACCAATTGGTCGGGATCGTAACGGTCGATGACATCATCGATGTGATCCGCCTTGAGGCCAACGAGGACCTTCTGAAGATGGCTGGTGCCGGTGAGCAAGACATCAGTCTTCATCGCTCGCCGCTGCTTTCCGCGCGATCTCGCCTGCCGTGGTTGATGCCCAGTTTCCTTGCGGGCACCGCCGGAGTGTTCATCGTGTCGCGCTTTGAGCAGACCTTGGTGGAGTCCATGCTTCTGGTCGCTTTCGTACCCATGGTGTTGGGTCTGTCGCGAAACATTGGTGTGCAGTCGTCGACTCTGACGTCCCGTGGCTTGGCGATGGACCCAATGGGTTTTGGTCGCTGGGGGCGCGTGGTCGGCCGAGAGGTGGTGATCGCCCTCGTGTGTGGGCTTTTCTACGGCGTGGTCGCGGGGCTGCTCGGCGGTCTCTATCTGCAGGCGATTGGCGGCCTTGCCAAAAGCGACGCCCTGAGTTTCGGGCTGGTTACGGGGTCTGCGGTGTCGTGCACGATGGTCGCGGCGTCAGCCTTTGGCGCGTTCGTTCCGCTGCTCTTTGAGCGATGGAAGCTTGATACTGCGCTGGCCACGGGGCCGTTCTTCACGACGACGGTCGATGTCTTCTCAGTCGCGTTTTACTTGGCGCTCGCGACCTTGTGGTTTGGCTAGACGAAGGGAGCGAGCATTCTGGCGAGTTCACGCGCCTCAATGACGTTGTCTTCGATGGAGCAGTACGTCCAGCCGCCGTATCTGCCGATTGAAAAGACGCCACGGGTGGCCAGTTGGCGTGATACGTCGCCGTAAAGCTTACGGGAATGCTCCGTGATGTGAACGTACGCGGGATTGAGCAAGACTTGGTGGGACGAAACAAGTTGCTGGTGGGGCATAACGAGTCCCGTTGCTCGCAAATCTTTCAATACGACCGGCAACAGGTCCGCAGGATTGGGGACATCGTGCCGGTCGAACCCAAGCTCTACGTAAAGACTCGTGCGCGCGTCGCCCATGATGTTGTCGTAGTAGCCCACCCGATAGAACGAAACTCTCGGGTCAGGGACGTAGACCCAATGGACATCGGGGAGGCCTTTGGTGTCGAACCCTAGGTTGAAGACTTGGACCTGGTTCCACGATAGGCCGCTCGTATCGAAAGGCACGTCACACAAATCCAAGAAGGCGGGCAGGGGGGCGGATGAAATCAAGAAGTCGAACGAGATCTCACGACCGGCATTCGTGATCGCGCGCTTGGTGTTCATGTTGACGGAGACGAGGCCCTCGTTAAGGGCGATTGACCCTTCCGGAACAAGCTTCTCAAGGGCCCTGACGTACATGATCGCGCCGTTACGCGGATACGTGAAGGTGCTGTTGTAAGAGCGATTATCGGCGGCTACGAAGTTTTGGACGATGTCTTCAAGCGACGCATGCGGGAAGAATCGCCCCATGGCGTCACGGTCCAAACGATCCAGGTCACACGCGTAAAGTTTCTCGTTATACGGGATTAGGAATTTGTTCGCGATTGGATGCCCGAACTTCTCAAAGAGCATGTCTTTGAATGACGACTTGTCGGTGGCCGGGGGGCGAAAGACCAAGCCGTGAAGGCACTCCAAGAACTCCTGATGAGGAAGTTGATGGATGTTCTTTTGAAACGGGAAATCGACAAACTCCCCTTTGTAGAGAATTCGTGAATCTTTGGCGACCGATACCACCTCGCCCTCAGGCATCTGGTCGACGAGGAGTTTTTCGATATCAGGGTCGCGAAAATGGAAGAAATGCCCGGAGTAATCCCAGACAAAGCCGTCTTGGTGGACGGTCTTACACCATCCCCCAATCTCATCGGATTGCTCCAAAATGAGCACATCGTCGGAACCGATAAAGTGGGCAAACGCCAGGCCTGTCATGCCGGCGCCACGACAAGGAAACGAACGTGCTCCATCAGAATGTGATGTGAAGGGTAGCACCGACGCTGTCAGTACCGACCATGGGGAGCACCGCTGTTTCGCCGGCATCATCGATGGCGTAGTGGTAGATGAGCAACCCCGCGCCGCCAAGAAGCAGTGCGCCACCCACGGCGTAGCCCGCGACGTAGACTCCCTCGGAGTTGGCGAGGTCGTTGTATTCGTTAAGTTGCTCGTCGTTGCACGCACCGGCGCCGCAGTTGAGCTCATCTGCCCTTGCGATGCTCTGCTGATGGAGCACACCGGTCACCACCGCGGTCGCGGCTCCCACACCCAACAACGAGAACCCCACGATTGGTCGCCAACCGTTCGGGTCGTCGCTGGGTGCCACCGCGGACTCAGGCGGCTCGGAGGTCTTGGGTTTTTCTGTCAACCGCTGTTGGATCTTCTCAAGACGCGCCCTCTCGTCTCCGAGCACACCGATGCGCTCAGCGCGGTCGGCTGATTCTTTAGCGACGTCCGTTTTTCCGTAATCGAGCGCGGTCTCAGCCGCCGTGAGGTTGCAATCCACACGCACACGCCGGACGTCTTCCTTGTCATTCTGCGGCGCATCCCTGTACGAGATGTCGTACGTGTAGGCCAAGTCAAGGGCCGAGGCGCAGTCGCCGGCCTTATAAAGCGATACGATTTGGTTTTTGAGCAAGACCGAGTCACGCACCAATCCATACGCTTGCTCAAACTTTTGGGCGGCCTCGCGATAACTGCCTTGGCCGAAAAGCTCAGCTCCCTCGGATGCCAGCGTGAAGGCGCGATCCTCGTTCGACTGCGCGTACACGGGGGCAGCAGCCAAACTCAGGGCTCCAACCAACAAAAGTCGCGCGATGAGTGAACTGTGGGACAAAACGGGCCTCGGAATAGCAGAAACAGAACTGCATTATTCCGACACCCGAGGCCGCGTCAAGCAAACCCCCTAAAAGGGACGGAGATTGGGCGTCTTGCGTTCGGGCTCCGTCTCAAGCGGAACCCGCACAAAATCGCGCTTGATGGGCTTTGGATCCGGGGCCTTCTCCGGCTTTGTGGTCTTCTTTGGCTTTTTCGTGGTCACCGCCGGTTTGGTCTCCGGAGGCGGTTCGGCAACATCTGGAGCTCCGACATCGCCGGTGGACGCGTCCGTGCCGGCGTCGTGTTGCTCTTGGGGCGCCGGGTTCGCAGGGGCGACGACGTCGTCTTTGGGTGCCGTTTCGGCGATGGTCTCTTGAATGGGGGGCGTGTCGGTTTCGGGGGTTGAGGGCTTCTCAACGGCCCAAACAATCACCGCCATGACGGCAAGGATTGAGAGCACGCCTACAATTCCGATGAGGATGGGCGCCTTGCTTTTGGCCGGAGGCGGCTCGGTGACCTGAACGTACCGCTCGTAGGTGGTCGTTGGAATCTCGGCAGAAGCATTGGGGCTCGCGTAGGCGGGCTCGTCGAGGCCCAACATGGTGGGAATCGGTGCCGTGGCCGCCCGCGAGGCGGACATGACGAGCTCGTCAGTCGAAGGCGAGCCAGTCACCGTATCAAGCGCCTTGGCGAGCTCACGCCCCGTCTGGAACCGCTTCTCGGGTTCTTTTTCCAGCAGTTTGAGGATAATCGCTTTGAGGTCGTCTGAGACGTCGCTGCGCGTGATGGGCGGCACGGGTTTGGTCACGTGCATCATGAGCAGGTCAAACGCCGAGTTGGAAAAGAACGGCAGTTTGCCCGCGACGAGCTCGTAGAACATGACGCCGAGGCCGTAGAGGTCCGCGGGAGGTCCGAGCTGACGGGTTGACCGTGCTTGCTCGGGGCTCATGTAGGCTGGAGTTCCGAAGACCTCGCCTGCTTTGGTGATACGCTGGGCCTCTTCCGAATCTGCGTCGCCTTTGACGATGCGGGCAATGCCGAAGTCAAGCACCTTCACAAGTTCGGAGCCGTCGGTCATTTGCGCGAGCATGACGTTTTCGGGCTTCAGGTCGCGGTGCAGGATCCCCTGGTGATGCGCGTGGTCGAGCGCCAAAGCCACCTGACGGATGATCGAGATCACCTCGGGGATGGGCATGAGGGTGCCCAGTCGCTTGTCCAACGACTGGCCGTTGACGTACTCGATGACAGTGTAGAACGCGCCGAGATCGGGCGAGAACCCGAAATCGAACAGGGTGATGCAGTTTGGGTGGTTAAGCCTTCCGATGGCGCGGGCTTCAACTTCGAATCGAGCTTGCAGATCTTGCTGATCGAGAAACGCCGGGTGGAGCAGCTTGACCGCGACTTTTCGGTCGACCATCACCTGGGTTGCTAGCCAAACCGCACCCATGCCTCCAGCGCCTAACTCGCGCTCCAAGCGATACTTCCCCTCGATAACCGTGCCAGCGGCGGCGCGAGAATTCATGAATGTCGAAGGCTAAAGCCAAAGATTCGAACGTGACGTGACTGGCCGTACGTTAACCCATGGCGGGCAACCCTTCAACGTTGAAACCGGTCTGTGGACGCACAGCATGACGTGAAACACCGTGTGATACGACGCGTTTGCAGTGAGGTGTAACGATGAAACCGTACCAGTGGATTGTGGTGATTTTTGCGGCGTTTGGTTGCGGCGAGCCGACCGACGACCCTCAGGATTGCACACAGAACGAATATTTCGACGATGCGAAGCAGCTCTGCGAAACGTGTCCAGCCGTGGAAGAACCCGAATGCCGCGACGGCTGTGGCTACACCGTGACCAAAGACGAACGCAGTTGTCCGATTGCGGTGTGCAATGACGTCTGCGGCTGAAGACCTCGCGAATGCGCTCGCGCCAGAGATACGACCCGCGATGCTCGGCTGGTTCGAGCGTGTAAAGCGGGACCTGCCCTGGCGCCAGACCTCGGACGCCTACGCCATCTGGATATCCGAGATCATGTGCCAACAAACGCAGGTAGCCACCGTTATCCCATATTGGGAGCGTTGGATGGCGGCGTTTCCCGACGCCCAAACGCTGGCCGCCACGGAGCTCGATGACGTGCTGAGTTATTGGGCTGGACTTGGGTACTACCGCCGCGCTCGCATGATTCACGCGGCCGCAAAGCAGATTGTCGACGTCGGCTTGCCTTCGGATTTTGAGGGGTGGAAAGCACTTCCCGGCGTTGGGCGCTACACGGCGGGGGCGGTCGCTTCCATCGCTTTTGATGAGCATGTGGCCGTGGTGGATGGGAACGTGGAGCGTGTCCTGTCACGACTGTTCATGATTGGAGCGCTCGCATCGAATTCCCAACGTGAGAAACAGCTTTGGAAGTGTGCGCAGGCCATCGTTGACCCGGAGCGGCCTGGCGACTTTAACCAAGCCATCATGGAGCTCGGCGCGTTGGTATGCACACCGAGGTCGCCAAAGTGCGATGAGTGTCCAATACAGGCGCAATGCCAAGCGTTCGCCGCGGGTTCGGTGGCGAGTTTTCCGCCGCCAAAGAAAAAGACCCGTGTCAAATCACAGGTGACCCACCTGGTAGGGTTGAGACACGAGGGTTCCTACGCATTCGTGCAACGTCCGCTCGATGGTCTTCACGGCGGGCTATGGGAGTTTCCAAGCGCGGACGACTCGGCCTTTGAAGCGTTTCGCGCACGTCATGCTCAGCCGATTTGGCAGGTCGGTGAGTTTGAGCACCTGTTTTCGCACATTCGCATGACGTACCGTGTTCACCTCAGTGAAGCCGCCACGCGTTCGGACGACTACCGATGGGTTGATCAGCCGAGCGAGCTCGCCCTCTCTGCCGCGATGCAAAAGGCCCTACGGATCGTCGAGGCGGAGTGACAACGTCGCGCTCCGTGTGCTACTTTCAGGCGATCGTCACTCAATACGAGGTTCGAAAATGGGTGCGTTGAAAAACGCTTTACTCATTATCACGGTGATTTCGGGGCCAGACGCCGGGCGCTCGCTGACCTTTCGGAAGCAGCGCATCAGCCTCGGTCGAGACCCGCTGTGCGATTTCGTGTTGTCGGACGGCTTCGTGTCAAACCGACACGGCGAGATCGTCATTCACGATGGTTTTGTCGAGTATGTTGACCTTAAGAGTCGGCATGGAACGCTCGTTATCATCAACAACGTCTCAACCCGACTGCATGATCGCGATCGTAACGCGACCATTCGAATCGCGGACGCAACCGAGTTCCAGATTGGCTCAAGCATCATCAAGCTTGAGTTTCCAGAGCTTCGGGGCAGCGCTCCCGATGTAGGAGCCCAGACATTGCGGGAGTCCCAGATCTCGATCGAATCTGCGAAACCTGTGTTGGGCACGCGAAATCACGAGCAGTTCATCACCACCGCACACGAACCCATTCAAGCGTTTTCTCGACGTTTTGAGGGGCAGGACAAGCGGCTAGAGGTTCTCTTTCGTCTGGCGGAACGGCTCAATGCACTGACCGGCCTCGACGACATTATGGAAATGATCGTGGACGCGACGTTCGAGGCATTTCCTGGGGCCAACTTCTTCGCCATCTCGTTGCTCGGCGAGGGAGATTCGGGCACGCGCCCTTACCTGACACGCGCCCGTGATGAATCTCAGAAGGACCTTCAGCCCATCTTGAGCTCAAGCATCGTCAATCGCGTGTTGGAGTCCAAAGAGAGCGTTCTGTGGGTCAAGGACAACCTCGGCAGCCAAGTCAGTCAAAGCATTATCGACGCCAAGATCACCGCTTGCCTATGTGCCCCGCTGGTCGGGCAGCGCAAGATCATGGGCGTGATGCAGGTGGACACGCGGGGTCGGGGCTCGCTTTTCTCTAAGCAGGATCTCGACCTATTCTCGATTCTGGCTTCCAACGCGGCGTTCGCGTTAGAGCGAGCCGAGTTAACTGGCCATATCGTGCGAATGTTCGAGAGTTTTGTGGATGCATCGGTGACCGCGATCGAAGCGCGAGATCCCACAACGGCGGGCCATAGCCATCGCGTCAGCGCCTACACCCTTGAGTTGGCGAAGGTGGTCCACGAAAACACTGAGGGTCCGTACGGCTCAGTGACATTTTCACCTCAGCAGTTCACTGAGATGCGCTTTGGGACCTTGCTCCACGACTTCGGCAAGATTGGGGTGCCTGAAGACGTGCTGATGAAACCCACGCGCCTCCACGAATGGGATATGGAGAATGTTCGGCAGCGTTTCGCGCAGGTCGAATCGCTCATGCACCGCAACCTTTGGCGGGCGTATTCAGAGTCTGTGGCCAAGGGGAGCCTTGCCCCGTCGCAGGCTTCGATTCGTGACATTGAGCAGCGCTGTGCGGCAATCAGTCACGACCTACGCGAAGAGCTTGAGTTCCTTGAGGCTGCCAACACCAAGGGTTTTTTGCCAGATCCTGACCTGGTGCGAATCGACGAGATCGGTGCCCGTCAGTTTGTGGACATCACGGGGAAGACACAACCTATGCTCACGGCGCGAGAGCTCGAGAATCTGAAGATTCGCCGGGGCACGCTCAATGGCCGTGAGTGGGAGTTGATGAAGAGCCACTCGGCACAGTCGCAGCGGTTTCTGGAGAGGATCCCATGGGGCGAAGACCTCGCCCTGGTGCCCTACCTTGGGGGATTCCACCATGAAAAACTCGATGGGTCCGGTTATCCTCTCGGCGTGGCCGCGGATAAGCTCAACGTGCAGGTTCGGATGCTAACCATCGCCGATATCTTTGATGCGTTGACGGCGGCGGACAGGCCGTATCGAAAGGCCGCTTCGGTGGAGCGCGCCGTGTCGATTCTTCGCGAGGAAGCTCAGCAGCACAAGCTTGATGGGGATCTGGTTGAGCTGTTCGCCACGCAGGTTATTCCACGCATCGAGCACATGATTCCCACCACGTACAGGGATGCGTAGGTCAGGGAACCTTTCCTTCGGCCTTCATCGCGTCGCGCAATGTCATGTAGTCGTCGTCGGACGCTTCAAGGAACGATTCGATGCGTTGCGTCTCGCCGAGGAGCTTGACGCCAAACTCCTTCTGAGGATCAAAGGCCAACAATGCCGCTTTCATGCGGTCTGCATCGGCCTTCGAGACCGCGCCACCCGCGACGATCACGTCTTGCGGCACCGTTCCGGTGCTCGCGAGCGACCGGATCTGCCCGGTGCGAACGTTGACCGTGCTTCCCGATAGGAACGCGCCTGAATACGTCGCCGCCGCGTCACACTTCTTCTCGACGAGGTCGCGCATGACTTGAAGGTGGTCACCGCTCCAGTGCACTGCCTTGATGAACGTGTCGGGATCGTAGCCTTTCTTGCGCAGGTACAGTCGGGGCAAGAGGTATCCTGTGGTCGAGTTCTTGTCGGTGAAGCAGAAGGTCTTCCCCTCAAGGTCCGCAACAGACTCGTAATCGCTGTCCATACGCACCAACAGCATGCCGTCGCTCGTCTTGGCGCCATCAAATGCCTTAAACGCCAAGGGCACAACACGAGGGTCTCGCGCGACAGTCTGCACGTAGAGGTAGGGAGGAAGCATCGCGAACGCGATTTTCCCTTCCACCAAATCGTCAGAGAGCGCTTGATAACTTGGCGCGATCGACATCGGAATCGGTCGGCCGATCTTGCGTTCAAGATAAGACCGCAGTTGGTCCGTCTCGGTCTTGAGCTGTTCGACCGTGACGGTCGGTGCCCAGCCAAGCGGCATCGGCTCGCCGAGCAGAACTGTCGCGGGTTTCTCAGCGGGTCGAGACTTGAACCAAAAACCTGCCAAGACGCATCCGGCGACCAACACGCCCAAGAGGATAGGTACGACCCATTGTCGCGCGTGATTTGGCCGCGCGGGCCGGCTTTCCATAACCGACGATGTCGACTCGGACTTGGCAACGCGGGTCTCCAGCGACTGGCCTGCTGGGGGCGGCGACGAACCCGATGGGGTGGTGCGAGTGCCCTCATCGAAGTGCCCAAACTCGCGCATGATGTCGGGACGTTTGCGATCGACGCTCGTCTGGCCCTCTTCCAAGGTTTGTGACCCCGTGCGATGCAACAGACCCATCCGCTCGTTGGACGTCAGGGCACGCTCGAGGGCCGAGTTCATAGTGCGACGGCGCTGCTCAAGCTGAATGCCCGCGACCTTTCGGACGAACTCGGCCACACGGTCTGCACCGATGTTAAGCTTATGCATCGCCGCTGCGCTGACCAACGCTTGACGGAACTCCTCGGCTGACGCGAAACGCCGGTCGCGGTCAACGGCGAGCGCGCGCATGATCGCGTCCTCGACTTCGAGCGGCAGCTGGCGTCCAAGTGAGCTCGGCCGCGCAACGTCCCCGTTGATGATGGCCTGCATGGTCTCGAGCTCGTTGGTTCGCTTAAACAAGCGCTGGCCCACGCACAGTTCCCACATCACGATGCCCAGCGCGAACACATCGGAGCGCCGGTCGAGTTTGCTGCGCAAGCACTGTTCCGGAGACATGTAGGCGAACTTGCCTTTGAGGTTGCCGGAATAGGTCGAATCCACGCCTTCGGTGGCTTTCGCGACACCAAAGTCGAGCAGTTTGACATTCCCGTCTTCGGTGCACATCAGGTTGTGCGGTGAGACATCTCGGTGGACCAAACCCAGAGGTTTGCCATCCAAATCCGTGAGCTCGTGGGCAGCGTGCAGGCCGCGAGCCGACTGCTCCACGACGGCCACCACGACATCAAGCGGAAACGCTGTGCCGTTGTCCTGAGCAATCAGCTGCAGTTCACGTACGGTGGTGCCATGAATGTACTCCATGGCGATGTAATACGTCCCGTCCGACTCATTGAGTTCGAAGATCTGCACGACATTTGGATTTTGCAGCCGCGCGATGATGCCGGGCCTCGCGCAGAAACATCTCAACAAACGAGGTTTCGTGCGCGAGATGGGGCAGAATTCGCTTGATCACGACGAGGCGTTCAAGGCCCGCAAGGCCGCGTTCACGGGCGAGAAACAGCTCGGCCATGCCGCCTACGGCGAGTCGCGAGACCAACTCTGTAGCGCCCGATCATCGGGGCGGTATTGGAGGGCTCGGTCACGATGTGTTCCGATGCTCCGTTCAGACTTCGTTGCGGACCTGAGGACTGATACAATACAGCAACCGCCACGCGTGGGCGATTTCATTTCCAAAAAACGCTGATCCGAATGAAGCCATTGATGTTTTTAGTGTTTTTTCTTTCGCTCGGCTGCGAATCGCCCAAATGCGATACGCTGAAGCGGTGCTGTGCCGCGTCAACCGACCTCGCCGGGGTCGGTTCGGCGTGCAAGCTATCGCAGAACGTCGCCAACGAAGAGAAGTGTGGCGAGATCGTCGACACACTCGGCTACATGTACACGTCAAGCAACTGCCGATCCCGCAAGCGTGCCAATTGGAGGCGCCATGACCGGTACTGACATCGCTGCGTCCCAGGGATGGAGCGTTGAGCGCGTGGCGCGAGAGGGGAACGCCGAACGGCTTCACGTTGAACAGGACGGCACCCCCGCCATCCTCTACGTGTTTGAAGACCCTGGACGTGCACGCCGCGTGGCGTGGGCGCACGGTGCTGACCATGCGGCGCAATTGTTTGTGGTGCCTGAGCTGATCGAGGCCAAAGACAACTGGGTGTTGGTCCAGAACATCGAAGGCTTGCCGCTGTCAGAATACTTGGTTGAGTCCGGGTCTGCGGCCATCACATCGCAGTTGGCCCATGAGCTTGGCGAAAACCTCCGAAAGCTTCACAGCACAAACCTGAGCACGGAGAGCGTGTTTGGGGATCCGGTGGATGCCGCTCAGCGTTGGCTGACGTTCAACGGTTTTGTGGCTGCCCAGTTTGAGCGTTTCGCCGAAGACGTCCGCAGCCTCAACCTGGACGATACGATCGCGAGTGCGATCCTCAACGCCATTGGTCAGATTCGGCATGAGCTGGCATCGTTTCATCCACGCAGCCCGACCACTCTGGTGCACGGTAAGCTCGATTTTAGCCACATTTGGGTGGACGAGAATGGCCGCAGCGTTGTGGGCCTGACCAGCTTTGATGCATGCGCCATTCTGCCGGCGGAGGTCGATCTCGCTTGGCTGCTTTGGATCAAAGACTTCGAAGCCGACGACCTCGCGCGCTCGTTGTACCGTGGTTACGGCGCCGCACGAACGATGGACGTCCAACGGCGAGAACGCTTTCACCGTCGTTTGGTGGCCTTTCATGCCTTGTACGGGGACTACGGCCACGTCGATGTTCCGCTGGAGCGCTTGGTGGCGATCGTCACCGAACCCTAACTCTGCAGAGCTTACTGCGCGATACAGACCGCGCCGCCGGCCGCATCCGAGGCACATACACCGCCGCAGCAGTCTCCATTGGTCTCGCACGTGACACCGGTGGGGCGGCAGGGCTCCTCGCACGACCCGTTGTTGCAGCTGCCAAAACAGCATTCCGCGTCGCTGGTGCATGTCGTTCCCTCGTCCAGACAGCAACCCCAGAACTGTGTGGGGTCACAATCCGACGCGCACCCGAGTGTGATCTTCACCTGTGTCAGGTTCGGGTCGCTCGTGCGCAAGCTCTGGCACGTGGCGTCGTCAAGGGTGAGTGTGTTGGTCGCACCGTCGACATTGTACTGCGCTTGTTGGAGATACTGGTCGTTGATGCTGACCCACACCTTGTTGGCGTCGTCGGGCGCCGTGTCGAGGACGTACGAGCAACCGATCACGTTGCTCGCAATCTGCCGGATCGCAGAGACCAAGGTCGTCGAGTTGTCGGCCAGATAGAAACGGCGTCCTGCTTGCGCAGCGTCTGTGCCGCCGGCCTCGGCGATGCTGTTTAGATTTGTGGGGTTCGCACCCTCGAAATTGAACCCGATGACGTAAACCGGGATGCCCCGATCCCGCAGCGCACGCGCGGCCAAGACTGTGTCGCCCACAGGATTGGAGCGGCAATTGTTGGGCTCGCCGTCCGTGATCAGCACCACGGCCTTTTCACGAAGGTCGTCGCTTGGGTCGTTTCGGTCGTTAAGGAACCCGGACGCGAGCACGTCTTCAAGGGCATCGTACGTCGGCGTGCCGCCTTCGGGCTGAAGGTTCTGATACGAGGCCTTGATCTGTGCGGCGCTGTGCTGACCGACTGGAAGCAATTGACTGTGTGAGATGCCACAAACCAGCTCGACGGGGAACGCGCTCACGCCGATGCGAACCTCGGGTGCGAGCTCATCGGCGATGGAATTCAACCCCGCCTTCGCTTGCTGCATGGGCACGCCGTCCATCGAGCCCGACTTGTCGATCACGAAGTAGATGTTGGGTGCCAGACGCTCAAATCCAGTGGATTGTTCTGCGCAAATCTGGCCCACAGGAACTGGGGAGCAAGCGTCGCCAACCCCGGTTCCGGAGCTGTCCGATTGGTCCGTGTTGGGTTTGTCCGGGCAGTTGTCGCAGACATCCCCGATGCCGTCCCCGTCGGTATCCGTTTGGTCTGGGTTCGCGGTAAATGGGCAATTGTCCGCGCGGTCAACGATGCCGTCGTCGTCTCCTTCAGCCCATGGATCCGTCGACGAGAAGTTCTCTGTGGGAACCGGGTCGGTGACGGGTGTCGTGTTGTTTTGACCGATGCTGGCAATGCACCGGCCCGAAATTGGATCTCGAGTCTGATTGGATTGGCAGTCGCCAATCACCATGGGATCGTTGTTCTTGGTGTCGTCGGCAGAGCAACCACCGATAACGAACATCGCAGCGAGCAAAAGGACGGGACGACGGATCTTCATGCACTTCACTCCATCGGGGAAAGACGTTCGGCAGGGATCTTGGGCTGCAGATCCTGTGCCATGAAGGTGCATGTATGATCATGTAGGTTTAGGTGCTCGGGTGTGGTTGGGATGCACCAATCTGGTTACATTATGCCACAGATCGTGGCATGGACGCCGCTAGAGCACCTGTACGTTCACCGACGAACCCGGTGGTACGGCGCCCGTTCCTTGGGGCAAGATGGCGATCGAGTCCACGCCCACAAGTTGTTTGATGTTTCCAGAGTCGATGCGGGAAGGGCCGTCAAACACGGTGCCTTGGGCGGTCACTCGAAGCCGGCCGGGCACAAACACGGCGCGGTCAGATGCGCCATGGAGCGCGGTATGGGTCGCGACGTCGACCGTCAACAACCTGTCATCGCCACCCATCATGACGCTTAGGGCAGGGCGTACAAACTGGTGGAAACACACGAACGCCGACATTGGGTTTCCGGGCAGGCCGACCATTGGCGTCCCGGTTTGTGTGACACCAAATGTGAGGGGCTTGCCCGGTTTCATGCGAACCTTCCAGAAACCGACATCCGTCGCCAGGTCGCGAATCGCCTTCCCCGCAAGGTCGTGGTCTCCAACGGACACCCCACCAATGCTGACCACGAGATCCGTGGTTTGGGCTGCCCGCTCAAACGCTCGCTTGGTTTCGCCAAAGACATCACGGACCACCGGAAACAACAAAGGAATGCCGCCAAGGGATCGCACGAGCGCCGCAAGCATGGCCCCGTTGCTGTTGATGATCTGCGTTGAAGCGGGCGAGTCACCAAGGTCTACGAGTTCGTCGCCGGTTGAGATGATGGCGACGCGCGGCCGGACAAACACGTCCAGATGCGTGCGCCCCATCGACGCCAACACCCCGATGTCACTTGGCTGGATCAGGTCACCGGCGTCCAAGACGATTTCGTCCTTCTTGAGATAACTTCCCGCGGACCGAATATTGGCTCCTCGCGCGACGGTCCCGTCGATGGCGACGAAGTCGCCCTCTCGCGTCGTAAGCTCCTGCATCACGACTGCGTCGGCGCCCGGCGGCACGTGTGCTCCCGTGAATATCCTGACCGCCTCGCCGGACTGAAGCGTTCCGGAGAACGGCCGCCCAGCTGCGGACTCACCCACAATCAAGCGGGGTTGTCCGGGGTCACTTGACTTGACCGCATAACCATCCATCGCCGAAATGTCTTGGCTTGGCAGATCACTAGCCGAGAGGATCATCTGAGCCGCGCGGCGGTCGCACGCGGCCTCAAGCGATGCGCGCTCAATCAGCATTCGTGGAACACTGCTGACAATTTGCGTCCGCGCGTCCTCCACCGAGATTGGACCGGTCATGGTTTCTCCAACACGGAAACGCCCTCCAAGGCGATGTCAGTTACAGCGGTCATCACGAAGAAGTCGCGTTGCGTAGACTCTCCGAGCTTCAGCGCACTGTCCGCGAGTCCGTCGCCCAGCATCGCAACGAACTCCCGGCTCGCGAACACGTGGTTTTCAGCGATATAACGATAACCGTTGGTGTCTTGTTGTTGTTGGCTTTGAATTTCCAAGCCAGGGGCAATCCCCATTCTCCAACGTTTCAGCCACCCCAAAACAACTGGGCGCAAGGTTGCCCGGACGTTCGCCGATCCCAAGACGTCGTCAACCGAGAGCGCCTGCGAACGCTCGACGCAATGGCCAAACAACCCTTCCGCCGTTGGGGTGACGGTCGCGTCGAGCAGGTCAGCCCATGTGCCAAGCTCTTTCGACCACTGGTTCAATGTGGCTTGAGCATCTCCGAGCTCGCCCGACGACTCGAAAACAACGTCGTGCAGCTCGTCGCTGACGAGAGCCGCGACGAAGTCCGACGTGTAAAGGACCTCCTCCTCGCTTGCACCCACGGACGCGGCGACGCCGTCGAACGCAGTCGCGAGCGCGAGAAGCTTGTCGCGTAGGTTCACAGCATGGGACTTGAACGCGGCGGCGGTCTCTTCAGGGAGCGGCTCGCCATCTTTTCGCAGGTATTCCGTCGTCGATTCGGCCTGGGGTTGTCGCGGCATCATGAGGGCGACGAGGATCGCACCAACGGCTGCGGTCACCGCGGCGAGGCCGGCGCTCGCCAACGCAGCGAGGCCGAGCGCAACGTATGCGACACCAAATGTACCGGCCCCGGCGGCCAGTCCGAGGGATGACATCGCCACGGCACGGTTGCTTTTGGGGGAGGCTGGAACGACCGGTCGCCGCTGCTCAAACGCGAGCTCCTCGGCGAGGACATCGAGTCGCGGCAGCAGCTCGTCGAGCGTCTTGGCGAAAGGCCGGCAGCACGCGTAGCCATGCGTCTCCAAGGCATCAAGGCATACCGCTCGCAATCGTGTCGAAAACCCGTTTCGCAGATTGGCGTCCACGAAGTCGTCGCGCGTGACCAATTCGTCGGCGAACGTGACGCTGCCGCCAAATGGACTCTGGAGCAGGCTCGCCACGGCGCCGTACAGGCGTTTACTGAAAGCGTGCTGAAGAACGCCGGGAGGAATCTCAAGCCGGGCAATGCCGACGGTCGCGAGCAGGTCTGGACTTCCTTGCTCGGCAAGTTGCACGCCCAAGGCTTCCCGCCGAAGGCCCCCAAACAGCAGGAACATCAACAAGCTTTCGATCTGGTCCGTGAGCGTCGCGCGTGGGCTGATGCCTTGAGGCGTAACCGCGTCCAAAAGAAAGGCCCGGGACACGGGCATGTTTTGCCGTTGCGACTGCACCCAGCGAAGGTGACCCGTGAGGTGTTCCAGAACCTCTCGCCGCGGCCGAGCGGATTCGACGGGTCCCTCCACGATCCCCGCCAGAATCACGTGCCATCCGGCGCGCGTGGGAAAGACTGCCGCGAAACTCGTCGTCATGATCTCGTGAATGGCTTCAAGGACTACGTTTGTAGCAGCGGTTGCCATGGGTTCGCTGTGCGCAGTCACAAGAAAGACGTCTAAGACGAAGGGGTCAGTCTGGTTGGGGATGCGCCGCAGCAGTGTCGTAAGCGCCGAAGTGAGCTCTTCGTACATGCGCTGGCGCAGGACCTCCACAGGGTGTGTCAGGTTTCCGACCGCCTCCGCCGAAACATCGACAAACGACACACGCGCTTGCATTCCGCGTTCGATTGCGACGCGTTGCAAACGTTCGAATCCCGGCTCGAAGCTACGTCCGATCCGTATGAGAAGAGCTCGGTACACGCTAACCCAACGCGTTTCGCCACTCGGCGAGCAACGTTTCCTCTTCTTTGAGGAATGCGACTTCGGCGGAACTCGCGCTGTCCGCACTCTGCTCGAGCTTCCAGATGGTCTCGTCGAGAATCTTCAAATACGAATCCACCAAACCGATGGTCGGCGAGGAGAGATTGCGAGAGGCCTCCATGACGGCGGCCTCCATGCGTTCTTCGAGCCGCCGTCGGGTTCGGTCATCGAGCTTGTCGATCGCCTTGTACGCCGCGACTCGGTCTGCGCCCAGAACCCCGCCGAACGTTCCGAGCTGCCAGTGCACGCCGTCCGAATCTTGCACAAAAAGTCCGGTTGCGAATCCGACCGCGAATCCAACTCTCCCCGCACGATCCCTGTTTGCGCGCTCATCGGCTTTCCCTTCATTGGGATCCAGATTTGGCAGGCTCTCCTCCCAGTTGGAATCGATGTGAAGCGGATAACCGCGTTCTGCGGGCTTTTTCGCCATGACGCGGTCGTAGGCAGCCTTTAGGTCGAGGTTGGTTCGGCGGTAGTAGAAGAGCGGGACACCAAGATTGGCACGATAAAACACGATCGCCTTCTCGTCCGCCCAGTTGGGGATGTTTTGCGATTGGGGGAGGACTTCTTCCAGGAGTTTCCCCAAGGAATCGCGGTACGCCGGATGCACGCCAACAAGCGCCACGCGTGAATTGATCACCCGGGCGTCCTCGACTTCCTCGAAGGTCGCCAGCGGGTGCGCCTTGGTGTCACAGAATCGCAGCTTTGTCTTCAAGTAGTCATTGATCTGAGCCTGCGTCGGCTCCTGCATGGAACCGTCGCGCTCATACTGACGCACGAAGTGGTAGCGCGCTTCGTACTGAAGCGCGTCCCAGAGTAGAAGGCCCTTCTCCGTGAGATCTGTCCCACCCTTACGGGTGCCGACGATTGTGGGCCCAAGGCGCTTTCGCCCCACGTCCACCAACGCAGCCCGGATTTCATTGGTGATCTCACGCGATGTCTTGGCCAGACGACGTCCTGTTTCATCCACGCGGGGATTGAACGCGTCTGTGATCACATCAAAGATCTCGGTCTCGTCGAAATAGGACAAATCACGCCCGTTTGAGACAAACCGATCGTGGAAGAAGAGGTCCCAGAGGCGGTCACCTCCAACCTCTTGAAGTGCTTCGACATCGAGGCTGTATGCGTTGCTCTGGCCATCTCCGTGCGCAAAACGGCCTGTGATGCGGGCGTCGTTGGCTTCCTTTTTCAACGCCTCAATGGCTTCAACGGCGTCAACGGCGACGGCACGGAAGGATTCCAGCCGCATCTCGAAGTGTTCAATCGCCTCGCGCAGGAATTCCAACGCGAACTCGTCGACGATGACCGCCCTGTTGCCGTCCACGAGGTCGCCGTTGAAGTACTGGACAAACGCGGTGCGCGCGAACTCGAAATCCTCGTTGCGGCGTTTCAGACGCTCTCCGAGGGTCCACTTTGCGGTCTCGACCAAGGTATCGCGGTGCTTTTTGATCTCAGACGTGACCGCGTCCGAGTCGAGGTCCACCTGGCTGCGGATGCCGTCGAGTTTTCCTGTGAGCTCGTCGATCCGTTTGCGCAGTGCCTCCTTCATCTGAATCAAGAAAACACGTTGTGCGTACGGTGTTGCGGAGTGTTTTTGGAAAAACGCGCGAATCATCTGTCCTGAGCGCAGATCCTGGCGGGTGACTTCCCACGCAGCTCGCGCCTTGCCTCGCGATCGGTTGACCTCGCCACGCAGGTCGTTCAGTTCACCGTCGACCTTGATGCTCTGTTCGATAATGTCGTTCGCACTGACGGTGTGCAGGTCGACAAGCGTCGAGATTTCGCGCGTGAACTGGTCAACGACGACATCAAATTCGGTGATGAGTGAGCCCCCGGTGGGGGTCTTCAGGTCCCGAACCGCCTGGTACGGTCCATTTTGGATCTCGTCTTCGAGCTCCCGTCGCGCCATGTAATCCACGAAACCGACGAATTTGCGATCGATCTCCTCGGCCTGTGCCTGCTTCGAGAGTCGCTTGAACTTCGGATCGTTGAAATTGATGGCGAACTGCTCGGCCTCCTTCGTCTGGAACAACAGGTAGTCGCCCATCGCTTTCGCCGCGTATTCGAGCGCGCAGTACTCAAGCAGGTCGTGGTCTGGCAGCAACAGGACCGAGCAGCCGTTGCTGCCGTAGTAGACCGAGTAGCCGCCGACCAGGCCCTTCTGATGCTTTTCGTAGTTGTCGTAGTCGCTCGCTTGGGCGCCGAGGATCGGGGAGTACAGCAGCAGATACGCGGCATCCGCGATGGCATTCTTGTATGCGGCCACCTCGAACAGAGTGGGTTTGTCGGCGATGTAAACGAAGTCGTAAGGTTTGTCGGTCACGAACGGCTGGTGCGACCGAAGAGGATTGTAGTGAAACTGCTGTTTGGTCGCTGACCCCTCTGTCCCGAGCTGCATCAGATGCTCAAGTTCCTTCAGTGCGGCATAACCGTTTGCGTTGATGTCTGGGTGCAGCGCTCCCGGCACATCATTGACGAACAAGCTGGGCATGATCAGCGTTCCAAACACTTTGGGGATCCATCCTTGGCTTGAGATGATCTCGCGAGCCAAGTAGGCCATCGGGATGAACGACCCCGACCCTGTACCGCCGGCCACCGATCCGTAGATGAACACATTGAACTGGGGTGGGTTGCTCTTGCGGTAAGGGTTGTCGTGGTCGCGAGCGGTGTTCATGGCGCTCACCAGGCGCTGAATGATCTTTCCGCGGTCTTGTTCAAGTTGATAGTGCAGGCTCAGCCGGCTTTCGACGCGGATTTGACCGGCTCCCGCACCGCGTGTGCCTCGGAACTCGTACCAATCGTGCACCCACTGCGTGACAAAGGGGTCTGGCTCTTGGTGACCTTTGCCGCGCTTGGCGTCGATGTAGGCGCGTTTGTCGAAATCTGAAATCAGAATCCGATTGTCCCGCGGTACGTTCTCTTGCCGAGCAAGATCGTGTGTGTTGGTGTCCACCGCGAAGAAGTGAATCAGATTTTCGAGCGTGTTCCAGTTCCAACGTCCCTTGAGTTTGGACGCGATCCGGTTGACCACGTCCGACCCGCTGCCACCTAACCCGATGAAAAAGGTCGGTGAGACGTGGTTGAACGACACAATCTGGTCTGTGTAGTCCTTCATGAGACTCTCGGCGGTGATAAAGGTTTCCCCAACTTCCTACACGCTCAGCGATGGCGTGACAACGTCAGGGCGTCTTTGTTTCGGCAGGGGCCGGAGGTGGGCTGGCGTCCAAGTCGGCTTGGCCGCAAGGGCACTCTTGGGTCGCGGCAGTCGATTTCTGTGAAACCGGCTCGGCATCGGGCGTGCTTGGTGCGCTCCACAACTCGCCGCGAGAAGAAGGAGAATGGCGAGCATCGCCTTCATGGTTGGCACTCTGTGATGGTCGCATCACCCCTTAGGTCAACCGACAGATACACGTTGTGGCAATACTCGTTGCTGTAGTCTGTGCCAAAATTGTAACGCACCGTCAGCAGGTAGGACGGGTCGAACAGCCACTGTCGCTTGGTTGGTCTCGGAGGCGAGCTTTAGCCACGCAAACGGCGGCTTACCGAAGGACATCTCGTCGTCGCTGACCAAACGGTTTGGCCATACGATTGGCTCCGTGTCGTTGTACTTCGCAGGCCGCCCGTCGATGGGTTCGTAGACCGACACTTTCTCCCACAGCAAATCATTGCCAACAAAGGACCGCCTCGCCCACAGCTCACCGAGCGGAACAAGTTCGTACTCCATCTCTTTGATGTTGGTGGTTGTGTTATCCACGGCTTGCGCAAACGTTTGGGCAGCCCCCGGTCGCATCAAAACGCCATCGGTCGGCCCCTCCGAAAACTCGCGGACTTCATGGCGGCAGATGGCTGGAAGTGTGGGGCCGCTTTTGACCCAATTGCAGGCCTCGTGGGAACCACTCGTGATCATGAGGGGGTAGCGGCCGTCCACAAAGTCGGCCGGGTCAAACGACTCAAGGTTTTGTGGGCCCGTGCTTGAGGTGTCGCTCGTGTTTGGCTTGTAGGCGATGATCGTATCCGTGCCCTCATCGACCTTCAGTCCTTCGACGACCTTGATGGAACGCGTCGCTTTGTCGACGACCATCACGATGCCTGTGAAATCGTGTTCATAGAGAACGCTGGCGTTTTTGTCGCGGCGCATGGGGTAGTACAAAGCGTAGGTCAAGAAGTAGTGGGTCTTGGACTCGACGACGCTGTAATACACCGACGCTTTGATCACCGTGGACCCAAGGCGAGCCGTAGACTTGTTGTCGCGGGCGATCCAGTTGTTGTCGAAGTTCACACGTGTGGGGAGGTCATTGTTCAAAAGCCCGCCGGTAGGTGTCTCGATCGACTGGAAAATCGCGGGGGCGAACTCCGCCGCCAATGCCACGTGGTCGTCGGGGACGCCGAGCACCGTGATGAAGGTCGCGTCCGGAGACGGTGTTGTCTTCAAGCTGTTCTGCGCCTCATCCCGAATGTTCGCAGATGGCGAGACGCGGTACGCGGTCGCAACGTGCAGCGGCTCGGTGGGTGTCAGCGTGGCGGTCCGTGTCGCTTGGTCGTACGTCACGGTGGCAGGAACGTCTTGGCCCGCTGGGTTTTTCAACACGAGCGATTGGAAGTTCACCGTCACGAAGTCGATGTCCTCGCTGAACGTGACCGTAATCACAGTGTCGGTGGCAACGTCGATCGTCCCATTGGCAGGCGTGATGCTCACCACCTCTGGATTGATGTTGTCCTCCTGTGACATGTCAGGTTCACCGAGGTCGGGTTGTCCTAGGTCCGGCATCATGGTGACGTCGGCGCCCATGTCAAAACGAGCGAGCGGCCGGCACGTCTTGTCGATGCACTGCTCGCCGGTGTCGCAATCTGGGTCACCGGTGCATTCCGCTCGACTCGGCGTTACGCATACGCCGTCGCTACATGTTTGGTCAGACTTGCAGTCGGTGTCTGTGCCACAAACGGAGCTCTCACTTTCGCTACAAGCCGCAAACAACAGCGCGACGCACAACAAACACCAATACCTCATACATCCTCCAAAACAGCCGCGGCGGGGTCGCCTTGATTTGACGCGGAACTCTAGCAAATCCAACCCGGGAAACAAAGGCGAGGGTTCATCGGAATGAATCACCGTGTCGTGCCAGTTTGGGAAGTTGCGCTGGAGGCCCATTTCCGCTATCCACGCAGCTTCCGCAGCGGCGAAGGTCCATGTCCGGATACGAACGTTTCATCGCCATTAGGCACCTAAAGCACCGTCGCCGTAGCTTTCTGTCGACCATCACATTGATCGCGATTTTGGGCGTGTTCCTTGGCGTCATGGCTCTGACCAGCGTCATCGCTGTCACCGGTGGGTTCCAAGAAGCGTTTCAGGACCGCGTTCTCGGGGTCAACAGCCACATCCTTGTGATAAAGTTTGGCATCGATTTTCGCGACTACAAAGACATCCAGGACACGCTTGAGCAGATCCCGGGAATCACCGCGACGAGCCCGTTCATTTTCCATGAAATGATCGCCACCAAAGGGCACAAGACGACAGGTGTGCTCATCAAGGGCATCGAACCTCACACCGTTCGAGAGGTCTCGGACCTGCCCAAATACACCGAAGAACCCGATGTCATTCTTGACCTAACCTACGATCGATTCCCCAAAGACGGCGTCAAACAAACGCCCAACATTCTCATCGGGCGAACGCTGGCGGACAAACTCGACGCCAAGGTGGGCGACCAAATCTTGGTGACCAGTCCCCTCGAGAGCCTGGACCCCGACCGATGGAGCTCGTCGGAACACAAACCTTCATCGCGCACCTTTAACGTGGTGGGAATCTACCGAAGTGGATTTCACGAATTCGACAGCCGGCTCGTCCTTGCCGACTATCGGGCGCTACAAGATTTCTTCAATCAAGGCGACGTGGTCACAGGTGTGGATATCCGCGTTGATGATGTGTTTGCCGTCGCGGGCATCGCGCGACTGGTCAAGGAGGCACTGCCCACCGGCCGCTTCCGAATTTTGGATTGGCGAGAACTCAATCACAACCTCTTCACGAGTCTGGGACTGCAGCGGTTGGTTCTGGCGGTCTTGTTTTGCTTCATTGTCTTGGTGGCGAGCTTCAACATCGTCTGCACGCTCATCATGATCGTGCTCGACAAGCAGAAGGAGGTCGCAATCCTGAAGTCGATGGGCGCAACGCGCTTTGGCATCATGAAGCTCTTTGTCATGGAGGGCTTGGTCGTGGGCGCGGTGGGTACCATCAACGGCCTGATCGGTGGCTTGATCGTGTGCACCATTATCAAACACACCGACTTTGGCTTGGACCCCTCGATTTACATGATCGACTACCTGCCAGTGCGCATCGTTTGGTACGAGTTCCTCGCAGTCGGCGCGGTTGCCATGCTCATTTGCTTGTTCGCCACCGTTGGGCCGGCGCTGTGGGCAAGCCGCCTGAATCCCGTTGAGGGATTGAGGTACGACTAACCTAGGCGGCGACGTTGTAGCGAAGCCTAACCGCGATTGAGTTGGCTGCTTCTTCGTGCATCTTGGCGTCGTTGGTTCGTCCCAACGCGCGATACACCTGACTTAGCGCAGAGTGGCAGCGCTGGACATCTCGGGGAACTTGCCGCTCCTTCGACCGAACAAGGCTTGTCGTCAGATGATTGAGCGACTCGTCCACATTCTGGCCAAGCAGGCATGACGCCATGGCCGCGATATCGTGACCCCGTTGCGCGCTGTAGAAATCTTGGTAGTGCAAACCGTCGCGAATCAGCTCCGCGGAGAGCGCGAGCGCGGCATCCAGTTCTCCCGCATCAAGGGCACACGCTGCTTCCTCTCTTAGGATTTCGATTCGTAGAGCGGTCAGCCCATGCTCCTCTGCACGCTTGCGCGCCTCGGCCCAGCGCCGCGAGCGCCGCTGGTGGTCTCCGCGGCTCGCCGCCATGGACGCTTGCGCCCAATCAGCCCGGCACGCAACAGCGGGTAACGACGTTCGCGTTGCCATGGATTGAAGGTCGTCATTGAGGCTTTGCGCGCGACTGCTCATGCCCCGTTCGGTGAACAGACGAACGGCACGATTCAGCAGAAGTGCCCGCGCGTTAAGGTCCATTCTGAACGTACCCCAGCGCTGGAACAAATTGATGGCGCCGTCTAGGGTCCGTTGCCCGGAGAGCGGATCGCCGTAGCGGTCATGCCATCGCGCCAAAGCGAGCATCCCAAGCGCGAGCAGATCTGGGTCGTTGATCGCGGTGGCCGCATCAACCGCGCGTCTGAAACACGCGTGCGCGTCCGCAAGATCATCCTGTTGCATGGCCATTTGGCCAGCGAGCAGCTGTCCACGAATTGCTCCCGCATCGCTGCGTATCATCTCACTGAGCGTGGCGATCGGCTCAAGCGATGCCCGCGAGACTTCCAACCTCGACAACTGAAGCGCGAGCTCGGCGCGATTGAGTAGGAAGCCGACCCGAGAGTGGGGGGCGCCGAGAAGGTTGACCGCAACAAGGTCCGCCGCGGCTTGATAGAACTCAAGGGCTGTCTCGAACCACCCCTGCTGCTCCAGCCAGTGCGCGTGCGTCTGCGCACCCCGCACCATGTCCCGTCGATTGCCCGAGACGGCCAAGAAGCGCAGCATGGTCGGGGTGAACCGGCGCGGGTTTCGTCGAGCGCGCGGCTTGAAATGGCGCGTAAGTTGGATGGCCGTGCGCTCAATATCGGACTTCGGAGTCGTCGCGAGGACCCACTCGTACTGACCGTCGCCCCCATTGACGAACACGCCGGTTTCCGGCGTCCGAACGAGGCCGCGATCGGTCAGCTCCCTTGCGGCGATCACGAATCGGTCAGCGGGAAGACCCAAGATCTGAACCAAATCCGACTGCGTCATCGCAATGCCGGCCACCGCCAACGTCGTCAGCACCTGAACGGCATCCGGTTGGAGGTCGCGCATCGCAGTCAGTTCAGGCTTAGGTTCGCCGGTTACATTGATGGCCTCTAGGTTTTCGGGCTGACCAGTGTCGAAACTGGCCCGCATGATGTCAGGCGTTTCGGTGCACATCACCAGCATCAGCGAACGTCCCCCGATCGTTGCCACCAGCTGGCGAAGGACGTCCAAAGAGACCAAATCGAGGCGCTCGACCCGGTCGATCACGAGCGCGAAGGGGCCAGCGTCCGTGACCGCGGTGATCACAGCATCAAACAACGCCGTCAGATGCATTCGCTTCGCAGGCCCGCCCAACGCGGAGGAATCTTCGAGCCCCCACAACGACGCGATGGTGGCCAGTCCTTGCTCTGCGACACCCATGTCGCGGAGGCGACCAATAGCCTGCTCCGGGTGCCCAACGGACTCAAGCAACTGAAGGACGACGTCAGAAAGCGCTCCGAACGGCGCATAACGGTCATCCTCCCCAACCTGAACGGCGCACGCCGTCGCGTTTCCGCGCCACGCCACCGCGTCTTTGAGGCGGTCCGCCAAGTGTTGACGCCCGGAGCCCATGTTCCCAAACAGAAGTACCGCCTTTCCACGCCCGCCACGAACCTCCAAGAAAATCTCTTCGAGCGCACCCGGCAGGGGAGGGCGCGAGTCGCGCCCCATCGCCTGGGCCATCTTATATGAGGGCAACTCCGCATTCGTTTCGTCTGGGATCCCGGATTCCTCGTCCCCCAGAACCTGAATCTCGGACAGGCTGATCTCCTGAAGGCCAAACTCCACCGTAGACTCGGGGGTCGCTCCTTTGCGCTGCTCGGCTCGTCGCATCTCCTGCATATGGAGCGATAACGCACGGCTGTCCGCCCGAAGATTGTTCCCGAAGATGTGTCCGGCGAGCTCTTCGTAGACTTGGCCTGCTGTGGTCACTCGGGCGCCTGGATCTGGGGTCAGAAGGGCGTCCACCACGGCGGCAATCGGCCGGGGAACCTCCGGGAAACTGCTCAAAGGTCGAACATCCGCCCGCATTGCGAGCTCCCTGACGGCGTCAGGATCAGGGTCTTGGTAAGGGTGCTGACCCACAAAAAGTTCGTACAGCAGCAATCCAAGCGCAAACATGTCCGACTTCTGTGTCGCGACTTCCCCTCGAGCGACCTCAGGAGCGCTGTAAAGGTAGCGCAGCACCGCGTCGCCCCGGTCCAACTCTGGCGTGAGTTTCAGCGCTTGCCCATCAAAGTCGGTCAACTTAACGTCGCCATCAAAAAGATGACGACGTTTCCGAGCTTTAGGTCACCGTGGACAAGGTTGAGGTTGTTAAAGTTATAGTCCTTGCGCCGATGGGCGTAGTCAAGCCTTTGCTTATCTCCCCGGCGACAAAAAACGCGAGGTCAGCGGGCAACGGGCGACCCTCGGTTTTGACCCAAACGAATCACCTTCGACAGGTCGAACCCCGAAACATACTCCTGCGCGACGTAGTATTGGCCAGATTGGTCCTCAAGCCCGAGGTCAAAAACCTGGGCCACATTGGCATGAGCCAGCGTGACCGTACGTTTGGCTTCCTCGATCACCGTCTCCACGAACACAGGGTCCGCGGTCAGCGCCTGATGAAAGACCTTGACGACAAAGACCTTCTCAAAGCCTTCCACCCCATGACTCTTGGCCTTGTACGCGTCGCCCATGCGACCGTGAGCGATTCGACCAACGAGCTCGTATTTTCCAAAGTTGATCGGCTGTGCAAGACGTTCGGTACCCATCTCCATCCTTTTTCAGCGCGTCGCGGTCTCGCGAGATTACCCCGCAAATGGGGTTGACGCCACGCGTAGCTTGCCTCAACCAACCGAATCTGCCAAAAGAAGCGCCCTGAGGAGGACGAATGACCCCGTCAAAAGACAACGAAAGTTACTACGACGAATTCGCGCACTGGTACGAGAAAGAACGCCACGACGGCTATCACGCGTTCATCGACCGACTCGAGACGGACCTCATCCTGCCGTTCTGCCCCGGTAAAGATGTGTTGGAGGTTGGTTGTGGAACCGGTCTTATCCTAGAAAAGGTCGAACCCATCGCAGGACGTGCCGTTGGGATTGATCTCAGCGATGGCATGCTCGAGCACGCGCGTCGCCGCGGTCTGGAAGTCTTCAAATCCGACGCATGCGACCTCCCGTTCGAGGACGAATCGTTCGACCTCGTCTACAGCTTCAAAGTGCTCGCGCACGTCGAGGATATCGACCGTGCCATTCGTGAAATGAGCCGTGTCACGCGACCCGGCGGACATCTGATCCTTGAGTTCTACAACCGTGCTAGCCTTCGCTACGCTGCAAAGAAACTCGCCGGGCCAGGCAAGATCTCGCAAAAGACCGATGAGGCCGCTGTGTTCACACGGTGGGATTCGCGAAAGTCGATCGTCGATCGTCTGCCCGCGGAACTCTCCCCAGTTGACTGGGCGGGCGTTCGAGTGCTTACGCCCGCAGCCAAGTTGCACCGAATCCCCCTCGTGGCGCCACTTCTTCAACGTGCGGAAACGAAAGCGCGCGACAATGCATGGCTGCGCTTTTTGGGCGGCTTCTTGGTGATCGTCCTCAAGAAACGCGAAACTTAGCGTTTGGCCTGTGGTGGGTTCGTCACTATGATGATGGCGGACGAGAAGCAGCGAGCCGATGAACCACCCCGACGTTCTATTCCGAAATGACGGAAGCCTGATACTCGACCTTTTCGACGAGGACGCGAGGGCTGTGCTCACGCAAACGCGAGAGCTCCTAATCGCCCTCAAGCGACAGATGTTCCTGCCTTTGGACCTCGTCATTGTTCTGATTCAGGAAGGTGACACGAGACTCGCGGCAGCGCTGTCGGATGCGACCGAACATCCCACATCTCCGGAGGAACTCGCGTCGAGGCTCCGCGTGTTGTCACGTGAGATCGAGGAGGAACCTGCACGCATTGAGCCTGATTTCGAGCAGAGAAACTTCTCCAAAGGGTTCACACGGCTCTTAAGCGAAGCGCTCGAACTCGCGGAGAGTCGCAAAGAGCGTGTCAAGACCGCAGATTTGTCGCGAGTTTTGATGTGGCGGGCCGAAGCCACCGAGTCGGCGAGCATCCGATGGGCGATGAGGCGTTTGAGCGAGGGTGCTGGCGACACGTTGTTCGACAAGAGGGGCATGCTGCGAGAGGACGTCTTCTCGCAGTCGATCTGGGGAATCATGCGCGGCAGCATGCAGCTGGCCGCCGACCATGGGACGCCCTTCCTCGGCACGCCACACTTTGTGGCGATGACCTGTTCGGTCAAGAACTCCACGCTGTGGCGCAGTGCCACGGCGCGAGGCCTTGAGCCGAGTCGGCTGCGCGAGGAACTTTTGCGGCTGATCGGTTCGAAACCCAATCAAATCCCGGAGTTTCACATCGGCCGTAAGACGCTAACGCCTCGCATGGTCCGAATGCTTCATTCTGCGGTGCGTCAGGCGGATGGAGGTCAGGTTGGCGAGCGGGAAATGGTCGAGGCATTCCTCGAGGACGGGGGGTCGAGCCTAGAGCTGATCCAAGCGCTTGGCCTCGAATCCGAAATCCGTCGTGCGCTTGGTGAACCCAAAGTCTTGGAAGAAGCCCTGCCCGTTGACGCCGCCATCAAGCTTGGCGCGCGGAGGCAATCCACTCCGACGCTTGATATGCTCGGCCGCGATCTCACGTCCGAAGCCCTCGAGGGCAAACTGCCGGAAATTGTTGGCCGCGAGAACGAACTTCAACGTGTCATCAACGTCCTGCTTAGGCGCGAGCAGCGCAATCCCTTGCTCACAGGTGAGGCCGGTGTCGGAAAGACCGCGTTGGCGGTCGCGTTGGCCCAAAAGATCGTGTCGGGTAAGGTTCCCAAAAAACTTCAGGGCCATCGGTTGGTGGAGATCAACGGTGCTTCGCTGATGAGCGGGACCTCGTACCGCGGTGACCTTGAGTCGCGGATCAAGGGGCTGCTGGACGAAGCGGGCACGAACGTCATCCTCTTCATCGACGAAGCACACGCTGTGTTTGCGCCTCGGGCGGGAAGTCATGCACCCGCGGAGGTCCCCAATCATTTCAAGAGCGCCCTAGCGAGCGGGCAAATCGCCGTGGTCGCAGCGACAACGGAAGCAGAGTACAGGAGGTGGTTCGAGCAAGATCCTGCGCTCAAGCGGCGGTTTGAACGGATCGAGGTGGGCGAACCTAACGACTCGCTCGTGCGTGATATTCTGAAGTCTTTGGTCGCCGAGCTTGAGTCAGACTACGACGTGAAGGTCTCCGATAAGGCTGTGGACGCAGCGATCGAGATGAGCGTTCGGTATCTGCCTGAGCAGCGGTTGCCCGACAAGGCCAAGAAGCTGTTGATGGACGCGTGCATTGCTCGCGCCAACCATCTGCTTGAGCCAGCCGACGATCAGCACCCCGAAGTGTCCGTCGCCGACATTGCCCGACAGGTGTTCATGAAAACCGGCATCCCAACCGAGCGTCTGCTTAAGGGCGAGATGAGCTGGTGGGACGGATTCGAAGAGCGTGTGCGCTCGCGTGTCGTTGGCCAAGACGCCGCCATACGTATGCTTGCCCGATCGCTGGTCACCGGGCGCTTGAAACGAGCACGACAGCACCGTCCTATGGCGAGCCTGGTCTTCGTCGGGCCGTCGGGGGTAGGGAAGGGCACCCTCGCACGTGCCCTGGCAGAAGAGATCTTCAACGACCCCAAAGCCGTTTTGCGGCTAGACATGACCGATTTTCAGGAAGCTCACTCAATGAGCCGGCTCGTGGGCTCGCCGCCAGGCTACGTGGGGTACGAGGACGAAGATATGTTTGTGAGTCCACTACGCCGCCGGCCGTCGCGTGTCGTCCTACTGGAGGACTTTGACCGCGCACACCCACGGGTGCAAGACCGCATTCTGAGAGTGCTCGACGAGGGTGAGATCGCCGACACACGAGGCTCTGTGGCGGATGCCACAAACGCGATCTTCGTGCTCACCATCAATACGAGCGCGGCGAAGAGCGCCAATCGTATTGGCTTTGGTGGCGAAGCCGATTCCGCTGACGGAACTCAGATTCTCGACGCGCACGACCGGTCGCTGGCCAGCCGCCTGCGCGAACATGTTGACTCGGTGATTGCGTTTGGGCCGCTAAAGGATGGCGTGGGCCAGTCCGCTGAGGAGTTGGTGAACCGCCGGCTTGAGACATTCGCTCGCGCCATGCAAAACGAGTATCTGATCGAGATCACCATCGGGCAGGAGCTGCGCGATTGGCTCGCCAATCAAGCCGCAAGTGCGGTGGATGCGCGCGCCATCCAAGAGATGGTCGAAAACGAACTGATCGGACCGGTCACCGACGCACTGCTCGCAGGTGGCTGTGGACCCAGGCTCTGTCTGAATCGCTCGCCGGACGGTAAGGTCCTCGTTTCGACGTGAGGTCTTGCGATTCCTTGGCCTTTGCGGTAACCACTCGCGCCGTAAACTGCACACGTCACCATGGTGACCCAGAAGAGGTACGTTAGATGTCGAACTCCAAGGCATGGGAGTACATGCACGCAAGCGCGTCGCTCAAGAATCCACAAACGGTGAGCTTCTACGAAGAACGCCACGACCGCCTCTTTCGGGACGTTGATCTCAATGTCGTCGGAACACACGGCTGGGAGCTGGTCTCGGTGGTTTTGGTGGGGCACGAAGAAGGGCAGCGCTTCGAATACTTCTTCAAGCGGCAAACGCGCCAAGAGACGGCGACGATCTACGAAGCCGCTGACAACTGAGCGCTATTCAGCGTTCCCTTGGAAAGCCTCGGTGGGCTCCAGATCCACCAACTCCTGCGTCGCCTGGTCAGGCGACACCTTCGCCGCGCGACGCGCGCGTTCTTCGTACTCAAGAACCTCCGCGAGCAGGTTCGCGTTGCAGCTGTGACATCGCGCGTGCAGGATCGCCCGCCCACCTAGGACGAGCCGCACCGACTCTTGTCCACATTTGTAGCACCGCACGGTAAAAACCACGTCGGCCTCGCCATCTTTGGGGGAGTGTGACTGTCGGGTTGTGCCCGAACCTCGACGCTACCGAAACGCGAGGCTGGTGACAAGTCTGTGAGACGTCTCACGCATCGATTGCGGGCGGCTTGGAGCCGTCGGGGCGGGCCGAGGAACCCTGAACATGCCCTCCCAAACGTTCCAACGGTAAACTTCGGCGGTGCCGCGTTCGCCGGCAAGGCCGATCGGTGTGTACTCGATAAACCGGTTTCTCTGGCCGGTTAAGAAGCGTACCTCGGCCGTCCGAACCCATGTGCCATCACGTTCCACCGCGATCTGTCTCTGGAATACGTCGGCAATCTCGTTGCCAATGACCTTCCAGACACACAGCCAGACGGTGCGTACGCCATCGACCGATTGGACACCGACGGTCACAAGTTCCGTTCGACCGTCGCGCACGATCTCTGCGGCTTGGGCGAACTCGCCAAACTCTTTTGGGGCCGGTTCGAAGGCAAAAGCGCCTTTCGCGACACGCGCGGATTCGGAATAGATTTCAATCGACTTTCCGACGTCGATGACGGCAACCTCCGCTTGACCCTTGCTCGAGAACAGACCCTCCACCAGCACGCGTCCGTCCTGCACGTCGCCTTTCACGAGGAAGGCGGACTTGATTCGGTCTTGCTGGCCGGGCGTGGCCAGGTCGACTGGCCCAGCCCAATCCATCGCTGCGGCTTCCAAGGCGCTTTCGTCATGCGTCTCGGACTCTGTCGCGTCGACGAGCGGAGAAGTGTCTTGGGACACTTCGTCGTGTTCGGTCTCCGCCTGAAGATCGTGTTCTTCAACGATGTCGTCTTCGACGGTCGCATGGTGCGTTGGTGTTGAACACTCGCACACCCACGGACGAAGCCACCCTTTCACGGTCGAACAACCGCTGCCAAAGAGTGTCGCGACAAAGAGTGCAGCAATGAGGGAAGAGCGCATCACGGGTAGTGGAGGTCCATCGCCGCAAGGTTGAACGTCTCGCCGGCGTTGCGATTCCAGTACCGAAGCTCAACTTTTTGGAGCCCAACTTCCATGATGCCCAGCTCCGTCGCGGCCGCGATCGACATGTCGATCAGACCCCGCCAGTTGCCCTCGGCCTGGCTATCGGTGCGGAGCTGCCACGAGCCGTCCGGGAGACGTGCGCCGTAGGGGCCACGATCATTAATGCGGCACCAGACACGTTTGCGGTTGCTGCGGTTCAGGATCATCACAACGGTGTCGAAGGGTAAGGTCCGATGCGCGCACGTGAACTCGGCCGGATCAAAAACCTCACCATTGGCGGTGATCTCCCCATGCCACGCACCATCTCCGTACCACGATGCAAGACCGAGTTCTTGGACGGGCGGCGCGTTCAGAGACGGCAATTCAAGCTCGGCCCCAGCGTTGTAGTGGGAGAGCATCGCGACCATCATCAACATCTTTACTAGCGACACAGAATTACCTTCGCTCAGTCATCTGCCGAAGCTTTTATTCGAGATTCATGGGCGCCGGTCAAGCACTTTCGGATCTCGGAGCCCAAAGACGAGCGCTTTGAACCGCCTAACCAAGCGAATCGAAGCGGGTGTTAACATTCTTACACCCCCGGTTGTATTCCCGCGAAGTGATCGGAACTCTCGACGTGGTCGTGTGCGCGCGTGTGCCTCAATGTGTGTAAATAGCGCACCATTCGAAGGTTATCGGCGACCGTGCTCCCGCAGCGATATCGCTGTCCTTGACATTCACGTTTGAAATCGGCCTTATGGCGACCTTGTTTTTTCGTCCACCGATAGGTTCTCACCCCTTCTTAGAAGGTGGTTCGTCGTTGGCACGATTATTGAAGCGTAATGTTCTGCGTTAATTTAGCTAACGGAAATCGGCCAGCCCTATGCTGGCGATAGTCAGGAGGAATGAATGAAAGTAGGAAACTGGCGATGGGCACTCGGAATGGTCGCCGTCTCCACGGTCTTGGGCGCTGGTTGCGCACAGGAAGTGGGCGACATCGACCGCACGAACCCTGACAAACTCGAGAAGTCGTTGTTCGATAACGACGACGAGTGGTACTTCCGACAAACCGTCGTCGACACCGACTTCCAAGGTTCGATGGGTTACTTCGCGGGACTTGAGTCCGGCATGAAGCGCGTGCGCTGGGTGATCACCGAAGACACCCTCTACGCAATGTCCACGGTCGAGCCTGCAGAGGGCGTGACCGCTGGCTACTACGACGACGAAACCCGTCGCGTGGGTGTGGTTGCCGCGTTCCCAATCCTGAGTCACTTCGACGTCCAGCGCGCTTACAATGCGTCAACGGGCGAGCAATCGAACGTGATCTCGGAGAACGGCTCGGATCGCAACTGGTGGGAGCGCAAGTACATGCGTGTCGACTGGTCGCGCAACCTCGCAGACGGCATGCAGATGTTCGGCAACGAACTCGGCGCGCTTGCTGCCTCGACGTACGAGCTGCCGCAGGACGACGACTATGTCGATCCAAACCGTACTCGGATCTCGGACGACTACATCGACACGGTCACGGCCTACTTCTACGAGCCCGACATCTACGCGTGTTACAACACGTTTGGGTACGACAGCATTTACAACTGTGAAGGCGGCGAGCTGCGTATGCGCAACTCGTTCCTCAAAGTTCCTAAGACCAAAACGTACCAGCCGCTCGAATACCTCGACACGATGTACATCCGCGATGACGACAACGTCACGCCGATGAAGACCATGTCGTTGTACGATCCGGCCGTTGGCCAGTTCCGCTTCGAAATGGAGTGCGACGACGAAGCCAAGCAGTTCGACCAGCAGCTGTTCGGCTATTCGACCAACGACGCGTGCCAGCAGGCAACGTTCGACATGTTCTCGCGCTTCGGATTCTTCCGAACCGAGCGCGTGACTTGGGACGAAGAGTACGGTTCAAGCAAGGAAGACCAACGTCGCTACTACGCGAACCGTTGGAACATTTGGGAAACCGTGTACGGCGAGGACGGCAAGCTCCTTGATATGAAGGACCGTCAGCCCAAGCCGATTATTTACCATCTCAACCTTGAGTTCCCTGAGGACATGTTCGACGAGTCTCAGGAAGTGGCGCGCCAGTGGAACGAAGCGTTCATCCAGACCGTGACTTTGGCGAAAGGCCAGTCGCGGGCGGACCTTGAGGCGGACCTTCAGGCACGTTACAACTCGCCGAAGATGTACGAGATCCGTCGCAACAGCTGTTCGGGTGAGGTCCTCGAGACCTACCACTCGGCCAACCCTTCGATGGGAAGCGATTCGTTCGATGAGTTGATGGCAACGTCGGGCAAGTCCACTGTCAAAGAAGCGTTCAACGGATTGTCGAACCAAAACAAGGCGCTCTTCTGCGCAACGCTTGAGTTCAAGACCGAGGGATCGCAAGCCCCATTCACCTACGAGCGCGTGGGTGACCTGCGTTACAGCTTCTTCAACTGGGTTGAACATGAGGTGCCATGGTTGTGTTACGGTCCGTCGGCGGCTGACCCCCTCACGGGACAGATCATCTCGGGTAACGCCAACTTCAACGGCACCGCCATCCGCACCTACGGACCGATCTCGGCCGACTACGTGCAATACGCAAACGGCGACCTTGCTGAAGAAGAAATCAAGACGGGCGACGAGTACCGCCGTGAGCTTGCGCAGCGTCGTACCGCGCAGCAACCGCTGTCGCCCGAAGCCAAGCGTGAAATGGCCGTGCGTTCGGGCCTTCAGCCCAACGTAGACATCCCCACGCGCTTCGAGCGCAAGCCGACCATCGAAGAGCTTCCGAAGTTCTTCAAGAAGCTTGGGCCTAAGGGCTTGGACGCTGTCGCTGCACGTGCATCGGAATCTGCCGAACTTCAGAAGTCGTCGGATACCCGCGCGCTTGAGTTCTTTGCGCAGCCCGAAGTTCGCCAGCTCCTCCTTCAGGACCAAGACTTCCGTCTGGTCGTCGAAGCTGAAGCTGCGCAGCAGTTTGGACCGTTGTTCACGGACGACGACTTCAACAACGCCTACCTCGACATGGTTGCTCCTAAGTCGTCGTTCGACCGCTACCAGCGTCGCAACAACTACTTGTCGAGCCGCAACATCATGTCGCTCGAGTCGCTTGATGAAATGATCACCAACATCGTCACGTACGCCGGTGTTGCAGACTACTTCAAGGGCAAGAGCCGTCGTGAAATCTCGGACTACTTTGTCAGCAAGATGTTCGTGGGAACGCAGCTGCACGAAGTGGGTCACACCGTGGGTCTGCGTCACAACTTCCAGGCAAGCACCGACGCGCTCAACTACCACGACACGTACTGGGAGATTCAGGAAGCGATCGCTGACGGAATCATCTCGGACGCTGACCGATGGAGCGTGCCGGCCAACGTCGCTGGCCAGATTTCTGACGTGTCCAAGCTTGGTGACAAAGGCGTCGACGTTGGTTACCTCAGCGAAGCGGAGTTCCGATTGGCTTCGGTGATGGACTACACGGGTGACTTTACCGGTCGCTTCGCAGGCCTTGGCAAGTACGACCAAGCGGCCATCAACTTCGCGTACGCGGAAATGGTGGAAGAGTGGTCGACCGACGCCGAGTACCCAGAACTTCGTCCTGGCTACGATCTTGGTCTGTTCCTCGACGACTACCGCCAGCTTCCAGCAGTCATGGTCGGCGTGGACAACCCAACCACCGAGCAGGTCAAGCAAGGCATCGACCGTATCATCAACGGCCGTACCTACAAGCCCATCGCTCAGGTCATCGAAGAGTACCGCGCTGGTCTCAAGACCAACCGTTCGAACTGGGTAAACGGCAGCCTCACAGCTCCGTACATCAACCGCACGGTGCCTTACGCATTCTGCTCGGATGAGTACAACGGTTCGTCGCTCAACTGCTCGGTCTTCGACTGGGGTGCTAACCAGACCGAAATCGTGAACCACCAGTTCAACACGTACCGCATGTTCAACCTGTACCGTCGCTACAACCGTGGCGGCATCTACAAGCTGTACGAGAACGTGAACAACTACGCGAATTGGGTTGCCAGCATCTTCGACGCGGCCAACGTTCCATTCCGCTACTACTCGTACTACCAGTGGTATGACTTCGGCGATTACACCGACGACCTTCGTTCGGCCGCAATCGACACGTTGAACTTCTTCACGGAAGTCCTCGCGATGCCAGAGCCTCAGCGCTACTGCATGTACAACGCGCAGACGTCGGAAGTGAACAGCTACTGGTTCTACGACCTCACTGACGTGTACGTTCCTGCTTCGTGGGACCGTAACGGCGGCGCATGCACGAACTACATCGACATCGAACAGGGCGCTGGTCAGCCTTACAACTACGACTTCACGAACGAGTACGACTACCGTATCCGCATCGTGGGTTCGAACGTTGACAAGGCTGTTGCAACGCAAATGTTGTTCGGCATCTCGGGCAACTTCCTTCGAAGCGAGTTCATCACGGACTTCCGTGCCACGAACATCTCGTACTGGACGTTGTTCCGCCCCGAACTCTACAACCTGCTTCGCGGCTTTATCGTGGGCGACTACGAGGGTGTCTCGGGTGTCTACAACCCGCAAACGTCGTCGTACGCTGCACCCGTGCTTGTCGACCGTGCAAACTTCGGAACGGGCGCGCCCAATCCGCAGAACAACATGCGTCGCGTGTACGTGCCGATCAGCTTCAACAACCGGTTCAACATGCTTGCGTACTCCTTCATCTACAACAACACATGGTCTGACCGTGACGTCGACTTCGGTCAGTACGCGAAGGTTTGTGTTGGCTATACCGAGTGTCAGGATCTCGATCCGTCCATTCAGGTCAAGGAGTTCATCCACCCCGTCACCGGTCAGATCTACCAAGCTCCGATTCCAAACGGTGGCGAGTCGATCTCCGGCGACCTCGTGGACCAAGTCAATGTGCTCAAGGCACGTTACGTCGAAGCCAAGAACAGCTCTTGACCAAGAGACTCCTGGAACCAACGCGTACGCAAACCGCTTGTCGACCCTCGAGTTCCGCTCGGAGCAGATGGAAGACGTAGTTGCTCGTCTCGACATGATCCGCTACATCTGGAGCGCGCTCGGCCCGGATTCACTCCGCTAAGACGTGACTCTTCTATGCGAAGACCACGCTCCTCGGAGCGTGGTTTTTTTTTGTATCTCTTATGTGCTCTGAAGGAACAAATAGATGAAAAAGCTTGCACTCTCCTTGGTCGTTTTGTTGGCGGTTGCCTGCGGTGATGATGGCGACACATCCGACAACAACGCGACAAATAATGGGACCAACAACACAACCAACAATGCGACGAACAACGCGTCGAACAATGCCAACAACACGACGAACAACTCGACGACGTCGTCGAACAATTCGACCACTGCCAACAACACGACAAACAATCAGACCAATAATCAGCTGCCTGATCCCTACGTCGCACAGTTGATCTACCGGCGAGTGGCGACCGAGAACTGCCAGCTCACGGGGTGTATCAAGAGTGAGAGCGTTAACTTCGTGTCGCATACGATTTCGAACCAAGACGGCAGGCAGACGGTCATGGATGAGACGGATGGCGACTACCAAGCATTGGATGTTGAGGCGCAACGGCCGACGTTCTTGGCAGCGTTGAAGGGCGGATTTGGTTGCCCCGAGGTCGTCTCGCCGGACGGTACAACCTACGAGTTCGAGGCGAGCGTTCGTGAGAATGGGCGTTCAAACCTTGTTCGTGCGGACATTACGGGCTGTGTCGTTGAGATGGACCAGAGCACCGCGACCATCTTGGGACTGTTCGCAGACCTGAAGGCTGCGTACCTTCCGTAGGACAAAAGACCCGTCGCGAGGGCGCGACGGGTCTGCATCACACACGTGAATCTGTGCGCCGCTATGTGAAGTCGCGCCTGCTCATGATGAAGACGGTAGCGACCAGAGTGAGGGCGACGTATGACGTCGCGTACCACGTCGCATTCAGCACAAAATCAAATGGAATCGAGACGTTGTACGTGGACTCGGTGGAGAGGTTAAGGCTTTGAAAATCCGGAAGGACGATCAGGGCGGTCTCGATGACGTATTTGGCGCCAGGTGCTGAATCACGCAGACTGTTGCGAGCGGCTTCGAGTTGGGAGTTTAGGCTCCCAGCGACAAACACTCCTGTCGTGACCAGACCTGAGAGCAGAGACGAACTGAACGACGCAAGCAAGATGGCGATCGATGTGACGATTAGCAACTGCAGGAACAGCGTTCCGTACGCAGCAGCCGTTGTTGGAGTGACCTCGCCACCGGCTGACACAATCACCGCCGCAGATACCCCAAAACACACCAGTGTTACCGTGAGGCACAACAAGCTGACGCCGACGTACTTGCCAACCACAAATTGCCAACGTGCGATGGGTTTGGTCAGCAGTGTGTAGATGGTACGTCGTTCGATCTCAGCGTGGAACAATGTAATGGAGGCGTAAATGGCAATGGCCACGCCAAAGAGTGTGGACAGCCACAGCGACGCATCTGTTGCCACCCTGGCCTCGTGGCCGACGCTCATCGCACCCAAGAGTGAACTCAGGCCTAACAACACGGGAGCGAAGAGCCCAAACGTGCCCAGCATCTTGTTTCGCAGGGCCTCACGATAGGAGTTTCCGGCGATCGCCACGATAGGTAGCCAGACTTTCTTCATGATGCCGCCTTGGTCTCGCGGATGAAGATGTCCTCTAAACTCTCCTTATGCGGCGTCACGGAGTGAATTGTGGCGCCACAATCAAGCGCCTGACGTAACACCATGTCGCGCGCGTCGGTCGTCGTGACCTCGACAAGGGTTTCAGAGGCCGTCTCATTGAGCACGTGAGCGTTCTCAAGGTCGCCGGGCTTCCATCCTGTCACGCGAATCTCGTAGCGTGTTGTGGTGTCTTTGGTGAGCTCCTGCAAGGTGCCGACGCCTCGGATCAGTCCTAGGTGGAGCACGGCCACCCGGTCACAGATGGCCTCGACGTCGGGCAAAATGTGTGACGCAAAAAGGACGGTTTTGCCTTCGTCACGGAGTCCAAAGATCAGGTCACGTACTTCTTTTCGCCCCACTGGGTCGAGACCGCTCTGAGGTTCGTCCAAAATGACCAGTTTGGGATCGTTGATAAGGGCTTGGGCGATGCCTGCCCGCTGTCTCATCCCCTTTGAGTAACGTTTGAGCTGCCTGTCGGCAGCGTGGCCAAGCCCAACGCGCTCCACCAAATCATCGATACGCTTCTTCAGCAGGTCGCCGCCTAGGCCGAACAATTGGCCGTAAAAGCGAAGCATTTCTCGCGCGGTCAGATGTTCGTAAAAGTAAGGGTTCTCGGGCAGGTATCCGAGGTCGGCCCGAGATTGAATGTCCTGAGTGGGCAGCCCATGAACGCGAACGACGCCTTGGTCGGGCGTGACCAGTCCGGTGATCATCTTGATGGTTGTTGTCTTTCCAGCGCCGTTTGGACCAATCAAGCCAAAAATTTCGCCTTCTTTGACGTCGAATTCAACGTGTCGAACGGCGTCGACGCGTTTTCTGCGAAATCCAACGCGGAATGACTTTGCGACATCCTTGAGCTCCACGACAGCATTCATGGTCGTTCATCCTGGAGGGAGAGCCACAGATCCAGTGGCAGGTAAGGCTGCGACTCCAACAAACGCAAGTCAAGCTTGCGCTGTTGTTGCTCGATGCTTGAGACCAACAGGTTGTCGCTCGCACCGAGGAAGCGCAGGTTTTCTCGGACAGCTGCCCGCACAGTTGGGCTTGCGGTCTGTTGCAACAGCCGAAGATTAAAGGCTATCTCGGCCGCCTTTGTGTCCTCGCTGGCAGCGGCATCATTTGTTAGTTTTCGCTTGCGTGCGTAGAACCAAGACAGCAGAAGTGGAATGGATTCGTCGGTGGTCGACAGGCTCGAGGCTTGCTCGAGCAACTGAATCGCGGTGTTGACCTGAATCAAGCGTTGCTCGCCGGTCAACGACGCAGAGTAGCCGAGATAGTTCAGCGCCGCCGCATACGGAAGGCGATAGTCGTTGGGGTGATTGACCATGCCAGTCTTGATGAATCGATTGACACGTTCAATGTCAGCTGGTTCCACGATCCCAAGGTTGTTCAGATAGGCCGCTGAGTACCATTCGTAGATGGGAAGGAACCCGGGGTCGCACTCCGCGACCGCGTATGCGTTGTGCTCAAGATTGTCGGAAATCCGGCCCGTGCGTTTGGTTTCACCGTGGTCAACGACTGCCGCGACCCATCCATGTCAGCTGCCCAACCATGTTGGTTGAGCGCGGCGATTCTCAAGGAGGTTGCCGACGGAAGACGTATTCCTACCTGTGCTGACGATGCCATCCACACACGACTTCTCTCGAAGCCAACCGAGGCATTCAGAAAGGACACCAGCAGCAGGACGACGAGCGAGAATGCGAGACTGACGCGAATGGTGCGGGTCATAGCCAAACCAAAAAAAAGGGCCACCTAAGTGGCCCTTTTGTAATCTCACAGAAGCCGAAATTATTCGAATTCGTTCGTCGTGACGCCGGCCGAGATGATGGGCTCTTGGGTCGAAGCGTTGACCGAGATGAACTGCTCGACCTTGTGAACTTCAGCCGAAGCGGCCGAGAAGTTCGCGCGAGCGCTGATGGTCGCTGCGGACGCATCACCGGTGCCGGACTGATCGTAGCCGTAGACGAAGTAGGTGGGGTCTTCGAAAGCAACTTTGAGCTTCTTCAACGTTGCGTTCTCGGCGGTGCCGGTGGCGAACGCCGCGTTGTTCGGAATGGCCTTCGAACCGCCCGATGGGGCGTCTGTGTCTGCACAAGTGGCAGCACCGGTGGCCGAGCAGATCGCTGCAACCGCACTTCCGCCTGGGAACACGTAGTTGGACCAAGCGACCGGCATACCGAACGAATCGCTCTGTCCAGCCGCGGCGTTGCCTGCGTGCCAAGGCTGGTCACCACCGGCACCCGCGGACTTCGAGTAACGCTGTTCAGAGGTGAAGTACGTCTTCGCGCCTTCCGACATCTTCTTCATCATGCCTTCAGCTTCCGAGACCTTCGAGCTCTTGATGTAGCGAAGGAATGCGGGAATCGCGATGGCCGCCAAAATACCGATAATCGCGACAACGATCATAAGCTCGACGAGCGTGAAGCCTTTCTTTTTCGTGCGGAACATTTTCAACATGGAGTCTCCTATCGTGGACTGAGGGGTTACGCGAAACTAGTAATACAACGACCGTGCCAAGAATCAAAAAAAACAACAAGTGGTTGTTATTGTTTGCTTTAGGGGTTGGTGTGGGTGCCGTCCGGAATCGAAAGTGGACGGTAATTGTCAGCGGGTGACAAATATTGTCACTCGCCCTCGTTCAGAATGACGGGGCTTGCGAGGGTGTTGTGCATAATGACCATGGTCGAAACACCGCCATTCTTAAGATCTTGGCTAACTTTCACGCCGAAACCTTGGCGCGCTAAGTCCGGTGTGATGCCTTCACAGACGCCGCAGGTCGACCCGGTTGCCCCATCCCAAGCGTCCACTTCACTCGTGACGTCAGCAGGGACAGGCGTCGTAAAATCCAACAGGTTCTGGTACGCATCCTCATTGCCCGAGTAGGTCAATTGTGCGCCGTCGGAGGGGAAGTAGGTATTGTTCCTTGAGCGATAACGCTCTTCACCGCTCGCCACGTCGAGCGCGAGCTGCTGCAGTCGCTGAATTTTTCCAGTACGGATGTAGTTGGAGTAGGCGACGGTTGCGATGCCGGCGAGGATCGAGATGATGGCCACGACGATCATGAGTTCCACGAGCGTGACGCCGCGTACGTGGCGAGTGCGAGAATTAGCGACCATTTTGGGCTCCCGTAGGTAAGGTTCATGTCCGAAACATCGAATATGCAAGCAACGGACCCTAACGGCAAAATGTTACGTTTGGGGCGTTGCATGATTTTCGGAATGATTTCGAGTGTTGCTCTGCTCACTTTGGAGTCGCTTTACGTTCCGGTCAATCCTCTCGAATTCACGAATGGCTCACTCGTGATTCTGTTTGGCGCTTTAGCGGCACTCTTGGTCGCATTGGTGGACGCAGTAATTCTTCGGTGGTTTGGGCTCGCATCAAAGGTGTGGGGGCCCGGTGGGAACCCGTTCTCGTCGATAGCATGGGGGGGTATCACACTCGTCGGTGCTATGCTGTTGACGGGTCCGATCGTAGAGTTCTTGTCGCAAACCAAATACGCTACAGCTCTGGCCCCGTTGCCCGCGTGGGTGTTGTCGACGTTGTTGTTTTTCATTCTCCAGCGACTGGTGTCCTTGGTCAGGCCGTGGGGACACGACTTCCGCATTTTCATCCTGATAAATGCGATGTTTGCAGTGTGGGCTTACTTCGAGATCGTAATCCCGCTTGCTCCGCACGAGGGATGATTCCGCTCATCCTCACCATTGCTCTGATGTGTGGCACCCTTGTCTTGACCCGTCTGCTGGAGGACGCGGATCGGCGACCAGTGTTGATCGCGCTCGCGATGATTCTAGTGAGCACAGCGGGTGCGACGCGCTACGACACGACGGATCCGCGGACGGCGCAGCTTGCGACCTCAGGGCCCGTCTCTATGTCGCTCTCCAGAGGCTTCACCGCACTGACCGATCTCGATGGCGACGGCTTCTCTCGCGACGATTGCAGCATCTGGGACCCCGACATCCACCCCAATGCGATTGAAGTGTTGGGCAATGGCGTGGATGAGAACTGCAGTGGCGCGGACGAGCAGTGGCAGGATCCGGTGCCAGTGCCATCCATCGTGCCGCAGAAACAAAGAAATGTTTTTCTCGTGTCGATCGACACGCTTCGTTTCGATGCGGTGGGAAAAAAGGTCAATGGCGAATCTCTGACGCCCCGTTTGGATGCTTTTGCGCAGAAGAGCTTGGTGTTCAGTCGCGCATACGCGCCCAGCACCTACACGAACGAGTCGATGCCATCGATCATGTCCTCCGAGTATCCGCAGCGTTGGCATGCCGCGCAAACGTACTTTGGACAGGAAGACACCATTGCGCAGATGCTCGCGAAGAACGGCTATCAGACACTCGCCGTCATCGCATTTCCATGGTTGCACGACGGGGCGATTCTTGGCTTCGAAAAGGTGGATAACGAGTTTGGACTTGTGCAGCAGTTCGGGGCGGAGCGTGGTCGAGACGTCGTGGCTCGAATGTTCGACGAGCTTGAACGACGCGATGAGCGTCCTCTGCTCGCGTGGATACACCTCTTTGAGCCCCATGCGCCAAACCCTGGAAAGCTGTTTCCCGGATTCTCCAATGATGCCGTTGGCCGGTACGATCAGGACGTGAAGGCGGCCGATATCGCCTTTGGGGAGTTCATCGACGGACTCGCTGCGCGAGGATTACTCGATGATAGCCTGATCTTCGTGTTCGCGGACCACGGGGAGGCCTTGGGTGAACACAACATGAGCACACATCTTTGGGCCGCTTGGAACTCGGTGACGCACGTTCCGTTGATCGTGAGAATTCCGGGTGTCGCGGGTCGAAACATAGCGGTGCCCGTTTCCACAATCGATATTCTTCCTACGGTAGCGCGGGTCTTGGGCCTACCAGTTGTGGGGCCACGTGACGGGCCGTCGCTACCGATGGAGAACACTGAGTCTGAGCGCGCCGTCTTTACCTTCGCGGACTCTCAGAGCGGAGAGCCGCTCACAAGGGCATTGGTCCAAGGCGACAAAAAGCTCATTTGGGACGTCAGCAGCGAGAGTTGGTTGCTGTTCGATGTCGTGAAGGACCCGCGGGAATTGCGTCCGATCGACGATCCTGCGCTTCTGAACGCGATGAAGCGCCGGTTGCTCACGTGGCTGGCCCTCACACGCAACGACCGACTGCTGAAACGTAAAGCGGATCTGTGGGAAACACGCGAGCTGTTTTACCCATTGGAGTACAAGGGCGACGTGGGCCTGATGCTCGAGCTCACCCCTCGTTGATGTCTAACGACTCGCTCTCGTCATCATCCAAGCCTGACTTCTTGAGGCGGTAGCGCAGCGAACGGAAGCTGATCCCGAGCAGTTTTGCTGCGTCGGTCTTGTTGCCGCCGGTTCGCTCAAGGGCCTGTGAGAGAAGCCGGTGTTCGAGACCAGCGAGCACGTCATCAAGCTGCACTCCCGTCGCCGGGAGGTCCATGGTCGCGGGAGCAGCGCTGGGATGGGCCTCGCGCACAAAGGCCGGCAACACATCCACCGAGATCATGGGCTGCGTCTCAAGTGTGACAGCGCGCTCTAGGATGTTCTGCAACTCCCGCACATTGCCCGGATAACCGTAGTCCAACAGCACTTTTAGGGCGTCTCTGGAGATGCCCTCGATTGGATTTCCAATCTCGTCGGCGTAGTGCTTCAGAAAGTGCTCAAGGAGCAGCGGGATATCCCCGGAACGCTTTCGCAGCGGCGGGAGCTCGATTGGAATGATGCTCAGCCGGTAGAAGAGGTCTTCGCGGAAGCGACCAGCCTCGACCTCCGCGCGCAAGTCTCGGTTTGTCGCCGCGATAACACGGCAGTCGACGCTGATTTCTTCCACACCACCCACGTGCTTGACCTTCTTCTCCTGCAACACACGCAGGAGTCTCACCTGAGCGGGCAGGGGGAGTTCGCCAATTTCGTCGAGGAAGACGGTCCCGCCACGGGCAGCTTCGATGATGCCGATTCGGTCTTGGGTGGCGCCCGTGAAGGCCCCCTTCTTGTAGCCGAACAACTCGGATTCAATCAGGCTTTCGGGTATGGCGCCGCAGTTGAGCGGCACAAAAGGGCCGGTGAGCGGTCCTGACTCGTGAATCGCCCGCGCGACCAATTCTTTCCCCGTACCGGACTCTCCGGTGATGAGAATGGTGGTCTTAGTTTTGGCCACACGGGCGATGAGGTCGAAGACCCGGCGCATCGCCTCGGAATTGCCGATGATGTTCGCCACCTGCGGTCGAGCACCCAGCTCGCTTCGCAAAAACAGGTTTTCGGAGAGTAGGGCGTGCTTCTCAATCGCGCGGTTGATAACGACTCGTGCGTGGTCAAGCTTGAACGGCTTGATGAGGTAGTCGTACGCCCCCAGACGAATCGAGGAGATCGCTGTTTCCGGCGTGGCGTGCGCGGTGATGACGATGACCTGTTGCGAGGGGTCAGCTGCTCGTGCGGCTTCCAAGACGTCCAAACCCGACTTGCCCGGCATTTGAAGATCGGTCACGACACATGCGTAGCGTTCGCCATTGGCGAAAAGGCGACATGCCTCGTCGCCATTCGACGCCGTATCAACACGGAATCCCTCCTTGGACAACATGATGCTCAGGAACTCCCGCATGCTCTGTTCATCGTCCACGACGAGGATCCGGGAACGTTCAAAATCTTCAGCCATCGATCACTTCCTGTTGCAGTTCTGAGGCGATTCGCAGCGACCCACTCTCCGTTGAGGACGCGGACGCAACTGCGAAAACGAGTCGAAAGCACGCGCCACCTAGTGTAGAGGCGTCGGTCAGAGAAATGGACCCTGATTGCTCCTCCATGAGCCGAAAGATGGTCGCTAGTCCTAGGCCGGTGCCTTTGGGTTTTGTCGTGAAAAACGGCTCAAAGATGTGGTCGCGAATCGCGATTTCGACGCCGGGACCGTTGTCTTCGACGTCAATCCACCACTTTTCCTCTGACCGCACGATCGCCAATCTAACACGGTCTGCGCCAGCTTCTGCGGCGTTGTTGAGCAAATTCCAGATGATCTGCCGTGTAGCTTGACTGTCGAGCTCGGCCATCACGCGATCGGGGCCCTCCACTTCAACACTCAGATGGCCTCGGGTCCGGGCGAGAGCGAGCACCTCTTCGATGACGGGCATAAGGTCCGCGCGCTCGATGGTCAGGTTGTGCGGTCGGCAATACTCGAGGAAGTCCGAGATCAAGACATTTAGGCGGTCGACCTCGCGGATGACGATCCCCATCAACGCGCGGTCGCTGTCACTTTCCGACTCGCCCTCCAACATTTCGACCGCCCCGGAAATGGATGCGAGGGGATTTCGAATCTCATGTGCAATGGCGGCGGAGAGTTGTCCGATGGCGGCCAGGCGTTCGGACCGCCGCATTTGACTCTCGAGCTCTCGAATGTCGGTGAGGTCCTGAAAAATAACGATGTGGCCGTTGTCGTTCCCAGACGCGTCCGTGAGCGGAGATACAGAGAAACCAAGGAACACTGGTGTGCCATCGGTGCGTTCAAAGGCGCTCTCACGTCGCCGCAAGGGTTGGGGTGATTGCAGCGCCTCCCACAGGCCAGGAAAGATGGCGTCGATTGGGCGGTTCATCATGTGCTCGCCTGGCACGCCGGTGATGTGCTCGGCGGCTTGATTGACAAAGATGACCTGTCCCTCAAGATCGGTGGTTACGAGCCCGGAGCTTAGACTTTCAAGAATGTTGATGTTCAACGCCTTGAGATCTGCGAAGTCCGAGCGTTGCCGCACCAGCTCGGCCGTCGCCTTGCCGAGACGATCTGCGAGGTATCCTGCCAACACCGCTACAACAAACGCCGCGGTGGAGTTGACGGCGAGTCGAAAGACGGTGACTTTCGCGGGTCTAAAGATGCCATAAATGTTTGGGATCGTGACCCAGCCCAAGTCGATCGCGGCGAACAGCACAAAGGCTGCCGTAGAGACCGCGGCGGCCGCAAGCGCAGCGGGTCGCCCCAGCACGACGGCGGCGTTGATCACGATGACATAGAACAGGAACAAAAAAAGACTGTCGAGGCCGCTGGTAACCAGCGCCAGCGCCACCGAGGTCATGAAGTCTACGGACAACTGCACCACGGCGTGGCGTACGGGGTGCACGTTCAGCTTTAGCGCGATCGCGTAGGCAATCGTGAGCACGTACGTGCTGACGATGAGCACCAGGAGCGTGGCGTTGCGAAACTCGGCGAGGTTGACGAGGGACTCTGCGTCGAGCGCGACGGCGGTCCCTAGAAAGATGGTGACGATCACCACCCGAAAGAGCATTAGCCCTTCGAGGCGGCCAGCGACCGCGGCCCGGATCTGCGTCGGCATCAAGTCTTCTTGATGTTGCCCGCCATGGTGAAGATCGGCAGATACATTGCGATGAGCATGCCACCGACCACGATGCCAAGGAACACCATCAAGAGCGGCTCAATCATGGAGGTGAGGTTGTCCACCGCGACGTCGACCTCTTCCTCGTAGAAGTCGGCGATTTTGTTCAACATGGTGTCCAGCGCACCGGTCGATTCACCCACCCCAATCATCTGCACCACCATGTGTGGGAAGATGTTGGTCTCCGTGAGTGGATCCACCATGTTCTGACCTTCGGCGATTTTGGCGCGCACATGGAGGATGGCTTTTTCAATCGTCATGTTGCCGGACGTCTTCGAGACGATCTCAAGTGAGTCCACGATTGGCACACCCGAGGACACCATCGTGCCCAACGTTCGTGTGAAACGTGCCACGGATGCTTTCCGCACCAACGGGCCGAACAACGGCGCCTTGAGGATGTACCGGTCGAAGATCGCGCGGGTCGCAGGTGTGCGCATGAACCATGTGAAGAACATACCGGTGCCCACGATCGTCAGCGCGATCCATCCGATATTCGTCTGCACGAACTCGGACAGGTTCACGACGATCTGCGTGGGAGCAGGGAGCTCGCCGCCACCCATTTCCGCAAACATCGAGGTGAATGTCGGAATAACCTTGTAGAGCAACAGGATAACGACCGCGCACGCGATCACGAGGACGATGGTCGGGTACGAGAACGCGCTTCGAATTTTGCGTCGCAGTTTCTGAGATTTTTCGATCTCAATCGCGAGACGGTTCATGACGGTATCGAGGATACCGGCTTCCTCGCCGGCGGAAACCAAGGCGCAGTAGAGGCTGTCGAACGCGGTGGGATGCTTTTTCATGGACTCGGCGAGGGTTTGACCCGACTCCACGTCCGCACGGATGGCCTGAATCGTGTTTCGGAAACTCTTATGGGGCTCTGCACCCCCAAGAAGTTCCAAGCACTGCACGATGGGCAGACCGGCATCGATCATCGTCGCGAACTGGCGAGTGAAAACCACGAGGTTCTTCAGGGGCACGCGGCCTGCGAAGACTCCAAGGTTGAGGGCAGCACCCTTTTTGCGAATCTTCGAGACGTTGATGTCTTGAGCGCGCAACCGTTGTCCGACCTCGTCGGGGCTTGTCGCGTTCATCTCACCTTTTCTCGTGTCACCGCTTCGCGATGTGCCTTCCCAGACAAAAACCGGCATGGCTTCCTACTCCGTAATCAGGTGTAACGAATTCGACCGCCGCTTCCGCCTGTGCGAGCGCCGGGCGAACCCGATTGTCCACCTTGTTCGATCATCGTTCTAAGTTCGTCAGGATCGCTGCTTCGTGTCAGCGCATCTTCGAGCGTCAGGTCGCCGTTGCGGTAAAGCTTGAACAGCGCTTGGTTCATGGTCTGCATGAAGCTGCGGGACTGCCCGACCTGCATTGCAGAATAGAGTTGGTGAACCTTGTCCTCGCGGATGAGGTTACGAATGGCCGGATTAGGCACCAAGACTTCCATGGCCATGACACGCCCGCGGCCCGAGGCGTGCGGGATCAGTTGCTGGCTAATGATGCCTTCGAGCACAAACGAGAGCTGTGCTCGGATCTGTGCCTGTTGATGCGGTGGAAACACGTCAACGATACGGTTGATGGTCTGAACGCAGCCGTTGGTGTGAAGGGTCGCCAAAGCAAGGTGGCCCGTCTCGGAGATGGTCAGGGCAGCCTCGATCGTCTCGAGGTCGCGCATTTCGCCGATGAGCACCACGTCAGGGTCTTGGCGCAGCACGTAACGCAACGCGGTTTTGAAGCCGTTGGTGTCGGCACCCACTTCGCGTTGGTTGACAAGGCAGTTCTTGTGCGGATGCAGGTACTCGATGGGATCCTCGATGGTGAGGATATGCATCCGACGCTCTTGATTGATCTTGTCGATGATACTCGCGAGCGTGGTCGATTTGCCCGAGCCGGTGGGTCCGGTGACCAGCACCAGACCACGGGGCTTTTCTGAGAAAGCCGCCACGACCGGTGGCAGGCCGAGCTCTTGGAATGACTTGATTTCGAACGGGATCAGACGGAAGACACCGGCAACTGCGCCGCGTTGCATGAAGACGTTGCCACGGAATCGGCTCAACCCTTTGACGCCGAACGAGAGGTCGAGCTCCTTATCGCTTTCGAAATTCTGCTTCTGAGCGTCGGTGAGCACGCTGTAGCACAGTTGCTGTGTATCAGTGGGCGTCAGCGGGGCGGTGCGCAGTGGGACGAGGGAGCCGTCGATGCGCAGCTGTGGTGGCGCACCGACAGTGATGTGCAAATCACTGGCGCCTTGGTCCACCATAATCTTGAGCAGTTGCTGAAGGTTTGCCACGATCTTGTCCGTGTTTTAGAGAATAGATACCCGAATTCTGCCAGAGCGCCAGTTTTCCATCAATCGGGCGCCGTATTGCGTGCCAACTCCTCGGGAGTGGTCACACCCTCAAACATCTTTTTCAGGCCGGCCATGCGTAGCGAGTCCATGCCGAGGCGTATGGCTTCGGCCTTGAGCTCTGCCGTGGAGTACCCTTGAAGGATGTACTCTTTGAGCTGGTCGGTTGCGAGCATCACTTCATAGAGAGCGACGCGTCCTTTGTATCCGCTGTTTCCGCAACGTGTGCAGCCGCTCCCCTTCATGATCTGGCGGCCCAAGTCCTCTTCGCGGACTTGGAGGTCGATGAGGGATTCGCGCGGAACGTCGTAGGGAACCTTGCATTCGGTGCAGATGCGGCGTGCGAGTCGCTGCGCCAACACCATGTTCAACGCGGCGGTGACCAAGAACGGCTCAATACCCATGTTCAGGAGGCGACTAACGGTGCTTGGTGCGTCGTTGGTGTGCAGTGTGCTGAGCACCATGTGACCCGTGAGCGCCGCTTTGATGGCGATTTCGGCGGTTTCGAAGTCGCGAATCTCGCCGACCATGATGATGTCGGGGTCTTGGCGCAGGAAGGAGCGAAGCGCGGCGGCGAAGTTCAGGCCGATGGACTCGTGCATCTGCACCTGGTTGATGCCTGCGAGGTTGAACTCAACGGGGTCTTCTGCCGTCGAGATGTTCTCGGAGACTCGGTTAAGCTCGGCGAGTGCGGAGTACAAGGTGGTCGTCTTACCAGAACCCGTGGGTCCGGTGACCAAGCACATCCCGTACGGGCGGTGGATCGCGCTTTTGAAGTCATCGAGCGGTTTTTGGTCGAAGCCGAGTTTGGTCATGTCGAGCTGGAGGTTCGACTTGTCCAAGAGACGCATAACGACTTTCTCACCGAACAGGGTCGGGAGCGAACTGACGCGGAAGTCCATCTCTTTGTTGCGGCCCATTCGCAGTTTGATACGACCGTCCTGAGGGAGTCGTCGTTCTGCGATGTCGAGGCTCGCCATGATCTTCAGACGCGAGGTCATCGCGTTCTTGAGCTTCAGCGGCGGTCGCATGACCTCTTCGAGCACACCATCAACACGGAACCGCACTCGGAACGACTTTTCGTACGGCTCAACGTGGATATCCGACGCGCCGCGTTTGATGGCATCGACAAGGATCAGGTTGACCAAGCGAATGACGGGCGCGTCTTCGGAGGCTTTTGCGAGGTCGTTGACGTCGACCGCGTCTTCGTCGTCAACGAAGTCCACGTCGTCGAGGTCCATGTCCCCCAGAATCTCGTCGTAGTTGTAATCGAGTTGGTCGGATGCGCCGTAGTATTTGGCGATGGACTCTTGGATCGCGGACTCGGTCGCCACGACCGGCTCGATGTTGTAGCCGGTCATAAACTTCAAGTCGTCGATGGCGTAGATGTTGGACGGGTCAGCCATCGCGATGACGAGTGACGCACCCGAACGGTTGACCGGAATGCACTGGTGGCGCTCAGCGACCTCGCGAGGGATCAGAGCGATGATGTTCTCGGGGACCTGAACCTCGGTGAGGTTGACCGAGGGGACGCCGTAATGCTTGCTTAGAAACTTCGTGAGGTCGGTCTCGTTGACCAGACCCATGCGCGTGATCTCGTACCCCAGCCGGCTGCCCTCGGTTCGGGACCGCTCTTGTGCTTTCTGCAGCTGCTGTGGGGACACCAACTTTTCGCGAACAAGAAGTTCGCCAAGACGCTCCTGCTTCATTGATACTCGCCACGTCGTTAGGGCTAAGCGACCATGTCGCCATGAATTGTGTCTGGAAGACTCTGAGGCAGCAGACTATCAGCGGCTCGGACGCGCTGTCAATTTGCACCGCGCGATGCGCAATAGTTGGGAAACATCCTTGACACCGTATGAGACGCTGCGTATGGTCCCACTCCCTGATGCGGGGTGGAGCAGTCAGGTAGCTCGTCGGGCTCATAACCCGAAGGCCGTAGGTTCGAATCCTACCCCCGCTACTTTGAAAATTTAATGAACCGTTTTGATGCGGGGTGGAGCAGTCAGGTAGCTCGTCGGGCTCATAACCCGAAGGCCGTAGGTTCGAATCCTACCCCCGCTACTCAAAGAGCCTCTTCGAAAGAAGAGGCTCTTTTTATTTCTTGTCAGACGGCCGCTTTCGCGGTGTTGATCGCGGCTTCGCGGCCGGTTTTGCCCGCTTGGTGTCTGGTTTGGCAGGCTTCGAGGGTCGGCCTGTTTTCGCAGGCGCGGACTTCTCCGAGGTCTCCGTTTTGGTCTTGTCGCCCAACTGCTTGACCGAGCGCGCTTTGGGGCGTCCGTAGCGTCGGTTTTGCTCTTCGCGTTTGCGGGCTCGGCGCGACGGCTCGGCGAGCTCGGGCGGCCGTTTTCCCACGGCGTTGTAGAGCGAGCGCACTTCGTCGGTATCAAGCGCGCGGAACTGGCCGGAGCGCACTCCTTTGATGGTCAGGGGCCCGATGGCGACGCGTCGCAGACGGGATACTCGGAAGCCGACCGCTTCGCACATCTTGCGGATTTGTCGATTTCGTCCCTCTGAGATGCGAAACTCCAGCCACGTGTTCTTGTCGGTCTGCCGACCAATCTTGACCACGGCAGGCTTTGTTATCACGCCGGGTTCGATCTCGACCCCCTCGCGCAGGGTCTTGAGTTCCTTCGAGTGTTCCTCAATCGTTCCGTTGATTTTCACAGCGTAGGTTTTGTCGATTTCGTGACTTGGGTGGGTCAGCAGATTGGTCAGGTCACCGTCGTTGGTCATCAACACCGCGCCATCCGAGTCCCAGTCGAGTCGTCCCACAGGGTAGACGCGCGGCATGTTTGCCGGGATCAGGTCCGTGATGATTGGGCGGCCTTCGGGGTCGTCGAGCGTGGTGATGTACCCCTGCGGTTTGTTGATCAGCAGGTAGATCAGACTCGCGACGCCTTCTATGACGCGCCCGTCGACCTCAACCTTGTCCTTTTCGGCGTCGATCTGCGTGCCGAGCTCTTTGCAGACCTTGCCGTTCACCTTGACGCGACCTTCCTCGATCATGGTTTCCGCGGCTCGACGACTCGCGACGCCCGCGTGCGACAAAAACTTCTGCAATCTCATCTTGTTCATTCTTCTTCCTGCGCGCCGTTCTCAAGGATCATTTCGAAGTCGATCTCGAGTTGGTCCAAAGTGGGTAAATCGCTGAGCTCCTTCAGTCCAAAGAACTGCAAGAAGCGTTGTGTGGTGCCGTACAGATTGGGTCGTCCGATGTCGTCCATCCGTCCGACCACTGCGATCAATTCAAGCTCGTTGAGTTTCTTCATCATCGCCGAGCAGTCCACGCCCCGCAGTTCGTCAACCTGGGCTCGTGTGACCGGCTGTCGGTAGGCCACGATCGCGAGGGTTTCGAGCGCCGCTTTCGAGAGTCTGAAGGGTTTGGATTCGAACAGACGCAAGACGGCTTGGTTGAAGTCTGGGTTTGTACGGAACTGAAACCCTCCAGCAATCTCGACCAAATGAATGCCGCGACTCGGACCTGAATAGTCGAGCTTGAGCTGCCGAAGCGCCCGTTCGAGCGACTCAGGGGTGGCGTCGGGCACGAGGTCATCAACCTGACGCCGAGTGAGCGGCTCATCGGCGGCGAAGAAGATGGCTTCCAAGCAACCCTTGATGGCGTCGATGTCTGTGACCGTTCGCGTCGTTGTGGGTTGGCTCTCCATTACTCCGCGAGCTCCAGTTGCTGGCTAACTTCAAGAATGTCCACGACTGCGCGCTCGACCCAAAGCTGTTCGCTTTCGAGCCGCGATTGAAAGAGTTTGATCATCTTGCAGCGCGTCATCTCGAGCAGTGCAAGGAATGTGGTTACCACACGATGTTTGGATACGTCACCGTGCTCGAACAGGGCCTCAAAGGGCAGCCGCGGCGTGACGGCAAGTTGTTCTGCGATGTCTAGGATCACGCCGCGCAGTGTTAGCCGCTGGGAGTTGACCTCGTAGACCCACCGTCCGTCGGTTTTGCTGCGAGACACAACGCGTTGTAGCGCTTCGAGCAGCTCGGTGACCGAGGCCTCACGTAGGGCAGGCGGTCCGATGAGGGCAGCAAAGTCTTGGGCTTTTTGCGCGTGGGTGAACACGTCTCGGTCGAGCATCGGGCGTTGGTCGAGTTGTTCAGCCGCGGCTTTGTAGCGTTGGTACTCGAGCAGTCGCGCAACGAGCTCTTCGCGCGGGTCTGGGCCTTCGTCTTCCTCGGCGACGACGTCCGCGGGCAGCAGCATCTTTGACTTGATGAAAATCAGCAGGGCGGCCATCTCAAGCCATTCGCCGCCGACTTCGAGGTCCAAAGCCTCGGCGGCGACGACAAAACGAAGATACTCATCGGTGATGAAGGCGATCGGGATGTCGAAAACGTCGATCTCGTGTTTGCGAATGAGATCCAGAAGTAGATCGAGCGGGCCCTCGAAAGCCTCAACTTTTACAAGCAGTTCGGGAGGAGTGTATTTCGTGCTTTCGGTCGCCATGTCCGCGTCCTGTGATTCGGGCGTGGAGTGTGACGAAAGATCCCTGAAAGTCAACGGCGATGGTCACGCGCGTGGGTGGTGCTCGCTGTGGAGCAGCTTGAGGCGCTCGCGTGCGACGTGAGTGTAGATCTGTGTCGTGCCGATATCCGCGTGGCCGAGCAACGACTGCACGATACGAAGATCGGCCCCCCGCTCAAGCAGGTGAGTGGCAAAGGAGTGGCGCAGTTTGTGCGGGCTGATGTCCTTGTCGATGCCGGCTTTTTCGACGTAGCGTTTGAGATTTTTCCAAAAACCTTGCCGGGTCATCTCGGCACCGCGCCGGGTCACAAACAACATCGGCGTTGCCCCTGGGCCACCTGCCGCAGCGAGCAACGGGCCGCGGGCGTATTGGACATACGTGTCAATCGCTTCCGAGGCGACCTCGCCGATGGGCACGATACGTTGTTTGCCGCCTTTGCCCACGACTCGAACCCATCCGGCCCGCTGGTCGAGGTCACGCTGGCGTAGCGTGACGAGCTCGGTCACGCGCAACCCGGTGGCGTAGAGGACTTCAAGCATCGCCCGGTCGCGTAGACCTTCATGGGTGTTGGAGTCTGGCGCGGCGAGCAACAGGTCAACCTCGTCCAAGCTCAGCACATCGGGCACCCGCTTGCCGTAGCGTGGCGCATCGATGTGGGCGGTTGGATCTTTGGCGATCGTGGACTGTGCGCGCAGGAACTTGAAGAACGTGCGAATCGCCGACACTTTCCGAGCGATGGAGCGCGTTTTCAGGCCGGCGTCGAGTTGGGTCATCATAAAGTCGGCGATGTGTTCAGGGGTGATGTCGCCAACGTCCCGATTCTCGAGCGCCTGATTGAATTGGTTTAGGTCGCGCGCGTAGGCTTGAACGGAGTTCGGTGCGAGGTTACGTTCGGTGCGCAGGTGAATCAGAAAACTGTCGATGGCGTCGTCGAGCTTCATGGCCTTCCTTGGACTCGTATCAGTCAAACACCACGTAGGGAGCGACGCAAATTCATGGACGAGTTTGCTCCACAAGAACAGGATGTCGGTCGGTTCGAACTTACGTTTCGACCCGGCACCGACACGCGCTTAAGCAAGCTTCCTGGCGTGGGTCCCAAGACCGCGCAGCGTCTGGCGGAACGCGGCATCGTGTCCGTAGGCGACTTGCTCCTGACGTTCCCGCGTAAATACCGCCGCATCTATCGCAACGCTGCCGGCGAGACTCTGGCCAACGAGCGCCCGGAGTTCGCGTCGTTTACTGGGGCAATCGATTACGTGCGCAAGCCTGCGCGGCACAGTCGTGCCCCGCTTGAGGTTCACGTGCGGGTCGACGGGGTCCCAATTCGCTTGGTTTGGTTCAACTTACGCCAAGACTGGTTTGCCAAACAGTTCGACAGAGGTGGCTTCATCGAGGTCGAAGGCGCCATTGAGTGGGAACGCGGGCTTGGGCAGATGTCGCACCCGACTATCAAGGTGTTGCGCGGCGAGCCCGGACCCAGAGCGGAACGTGTCGAAGTCGAAGCCGTTTATTCGTCCTATGAAGGGGTTAGGGACGGGGTGATCCGAGCCGCCGTCGTGGCGTGTGCCGAGCGGGTGTTGGATGCCGTGGCGGAGACGCTTCCACCGTCCGTGCGGGCGGACCGAAAGCTTCTTACCATCCGGGAGTGCATCGAAACCATCCACTTGCTTACGGACGTCCCCGTCGATGACGTCGAAACGCGCGTTTCTCGTGCGCGAGAGCGCCTAATCTACGAGGAATTCTTTACGCTGCAGGCGGAGCTGGCCCGTCGATTCGCTGCCGGACGACGGTTGGCTCAGGCCCCGCGAATCGAGGGGGGCACGTGGGCTCAACAGATGATCGATGGTTTGCCGTTCGAACTGACCGAGGACCAACGAGGGGTTCTGCAGCTGCTTGGCCGCGACATTTCAGGAAGGGTGCCGATGCGTCGCCTGCTTCAAGGGGACGTGGGGAGTGGCAAGACGATTGTCGCGCTGATCTTGGCCATCATGGCGGCTCAAAGCGGCGTGCAGACGGCGTTCATGGCGCCAACAGAGGTGCTCGCGGTTCAACATTTCGAGCGCAGTCAGGCGTTCGCGGCGTCGCTTGAAGTTACGATGGGATTGCTCACCGGGTCGACCGGGGCCGCGGAGCGTCAGAAGCTCCTGGACCGACTTAAGGCCGGCGAGCTGCACGTGTTGTTCGGCACGCACGCACTGCTGAGCGCGGATGTGGAGTTTGCGAGCGAGACGCCAATGCAACCGTCATTGCTTGCACCTGCCACCGGGTCGAAAGGGCTTGGGTTGGTCGTGATCGATGAACAACACAAGTTTGGTGTGGAACAGCGCGACAGCCTTATGGCGAAGGGGCGTGACCCTCATTTGCTGGCCATGACGGCCACTCCGATCCCGCGGTCGCTCGCGCACACGATGTTTGGCGACCTCGAGCTCGCCGTGATTGCACACAAACCAGCGGAACGTCAGCCAGTTCGCACGATTTTGCGGCCCCGCAGCGTCGTCGACAAGGTGCATGCGTGGGTGCTTGAGAAGGTGCAAGCCGGCGAGCAGGCCTACGTCATCTTTGGCTTGGTGGAAGCTTCGAGTGGGTGGGAAGGTCGCGCCAACGTGGTCGATGAGGCCGAACGACTCGCCAATGGCATCTATCGCGGGGTCAAAGTGGGCGTGCTCCATGGCAGGATGACGAGCGCAGACAAGGACGCGGTCATGCGTCGTTTCTCGTCAGGAGAGATCCAGGTCCTTTGTGCGACGACCGTTGTGGAAGTTGGCGTCGATGTTCGCAATGCGAGTGTGATGGTCATCGATGGCGCGGATGTTTTTGGCCTGAGCCAACTCCATCAGCTCCGCGGTCGGGTTGGTCGAGGCGAGCGACAGTCGTTTTGTGTTCTGCTGGCGGACGAGCGGGCGGGACAACCGGCATGGGAACGGCTAGAGTCTTTTGTCGCAACCACCGACGGCTTCAAACTCGCCGAGATCGACCTCGCGATGCGTGGCCCCGGGTTGTTTATGGGCGTGCGGCAGGCGGGCGCGGCGGAATTCCGATTTGCGGACTTGTTGCGCGATGCGGAAATCCTGGGACGCGCTCGAAGCGACGCCCGTCGGTGGATCTTAGGAGACGCGGGCGTCTAGGCAGAGTCGATGAAGGCTGACGATTTGAGCGGTGCGACCGTGGGTGGACGGTTTGAGTGCACGGAGCTTCTGGGAGAAGGAAGCATGGGCGCGGTCTATCGTGCGAATGACCTACTGACGGGTGACGTTGTGGCCGTGAAGGTCATGCATGGTTTTGTGCAGAAGAGCGCCTCATTTCGCGAGCGATTTCAGCAAGAGGCGATGGCGCTCAAGCGGCTGGCGGATCCTGGTTGTGTGCGGCTGATTGAGTCCGGGGTCGATGAACACACGGGAAAACTCTTTATGGCCGTCGAATTTGCGCCCGGCGAGGACTTGTTGGCCCTGCGCGGCAGCTTGTCGGTCCCGGAGAGTATCGAGGTCGCGCTCCGTATCGGAGAAGCGCTCGTCGCGGCGCACTCGGCTGGGATTCTGCATCGTGACCTCAAGCCTGAGAACATCAAGCTGGTGCGTTCGGAGCGCGGTCTGGGTGTCAAGGTGTTGGACTTCGGTTTGGCCAAGGTGATCGACATCGACCCGGACGAAGACATCACAACGACATCTCGGCGGCGGCATCTGACAAAAGCGGGAGAGATTCTGGGGACACCGCAGTACATGGCGCCCGAACTCTGCGAGGCCAAAGGCGATCCGACACCGGCGACCGACCTGTACGCGTTAGGTTTGGTGCTGTTCGAGATGATTGAGGGTCATCCTGCATTTGATGGACGGTCGCCGCTGGAGATTTTGTCAAAACAGATCTCTGAGCCTCCGCCGGCGCTTAAGACGGATGTTCCTGCGGACGTGCGCAACCTCGTCGCATGGACGCTGCAAAAGGACCCCAACGATCGGCCGCAAACGGCGGAGCAAGTTGTCGAAATTCTCGAGCGACTGCACCACAAGGCTGCCACCCCGGCCACGCCCGGCCCCGCGCAACTCAGCGTTGAGTCGCCGCCCGTTCGACCGGAACGCGCGAAGATATGGGCGGCGGCCCTTGTGGGAATCATTGTCCTGCTGATGTTGATGGCTTGGGGCATGCGATGAGTCGGTATGCCCAGATTGCGGTGGATGTGCCAATCTTTTCGGCGCTGTCCTACCGAGTGCCCGAGGAGCTCGAATCCAAGATTGCTGTGGGTCAGTTGGTGCAGGTGCCCTTTCGCAATCGCGCGAAGACCGGGCTGGTCGTGTCGCTGTTGGATACCCCTCCCGACGGTGCCCCTGCGAAGCTGCGCGATGTTCTGGATGTGGTCGATACCAAGCCGTTGCTGACCGATGCGGGGCTGCGCTTTCTCAACTTTGTCGCGGACTATTATTTTACGCCGCTCGGGGAGGTCGTTCGGCTCGCGATACCAGCGGCGATTCGCATCGAGGGGATCAAACACTATAAGGCACGGGAGAATATCGAGAATCCGTGTTTGGCGCCGCCGCTCGCCGAGGTGTTGGACCAGTGTCGTTCTTCGGCAGTTTCGGTGCAGGAGCTCAAAGACGCTTTCGGCCTGACGTTTTTGGCGCTCGGGGAACTAGAGGCCCTTGGGCTGGTTGACGTCAGCTATGCCGACGACGGGGACGTCAAGCCCAAGACGGAGTATTTCGTGCGTCTGCTCGAGGTTCCCGAGGGCAAGACGCTGGGGAGTCGGCAGCAGGAAGTTGTCGACGCCCTCAAGTCGGTGGACACCGTGGATTGGACGCAACTGCGCGAACAGACGGGGGCTCCGCTCTCGACGGTTCGTGCGTTGGCCGAGGCAGGGATCTTGGACTTGTGGGAGGATGAGGTTCTGCGTGACCCCTTCGCAAACGTGGTGGCCAGAGATCCTATCGCGGGCGCGCTGACTCGCCATCAAGTCGATGCCGTGGAACGGTTGTGCGGGGGTGTAGATAGGGGGGCATTTGCGGCGGTTTTGTTGCACGGCGTCACAGGCAGTGGAAAAACCCGTGTCTACGTTGAAGTGATCCAGCACGCACTCGCTGCTGGTAAGACGGCCCTTATTCTGTTGCCTGAAATCGCGTTAACCCCGCAGTTCGTCGGGGTGTTTCGTGGTTATTTCGGAGACGACATCGCGGTGCTGCATAGTGGATTGACGGCGGGGCAGAAGTTCGACCAGTGGCGCCGGATCCAACGCGGTGACGTTCGTATCGTTGTGGGGGCGCGTTCGGCGGTTTTTGCGCCGATCGACGCCCTTGGCGTCATTGTCGTGGACGAGGAACACGACCCATCGTTCAAGCAAGAGGATGGACCACGTTACAACGCTCGAGATTTAGCGCTGATGCGGGGCAAGCTGGAGGGCGCGGTCGTGATTTTAGGCAGTGCGACACCGAGCCTTGAGACGTATCACAACGCGATGGAAGGGCGGTTTGAACACGCTCGATTGCCCGAACGTGTCGCAGACCGTCCCCTTCCCAAGGTTGAGATCGTCGACATGCGTCGTCGCGAGGATTTGCTGGCGGATACGCTGGCCCCCGAGCTGGTCGATGCGATGCGTCAGAGTTGGACGAACCAGCAACAGTCCATCGTGTTTTTGAATCGGCGCGGATTCGCGCCGTGTGTCATTTGCGACAGTTGCGGCTTTCGTTTCACGTGTCCCCACTGTGATGTCTCGTTGACGTACCACAAGCGGAAAGAAGCGCTGCGGTGCCATCATTGTGACTACTCGTTGCGCCTGCCGGAATCGTGTCCGGAGTGCTCGGCACCCGGCATCGGTCCTCACGGGGTGGGCACAGAACAGCTGGAGAGCTTGCTGAAGCACTACGACCCTGATTTGAGGGTGTCGCGGCTCGACCGTGATTCGGGAGGTGGGGCGGGGTTGCAGCGGATTCTTCATCAGTTCGCGAGTGGAGAGTCAGACGTTTTGGTCGGCACACAAATGGTGACCAAGGGGCATGACTTTCCGGGTGTGACCACCGTCGGTGTGGTTGCCGCGGATCAGTCCCTCAATTTCCCGGATTTCCGAGCGGCGGAGCGGACATTTCAGCTTCTGACGCAGGTCGCTGGCCGAGCTGGGCGAGGCGAGGATCCGGGGCGCGTCTTCATCCAATCGTTCATTCCTGACCACTACAGTCTGGTGTGCGCGCTGGACCACGATTTCGAGGGTTTTGCGGAGCGTGAGTTGGCCATTCGACGTCTGATGAAATACCCACCCTACACGCACATGGTGGCGATAAAATTCGAGGCGGCGTCGGATGCGGCGGTGGTTCAAGCCGCGAGAGACTATGCGGGCTCGGCACGGCGCCGAATGCGCCACGAGAAGGCGCTCGAACAGGTGGTGATGGTCGGGCCGGCCCTCGCCCCGATCGAGCGATTGCGTGGGCGTACGCGCTACCATCTGCTTTTTCGCTGTGAGGACCGCACCGCTTTACGACGTCTGGTCCACCACGTTCTTTACGAGCAAGAGTATCTGGAACCGAGCAAACGACACGCGGGGGTGCGGATCGTGGTCGACGTGGATCCCCTCAGTCTCTTGTGAGGCATCGAAATGTGAATACGCCTGTGTTAGACTCGTCTTACTGAAAACCCTTCTTGAGAGCGTGTCATGCAAAGAAGAGCGATCGCAGTGCTGGTGGCGTTGCTCGGTCTGACCTGGTCGGGTCAGATCATGGGGAAGGGGCGCGATGCAGACGGGAGCCGAATGCAGGCGAGGGAGCAGAAGCTTGGCGCTTCAGTTTCGGACCGCCTTGCGCCGCCCGCTGACGCTGTGGACTGGCGATACGTGCGCGTGACCAAAGACCAAGACTTGGAGATTCGGCTGACCACCAAAGGGGACCGAGCCGCGCGGGTTCAGGTCACCAACGCGGTAGGCAAGCCGATCATGGAAGGTGCGACGCAGAAGGGCCAGTTGACCCTGACTCGTCGGGTCGATCCTGGCCTGTATTATTTCGCGGTGAGCGCCACGGCGCCTGTTGAGTACAGCATCTCCGTCCGTTGATAGGCGTGCAGTGAGACCACTACTGTTTGTAGCGCTGGCGTTCGTGTTCGCAGCGTGTGAGTCAACACATCGTGTTGAAGCCAATTCACGGCACAATCGATGGCAAGCGGGGGATCCGATTACGCAGCCAGCACCGCTTTGGACCGCGACGATTGAGTCAGACGTGGTTGGTCCTCCCGTGGTTCACGGCGATGTGTTTGTCGCGTCAAGAGATGCCGTGACGCGTTTGTCTGTCGGCGATGGGAGTCAGGTTTGGCGTGTGGAGGTGCCGTGCACGGGTGCCCCGACGTGGTTCAATGGCCGCGTTGTCGTGGGTACGGCCAAGGGCGTGGTCGCGTTGGACGCCACCAGCGGCGAGACTTTGTGGGAAACAGCGCTCGACGGCGCCGTTACATCCTCCTCGACCGTTTCCACGACGTTGTTTGTTCCCACGTTTCGCGGCGAGTTTGTCAGCATCTCCGAGGACGGAGGGGTCAACTGGCGAGCACGCACCGCCGGCGCGATCGCAGGATCACCAGCGGTAGACGACGACTCCATCGCGGCGGCGAGCGCCGACGGGTTCCTTTACGTGCTCGACCGTCAAACGGGTGAACTGCGGTGGAAATGGGAAGCCCCACGGGGCCTCGATACCTCGCCAACTCTGACCGACACCCAGGTATTGCTTGGCGTGGCCGACGGAAGTGTTCTCGCGTTTGACAGCAAGACGGGCAAACTGAACTGGAGCAACCCGACGCGTTCCGCGGTCGTCTCTACACCCCTCGTGGCCGCAGAGTTGGTGGTGGTCGCGACGATCGATGGCCAACTGCTCGCCGTCAACGCGCGCACAGGCGCGGTGCAGTGGGAGCAACAGATCGACGCTGGCATGTGGTTTGGACCGGTAGGGCGAGGCGACTCGCTGGTAAGCGTTGCGGGAGCTCAGCTGCAAGGTCGGCAGGTCAGCACGGGCAAACAGGACTGGGCGATCGATCTCGCGGCTGAAATTCGTTACGCCCCGGTCATTGCTGATGCGCTTGTGGTGGTGGTGGCAGGCACGCAAGTGGTGGCGCTTCAGGCGCCAAAGCCTTGAGCCAACAGACCCCGGTTGATGTCGCGCACCACGCCTGGGCCCTGGTAGACAAACCCGCTCCAGACCTGAACGAGATTGGCTCCCGCCGCGAGGGTTTCGAGCGCGTCGTCGTGGGTGAAGATGCCTCCAACGCCAACGATCGGAAGGGTGGTAAGCGAGCGCAGTGCCCCGATGATTCGGCGACTTTTTGCGGCGACGGGGCGCCCGCTGATGCCGCCAGCGCCCAGTTCGGATGTATCCGCGTGCAGTCCGTCCCGCGAGATCGTTGTGTTCGTCGCGACGAAGCCGGCGAGCTGTGTTTGAGACGCGACATCGACGACGTCCTCGACCGCAGACGGTTCCAGATCTGGGGCGATTTTCAAAAGGATCGGTTTGTCGCCAAGTTGCTGATTGAGTTCTTGAAGATGTGCCAACAGTCGCAGCAGCGGCTCCCGATCTTGTAGGTCTCTGAGTCCCGGCGTGTTCGGAGAGCTGACATTGACCACAAAATAGTCTGCGAAATCGAACAAGAGGCGAAACGAACGCTCGTAATCCGAGGGCGCTTCTTCGTTTGAAATGGCTTTGGTCTTGCCGATGTTGATGCCCAAAATCCCGGGTGGACGGTGTGTATCGAGTCGTCGCGCCACCGCCTCCGCACCATCGTTGTTAAAACCCATGCGATTGAGAATCGCGTAGTCCTGTGGGAGCCGAAAAAGTCGCGGTCGTGGATTTCCCGGTTGTGCGTGCCCGGTGACCGTGCCGATTTCGATGTGTCCGAACCCGAAGGCGAACAACTGCTCGACGTGCTCGGCGTTCTTGTCGAAGCCCGCGGCGAGTCCAACCGGATTTGGGAAGCGGATTCCGAAGGCATCGACCTCAAGGCGTGCGTCACGCACGCTGAAACTGCGACGCAATGCGGCCTCGACCGGGCCTCTCAAGGCCACATGCAATGCTCGCATGGTGGCCTGATGGGCGGTTTCTGCGTCGACTTGGAAAAGGAGCTTTCGCCCAAGAGAGTACATCGGAGGCCAGGGATCAGATGGGCTCGTACGTGGTGGGATGCTCGCTGTAGTCGGTCCCATCAAACGAGAGCACGACGCCCTTTTCATCGAAAAGTGTTTCGATGTTTACCGGCCGTTTCCAGACGCGGTGCAGCGCCTTCAATACGCCTCGGGCGTAGGACATGTCCAGATCGGTGCCCAAGTGTTTGTGATGCAACAACAGCTCTGCTCGGTTTTTGTAGTTGCCGTCTTTGACGTAGATGAATGGGTTGCCGAAATTGGTCAACTGGTCGAGCAGTTTGCTTTTCACTTCTTTGAACTGCCGGCTGTCGATCTCCCAGTGCCCAGACTTCTTGTTGTAACCAAACGTGTAAAGTTTGTTTTCAGCGACAAACTCTTCGGTCAGAAATTCATCGATAAACGTCACATCATTGTAGAGTTTACGAACGCGGAAAATTTGCTCCTTGCCGAGACCGAGCTCCCTATCCCACGACATGCGTTTTTCGAGGTCGTCGCAGTCGTCCCATTCCTTGCCGAATTTGCCCTTGTTCCAACGGTCCTCGATGTCGCGATACAACTCAATACCAAGCTTGTAAGGATTGAGCCGGCCGGGAGCCGTCGCGAGCACACCGGCATTGATGTCGGCGAAATCGATAATCTCAGAGTCGTCCAACACTTTTGTGGTGAGAATCTTTGAGTGCCAATAAGACGCCCAGCCCTCATTCATGATCTTCGTTTGACCCTGAGGCGCGAAATAGTAGGCCTCCTCTCGGATGATCGAGAGAACGTCGGACTCCCAGCTGTCCAGCGGCGCGTAATCGATCAGGAACCGCATCACGTCTTTCTCCGCTTCGATGGGAAAACGACGGTTTTTTACGTCCTGGTCGGCGAGTTTTTGTTTCTGCCGCTCAAGAAATTCTTGCGGGTTGATGTACTCCTCCATGTAATCCTTGGCGCGGATTTTGGGGAGTTCAGTCAGAGCTTCGGTCTCTTCCTTGCGACGACGTTCCATGTAGGGGCTATGATAATCAATGAGATTATCGAGGCTCAAACATGTGTCGATGAAATCTTCGACAATTTCGATCCCAAAACGATCCACATAACGACGAACACGTGACCCGTGGTTCGCCATTTCGTCGATCATTTTTCGGTTGGTTCGCGAAAAGAAATAATTGTTCTTGAAGAAATCGACGTGCGCGTAAACGTGCGCAATGACGGTTTTCTGGTCGACGAGGTTGTTGCCCTCAAGCAGGTAGGCGTAGGACGGGTCATTGTTGATGACCATCTCGTAGATTTTGGACAGGCCGTACTCGTAACTCTTGGCGAGTTGTTCGTACTCCATGCCAAAGCGCCAATGCGGGTAGCGCGTCGGAAAACCGCCAAATGCGGCGATTTCGTTCATCTGCTCGTAATCGACAATTTCGAAAATTGTTTCGAACGGGTCGAGCCCGAAATCGAGTGCCACCTCACGAATATGTTCTTTGATTTCCCAAAGATGCGATGGAAGTGACATCACAACCCCTTGCCGAGGAACGTCTTGATCGAGTCGTAGATCGCGTCACGATTTTTGATTTCGGAGACCACGACACGGTCTTCGATGGTGAATTTCTCGTTCAAATCTTTGATGAATTGTCCCGACCCGTAAGGCGATTCAACCTGTCCGTAACAGAACATATTGCTGCGCGGCAGCAGGCCATCCGTCAGGATACGCATGCACTCCGTGGTGTCGTCGACTGACCAATTGTCGCCGTCGGAAAAGTGAAACGGATAAACGTTCCAATCTTCGATGGGATATTCTTCTTCGATGATTTTAAGGGCCAATTTGTAGGCGCTCGAAATCATCGTTCCGCCGGATTCGCGGGTGTGGAAAAACGTGTCTCGGTCGACTTCTTTCGCGGTTGCGTCGTGAATGATGAAACGGCTCTCAAGTCCCTTGTATTGGCTGCGAAGCCACGTATCGATCCAGAACGATTCGATACGCACGATCTCCTTCTGTTCGTCACCCATCGAACCGGACACGTCCATCATGTAAATGATTACGGCGTTTGACTGCGGCAGAGAGGTTTCCTTCCACGAACGAAATCGTTTGTCGTCCCGCGTAGGCACAATGATGGGATTGTCCGCATCGTATTCGCCACTTGAGATTTGGCGCTTCAGGGCTTCTTTGTAGGTGCGCTTGAAGTGCCTGAGGGACTCTGGACCGATGGAGCGGATGCCCGAGTATTTCTCGCGAATGGTTTGGAGTTTCTCCGTGCCCTTGGGCTCGATGTTGGGAAGCTCCAACTCTTCGCCCATGATCTCGGCGAGCTCGTCGAGCGTGACATCGACCTCAAGGCCCTTCTCACCTTCGTTTTCGCCCGCCTTGCCTTTGCCCGGTCCCTCTTGGCCATCACCAAGCGAATCCCCTTCCTCGCCCTCACCTTGTCCGACGCCACCTGTGTCTTTTTGACCGTAGCGGAATCGTGGGATGTCGATGCGTGGGATGGGGACCTTGACGAGCTCCTTGCCTTGTTTGCCGGTTAGCTCGCCGTTGGTCATGTATTGGCGCAGGTTACGCTTGATCTTGCCACGGACGATCTGTTTGAAGCGTCGGTGGTCCTGCTTGATCTTGCTCAAATCCGCCATGGAAAATCCATTGCCTGTGAAGGCGTCCGTCAGGAGAAATTACGCCTGTTTCGAGTCACCGCGGGCAAAGATACTCGCCACAAAATTCAGCACGTCGGTCGCCGATTCTTCGTTGTAACCGTAGTTGCGAATCATGCGCTGTTTGACGATGTCGATCTTCTCTTGCGTCTCTTTGTCTACGACGTTTGAGACCATGCTCGCCAATTTGATCGAATCTTTTTGATCTTCAAAAAGCTTCAATTCGAGCGCTTTGTGCAGGCGTTCATTGGTCGTGTACTGGAACTGTTTCCCGTCGATCGCCAGTGCGCCAATGTAGTTCATGATTTCGCGCCGGAAATCTTCCTTGCGGCTTTCTGGAATGTCGATCTTCTCTTCGACCGAGCGCATCAGACGTTCATCGGGTTCTTCGTACTGGCCAGTGTACTTGTTACGCACTTTCTCTTTTTGAGTGTAGGCCTTGATGTTGTCGATGTAGTTCGCGCAGAGCTTCGCGATGGCTTCTTCATCGGCGCTGATGGCGCGCTGGACCTCGTTCTTGACGATGTCTTCGTACTCTTGCTTCACGACCGCGAGCAGTTCTCGGTAGCGATTGCGCTCTTCTTCATTGTTGATCAACGAATGGTTCTTCAACCCGCCTTCAATCTCGTTGAGCACGAGGAAAGGGTTGATGCTGGTGTCGCTTTTGTCGGACACCAACGCATTGGACAATTTGTCCTGAATGTAGCGCGGCGAGATCCCGGCGAGGCCTTCGCGTTGCGCTTCCTTGCGCAGCTCCTTGACGTTGTCCTGCGTGAACCCAGTTAGGGTCTTCCCGTCGTACAGCTTCAATTTCTGCAGCAGCGTGAGGTTGTGCTTCTTGGGATCTTCAAGGCGTGTCAAAACCGCCCACATGGCCGCCATTTCGATCGTGTGTGGAGCGATGTGCTTGCCCTTGACCACCTCGTTGTTGAAGTCCTTTTTGTAGACGCGAACTTCCTCTTGGTACTTGGTGATGTAGGGGATGTCGATCTTGACGGTGCGGTCTCGAAGCGCCTCCATGTACTCGTTGGACAGGAGCTTTCGGTACTCGGGTTCGTTGGTGTGGCCGAGGATCACTTCGTCGATGTCGGTCTGCGCGAATTTTTTCGGCTTAATTTTTCGTTCTTGCGTCGCACCGAGGAGGTCGTAGAGGAACGCCACATCGAGCTTGAGGATTTCGACGAACTCGATGATGCCGCGGTTTGCGACACAGAACTCGCCGTCGAAGTTGAAGGCACGCGGGTCGGAGTCCGAGCCGTAGATGGCAATCTTGCGGTAGTTGATGTCGCCTGTGAGCTCGGTCGAGTCTTGGTTCTTCTCGTCTTTGGGCTGGAATGTACCGATGCCCAAGCGGTCCTTCTCGCTGAAAATCAGGCGCCGCACACGCACGTGTTCCATGACGCGCGTCCAGTCTCCACCGTAGTGTTTCATCAGCTGTGCGTAGATGTAGCGAGACGCGGGGTTGAGGTCGCCGCGAACCTTCACATCTTTGAGGTCCAGTGCCGCGATCGCCTTTGCCCGCCACTCGGTGGGAATCAGCTTCAGGGGATCCTCGTTCATGGGATCAGGCAGGACTTCTTGCCCACCGGTCAGGTATTGAAGACTCTCGGGCAGCGTCCATGAAAACGTGAACAACCGTCCATCGTCAGTCTTGGAATATTCCTCGATGCCTCGTTTGAGCAGGCGCGCGATCGTAGACTTCGAGCTTCCGACGGGACCGTGCAACAGGATGATGCGTTTTTCGGTCCCGTACTCGTTGGCCGCGGCCTTAAACACGTTGACCAAGCGCATCAGCGGGATGTCTAGTCCGTAGATCGCGTCGTGTCCGCCGTTCACGGGATCGCTGAAGAAATTGTACTTTACGATCTTCTTCTTGTTGTCGATGTACTCTTCCGAGCCGTAGGACAGGACCATGTCGTACATACGTTGGTAGGCCGTCCGCGTGATCCGCGGGTCTTGGCGGACCAGCGCCAAGTACTCTTCGAACGTGCCTTCCCAGTGAAGCTCACGGTATTCGTCCACGTCGTGAAGCGCACCGATTTTATGAAGAAGTGTTTCTTTGCTCATGAGGTCCAGCTCCTGACTCTCGGGAGGGGTACAACGCAGTAAAGTGTCGCGTGGTTATTCGTGGGGCATGTTAGACCATCTGAACGGAATTGGTAGTCCGTTCTCGAGAACTGTCGGTGAAATAACAGGTATGGCAACACAAGAAATTTCCCAAGAACACGCCGTCGAGCGCATGTGCGAGATCCTTGAGAGGCTTCGCAACGATGCCGACGAGCCCCCGGCAGGTGGGGACGACGTGCTCGCCACGTTGGTGCAGACGATCCTGTCGCAATCCACGACCAATCTGAACTCGGAGCGCGCGTTTGAGTCGTTGGTGACGACGTTCGAGGGGGATTGGCAAGCGGTGGCTGAGGCCGAGGAGGCCGATGTTCGCGCGGCCATCCGCTGCGGCGGCCTTGCGCGGCAGAAGGCGCCTCGGATCCAGGCCATCCTGCAAGGGACACGCGAAAGGTACGGTGCGTACAGTTTGGAGTCCTTGCGTGAGGAGACGGCGGCTGAAGCGGTGGCCATCTTGAGCGGCTTTCCGGGCGTCGGTCCTAAGACAGCCGCCTTCGTGGCCATGTGGGCGTTGGGGGCGGACGTCTTCCCCATGGACACGCATATTTTCCGAATTCTAACGCGGGTCGGCTTGTTGGACGCCTCGCTGAGCGACAAGCGGGCCCACGCTGCGATGGAGGCCCTCGTGCCTGAGGGAACCCGTTTTGTCGCTCACATGGCCTTGGTTCGGCATGGACGCGAAATCTGCCACGCGCGCGCGCCCAATTGTGAGGGGTGTGTTATTCGATCGTTATGCGACTTTGCACAGGAGAGATGATGCTGACGAAAATCGACCACTTAGGAATCGCGGTCCGTTCAATCGACGAGAAGATGCCGCTGTATCGCGATGCGTTGGGTTTGGAGTTCTTGGGAGACGAGATCGTGGAGTCACAGGGTGTACGCGTGGCGTTCTTTAAGCTCGGAGAGTCGATGTTGGAGCTGTTGGAACCCACACGCGAGGACAGCCCGATCGCAAAGTTTCTCGAAAAAAACGGCGAGGGCATCCATCACCTTGCCGCGGGGACGGAGGACATCGACGCGGCCCGTGCTCATGCGCACGCACATGGGCTTCGGTTGTTGTCGGACAAGCCGCTTGATGGGGCCCACGGAAAGTTGATTTCGTTCGTTCATCCCAAGGATACCGGCGGCGTGCTCATCGAGTTCACGCAGCGCCAGGGGCAACACTAGGGTAGGGAGATTGGGTCTAGGCAGGTGCCATTGACGCAGTACTTTCCGTTGTCGCAATCCCACGCAGCCCGGCATTCATCGCCGTCGTACGTGCATCCGAGCACCGGCTCTGGGCATGTGTCTGACGTGTGTAACACCGCACAGCGTCCACCTTCGCCGTCGTTGCAATCCGCGTCGCGTTCGCAGATCGCCGCGATGCAGGTGTTGACGGGTTTGCCAAAAGTACCTGCGGGTGCGCAGGCGTAGCCATCCTGACAGTCCGATCCGACCTGACACTCGTCGTAGCGGCAGACGTTGAGCATGGGTGGCGCGGCGCCTCCGCAGTATCCCACCTGAAACGCCACGCAGCGGCCGTTGTCGCCTTCGGTGCAGTCTGCGTCTTCGCAGCAGGGGTTATCAGGATCCTGAAGCGGACACGTTTCGACGTATAGGTTTGCTCCTAAGCTGCAGTATGGCGCTGTCACGCCAATCTGGAAGCACTCTTGGCCGTCACACGCCACCGTTGAGTCGCACTGCTGTGCCGGGTTGTCACCTGAGTTTGTGTTGTTTGTGGCGTTGTTGGTCGCGTTGTTGGTCGTGTTGTTTGTTGTGTTGTTTGTGGCGTTGTTGGTCGTGTTGTTGGTCGTGTTGTTCGACACATCTTTCTTCGCGTCGTCGCCACAACCCCATGCCAGCGCCAAGATCATGATCCAAGCCGTCTTCATCTCGAGCCTCCCAGAAAAAAGAAGGGTTGTGAGCTTTAACTCACAACCCGGTAATCGACACGATAGTCGAAGGTTCAGTTCGCCACAAAATTCAGGATGCGACCTTTGACGAAGACGATCTTCCGGATCGTCTTGCCCTCAAGATGTTTTTGAACGTTGTCGTCTTGTTGCGCGATGGCAACAGCAGTGGCTTCATCGGCATCGGTTGGACAATCCACGGTCGCGCGCAGTTTTCCCATGATCTGCACCGCGAGTGGGTAACTCGCCGAAACCAGCAGCGACTCGTCGTAGGTTGGCCAAGCCGCCAGCGAGATCGACTCGGTGTTGCCAAGGCGCTGCCAAATCTCCTCGGTCAGGTGCGGCGCGTACGGTCCCAGAATCTGGACGAATGGCGCGACCACCTCGTGGGGCACCGCGTCGAGTTTGTAGAGGTAATTGACGAACTCCATCATCGACGCGATCGCGGTGTTAAAGCGTAGCTCCTCGGTGTCTTCGGTGACCTTCTTGATGGTCTTGTGAAGCTCACGCAGGGTATCGGCTGACGCCGCCTGTGGTGAGACCTTGTCCGAGAGGCCATCGTCACCGCAGAACAGGCGCCAGACGCGCGACAGGAAGCGGTGAACGCCTCCACGTTTCGAGGGTTCCACGGCTTCATCTGTTCGAGGGGCCCATGAACATTTCGTACAAACGCAGGGTGTCGGCGCCAAACTCGTCGATGACTTGGTCGGGATTGACGACGTTTCCACGCGACTTCGACATCTTTTCGGTGAGCTCCAGAAGCTCGAAGCCATCCTCAGGGTGCACAGCCTTTTCGTCTTTCCAAACGATGTCGTCGGCGTGAACCGTACGGGGCAGCGCGTCCGGGTGTTTGTCGCGTTCGTAAAACGGAATGCGCTTTCCGTCAGGTGTCTCGTAATACTCGTACGCTAGGCCCAAGATCATGCCTTGATTCACGATGCGCTGGAACGGCTCACGGGTGGAGACCAAGCCACAATCGTAGAGCACTTTGTGCCAGAAACGCGCGTACAGCAGGTGAAGGACTGCGTGCTCGGTGCCGCCGACGTACAGGTCAACGTTCATCCAGTATTTTTCTTTCTCGGGGTCCCAGGCGGCGTTGTTGTTTTTGGGGTCGATGTAACGCAGGTAGTACCAGCACGAGCCCGCCCACTGAGGCATGGTGTTCGTCTCACGCATGGCGGCCAGACCCGTGGCCGAATCCGTAGTTTTCAGCCACTCTTCGGCGCGCGCCAGAGGCGGTTCGCCGTCACCGGTCGGCTTGAAGTCCTCGAGTTCTGGAAGGCGCAAGGGCAGTGCTTCTTCGGGAATCGCCGTGTGCGTTCCGTCTTCGCGGTGGATGATTGGGAAGGGTTCGCCCCAGTAGCGCTGGCGGGAAAACAACCAGTCCCGAAGCTTGTAGTTGATGGCGCCTTTGCCGGCCCCGCGCTCCTCAAGCCAAGCGGCGATGGTCTTCTTGGCGGTGGGAACGTCCATCCCGTCAAGGATGCCCGAGTTGACCAGCTTTCCATCGCCTGTGTAGGCGGCTTCGTGGACGTCTCCACCCGCAACGACTTCAACGATCGGAAGGCCGAACGTCTTTGCAAACTCCCAGTCGCGCTCGTCGTGGCCAGGAACCGCCATGATGGCGCCGGTGCCGTAGGACGCCAAAACATAGTCCGCGATCCACACGGGGATGCGTTCTTGGTTGACGGGGTTAATGGCGTAAGCGCCAGTGAAGACGCCGGTCTTACCCTTCTGCAGGTCGGTGCGTTGCAGGTCGCTTTTTCGGCTCGCCTCCTCACGGTAGGCGTCGACTGCGCTGCGTTGTTCGGTCGAGGTAATCGCGTCGACCAACGCGTGCTCGGGCGCTAAAACCATGTACGTTGCGCCAAACAAGGTGTCCGGGCGAGTGGTGAACACGCGGATGTTGCCGTGCGTGCCGTTGGCCGTCTCGGCGTCAATCGCAAAATCCACCTCGGCACCAAGCGACCGGCCGATCCAATTGCGTTGCATGTCCTTGAGGTAATCTGGCCAGTCCAGAAGGTCGAGGTCTTCGATCAACTGGTCTGCGTAGGCCGTAATGCGCAACATCCACTGGCGCATCGGTTTGCGGATGACGGGATAACCGCCGCGCTCGCTCTTGCCGTCGATGACTTCTTCGTTCGCCAACACGGTGCCCAGCGCAGGACACCAGTTGACAGGGACTTCCGCCATGTACGCGAGCCCGCGCTCGTACAATTTGAGGAAGATCCACTGCGTCCAACGGTAGTATTCGACGTCGGTTGTGTTGATCTCACGCTGCCAATCGTAGTTAAAGCCGAGCCGGCGCAGCTGCTTCTTGAACGTGTCGATGTTCTTTTGCGTCGTCACCGCAGGGTGAGTGCCGGTCTCGATGGCGTACTGTTCAGCAGGCAGACCGAATGCATCCCAGCCCATGGGGTGAAGCACATTGAAACCGCGGCACTTTTTGTAACGCGCCACGATGTCGGTTGCCGTGTATCCTTCACAATGTCCAACGTGCAGGCCCGAGCCGGAGGGGTAGGGGAACATGTCGAGTACGTAGAACTTGGGCCGAGAGAAGTCGTCTTCGGTCCGGAACGTATGATTTGCTTCCCAGTAGTCTTGCCACTTAGGCTCGATTTCTTGCGGTTTGTATTCGGTCATTTGCACTTCTCCTTGCGGGCTAGGCGAAGGCATAGCCCACTGTGCGGGGGCCGACAAGCCGTGGATCCACAAACGCACAATGCGGACATAATTGTGCGGTGTTTGATGGTTGTTCTGTCGATCCCGTTCATCGGTCGTTCGCGATACAAGTCGCCTCAGTTGAGTATGAAAAAACGTTATGGTGTGTGTGCTTGCTCTCGCTGTTTCCGCGTGTGCAACATCCGATTCAGCCCGTCAAACCTGGCCGACCGTGGACGCCCTTCCACAAACTCCGCCGAAAGATCTTGAGGTGGCAAAGCCTGTCGCGATGCTCGCGCAGGGCACAGACGGTTTCACATGGGTGGTGGGCGTGCTCCCCGATGATGCGGTGCCGGGACGGAGCTTTTCGGCCCGCTTTGCCGGGGATTGGCCGCTGAACATGCCGAGGCCTTCACTTGCCAGCGGTCACGTGGCGAAACGGGTTGGCGACAACGCCGCGGTGGTGTCGCTTGATTACGCGTGATGCCTGACGCGGAGCTGGAAGGCCTCGAAGTGACGTGGGACGACGCACGTGTTGTGGGCAAAGGGCTTGGCGTGCTCTCCGAGGTGTCAGACGGGGTGGCGAAATTCAGCGTCGAGGAGACCGCGGGGGTCAAACCCGGCGACGTCTACGCTGTAATCGCTGCCGCAGACAACGAGCAGGTACAGATCTCACGGCGTCTAAAGACTGTTTGCATGGTGGCATTGGTTCAAGAGGCCGCCGTCAGTTGCCGGATCTGGCCCGGTCAATCGTCACTGCCCGTGCGCCCCGTGACGGTCGGTGACGGGGTCGTGTTTTTGGAGCACACGTATGGCACCGCGCCTCGCCCAGCTGAGGTGCATGTGCTGGAGGTCATCAACGGCGACGACTCCATTCGTGAGCACGTCACACGCGCGCTGAAGGCGTTTGCGTCCAAGATTCCGTCTGCTCAGGTGACGATCCGTGACGTCGAAGGCTCTTCGGATCCAGAGCGCCAAGACTTCTACCACACTGCCGAAAGGGTGAAATACTCGGGAACACCCGTCATTGTGGTCGGCGTGTCGAGGCGCGAGGTCAACGGCCGACAGCACGTGTTTGTCAATCTACACCGGCGTGGGGCCGGTCGTGGGGCCAGGATGGTGGCCGCGCCGCCCGATCGTGGCATCGATTTGGGGCCTGTCGATGAATTGGGCGCATCGCTTGATTCCTTCGCCGGGCTCGTGTTTGCCGCCGTTCAGATCTATCGCGGGCAGACCTCCGAAGCGTTGGTCTTGCTCAAACAGTTGCTGTCGTCGCCCAAGCTTGATGGGCCGATGCGCTGGCACGCGCGTGACCAGTTTGCGATGCGATGGCTGGGCCTTGGAAACTTTCAGGAGGCGCTGTGGCTCGTGAGTCAGGACATGGCTGTCGCCAACAAAGCAGGAAATCGGGACGCGTACCTGAACGCGCTTGGAACGGCAGTGCGCCTGTTCGATCATCGTAACTTGAAGTCTCGAGCGGTGGAGCTTTCACAGGAATACCTGACGGCCCGCGCGTCCGAGAAACCCGACGCTGCGTATCGATCCGCGTTGGGCATGCACGTCGAAATGCTGCTCGGAAACGACCGGGTTGATGATGCGCGTCAACGTGTCGCGGAGTTGGAGTCGCTTTGTCCGAGCGGGTGCGAGGGCGATCTCGTGTCCATGTTGTCGGCCGCTTTTTGGGCCACGCCACGCGAGGCCGTCGAGTTTCAAGACGAACTTTTGGCCAAGATTACAGCGTTGTCGGAAGCGCGCGGTGGTGAGTCGTTGGCCGCGTTGCGGATTTACCAAGGGCTGCGCGCCATGGGCACGGGGAATCTTGAAGAGGCCGTGATCGCATTCTTGGAGGCGGAGCGACTCTACGAAGCACTTTCGTACCCAAGCGGCGTGGCCCGCGCCAGATACTTCCGCATGATGACGGAGATGGCGCGCAAAGAGCCGAACGCCGCGCTAGAGGCGGGCGCCGGCGCGATTGATATCCAGCGAGAGCTGCAGGATTTCGCGGACGTCGCGGTGATCTATGAGCGTTTGGCGACTCTGTACACATCGTTCGACCCTGCAAAGGAGCCTGGCCCTTACTTGTCGGCGGCCGGCGAAGTGCTCGCCGAGTACGTCCAATCCTCGCTGGCGTCCGGAAACATGGGGAAAGCCGCCGAGTCACTGTTCACGATGGCGTCGTTCCTCATGCGGCTGGGACAGTTGGACGAGTCAAAAATGCTGTTGCGTCGGGCCGTGGGGTATAGCATCACGGCGGCCAGGTTTGACATGACGGCACTTTGCCATCTATCCCTCGCACACATCGCTCGTGAACAAGGCGATTTCGAAGAATTCAAGGGAGAAGTGGAACGCCCGACTGATGGGCGGCATCGCCAAAGATCCCGCGATTCTCGAAGCCATTGAGCGCAGCTTGAACCCACCGGAACCGGAACCTGAGGACCCAACGCGGTTACTGTGACATGTCGGAAGAAGGGCGTTTTTACAAGATGACCCCGCGTCTGATGCCGCGGGTTTGGGGAGGGCACCGACTGGACCGGATGTTTGGTGGCGCGTTGTTCGAGCAACCCATCGGCGAGGCATGGCTCGTCGCGGACTTGCCCGAGGGTGCCTCGACAGTCGCCGACGGTCGAACCCTGACGGACGTTGTTCGGGAGCACGGCCAAAGCATGCACGGAGCGTTCGGTGATCGGTTTCCGTTGCTGGTTAAAGTCATTGATGCGGAGGCTGACCTGAGCATCCAGGTCCATCCCGGCCCAGACGACGTCGCGTATTTTGAGGGCGCGCGCTCCAAAGACGAGTGCTGGCTGATCCTCGACGCTCGACCCGGTGCCACGATCTACCTGGGGTTCAAGGCCGTCTACTCCGAGTCCCAAGTCCTAGAGGCTTTGGAAGCAGGTACGATCACAAAACTGTTGCGAGAGGTGCCCGTGGAGGCGGGGGACGTATTCCGAATTCCGCCGGGGACTGTGCACGCCATCCGGCGCGGCATCACATTGCTGGAGGTTCAAGAGCCTTCGGACACGACGTTTCGGGTCTACGACTACGGCCGGCCGGGCCTAGACGGTCTGCCGCGTCCTCTGCACGTCGAGGAGGCACTTCAAGTCGCACAGCTGAATGTGGCGAAGTCGTCTCCCGCCCGAGTGCTAGGGCCGTGGACTGTCCACGCCGTGGGCAATCACTACGCGATGTTGCAGACCACGCTCGATGGCCCATTGGAGATGGCGTGGCAGGGGCCCTACGTCGTCGTGGCCTTGGACGAGGTGGAGGTTTCCACTGCTTCTCAATCCGAGACACTCGCACCTCTTGAGTGTGTCGTGGTCCCGAGCGCGACCCGCGTCACCGTGGTCGGCACCGGCCGAGTGGTGGTCGCGCTGTCACATGTTCCACGTGATTTGTGAAACTTGTGTGGATGACGAACATCTCACGTCTCATTCGTTGACCGCGCTGGCGTACTGACCTAGCTTGCGCGCCGCGATTCAGCTTTCCCGAGCGTGAAATGTCCCGAGACCAGAAGCAGGACGATTCGTTTCTGACAGGCCGCGAGCAACTGCTTGCGTACTTCCAGAGTGGCGCCAAACCTCGTGACGCTCGTGGGATCGGCACCGAGCACGAGAAATTCGTGTGGGATGCCAAGACCGGCCGTTTGATCGGATTCGACCGCATCGAGTGGATCCTGAACAACGTCGCGGACCGGTTTGGCTGGGAGCGGGGATACGATGGTGATCGGGTGGTCGCGCTTGAACGAGGCGACGAAGCCATTAGCCTCGAACCCGGCGGCCAGTTCGAACTCTCGGGCGGCATCAAACGAACCATTCATGAGACCGAGGAAGAGCTCGACCGACACTTCGACGAGCTCGCGGCTGTGGTCGGCGACGACGTGATCTTCACGTGTTGGGGCATGAACCCTTACGACGAGCTCGACGACATCGAGTGGGTTCCAAAGTCTCGGTATGCGATCATGCGTGAGTACCTGCCGACCAAGGGCGATCGGGCTCACTGGATGATGAAGTTGACGTGCACGATCCAAGCGAACATGGACTTCACCTCCGAAGCGGACGCCGTGTCGATCCTGCGTCTGGGCTACCTGGCCTCGCCGTTTGTCCACGCACTCTTTGCGAATAGCCCCATCGACCGCGGCGAGGTCAACGGTTACCAGTCCATGCGCGGCCACATCTGGACACGAATGGACAACGACCGATCGGGAGTGCCCCCGTTTGTGCTGAACGATTCTTGGGGCTTTGAAGACTACCTTGAGTGGGTGCTGGACGTCCCGATGTTCTTCATCCGCCGCGACGGCAAGTACATCAACATGGCCGGCCACTCGTTCCGTGCGTTTATGCTGGAGGGTTACCAAGGGCACCGCGCCACGATGGGTGACTTTGAGCTTCATCTTTCGACGGCATTTCCAGAGGTTCGCCTCAAGCGTTACATCGAGGTGCGCTGCGGCGACGGGGGCCCGCGATCCCACATGTTGGCACTGCCGGCGCTGTGGAAAGGGTTGCTTTACGACGACCAGGCGCGCGAAGAGGCACTCGCGTTGGTCGCTTTGGACGACATCGCGGAGCTGCGCTCTCTCTATGAAGTCGCGTCGAAAGATGGCATCCACGGCCGAACGCAGCGCGTCGTTTTCATCGACGTTGCACGGAAGCTGGTTGAGATCGCCCGGGCGGGACTTGACCGAATCGCCGATCAGCACGGCCACGAGTCCGAGGCACCTTACCTGTCCGTGCTCGAGACGATCCTGGACCGCAAGGAGTCCGAGGCCGACCGATTCCTGATGGCTTTCGAAGCCCACCCCGCACGGCTTGCCGTGATTCGTGCCTTCGACCTCATGCGTTAGTCACGGGTAACACACGTTGGGTTGACCCAAGCTCGGCGACTTGCAGCGGTAACCATCGCGGCACTGCGTGTCGGTGAGGCAACTCTTGAAGCAGTAAGCCTCGTTCCCTTCGACGGGAATGCACGTGCTGCCGATCGGGCAGGTGTTTGTTTGAGAGCAGTCTTGCAGGCAGTAGCCGTCTTTGAAGCCTCCACCAGCGACGCACGCGGCCCTTTCCCTGCCGTCGCACTCTTGAAACCCATTGCAAGGTTGGCCAACGGCCCGAGTTCCCAGCGGCACACATTCCTTAATGCCATCGTTGTCGGCGTCGTAGCACGCATATCCGACGCGGCATTCGGTGTCGGCGGCGCAGTTTGAGGCGCAACTGCCGATGCCGTTGGAGGAGTCCACAAAACCGCAGTGGGCACCTGCCCCACAGACCGCATCGTTGGTGCAGCTTGTGATGCAGTAGCCGCCGGGCCAGGGCAGGCAGAGCCCTTCGACACCCCCGGCGCATTCCCATCGGCCGGCACAGGCACTTCCGATCGTGCCAGTTCCCGTCCCAGAGGGTACGCATTCCTTAACCCCATCATTGTCACGGTCGTCACACCCGTAACCGTCGGCGCGGCAATCGGCATCTACGCTGCAGTTTTGAACGCACAACCCTTTGGCGCTTGCGGTGTCGTAGAATGCGCAGTGATACAGCGAGAAGTTGCCGCAACTCAGCGAACATGCCTCTGTGCAGTACCCGTCCTTCCAACCCTGAGTTTCGTTAATGCAGATCGCGTCTTGCCCGCTCGCGCATGTTGCGACGTTGGCACACGGTTCGCCGATCTGGGCCGTGCCCACGCCACTTGGCAGGCAGGCGTAGTCCAAGCCCGAGAAACGGGCCACGCACTCGTAGCCGTCTCGGCATGAGGTGGTTTCACACGATTGCGCACAGATATGTTCGCCGGTTTTCGTCAGCACACAGGCGCTGCCCGTTGGGCAGTCACTCGGGTCTAGGCACTCTGTCAGCGTGCAGTATCCGTCCGTCCAGTCGATGTCGTTGATGCACACGGCCTCCGGACCTCCGGCGCAGTCCTGCACCACGTCGCAAGGTTGGCCAATGAGACCCGTGCCCACACCCGCCGGTGCACATGTGGAGCGGGGGTCCTTTCCGTAAGGAAAACACTGGTATCCGGGGCGACAGTCGTTATCGCCTTGGCAATTAGGCATGCACATGGCGGTGTCGCCAGCGGCCACACAAAAAGACCCTCCCGGGCAGTCAGCGTCCGAGATGCAATACGTGGAGCAGTAGCCGCCCACAAATCCATCTGCTGCCGGCAGGCACGCGCTGTCAAAGTATGTGGTCACACACTGCGATGCGTCGGTGCAAGGCGTGCCGGGTTTGCCAAAGGTCGAACGGGGAGCACATAACAAGCCATCGCCAAAGAAGTCCCGGCATTCGTAGCCCGATCGGCAGTCGCTGTTGGTGGCGCACTTGGCCATGCACGCCCGTCCGTTGCAGTGCCCATTGGGTCCGCACTCGGCGTCGTCTCGACAACTCCCCGAGCAGTATCCGTCATCCCACCCGCTGTTCTTGATGCAGACGCCAAGCTGGCACTCTTCGTCGGTGGTGCAAGCGCTGCCAGACGGGAGTTTACAGTCGTTATCGCTGGATCGGTCGCAGGAGGTCGGGCAGCAGCCGTCGTCGTCTTGGCACACTTGCACAGGGGTCATCACGCATGCGGTGTTGCAGGTGCTGACCGATCCCTTGAAGACCGGAATCATGCATGCGTCGTTCGATGTACAACTCGATTCCACGATGCATGCGCCAGGTCCTGACCCGATGCCCCGATCGCAGGTCTCACCGGGATCGACGATCTGGTTGCCGCAATTGACCGAGCAGTCGTCGTCGGTCTCCTGCGTACACCCCTGTGGACAACAGCCGTCATTGGACGTGCAAGCCACGACGTCGGTGGCCTGGCAGACCACATTGCAGCTCTGGGGCTCGCCCACCAACTCCCGATTGACGCAGGCGACGGAGTTACACGTGGTTGGGCAGTTGCCGTCGCATGTTTCGCCGGGATCCAAAACTCGGTTGCCGCACAAAGTGGGTCGATATTGTTCGTCGTGGATTCGACACATTTCCGTCGCGACTTCGCACGTGCCGCACCAATCCGCATTTGACGTACAAGGCCGGGGTTGTGAGGGAGGTGGTTTGTTGTCAACGCTGCAGGCACCGATCGCGAGAATCAGGGCGCTCAGAAAAAATCCGCATTTTCTGCTCCAGCGTGCATGATGGTGTAAGCGGACGTGGTACCGAAACCCACATGGAAACTCAAGGTTTCATGCGAAGAGGGCCGGCTTTCTGGTTTTTGTCCGCGCTCATGGTTCACGTGCGTCGTCGGTTTGGTTGATCGCCGCGCTTGAATATCGAGGCGCCTCTCCCTATAGTGCGCCCCTTAATCTGACGGAATGTGTAGTGTTTGCGCGTCAGCGCAACGGGAGTGAGTGATTCATATGTTTTCCAACCGCTTGAAATCGACCCTCACCGCGGCCTTTGGTCTGGCGGTCTTTGCGCTGGCCGGATGTAGCGATGACGCCGCAACATCATCGTCGTGCACGTTTGACACGGATTGCACGCTTGGAACGGTTTGCAGCATCGACAAGATTTGTGTCACGGCGGCATGCGACTTCTGCACGAGCGAGCAAGTTTGTTTGAAGACCGCAGCCAACCCGGCCGGAAGCTGCTCGGCGCCTCAATGCGCCTCGAATGCGGATTGTGCGGACCAGGGCGGTATCTGCAAATCGGGGCTTTGCACCGACCAGCAGTGCACGACCCGTGACGACTGCGCCGCCGGCCAGGTTTGCAACCTTGCGAACCAGTGCGTGGCAAGCGATGGGACCTGCGCGGGTGACGTCGACTGCCCAACCGGCGAGATCTGCCGTGATTCGGCTTGCGTCCCCGGTTGCGCCTCGAATGACAATTGTGATGCAGGCAAGTTCTGCAACACCGATGGCATCTGCCAAACCGGTTGCCGTGACAACACGGAGTGCGGCTCCAACCAAACCTGCAACACGGGGCGCTGCATCTGCACGCCCGGCGGCTGCGGTGATGGCAAATTCTGTAACATTGACACAGGCCTGTGCGACGCGGTGCAGTCGTGCGACCAGGTGATGTGCCAGAACGGTCAGGTCTGCAACCCGTTGACGCTTCAGTGCGCCGACCCTTGCACGATGGATTCATGCTCGCCTGGCCAAGCATGCAACCAGCAGACGGGGCAGTGTGAGCAGACGAACTGCCCGGGCGAAGACCCAACACAGTGCACCGGCAACGCGCAGCGTCCTCTGTGGGATCCCCTTCGCTGCTTCTGCGCCGAATGTCTGTCCGACACGGATTGCACCGGTGCGGGTGAAGTATGCACCGCGAGCGGATCGTGCTTTGCGTGCCAGACCGCATGTGACGCCGGAACGCCAGGCACATGCGCAGGCACCACCCCCTACTGCATCAACGACTGCTGTGTGGAATGTGTGGGCGCTGCCGACTGTCCTCAGGGCCAATTGTGCTTGGAAGGGGCTTGTGGCGTACCACCGAACTGCGCCGTCGATCCGACAGTTTGTCCTGCAGGCACGACCTGCCAAAACGGCACCTGCTCAGCCAACTCAGGCGGTCAGGTGTGTGACCCAACGAACCCGACCTCGTGCCCAGCCGGTACGTTCTGTGACCCCACAAGTTTGACCTGCAGCGGCGGCATCGGTGGTGGATTCGGCTGCGGTCTGTGCAACCCCGACTGCACCTGTGACGGCGGATTGTCGTGCAACGGCTTCCTTTGCGAAGGCTGCGGTGTGACGGTTGGTGGCATCCCAATCGGCGGTCCATCTTGCCCGAGCGGCGAATCGTGTTTGCCGCTCGCCGCGATTGGCTTGGGCAACATCTGTTTCCCGCTCTGATCTTCTGATGCCCACCAAGATAGGGGTCGTCTCCGATACACACGGATGGCTGGACCCCTTTTTACTTGAAGCTTTCGCTGGGGCGGAGCTCATCGTCCACGCGGGTGATATCGGCTCGATGGACGTGATCGATGCCCTTGAGACGGTCGCGCCTGTCGCGGTTGTTCGTGGGAACATCGACGGAGGCGATCTCCATTTTTTCCCCTTAGAGCTCGTCCAAGAGGTCGGTGGCAAACGTATCGCGTCGTTGCACATCGCCGGGAATCCCAGAAGCCCCAAGCGCGCCGCACTTGACCTGATCCGCCGCGAATCACCAGACGTCATCATCGTAGGCCACAGCCACATCCCAGTGGTGGGGCGCGTCGAAGGCTGCTTATGGATCAATCCGGGCGCGGCAGGCAGATCCGGATTCCACTCAGAACGATACGCCGCGATCCTTTACATCGCCGACGACGGCGAGATTTCGCTTGAGCGGATCGTGCTTGGCCCCAGGGCGGGGGCCGGACAGAGTTGACGCTTTGAAACGGCAAGTCGACGTGCGGATTCGGGTCGGATACAATCCCGGGCGAATGAGAGTCCCCCAACCAATCACCGCCTGGGAACTTGCACGTCGTCTCATGACGTTTAGTGGCCGCGTGGTGCGAAAGTTCCTTGCCAACAAGGGACTGCTGCTGGCCGGCGCGGTCGGTTACAACACGCTGCTGTCGCTCGTGCCTCTGCTGGCGGTGACCCTTTACATCATTAGCCGATTCATGGATCCCGCACCGATGTTGGGCGTGGTCGCGGCGGAGATCGACCTTGCGATTCCTGGCCAAACCGTCGAGTTCACGCAAGCCGTCACGTCGTTCCTAGAAGCCGCGGATGTCATCGGCCCGATCGGTATTGTGGTTTTGCTGTTTTTCAGCTCGTTGGCATTTCGAATGATCGAGGACGCGATGGCGATCATCTTCCGCCATCACACCCGCAAGAAGTCGCGTCATCCGCTCATTGCCGCGCTCATCCCGTTTGCGTACGTCTCGTTTATCAGCGTCGGGATTTTTGCTTTGACGGTGCTCACGACAACTGTTGAGGCGGCATCGGCGACGTTTGCGGCGTCACAAGTGGCAACCGACGGTTTTGTCGCGTGGCTGCTTCGTGGCGCGAACTTCCTTGGTTTTGTGGCGCTGTTTGCCTCGTTCTATCGCGTGCTGCCCATGGCGAGGGTTCGTCTGCGCTTGGCCTTGGTGGGAGGGCTGGTGGCTGCGGTGCTTTGGGAGCTTGTGCGCGCGATCTTGGTTTACTACTTCGCGCATATTTCGATCGTCGGTGTGGTCTACGGTTCTTTGGCGACGGTCGTGATCGTGTTGCTTTCTCTGGAAATCGCTGCCGTGATCGTACTCTTGGGAGCGCAGGTCATCGCCGAAATCGAGGTCAGCGCCGAGGCTGGGATTCCTTGGTATGAAGAACCCAAGAGGGTTGTGCACGTTATTCAACACAATGCCGCGGAGGACCAAGCTGCCTAAGTTTGCAGCCGGCTTTGACACACGCGCACTTTCGTTTTCTACTGTTGTCATCGATCTCTTCATCTCGATTTCTGTTGGAGGTGCACCGTGCGCAAATGGCCGGTCCTCGTATTACTTTTCGCGTTTGGAAACCTGATCACGACCGCATGTGGTGACTCCAGCGGTCCTGCGCTCGTCCAGAACAACCAGTTTCAAAACAATGAGAACAACGGAGGCCTGAAGCCCGACGGCGCGATCTGCGATCAGCCCGAGGAGTGTGCAGGCGGCAACTGTGTTCTTGCGGTCTGTACGTCGGCAACATGCACGGACAGCCGTCAAAACGGGGACGAGTCAGACGTCGACTGCGGCGCGATTGGGTGCAAGCGATGCGACATCGGCAAGATGTGTGGCGAAGACATCGACTGCATCTCAGGCATCTGCAACGACGGCACATGCCGTGACAAGAACTGCGGCGACAGCATCAAAAACGGCCTCGAAACCGACGTCGACTGTGGCTTCTTGTGCGGACCCTGCGCCGACAACAAAGCCTGCAACGAGGACTCTGACTGCATCAGCCGTGTTTGCGACAACAACGTCTGCAAGGCCCCCACGTGCAGTGACTCGAGGCCAACGGAACCGAGACCGACGTCGACTGGGGGCCATGCGACCCATGCGGCACCGGGGCGGCCTGCGCACGGTCGCATCGGATTGCGAGACAGGTGTCTGCTTAGGCTCGGTCTGCCAGGCGGCCACATGCCTCGATTCGGTCAAGAACGGGTCCGAGACGGCCGTGGACTGTGGTGGACGTGAGTGTGGAGCGTGCGCGGATGGAGAGGTATGCAGCCAGGCAACGGATTGCATCTCGGGCGTTTGTGATGCGGCGTCAAAAACATGTGCCTCCGCAGCGTGCGATGACCGCAAGCTCAATGGCGACGAAACCGACGTGGATTGCGGCGGATCGTGTGCGCCTTGCCCACCGTCGAAACGTTGTGAGACGGGGACCGACTGTGTCAGCAGCATCTGTGACGCCACCAAGATTTGTACGACGCCCAACTGCACCGATACGTTCAAGAACGGCGATGAAACCGGCGTCGACTGTGGCGCGCGATGTGGTGGTTGTGCCGATGGTGTCGCGTGTTTGGTGTCCACCGACTGCCAAAGCTTGGTGTGTACGGGCATGGTTTGCCAACAAGGACAGTGTTCGGACGGCCAAAAGAACGGCACCGAAACCGACGTCGATTGCGGTTCCAACTGCAACCGCTGCGCCGACAACAAAACATGCGTTGCGGATACGGATTGCTTGAGCAACAGCTGTCGAAACAACCGCTGTGCGGCTCCCACGTGCAACGACGGCAAACGAAACGGCTCCGAGTCGGACATTGACTGCGGCGGCAGCTGCGCGAACAAATGCGATACGAGCCAGCAGTGCAACTTCGGCGCCGATTGCGTCTCGAACGTCTGTGGCAACAACGGCCTTTGCCGTGCAGCAACCTGCCAAGACGGCGTCATCAACGGCGACGAAACCGACGTGGATTGTGGCGGACAGTCGTGTCCCAAGTGCCAATTGGCCGACACATGCTCCGGCAACCTCGACTGCGTGAGCAACATTTGTGGCGGTGGTGCAGCGGGTCCCATCTGCGCCGAATGCGTCGAGAACCGCACCCAACCCACCGTTCGCACGTGTGGATACAAGCAACGTGGACAGGTGCAGCAGCAGTGCTTGGGCGGTTTCTGGACCGACCAGTCATGCATCAACGTGTGGTACGGCAGCTGTAAAGAGCTTCAACAGGATCAACCGACGAGCCTTGACGGGCACTTACACGCTTGATCCCGACGGCCCTGCAACGGGTTACGCAAGCTTCCAAGCCTCTGCGATATGACGACCGATGGTGGCGGTTGGACCGACATCACGCCTTGCATCGCCAAGGACAAGCTCAATGCGGAGCTGGTGGCGCTCGAAACCGCGAAGACCTCGACCTTCGAGAACTGCCGTCCCAAGACACAAGATGAAGCGGCTGGTCATGCGTACCACTGGACGTTTGACTTCCCGGCCGGTTACCGCGAGTTCTACTACAAAGGACTACGAGGCAAAGCGAACGCGCGAACGAAACCAGCGACTTGGGCTGGATTCAGTCATCTTGGACGCAGCAGTATTCGGGCAACAACTTGGGCGACATCGCCTTCGGAACGCCTACGCAAGCGGGTCCGTCCTATTCGTACAGCCGCTTTGCAGCCAATGTTCGAACGGCACGTCGTGCAACAGCTGTGTGCAGCCGTGGCCCGGTCAGTCCACGATCAACATCATCGGGGCATTTCGACCAAGTTCCGCATTTCTCGTGGAGCGAGACCGGACCGGAATACGAGGTTGGTACCCTTGCGGACGGGATCGATCCGGTTCCGATAACAATTTGATTTGATCGCCGCGTCGGGGTTGGAATAAGTTCCAGCCCCGGATTCATTCTTTGGGGTCAAAACTGACTGCAGGCGAGGAGCATGACATGGCGAGTGTAATGATTCCATCCGAAGACCGGACCCTGACCAACGTGGACGACATCCAGACGTTCCTGGCCGAGTTTGGGATCTGGTATCGGCATTTCGACGGGTCGGACAACCTTGCGATGAGGCCAGAAACGAGGAGAGACTGAGGCCTACGTGGCTCCAATCAATGCGTTGAAGTCCGAAGGGGGTTACGTGACCGCCGATGTGATCAATATCACGCCGTCCACGCCCAACCTGGATGCCATGTTGGCCAAGTTCGACCGCGAGCACTGGCATGACGAAGACGAAGTGCGTTTCATCGTCAAGGGATCGGGGCTGTTCCACATTCATCCCAAGGACGGTCCAGTGTTCCGAATTGACGTGCAGAAGGGCGACATGATCAATGTGCCGCGCGGGACGCTGCATTGGTTTCATCTGTGTTCGGACCGCACGATTCGGGCGATCCGGCTCTTCCAAGACGTCTCGGGCTGGACGCCGCACTACTCCGACTCTGGTGTGGACGGGGAATTCCAACCGCTGTGCTTCGGTCCAGCGTACCTGTGATGGCGTGACTGCCTTCTGATATTGACAGGGGCGGGGGGCATATGTAGTTTAGCGCGCCCTGTAGCCGGACCTGTTCGTGCGTATGGAGTGCGCTGTGCGTCTTTATGTCGAGGAATTCAAGACTCGCCCCCAACGCGACCTCAAGTTTGTGGTCGAGGGAGCGGAGCGTGACGCGCTGCTTAGTGGAACCGATTACACGGTTCCAACGACACTGTTGCTGACTGTGGATGTTGAGCGAATCGGCGAGACATTCCGCGTCGTTGGCACGATTGAGGCGACTGTCGCGTATGTGTGCGGCCGTTGCTTGGAGGCGCGTGAACAGGAGCTCCACATTGAGATCGATTGGGTCTTGATGGAGAAGCGAGAGTTCGCGAAGAAGTACGCGACGGATGAGGAAGTCGAACTGTCGGCAGAAGACCTCGACGTCAGCGTTTATGAAGGCGAAGAAATCGACCTTTCCGACTTGGTTCGGGAGGCGATTTTGTTGGAACTTCCGACCTATGCTCGATGCCCTGAAGGCAGCACTCAGTGTGATGCCGACTTTGCGAAGAACGTCGGTTCAAAAGTTCTGGAAGATAACGAAGAAGCATCGATGGACCTTCGGTGGAGTGCACTGAAGGACCTGAAGATTAAGAGCAAAGACTAGGAGAGCGTCATGGCGGTTCCAAAGAAACGCAAATCGAAGATGAAGACCCGTTCGCGCAAGAGCGCGAACATGAAGCTGAAGCTTCCAGGGTTCCCAGAATGCCCCAATTGCGGTGATTCCAAGCAGGCACACCGCGTTTGCCCGACCTGCGGTGAGTACCGCGGCGAGCAAGTTTTGGAAGTCTTCGAAGTCTGATCAAGCTGGCCGGAGGCTGCGCTGCTGACGCTGCGTCGCCCAACAGCGTGCTCAACGTAGGCCGGTCTCATGGCTGCTCGTGACCAAGTCATCGCCATCATCTCGGAGGTACTCGAAGTGCCAAGGGAGGAGGTGCGCGCAGAAACGGACTTCGTCACCGATTTGGGGACGACCAGCCTCGATATCGTCAACCTCGTTTGGCGAATCGAAGAGCAGTTCGGACTGGGAGAGACACCGGAATCCGTGCTGCAAGATCTCCGCACTGTCGGCCAGCTCATCGAGCTGGTGGAGGGCCTCAAAGAGCCGTCAGAAGTCTTTGATGTTGGGGATGTTGCCATCGCGTCCGATCACGCTGGCGTGGAGCTCAAGGCGTCGATCGTTGCGTGGTTACGTGCCCAAGGCAAGACTGCTGTCGACATGGGGCCCACGGATTCCCACCCGGTCGACTACCCGAGTTTTGCCAAGCTCGTGTGCGGCCGCGTCGCGACAGGTGACGTACCGCTGGGTATCCTAATCTGCGGTTCGGGCATCGGAATGAGTATCGCGGCGAACAAAGTACATGGCATCCGCGCCGCACTGGTGAGCGAGCCCCTCTCCGCCGCGATGAGCCGCAAGCACAACAACGCCAACATCCTGTGTTTGGGGGCTCGCATGACGGGCCCTGATCTCGCGACAGAGTGTGTCCGTGCGTTCCTCGCGACAGCTTTTGATCCCGGTGACGATGGTCGTCATCGCAGGCGTGTTCAGATGATCACCGAGCTAGAGAATAGCTAGGCCCTCAGGCCTCGTTAGGGTCATTTATGCGTTGCCCATTTTGCGGTCATCTTGAAGACAAAGTGGTCGACTCGCGCCAGTCCAAGGACGGTGCCGCCATTCGGCGCAGGCGCGAATGTCTCGACTGCGGGCGACGATTCACCAGCTACGAACACATCGAGGAGGTCTTCCCGCAAATCGTCAAACGCGACGGCACGCGAGAGGACTACGATCGTCAAAAGATCGTGCAAGGTGTGCGCATCGCCTGCAAGAAGTTGCCGATATCACGCATCCAAATCGACGCGGTCGTGGACGAGGTGGAACGCGGCCTGCTTGAGCAACAAGCACGCGAGGTGTCCAGCGAGTGGGTTGGCGCGCGCGTGACCGAAGGACTTCGAAACCTAGATCCCGTTGCGTACATCCGATTTGCCTCGGTCTACCGAGCATTTGGCGACATTCAAGAGTTTCTGCGGGAGCTCCGAGACTTGGAGTCGTCCCCAGAGACGACACCAAAGGACTCCGACGATGACATCTGACGAGCAATTCATGGCGATGGCGCTTGACCTCGCCCGGCGTGGCGAGGGCCGAACCGCCCCCAACCCGGCGGTCGGTTGTGTCATCGTCAGGGATGGCGAGATCTTGGGTCAAGGGTGGCACGAACGGGCGGGTATGCCGCACGCTGAGGCAGCCGCTCTCGCGTCGGCAGGCGATGTCACAGGCGCAACCGCGTACGTGACCCTTGAGCCATGCAGCTTCCACGGCCGCACACCGCCCTGCGCGTCTGCTCTTATCCGCGCAGGCATCAAACGGGTGGTTGTCGGTACGCTCGATTCCAATCCTAAGGTCAACGGAGCGGGGCTCGAGCTGCTTCGCGACGCGGGGATTCAGGTCGATGTAGGGGTTTTGGAGCAGGCGTGTTTCGACCTCAACCGGCCGTTTTTCAAGCTCGTCACGACGGGGCGTCCGTGGGTGCTGGCCAAGTGGGCCATGACATTGGACGGCAAGATCGCCACACGCACGGGACATTCAGAATGGGTCAGTGGTGAGGTGTCTCGCGCCCATGTGCATGGCCTGCGAAACACGCTGGACGCGATCTTGGTGGGGGCTGGGACCGTTCGACTTGATGATCCTCGGCTGACGTGTCGCGTTGAGGCAGGCCGTGATCCTGTGCGTGTATTGTTGGATTCACAGCTCTCGGTTGCCCCCACGGCCCGGATCTTTGACACGGCTGGGACATTGGTCTTTTGTGCCTCAACGGCGCCGACCACGAATTACAATGCCCTCCTCAAGAAAGGGGCGCAGGTCATACCGGTTGGGCGAACCGACGGAAAACTCGACGTGGTGTGTGTGCTCAACGAGCTTGGAGCGCGAGGGATTGCCAGCGTGCTCGTGGAAGGTGGAGGCGCGGTTCTTGGCTCGTTCTTCGACGCGGGGATGGTTGATCACGTGATGGCGTTTGTCGCGCCCAAGATTGCCGGCGGTTTGGAAGCTCCAGGGCCCGTGGCGGGAGCAGGAATCGTGCGAATGACCGACTCGCACCGCTTGGTCAACGTCACGTACCGCCAGAGCGGCGAGGATCTGCTTATCGAGGGCGATGTTGAGGGAACATGTTTACCGGATTGATCACAGACATCGGAACGCTTCGCCAGGTCTCAGGAGGCCGTGCGAAGACGCTACGCATCGAGACCAGCTACGACACCGCGTCGCTTGAGCTTGGCGAGAGCATCGCTGTGGATGGTGCGTGTCTGACGGTGACGTCGTTTGACGCGACGTCGTTCGTTGTGGATGCGAGCTACGAGACGATGGAACGCACCACAATCGGTCAGCGCAAGGTCGGAGACGCTCTGCATCTGGAAAGAGCGTTGCGTTTGGGGGACAGGCTTGGCGGCCACTGGGTGTCTGGTCACATTGACGGCGTTGGGCAGGTGATCCAGCGCCGAGAGACCGCCGGCGCTGTTGACCTTGAGATCGAAGCCCCGCGTGATATGGCATCCCTTTTCATTGAGAAAGGATCGATCGCGATCGATGGTGTGAGCTTGACGATCAACACGACACGAGAGCACCGATTCACGGTGACAATCATCCCATTCACGCAGTCCAAGACCCGCATTCAGGACTACAAAGTTGGTCAACGCGTGAATCTCGAAGGTGACATCCTCGGGAAATATGTGCAAAAGCTGCTCGGCATGCGCAAGGGCGGCATTGATGCCGAATTCCTAATTCAAAACGGGTACGAGGTAGAGTGATGGACGAGTTGGCAATTCGGCGAGTGGAAGAAGCCATTAAGGCCATCGCGCAGGGCGAGTTGGTCATTCTGACCGACGACGAGGACCGCGAGAACGAGGGCGACCTTGTGATGGCCGCGGAGCGCGTGACACCGGCGGCTATCAACTTCATGGCCACGCATGCGCGAGGATTAATCTGTCTCGCGCTGACAGCGGAGCGGCTGGAGCAGCTCAACATTCCGATGATGGTCACGTCAAATCGCAGCCCTTACCAGACCGCGTTCGCGGTCAGCATCGAGGCGCGCACAGGTGTGACCACGGGCATTTCGGCGGCGGACCGGGCACGAACCATTTTGGTTGCGGTTGCAGACGAGACAACCCCCGAGGATTTGGTGATGCCCGGGCACATTTTCCCCCTGCGAGCACGCGATGGCGGAGTCTTGGTTCGTACAGGGCAGACGGAGGGTAGCGTCGACCTCGCCAGGTTGGCTGGCCTCAAAGGCGCCGCGGTCATCTGCGAGATCATGAACGACGACGGCACGATGGCACGCATGCCCGACCTCGAAGTGTTCGCTGAGCAACACAAACTCAAGCGGCTCTCGGTGGCTGACCTCATCACCTACCGGCTGCAGCGTGAGAGCCTCGTTCGCATGGTCAAGGAAGATGTTCTTCCGACCGAATGGCCGGGCGACTGGAAGGTCCGTGTATACCGGTCCAACGTGGACAGCGGGGAGCATCTTGCCTTCGTTTGCGGGTCACCCGAGCCAACCGAGCCCGTCCTTGTGCGGGTGCAGCATCGCGCCGACACGTTCGACATCTTCACCCACCGTCGCAGTGAAGCGTTTGGCGAGCTCTCAGGTGCGATGAAGGCGATCTCTGCGGCAGGCACGGGGGTGATTGTCTACCTCGACCGTGACGTGCGCACGGGTGTTGAACTGGTGGAGCGGCACTTGGGTCAGGTGAGCGAAACCGCGGTGGACGTCAACAAGCCTCAAGAGGCGGTACGAGATCTCGGGATTGGCGCGCAGATTCTTGTCGAGTCAGGAGTCGGAAAGATGCGCGTGTTGACGAATCGTCCACGGAATTTTGTGGGTACGGAAGCCTACGGATTGGAACTTGTTGAGCAGGTTCCCATCCCCGAAGTATAACTTTTGCGGCCGGCCCGCAGCTCAATGTGTTTGGAGAATCGAATGACCGATGTACGTATTGTAGAAGGCGTTTTTCGCGCGGACGGTGTGCGTTTTGGCATTGTGGCAGCGCGCTGGAACAACTTCTTCGCCGATCGCTTGGTCGAAGGCGCGATTGACGCACTTGTGCGCCATGGCGCGTCTTCGGAACACATCACCGTCGCAAAGTGTCCGGGCGCGTTTGAGATCCCGCTGGTCGCCAAGAAGATGGCCAGCTCGGGCAAGTACGACGCGCTGATCTGCCTTGGTGTGTTGATCCGCGGATCGACGCCGCACTTTGACTACATTTCGGCGGAAGCGACCAAGGGCGTCGCGGCGGTGGGTATGGATCACACCATCCCCGTTTCGTTTGGGATCATCACGGTGGATTCGCTGGAGCAAGCCATCGAGCGAAGCGGTTCGAAGGCTGGCAACAAGGGTGCCGAAGCAGCCATGGCTGCCATTGAGATGGCAAGTCTTTACGGGGCCTTGGACTCATGAAAAACCACGACGAATTCACGCTCGCTCGCCATGGGGCGTTGCTTGTGCTCTGTGGTTTGGACATCAGCGGCGGTTCGGTCGCGGAAGCGCTGCGAGATTATCCAAGCAGCTTGGCGGACGAAGAGACTCTGGAAGGCAAGTCGGCGGAGGTTCGAAAGTCGTGGCCACAGATTCAGGAGCGCGTGTTGGGCGTTCACGAACAGCTCGACGCCCTGAACGACGAGATTCGCTCAGTGTCCCCGCGCTGGAAGATCGAACGGATGGCCCCGGTGGACCGTTCGATCCTTCGGTTGGGCATCTGGGACATCCTGTTCAACCAGTGTTTGCCGTTGGCCGTCATCAACGACTGTGTTGAGCTCGCCAAATCGTACGGCGAGAAGGGGACCCCAGCGTTTGTAAACGGGCTGCTGGACCAAGTCTGTCAGAACCACGGGATCGCCATCAAATGAGGGCGATTGTTCTGGCGGCGGTGGTGTTTTGCAGTGGATGCTTGACCGAGATGCCCACGGCCAAGCATCGCGCGCACACGGTAGGTGCGACCGGCCGCAGGGTTCTTGTGACCAACGCGGAGGGCAAAATCGTCGGGAAGGTGCGGCTGAGGTCCACGGGCGTTCGTGTGTACGGCGACGACTTGGTGCCCATCGGCACGGTGAGCTCCTCGGACGGCATCGCGTTCCATCCCTTCCCCGAAGGTGCGAAGCAAACGCTCGCAAAAACGGAAGCCGATGTTTGGGAGTTCGACCAGTCGATGCGCATCGAGCGAACGCAGTCAGATTGGGCACTGTTTGATGCGAACGCACAGCTGCTGGGCTATTTGAACCATGACGGAGGTTGGTCGTTCCGCGGCGCAGCCGGGGACACCTGGACCGTGAACGAGGGCAAGGTCTTGGATCAAGGCAAGGTGCGTTGCGAAGCGCGCTCGACCGGCAGCTCAGAGATGCTTCTCGCGTTGTGCGTTGACGCATTGCCGGTCCAAGCGCGTGTCGCGCTGGCCCTGTGGATGCAGACGCAGGTCACCCCGGGCTGAAAAGACGGTAGGCGGCAGGCAGCACATCATGCGCCGTGGCGGACTCTCCGTAGGTCTCGCGTTCCAACACAAAGAAGGTGTGGGCAATCGGGTTTCGGTCATCCGCTGCGACGAACTCACGGGAGGCGACCCGCCACTGTCCCGCGTCCATAGCGGGGAATCGCGTGTCCCCATCAGGACGAGCATGGACCACCGTGAGGTAAAATCGGTCGGCCCGGTCGATGAGTTCCTCGTAAAGCGTCGCGCCGCCCAAGATCATGAGCTCGGGCGCATCGTGGACAAGCTCAAGCGCGGAGTCGAGGTCGTGCACAATTTCGCACGGCGCTTCGAACGTGTGTGACGAGGTCAGAACGATATTGCGACGCGACGGGAGCGGCGACCCAAGGGACTCGTAGGTCTTTCGCCCCATTAAACAGGGCTTCTCCAGCGTGTTCCGCTTGAACCACTTCAGGTCAGACGGCAGTCGCCACGGGAGGTCGCCGTCTTTGCCGATGACGTAGTTCTCGGCCACAGCTGCGATGAACGAGATTTTCATACGGCGATCGGGGCTTTGATGGAGGGGTGCGCTTCGTATCCGACAATTCGGATGTCGTCGTAGGTGAAGTCGTCGAGCTCTTTGACCTCTGGGTTGAGCTCGAGCCTCGGCAAGGCGAAGAAAGGGCGGCTCAGCTGCAGTTGCACTTGCTCAACGTGGTTTGAATAGATGTGAGCGTCTCCGAACGTGTGCACGAAGTCGCCGGGTTTCAGCCCGACCACCTGCGCAACCATGTGCGTCAACAAAGCATAACTCGCGATGTTGAAGGGCACGCCGAGGAAGATGTCCGCGCTGCGTTGGTGGAGCTGGCAGGACAAACGGCCGTTCGCGACGTAGAACTGGAACATCGTATGACACGGGGGCAGTGCCATGTTGTCGACGTCCGCGACGTTCCAGGCGCTTACGATGTGACGACGACTGTCTGGATTTTTGCGAAGCCCATCAATGAGCTTCGCAATTTGGTCGATTGATTCGCCGTTCGCCGTCGGCCATGACCGCCACTGCACACCGTAAACAGGGCCCAGATTGCCGTGTTCATCAGCCCACTCGTCCCAGATGGTGACGTTGTTCTCGTGCAGGTATGCGAGGTTTTGGTCACCACGCAAGAACCACAACAGTTCGTGAATGATCGACCGGAAATGTAGCTTCTTCGTCGTGACGGCTGGAAACCCGTCTTCGAGGTTGAATCTCATTTGGTAACCAAACACGCTGCGTGTGCCGGTTCCGGTGCGGTCTGACTTGACCACACCATGTTCCATCACGTGCCGCATCAGGTCGTGGTACTGTTGCATCTCTCCTCCGTGAGCTGGATCGACCAAAGTGTATGGCCTCACGGCTGAAGTGTCACCCGCGGAGAGGCTTCGAGTCAGTCCCAAGGGCGCAGAACTGCTTTCCCAGCGAGGACCCCGTTTTCGAGGTCGTCGTGCGCCTTTGGGGCATCCATCAGAGGATAGATGTGTGTTTCGGGGAACGCGACGGTCCCCGTCGCAAGCCCCTCAAACAGCTCCCCTAGGGCTTCGTGCGCGAGGTGTGGCGTGGTCTGAAGCGCAACGCCGAGGTTGAACGCCCGCAGGCTCTGATTCAACGCTGGACGCGCAAGCAGTGCCACCAAGCTTGAAGGAGACAAGGTCGGAACGCCCGAGGCAGTGCCGTAAACGACGCATTCGCCCCCTGGGGCAAGGCAGCTCAGCGCATCATCCAGACTTCCGCCGCGCATCGAAAGATACAGGTCGATGCCTCTCACGTCATGGGCCCAGCGACCGCTCTGCAAAACAGGCACCGCGCCCAGTGCGGCGATGGTCGATTGTTTGGAAGCGTTTGTGGTGCCACCGTAGATCGACGCAGCGCCTCGCCGTTTCGCCAACTGTATCGCGTAGGTGCCCACGCCACCGGCTGCGGACTCAATGAAGACCGTCTGTCCCGGTTTCAAAGTGCGAATCAACAACGCAGCCGTGACACCTGCGACCATCAATCCGCAACCGTCGTCGGCGGAAATGGACTGCGGCAAAGGCACCGTGGAATGTGCGTCCGCGAGACAGTACTGCGAGTAGCCCGTGTTTCCAGTTCCACCGACAAGCGCAACGACTCGGGTGCCGACGGCCAGACTGTCCACGTCGTCGCCCAGCGCGTCCACGACACCGGCCACTTCGCTGCCCGGCCGATACGGCCATGCGGTGTCGAACGGATAAACGCTGCCTCGCCGTTGCATGATATCCGAGAAGTTGACGGACGCAGACTCAACGCGAAGCCGTACTTGACCCGGACCCGGTTCTGGCACCGGGAGATCCACCAACTCCATCACATTGCTCGGCCCAGATTTCTTGCAGATGATTGCTTTCATTTTGTCTTCCTATGCATGTGGTTGATTCCACGAAAGGTCGACGTCTGGTCGGGCTGGAAATCGACATGCATCGCAATCAATTCAGTTTTCGCAGCAGATCTGCCATGTAGTTGCGTTCAACGACGTTCGAACACTTCGAGATCGCTCGCTCGAGAGCAAGCCTCGCCTGCTCGTGTTCACCCGCCTGCGTGAGTAGCTCGGCGCGAACCGCGTCAACAAGGTGGTAGCCCTCCAGTTCGATCTGCAAAGCCGCGTCGTCGATGGCGCGCAACCCCTGCCGCGGATCGGACGCCATCGCCACGGCCACGGCTCGATTCAGGGCGACCACAGGGGAGTCTGAGTAGGAAAGCAGGGCATCGTAGAGTACCACGATTTGCGCCCAGTCCGTCTCACGAAGCGACGGGGCCTGAGCGTGGAGGCATGCGATCGCCGCTTGGATCTGGAACGAGCCGGGACGGCGAAGCTCAAGCGCGCAATCCAATAGAGAAGACGCGAGGTCGATCTCGGTTTTGTTCCAGAGGGTCCGATCTTGACGTCCCAGCGGCACAAGTTGGCCGTCGTGCGACACGCGGCTGGCGATTCGCGCATTGTGCAGCTGCATCAACGCAACAAGACCGATCGTCTCGGCATCGGTCGGGAACTCTCGAAGCAGACGTTGGCCCAGTTTTGCGGCCTCGAACGCGAGGCTGGGGTTGGCCAATGAGGGGCCGGTCGTCGTCGAGTAGCCTTCGTTGAAGAGCAGATAGATGATGCGTTGAAGCGCTGGCAGACGAGTGGCGAGTTCCTCCCGGACGGGCGTCTCGAACGGAATGGCGCCCGCTCGAATCCTTGCTTTGGTGCGCACGAGACGCTGCGCAATCGCGGTTTCCGACGTCAACAATGCCCGAGCAATCTCGTCTACGCCCAGCCTGCGACGACCTTCAGGCTCAGTGCGACCTGGTCGATGAGTGCCAAACGCGGGTGGCAACACGTGCACAGCAGCCGGAAAAAATTGTCCTCGATTTCGTCGGTCTCAGGAGCGGCGCCCAGCTCCACATCATCCGTCGAGACGAGGTTACGTCGCTGCACGTAGCGTCGTTCATCGAGCAACACGTTGCGAGCTACGACGATGAGCCACCCCGCGGGCCGCTCCGGTACGCCGGACTGCGGCCAGCGGACCAAGGCACGCGACGCCGCTTGTTGAAGCGCATCCTCACAGGCGTCGAGGTCGGGCACAATGCCGAGGAGCGTCGCGATCATCTGGCGCTGCTGCGACGCGAAAACGTCGGCAAGTGCCTGTTTGGCCGTCACCATGTCGGGCGCACCGTCACCCACCCGTCGTCACCCACGGGACACTGAGCAGCGATTTCGAGGGCTTCTGCGAGGTCGACGCATTCGAGCACGAAGACGCCTCCGATTACTTCGCGCGTCTCAGCAAATGGACCGTCGGTAATGACCGAGTTTGTGACACGCTTCGCGTCACGTTCCGGGCGCAGTCGTTCGCCCAAAACGAGTTTGCCAGAATCCGCCAGCCACCGAGCGTACTTCTGGTATTCGGCCATCGATGCCCTGTCAGCGGCAAGGTCGCGTTCGAGTTCGACCTTTTCGTCGGTTTCAATCAGTAGAACAAATCGCATGAGTGTCTCCTTTGTTGGACGTTTCACACTCGACGTTTGAGACGACCAAAATTCGACACAAAAGAGAAGAACGAGAGGTCGAAATCCATCGAACGGTTTCATGTCCCGATGGCGCACGGATTGGCCGTCGTTTTTCTCAGGATGTTCGACATTCGCGTGTTTAGCGTCTATTCGGTGGGTCCGCCGTGTTCTCTGGGTGATGATTCTGTTGAACGTACAAACACGCACACCGCTTCTGGCCCTTTTGATGCTGCTCGGGGTCGCGCGTCCAGGATTGGCGCAGGACTACGGGGTCACCACCACCGAGAATTCCACCGTGCTGCCCGTCGCCGAGGCTGCCTCGGAAGTCGACCGCGAGTCCATGGATGAACGCCTGCCGCGATCGTCGCCGGACGCACTGCGCTACGAACCAGGCGTCTTCGTCCAACAGACAGCGCATGGTCAGGGCTCGGCATACATACGGGGCCTTACGGGCCAGCAGACCGTCATGCTCTTTGACGACGTTCGGATGAACAACAGTCTGTATCGTCAGGGACCCAACCAGTACTTCTTCACGATCGATTCGTTGACGCTGGACCGCATCGAGGTGATTCGCGGGAGCGCGTCCACGCGTTTTGGGTCAGACGCCTTGGGTGGAGCGCTGCGCGCCTACTCCATCGAACCGGTGGTCGGCGACGACCGACGGCTTTCCGGGCGAGCGATTGGGCGCGTCGCGACGGCCGACAGAACGCGGGCCTTGCGGGCCGAATCGCAGGTGTCGCGCGATGCGTGGGCGATCAGGGCGGGGTGGGGATTTCGGTTGGTGGATGAGCTCGAGAGTGGAGGGCCGATCTACAACCCGCAAGACGGCGAATTGCCGCAGGTTCCTAGGTTTCGCCAAGACGGAAGGACACAGCGCGGCACTGGTTTTGATGAGGTCGCCGGCGATGTTGTCGCGGTCTGGCAGCCCTCCGAAAATCAGCGCCTCAAACTGGCGTGGTTTGATTATCGGCAGTTTGACGTGCCCCGGACGGACAATTGCCCCCCACCGTATGCACCGTTCAACGAGTGTCTGCTGTACGAAGAGCAGTTTCGTGATGTGGCCTACCTCCGGTGGGACACACGCCTTGGTGCGCTCGCGCACAACGCGTATGCGGTGGTCTCCTTGCAGCGTCAGCACGAACGAAGGCGCCAGATTCGGCCATTTGCGCTCGCCGACGAAGTGGGGCGAGACGAGGTCTTGACGTTGGGCCTGTCATGGTCCGCCACCACCCGGCGCTGGGAACCGAGCGATTGGCTAAACTTCGACGTGTTGTGGGGTGTCGACGCCTATGCTGACACCGTGGAATCCAAAGGTTGGCAGGTTTTCTCGACGATCGATCTTGTCCGAGAGCGAAGTCGCGGACAGTACATTGACGGATCGGGGTACCAATGGGGCGGCGTTTTCGCCGACGCGCGTTTTACCGTGGCACGCACCGTGAGGCTGACTGCTGGGGCGCGACAGTCATTTGTAGCCGCACAAAGCCCCGGAGATGTGACCTCGGGCACCGAGTCCATCGATCGCAGCTGGACCCCGGCGGTTGGACATGTCGGCGTGGAGTGGTGGGCGACACCTTGGATTTCGTTGGTGTTGAACGTCGACCAAGGCTTTCGGGCGCCGAACTTGGATGATTTGACGTCGCGTCAGCGTACCGGTCCGGGCTACCAGTTCGAAAACGCCGCGTTGACGCCCGAAACTTCACTGACAACCGAAGCGGGTGCAGTGGTTCGCACCTCGACAGTTCAATTCGACGGTTGGCTCTATCGAATGACGTTGGCGAACGCGATCGCGCGGCAGCCACGAAACACGGAGGAGTGCCCTCCGGCGACACCCGCATGTGCAGGCTCGTGGTCGCGGTTTCGGCTCGTCAACCTTCCCGGCGAGTCTGAAATCACGGGCGCCGAGGCGGGCGCGAAGTGGCAGATGACAAAGACGCTCGAAACACGAGCGAGTGTGTCTTACGCCGTGGGGGAGGGGCCATCTCCAGAAGAGGGAAGATCGCAGGAGCGCGTGCCGCTTTCGCGTATTCCGCCGCTGAACGGAACGGTCGAGCTGACGTGGCGATTTGCGCCGGGAGCCTACGCTGGCGCATCGATGCGATGGGCACGCCCGCAAACGCGACTCGCGCTTCAAGACGTGAGCGACGAGCGCATCCCACGGGGTGGAACGCCGGGTTTTGCGGTGTTCGATCTCCGTGCCGGCCTTCGGGTAGCCGAACACATGGCCGTCAATGCGGTGTTCGAGAACGTCACCGACGAAGCATACCGATATCACGGAAGCAGTGTGAACGGCCCAGCACGAAGTCTAAGCTGGCAACTTGAAGTTGGTTTCTGAATCCGTGACAACAGTGCGACGTGGATTTTTTTGGGAGTGCAGATGAAGCGATATCTTTTGGTCTTGGCAGTCTTGGGCTTGGTGGCATGCGGCGACGATGATCCGGTCGCGACCAACAACACGAACAACTCGACCTCGAACAACTCGAACAACTCAACCTCGAACAACTCGAACAACTCAACCTCGAACAATTCGACCTCGAACAATTCGAACAATTCGACCTCGAACAACGCGAACAATTCGAACAACTCGAACAATGGGATGCAATGCGAGCCGGCCCCCACGGACTATTCCCCGGGCGCTGATGACACATGGGACGCCTGCATCTCGGACGACGGCACCTATCACGCGTTCGAGGCGAGCATCTCGTCCGGGGCACGTGTGGCGGCTTTTGAGACGATCGCGGATCTGCTTTGGCGCAACGGAACTCCGGACTCGACCGCGTTCACGGACGCCTACGACGCTTTCGCCCCCGGGGAAGGCCTGCTGTCTCGCGTGTCGCGTCGAGAGGACGAACACTACGCGCCCGTCATGGCGAACGGCGTTGCTGCGAGCTGCAGCGACCAGGGCGTCGCGGAGGCCAACCCCGAACGATGCGTCGGTCCCGGTCAAATGCTTCCATTGCTCACCACGGCATTTGAGCAAGGCATTCTTGGGAATGACCCGGAGATCAACGCAGCCGTGATCGAGGCGACGTTGTTGTGGTTCTTCCACATTTCGTCGTTCAAAGAAGGCACAACGTGCACGTCTGTGAAGAAAGACTGTGACTCGTCTTACGCATACTACACGGGCGATCAACCCATCTCGGGTGGGATTGGCCTCGCGGGGTACCTGCGCACGACAGCGCCCCAAGCGCACGAGCGTGTGTGGGACGGCATTCTCGCTGTACGTTGCTGGCGCGATCTGGACTCCGCCGATGTCGCCACCAACTTGACATTGCGTGACCAGGCGTTGGCGCAGATGGACGCCGCTATGCTCTACGGCGTCGCGAAGGTCGTGATCGCACGACTCGAACTCATGCAGAGCCAGACGGGGGTTGCGCGCGAAGCGAGTGCGAGGTTCGTGCAGATTTTGGGAGGTTCGTTGGTGCGCGAGGCCAGCGAGCGCGATGCGACGTTCGGCGCAGCGCTCGAAACCGCTCTCGCCACGACGAACTTCGACATCCCGACGGTCATCGCCTCGCTCGAAGCCGTTTTCCCGTGTCCTTAGGACGTCTCACCACTCGGCGCTAACGCGCTGCAAGTCTTCCACCGTGTCAATCTCGCGCCAGCCGCCATCGATAAGGGCGGCGCCGACGGTATGGCCGCGCGCGATGATCTCGAGAAACAAGTCGGTCAGATAGGCTTTGCGAAACAGCGCTGCGTTATGGAAGGGCTCATCATCGCCGGTCTTTTTGCGCACGTCGTCCCAGGTCTCGCGCATGATGCGTGCGCCTTCGGCGCTGAAGCGCGCCAGCCCGATGAACTCACCGATCGCGTTCTCGGGTCCGACCTGTTTTCCGACCCGCAGAATGCGCTCGCCGTCGACTTCAGCGAGCTCGGCTTGTTCCACGGGATGATCGTGTCGGCCCTCGTAGGCCTTTGCCCACTGGCGATCGACCGCAAGCGCGATGTCGTGGGGCGAATTCATCACGGCCTCTACGACTTCGGGCCGGTAGACAATGTCCGAGTACGTCGAAACAAAAGGTCCATCCATCGCCTCGCGCGCATGGAACAGCGAGTGCAGGATGTTGTTCTGCCGGAAGTTCGCGTTCTCGTAGTACGTCGCGCCGGGAACGATCAGCCGGTCCGAGAGATACCCGCGAACGACGTGGAGGTCGTCCACCCCATGCGCGGCAAGCGCTTCAAGTTGGTACGACAGGATGCTGCGTCCGTGAACTTCCACCATGCATTTGGGACGCTCGGTGGTGTGGTGTTCGAGCCGGCTTCCCATGCCCGCGGCAATGATGATCGCTTTCATGTGTCCTTCCGATAAAACGAGGGGCGGCCAAGTTTCCAAACGACGCCGAGTCCAGTTCGCGCGATGTAGACGGTGTAGACGCCCAAGAATAGCCCCAGGAACCACGCGACGCCGTTCACCGCAGGGTGCAGGTCGGCCAATGCCACGAAGACGATCCACGATGGGTAGTGCACCAGAAACGAAGCCGTTCGCTGCACCAGCCAAAGTGCGAGCTTCACAGGGTTTTTGGGCATTTCGGGTTGTTTCGCCGATGCACCAGGTTTGACCTCGACACCGGTGTATTCTTTGCGGCGAACAAATCCGGTCAACGAGGTCGCGACCGAGACCGCCACGGCACCGTAAAGCCCGAGGAACAACCAACGATCGTCCCCGGCGACCATCCACTGCCGCACCGCGAGGATCACGACGAGGAACAGCGCCTTGAACTCATCGATCAGGAAGTCGAAGTAAGCGCCGACCTCCGACGTCATCCCTTTGAGGCGCGCCAACTGGCCATCTGCGCAGTCGAAGATGTACGCGAGTTGAATAACAAGCGCGGTCACCACGAAACCCACCGGGGTTGGCATCAGCAGCGCGGGAGCAGCCATGGCCCCAAACACCACGACGCCCAAGATGGTGACTTGGTTGGGTGTTAGCGGTGTGCGACGCAGGAGCGCCACAAGCACCGCCGCGATGGGACGCGCGACATAGACGTTCCACGCGATGTCGTGGGTCTTTCGCGACTCGCGATAGACTCGCCGGACCTCGCCGAAAATACTCTCGGATGAGCTCATGGGTCGATGACCGCGCTTGGGTAGAGAAGGGGGGCAGGCCGTCCGTCTTCGTCGACGGCCACAAAGACGCATTCGGCTTCGGTGACTTTGTACAGGCGATCACGAAGCGAACCCCGGTGTGCGACGACCAGAACGCGGACCGTGACGCTGGTACGACCGACCTTTTCGGTGCGCGTGTAAAAGCTAACCCAATCGCCGACATGGACGCGTGACAAAAACTCGACCTCACGCATCACACGCGTGACCACCGGCCGTCCAGCCGACTTAAGGGCTTCCTCACCCGCCGCGACGTCCAAGTGGCCTAGGATCACTCCGCCAAAGATGAAACCGAGCTGGTTGGTGTCCGCCGGCATCATCACGACACGAATCATGGGCTCTGGACTGTACTGAGACAGCTCGTGTTCGAGCTCGTCGGGCACATAGTGTTTTACGATCATTGGATCCCCTGCGACTGAGGCGTCTCAATACCCGACGTCTTCGGGAATGTCGATCGTACGGTCAAGGGGAAACATCTTGTCCAAGATCTGGCCCCGTTTCTCGGCGTCGGGCTCGTAAAGGTAGAGGTATCGGAGCATGTGTTCGGCGACCTTCCGCCCGTAGGCGCGGCCTTCGTTGTACTCAAACTCTTCGATCAGCCATGGAAAGCTAACGTCTGGGTTCTTGCGGAACCATTTGGCGATCGGCGCTGGGCCAGAGTTGTACGCCGACGCGGACGGGACCCACAGCCCCGAGAACGTATCGAGGATCTTGCGCAGATAATACCCGCTAAATCGGAACCCAACTTCAGGACGGAAGAACGTCGCGATGTTGAACACCGTGCCCATGTCTTGGGCGACCTTGATGGCCGTTGCCGGGATCATCTGAAGCGCTCCCACCGCGTCGGTATACGACACAGCCCCCGGTTTGTAGCGGCTCTCCTGCCGCATGATCGACCAGATGAAGGCGGGGTAGAGGTCAAACTCAGCGGCCACACCCTCGACAATGTCGCGGTAGGCGCGTGGGTACGCCATCGCCATCTTGAGTGTGTCGCCCTCGATCATGCCGGGATAGCCCGAAATCGTGCCCCACGCCCGGTCGTACATTTCGTTGTAGTCGCCGACCAACCGCCCCACCGAGTGCACCCATTCGTCCTGTTCGGACTTTGGAATCTGAGCCAGAAGCTTCTTTTCCACGCGATAGAACGCGTCACGCGCGATGTGCTTTTCGTTCAGCAACGACAGAGTCTTGGTGCGCTCCCAGTCCTTGGAATCCTGTCCGCTAAGCTTGAACGACCGCTTCAACACATCGATGCGGGGGCTATCGTCTAAGTTTCCGCCACCTTCGGGCCACCACACCTTCGACGCCCGCTGGTCTTTGCCTTCGATGCGCGCGCGCAGTTGTTCCCCGAGCATCCCGTAGTACGTCAGGGGCCAGCGTTTGCGCAGGCGGTCCAGGCGATCCAAAGCCCGCTCCTTGTCGCCAAGCTCGAAGTGGGCGTGGGCCTGCCAGTAGTAGGCTTTGCCCTCCATCAGCGGATTCCCAAACGCCACGAGGTCTTGCCACGCGTCGATGGCATCGGTCCATCGTCCAAGGCGCATCAGCGCCCACGCCTTGAATCCGTAGACATACGAAGATTTGTTGGACCGTCGCCCGTACTTCTTGATGAAGGCGTCAAACCCCTCGAGCGACTTCTCGTTTTCGCGGTGGTCGTAGTACAGCCATCCTCGATAGTAGTCGACGTTGACGATCTCAGACCCTCTTGGGAATCGCGTGGCGTATTCCTCAAGCGTGGCCCGGGCTTTGTCGTATTTCTCTTCGCGCATGTACGATCGAGCGAGCAGATACAACGCCTCGTCGTCGTGTTTGGCGCCGGGTTTCGAGGCCTCCACAAGGTAGGGCCTTACCTCGACGGGTTTGTCGCGAAGTTTACGCAGCCCGATGACCGCCAGGTTCCAGCGCGACTCTTCGCCATACTTTGAGTGGTTTTTGAGTTTCTCGAACTCGATTCTCGCCAGCTCGTATCCCCACGCATCCATGAGCTGTTGCGCGCGACGATAGCGCTCCGAGTCGCTCAAGTCGTCTGGCCCAACGACCAGTCCATCACGCTTTGTAGCGACTTCGTTTGGGTAATAGATGAGCAGTTCTTCGGCGAGCTGCCGTGCACGCGCTGTACTGTTGGACGCGACGGCGAGGTCATGGCGCAACCGATGGAGTCGGGACAACAAGAATCGCCGGTCCGCGCCGCGTCCCCCAATGTTGTTGCGCCGCTTGACCAATGCCTCGGCGATTTTTGATGCGCGAGGCACTTCCCCCAGCATGGCGAGCAGTTCGGCGCTTTCGAGCTGCACACGGAACACGTCGTCCGAGGCAACCAGCTTTTCCAGCGTCCCCAGATAATCGACTGCCTGCACGACGTGGCCAGACCTGAGCGCGGTGTCCGCGAGAAGTCGAAACCGTGCGTCCTCGGCCTCGGGCAATCGGTCGATGGTCCGAGCAATTTCAAACGCGCGCAGTGGGTCCGTGTCCATGAGCTCACGCGCCGATGTGTAGCGGTCAATGGTCTCTTGAGACGGAAGCGCCCACAGCGCCACGCTGTAGGAGGTGACGAGGACGATGGTCGCGATCCAGGCGATTCGTTGCATGAAAATCCATTTCGTTGCGAAGCGCGGGAACTATACCCAGCCTGATGCAACCAACCCTATCCCACTTGCGTATTTCCTCGGCGCGCAGTAGCGAATTCGCTCCACGTATTATCTGGAGTCGAGCATGTTCAAATCCGTCATCGTCATCGCGTTCGTTGGACTGTTGGGTTGCGCCACCGGCCCGGCCCCCGAGCCCGAGGTCAAGATTGTCCCGGGGCCAGAGGTCTTGGTCACCGCGAATGAAAATCTGAACGCCGCGCTGTGGACGCAGACTTCGGCGGAGTGGAAGGCCCTCACGCTGCAGACGTACGTGCAGGCCGACATGGCCCTCGACGCGATGCTCAAAAACAAGAAGTGGACGGCGGCGACAGAGCAGACCGAGAACTTTGCGAAGAAGCCGGCCGCCATCATCGTCGATGTGGACGAAACGGTGCTCGACAATTCGGCGTACCAAGCTCGGTTGGTCCACGAAAATGGGTCGTTTACCGAAGATTCATGGAACGCGTGGTGCAAGGAGGGCAAAGCCTCGGCGGTGCCGGGTTCGGTCGAGTTCCTACAGAAGGCAGCGTCCAAAGGGGTTACGGTATTCTACGTGACCAACCGCGCAGCAGAGGTTGAGGACGTCACGCGTCAAAACCTCGCCGCGATGGGATTCCCAATCGCGGAAGGCACAGATGTTGTGCTGACAAAAGGGGAGAAGCCCGAGTGGACGTCCGACAAGACCACACGCCGGCAAACCGTGGCTGAGACCCACCGTGTTGTCATGATGTTTGGCGACAACCTGGGCGACTTCACGACGTCGGGCAAGGGCTCCATTGACGAACGTGCAGCCGTCGTGTCCGAAAACGCCGCGAAGTGGGGTCGAGGATGGTACATGCTTCCCAACCCCATGTACGGGTATTGGGAAGCCGCGACCTTCGGTTACGCCTACGACCTTGATCCCAAGGCGAAGCAGGCCGCCAAAGCAGCCAAACTCGTGCCGTTGAACTAAGCCATCGCGGCTTTGAGGCCTGCGTCGAGGTCTGCCATGAGGTCTTCGATGTCCTCGATTCCCACCGACAATCGCACCAGCCCGTCGCTGATGCCCAGTTGCTCGCGCACCGCCTGAGGCACCGATGCGTGTGTCATGATGGCCGGGTGCTCAATCAGACTCTCGACGCCCCCCAAACTTTCGGCGAGTGCGAAGATCTTGACGTTCTCGAGCAGCTTCCGAGCAGGCTCTAGGCCACCTTTCAGAAAGAACGTGATCATGCCGCCAAACCCCTTCATCTGGTCACGCGCGATCGCATGCTGTGGGTGCGACTCAAGGCCGGGATAGGTCACGCGCTCGACCGCGGGGTGGGCTTCCAAGTACTTCGCGATGGTCATCGCCGACTCGGCGTGTTGCCGCATGCGAATGTGCAGCGTCTTGACGCCGCGCAGGACCAGCCAACTGTCAAACGGCCCCGGGGTGGCGCCGATGGAATTCTGCAAAAAGCGAAGGCTGCTCGCGATCGCGTCGTCGTTCGTGATGACGATCCCGCCCACGACATCCGAATGGCCGTTGATGTATTTGGTGGTCGAGTGGACCACGATGTCGGCTCCCAACTCCAGAGGTGTCTGGAAATAGGGGCTCATGAACGTGTTGTCGACCACGACCTTGATGCCTCGGGCGTGCGCGATTTTGCAGATGGCGCGGATGTCGGAGATTTTCAGCAGCGGATTGGTTGGCGATTCCAACCAAACCAACCGCGTCTTGTCCGTCAACGCGGCCTGAAAACTATCGAGGTCGGTCATGTCGACGAACGAGAAGTCGACCGACTTGCCCTGAAAGACCTTCGTAAACAGACGATAGGTCCCACCGTAGACGTCGTCCCCGCTGACCACGTGAGCGCCGGCTTCTAGGGTGTGAAGGATCGTTGTCGTCGCGGCGCACCCTGACGCAAACGCGATACCGTGGCGCCCGCCCTCCAAGCTCGCCAGACAGTCCTCAAGCGCGTGGCGTGTTGGGTTTGGGTGCGGCTGTACTCAAAACCGGTGTGCACGCCCGGGGAGGACTGAACGTACGTGGACGTTTGGTAGATCGGCGTCATGATCGCCCCGGTGACGGGCTCAGGCGACTGGCCAGCATGGATCGCGCGGGTACCGAATCCCTTGGTACGGTAGGAGTGTTCTTCGTTATGCATCTGAAAGCTCGTGTTGGTTGGAAATTCGCGGTTATCGGACTTGTATGGGGTAGCTCCACGCCCAGTCGGTGGTGAGGCAGTCTTCGTCGGCTCCGGTCATCATGATGAGGTAGCCACCGGCTTGGAAACGACGTTGGTCCCATTGCACCGTCATCGAAAAGTCGCCGTCGGGCTGACGAGGGACACATTCTGTAAGCCACGCGCCGCCCGCTGTCGAACGGCGATGCAGGGCAACTTTGGGCTGGTCACCAAAATATTGGCCCTCCACCACCCATTCTTGATGGTTCTCGACCACCGACGACAGGGTTGAGGTCAGCACAATGCCTTGATGCGCAAACGCGCCGGCATCGAGCGTCGAGTAACCATTGGTGCGACACGAACGCATCAACGTGTTTTCGCTCGTGTAGGTGTCGCGTGGGATGGGCGTCCCGATCCCTTTTTGATGGTAACCCTCAACGAACTGAACCGGCATCGACGACCGGGCGTCAGCGAGCTCGAAGTGCAGGTGCGGCCCGCCCGAGTAACCTGTCGTGCCGCAGATGCCGATGATCTGGCCCGCACACACGTCGTCTCCAGGTTTGACCAGTGCCCCGAGGTAGCGCAGGTGGTGGTAGTGCGAAAACGTACCGTCCCCATGGTCGAGGATCACGTAGTTGGCGTCGTTCTGACAGATGGGATCCGCGCAGCCGTGGTTGGAATCCTCTTTGATCGACCAGACCTTCCCTGAGTGCGAGGCGACGACTGGATCGCCTTCTTCGCAGAGCAGATCCACAGCAAAGGCTTCGGCGTTTCCGTGCGTCTCGGCGCCGTGAAATCCTTGTGTCACCCTTGTTTTGTAGCCGGCCGGGAAGGGAATACGATGCACGGGGGCACGTTGGGCGTGGCAAAGGTTGTCGTCGCCAAAATGGGCCCCGGCCAGACAGATGGGACTGTCTGGGTACCGCGCGCAACCCGCGAGAACGACGAATAAGACAACCCAACAGCGTGCCATGCTTCAACCTCCGCGTCTGAAGTATCGCGGTCGGCCGGCACTTTCAAGCGGCATCACTTGCGTCGAAGCACTCCGTCGATGCTGGTGTTGATGCACACGCGACCCTGAGTTGCCCGGTCTGCCGTGGTTTGGATGAACTGCTTTTCGCACTCAAGGCCTGTGGGGCAGCCCGAGTCCGCGCAGCATGGCTCGACGCAGATGCCAAGGTCCTTCTCGCAGAAGTTGCTTCGGCACTGAGCATTCGAGGTGCACGCCTGGCCAGCGACGCGGACGCCTTGTCCAGCGACATACACCGTCCAAGGTGCAGAAATTACCGTCGTTGCAGGTGATCCCGTCAGGCCGGTTTGTGATAGAACACTGACCGTCCTTTTCCTTGCACACGCCGATCTGGCATGCGGTATCGAGCACCGTGCAGTCGGGGCCTTGGCCTGCAATACATACTCCCGCTTGGCAGACCTCTTGCCCGTTGCACAGTAGGCCGTCGTCGCAGATTACCTCGGCGCCTTCGTCGATTTGTCCGTCGCAATCGTTATCCACGCCGTCGCATTTTTCCGTCGTGGCTCGCGTCTCGCCACGACACACCGACCATGTGCCCGATTCGCAGGTCTGAATGCCAGCCACACATTCGCCGACGTCCGAGCCACAGGCCTTTGTCGACCCTTCGGCACACACGGGACATCCCTCGTCGATCCGCCCATCGCAGTTGTTGTCGATGCCGTCATCGCAGGTCTCGTCGTGCCCTGGATAGATCTCGGCCGAGGAGTCGTTGCAGTCGAGCACCAGGGTGCACTCGGACCCCACCGGGAAGCCGTCGCCGTCCGCGTCCACACAAGGACCCGCGACGGGTTGATTGTTCGTTGAGGTCGACGACCCGCTGGTGTCATCGCTGCACGACACCATCGGGCCTACAAGAGCCGCAGCGGCCACAAGACACCAAAAACGCATAACATTCCCAATTCGAAGAGACCTCCGAGCGTACCGGCCAAGCGCGTAAGGACCCAGCTTCCCGCCGCAGAATCCGTATTCGAGCGGACTACAACGTCGACGCTTGGCGACAGAGATCCTGTGCCTACCATCACAGCAGGAGGCGAGTTGCTCGAAGCGATTGTCATACTGATCCTGTTTTTGGGCGCGTCTACCGCAGCGTTCGTGGCGTACGTGAACAAGAAGCGTCGCAGATCGTTGCTCATGCTTCGTGACGCTGTGCGCACGCGTGGCGCGCTGTCGCATGAGGTTGAGATCAGCATTTTTGACGTGTTCTGGGACTTGGGTGCCAGCGACTTCGCCCTTGAGGTGATGGCGTCGCAGGGGCTGCTTCCGCGTGACCTGCAGGAAATGCCCATGGCCCACGACGCGCTCGGCGACCGCATTGCAGAGCAGGGTGGGTACGACGCGTTCATCCGCGAGAATCTTGAGACGATTCAGGAGTTTTTTGAGGAGCACCGGCGGGTCGGCGCACGGCGGGCGTTGCCCATGTTGACCACCAGAAACCGCAAGACACTGGCGCTTCCTGCCGTTGGGTCGAGTCCCCAACCCTCCACCGACCTCACAAAGGTGCCAAGGCCCGTACAGCTGCGTGGAATGGGTCGCGCGACGGAATTGCTCGACATGGACACGCGTCCGGTCGAGGTCGATCTCGACGAGATCGCGCGCGTGGACCCCGTCGCCATTTTAAAAGGCGTGCTGTTTGGTGAGTCCGCAGAGCTCGATCGATGGTGGAAGATGCGTAGCCTGAGAAGTCTGCGCGACGAACTCAACGGGCGGCTGCGCCGCCTCTACGAGGCCTATGCCTTCGAAGCCAACAGCGATCCCGATTACTACCGTCACCTTTACGACCTCGCCGAGCGGTGGCAGACCGAAGCGCGGCGCCTCGACCAGCTGAAGGAGAGGCGCCCTTGGCAGGGTCAACCTTGGGCGATCGCGGGCGAGGCTCTGGTCGTCGAGGCCACAGCGACCGCACGTCAGCTCGCGTTCCGTGCTCGGGCCAACGTTGACCAGACCTTGGAGCTCATCCACAGCCACGCCCGGCGAGGCGACTATGCGATGGCGGGGTACCTCGTGTACCTCAATCACCACGCATTGTTTGTGGGGAGGATTTCAAGCTACGTGGATGTCATCAAAGCGATTGAGACCCTGACTTACAAACTCCAAGACGAAGTCAGGAGCCTCGCGCGGAAAAATGTGATTTGAAAATCAGTTGTGGATACAACCACTTGTCCTAAGTGCAAGTACTGGTACGACAAATGCGCGGTTTGCGTGCCGAAAATTGTGCGTTTTCGTCGGTTCACGTTCGTTGCTTTGCGGCACGTTGCGTGCCATAGTCCTCCTGTCCGGCGGACGGTGGATGTGGAATTCCCCCCCAACGTCGTCAGCCAGGTCCATGTCCCATGGCTGCATTTGTCCGCTGGACACTTTTCTGAAAATTAGGGGTTCGACTTCGTACCGGACCAGACGCCTGCGAACATTGAGTTGCGCTAGCGTTTAAGCGACGGAAGCGCGGGCACGGTTTGACATCTTTCTTGTCAGCGTGCTACCACCCACGCACCCGAGCACGGGTCCAACGCATCTTGGTTGGGCACACGGCTGGGATCGATGATTGAAAGCGTTCGCACATTGACGAGTTAGCGCATGCAGATTGCGGATTATGGTGGTTTAGCGCTCCTCGTGGGTTTGGTCGTGGTGGTCGTGATTGTTATCACGATGACCGCCAACTTGTTTGGCCCGAGCAACCCCACGAAGCAGAAGACAATGCCCTATGAGGCGGGCTCCAACCCGCTTGGGCGGCCTCAGGAACATCGCTTCAGCGTCAAGTTCTACATGGTGGCCATCAGCTTCATCCTGTTCGACTTGGAGACCGTGTTTGTGATTCCGTGGGCGATCTCGTGGAAACAAAGCGAGCTGCTCGGCCATGGGATCTATTCGTTGGGCGTGATGCTTGTGTTTGTGTCCGTCCTGACGATTGGACTCGTATACGAGTGGAAGCAAGGAGGTCTGGAATGGGATTAGAATACAACGTACCCGAAAATGTGGTCATCACGACGCGTCTTGACGAAGTGGTCAACTGGGCGCGCAAGAACTCGCTGTTCCAGTATCCGTTCGTCACGGCATGTTGCGGTATGGAGTACATGGCCACCGCATCGGCGCGCTACGACATGGCTCGATTTGGCGCGGAAATCCCTCGATTCTCGCCGCGCCAAGCCGACGTGATGTGGGTCGTCGGCACCGTGAATCACAAACTCGCACCGTATCTGCGTCGCATCTACGAGCAGATTGCCGAGCCGAAGTGGGTCATTTCGTTTGGCGTGTGCGCCTCCACAGGCGGCTTCTACGACAACTACGCGACCGTCCAGGGCATCGACAAGATCATCCCCGTGGATGTGTACATCCCTGGCTGTCCACCACGCCCCGAGCAGGTGCTCGATGGTCTGATGAAGCTCCAAGAGAAGATCGAGCTCGAGCCATGGCGCAAGTACGCTTACGAAGAGAAAAAGCGTGCACGCGAGCAAGGCGGACAGGCTGACGAAAATCCGCTGTTCCAAAGGGTGAAGTGATGTCGAAGAAAGTTCTGGATCTCGTTCAGACGACCTTCAGTGACGACGTGATTTATTCACATTCGCGTCTCGGCAACGACACCGTCGTGGTCAAGCGCGAAAGCCTCGTCGCCATCATGGAGTTCCTGCGCGATAACGACGCCACCAAGATGAATTTCCTTCGGGACATCACGGCGGTGGACTACCTGCACCGAACGCCACGCTTCGAGGTTGTCTACGTGCTCTACAGCATGGACCACAAGCACATGCTGATTGTGCGGGTGCCGCTCAACGAAGACGACGTTCAGATTCCCTCGGTCTCGCATCTTTGGGGATGCGCAGGCTGGCTCGAACGCGAAGTGTTCGACATGTACGGCATGATCTTCACCAATCACCCGGACCTTCGGCGTGTGCTCCTGTACGAAGAATTCGAGGGGCATCCGCTTCGCAAAGATTACGCGACTCAGGCTTCGCAGCCTCGCGTCGAATTGCTCAAGCCGGAGCGTGACTCGGTCGAGGAATTCCTGCACTTCCACAAAGACAAAGACCAGGCGACTGGCTCGCGTGTCGCGGAGTAAGCGGACATGGCTGAAGACATACTGAAATCCATCGATCAGGACATCCACACTGAGCCGATGATCCTGCAAATGGGCCCAAGTCACCCGGCGACGCACGGAACCGTGCGGTTTACGTTGACGCTCGATGGCGAAACCGTGGTCAAGTGCGAGACCGAGGTCGGTTACCTGCACCGAGGCTTCGAGAAAGAAGCCGAGAACTCGACGTGGACTCAGGTGTTCCCCTACACCGACCGACTAAACTACGTGAGCCCGGTGCTCAACAACTTTGGTTACGCGCTGGCGGTCGAGAAGTTGCTCGGCATTGAAGTGCCCGAGCGCTGCAATTACATTCGCACCATCATGGGCGAAGTCAGCCGTCTGTCCGACCACCTTACGTGCATCGGCGCCGGCGCGCTCGAGTTGGGCGCCATGACCGCCTTCTTGTACGCGATCGAGGGGCGCGAGCTGGTGTGGGACCTTATCGAAGAGGTCACCGGAGCTCGCCTGACCGTGACCTACGGCCGTATCGGCGGCGTCAAAGACGATCTCACACCCGATTTCGCCGAGCGCTGGAAGGCCACGCGTGAGCGTCTGCTCGAGATTCACGCCACCACCGACAAACTGCTCACGCGCAACCGTATCTTCCTCGACCGTATGGAAGGTACAGGCGTCATCACGCCCGAGGCAGCTGTTTCGTACGGGTACACGGGCGTCACACTTCGCTCGACCGGCGTCGCCTACGACGTCCGTAAGGACCACCCGTACTTCGCCTACGACAAGGTCGACTTTGACGTCCCGGTTGGAAAACACGGGGACAACTTCGACCGCTACCTCGTGCGCATGGAAGAAGTGCTTCAAAGCATCCGAATCATCGACCAGTGCTTGGCACAGATGAAGCCGGGCCCTGTGAACAGCGATGATCCGCGTGTTGTCCTTCCCGAAAAGGCGAAGGTTTACAACACGATTGAATCCATGATTCAGCACTTCAAGATCATCTTTGAAGGCATCCAAGTCCCGCCTGGCGAAGTGTATTCGTACACTGAGGCCGGAAATGGTGAGCTGGGCTTCTACATCGTGTCGAACGGGACCGGGAAACCATGGAAGATCCATGTTCGCGCGCCCAGCTTCATCGTGATGGGAGGCATCCACAAGCTGTTTGAGGGAAGCCTGCTTGCTGACATCATCCCTACATTTGACACGATCAACATGATCGGCGGCGAGTGCGACCGTTAAGGTCCGAACCTCGACGGGCAAGGAGTCGTTGAAAAATGCCGAAAGTTAATATCAACGGGACAGAGATCGAAGTCGATAAAGGCACCACGATCCTTCGTGCGGCTGCCGACGCTGGTTTCGACGTGCCCCACTTCTGCTACCATCCTGCGTTGTCCATTCCGGCCAACTGCCGCATGTGTTTGGTCGAAGTCGAAGGCATGCCCAAGTTGCAGCCTGGCTGCTACACACAGGTCAACGAAGGCATGGTGGTCAAGACCAAGTCCGAGCGCGTGATCAAAGCGCGCAAGGCGGTGCTTGAGTTCATCCTTTTGAATCACCCCGTGGACTGCCCCATCTGCGACCAAGCGGGGGAATGCAAACTTCAGGACTACTACGTCGACTACGACGCGCAGGAATCTCGCCAGCGAACCGACAAGCAGAACAAGGTCAAGGCATACCCTCTGGGCCCCGAAGTGGTCTACGACGGGGAGCGTTGTATCTTGTGCACGCGCTGCATTCGGTTCTGCGATGAGGTCACACAGTCCAGTGAACTGACGATCGTCGAGCGTGGCGACCGTGCCGAGATCCGCACGTTTCCTGGCCGTGAACTCGATAACGCGTATTCGATGTGCGTCGTGGACCTGTGTCCTGTAGGGGCCCTCACGTCGCGTGATTTCCGATTCAAATGCCGAGTTTGGCTGCTCACGTCCACCGACAGCGTTTGCACAGGCTGTTCGACCGGTTGCAGCATCCACCTCGACCACTTCCGTAACACCGCGCAGCGCTACCGCCCACGCTACAACCCTCGCGTGAACGACTACTGGATGTGCGACAAGGGGCGTTTGTCCTACAAGCAGATTCACGACGATCGCAACACAGCCATCTCGGTCAACGGCGCGGATGTCAACTGGCACGCGGCCACCGAGGCACTCGCGCCCAAACTCGCCAAAGCCGTCGAAGACGGCGGAGATGGGGTCGCCTTTTTGGTGTCTCCTCAGGCGACCGTCGAAGACCTGTTTGTGGCAAAACAGTTCGCGTCCAACGTCCTTAAGACCTCGAATTTTTACATGGGCGGTAACGCCCCGGGCGAGTCGGACAAGTTCCTGATTCGAGCTGACAAAAACCCGAATACAGGTGGCATCGCACACGTCTTCGGGTCGATGGCGGCGCTCAGCCCGTTCCCGGCCTTGGTCGAAGCCATGGAAGCCGGCAAGGTGAAAGTGCTGTACATGATGGGCGCACAGACCCCGTGCAACGACGAGATGCGGGCACGCTTTGTGGCCGCACTCGAGAAAGTCGGGTTGTTTGTGTTTCAGTCCGCGCATGCTGCTGAGCTCTCGGGCAAAGCGAACTTTGTGTTGCCCGCATGCACGCATGCCGAAAAAGACGGCACCTTCATCAACTTCGAAGGTGTGCGCCAGGCCATACACCAAGCTTTCGCGCCCCACGGCGCGTCGTTGCCCGACTGGCAAATCTTCATGCGTGTTGCACGTGCGATGAAGAACCCAATGAGCTACACGTTCCTCGCGGAGATTCAAAAAGAAGCCTTCGCAGCGAAACCTGTGATTGAAGCGGAGCCGGCTGCCGAGCAGCCAGCGCCCTCGGCCGAATGATGGATGGAGTCTACGGTGCCTGATATTGTCATCAATCTGATTAAGATCGTCTGCATCGTCTTCGGCTTTGTCATGGGACTCGCCAGCCTCATGACCCTGCTCGGTGACCGAAAGCAATCGGCAGCCATTCAAAACCGCGTCGGACCCAACCGCGCGCGTTTGTTCGGAATTCCCTTTGCGTTGCTCGGTCTGCCGCACTTCATTGCGGACGGCATCAAGATGGTGCTCAAAGAGAACATCGTGCCCGACGGCGCGCACCGCGGGCTGCACATGTTGGCTCCCGGTTTGGTGTTCATGCCAGCGCTCTTGGGCTGGGCCGGTGTGCCGTTCATGGACATGTACTGTGACGGCACGGTGGTGGTGGACACGACGACGTGGCGTGAAGTGTGCGAGGGGACTCAGCACAACTACTTCCAGATCATGAACATGAACGCTGGCCTGCTCTACGCCTTCGCGGTGGCGAGCATCTCGGTCTACGGGGCTGCGATTGCGGGTTGGGCTTCCAACAGCAACTACAGCTTGCTCGGTGGGTTGCGCTCTTCGGCGCAGATGATCTCGTACGAAGTCACGATGGGCATCAGCCTCGCAGGCTGCATCATGATCTACGGCACGCTCGACCTTAACGAGATGGTGCGCCAGCAGGGCTACCTGATCGGCGGATGGCTCCCGATGTGGGGCATCGTGGTTCAACCCCTCGCATTCTTCTTGTTCTTCCTCGCCGGCATGGCCGAGACCAAACGAGCACCGTTCGACTTGCCCGAAGGTGAGTCCGAAATCGTGGCGGGTTACATCACCGAGTACAGCTCGATGAAGTTTGCCATCATGCAGCTTGGTGAGTACGCAGCCACGGTTTTCATCGGCGCGCTCATCGCGTTGCTGTTCCTCGGCGGCTGGCAAGTTCCCTTCCTGTACGCGGACGGCTTCCGGTTTGGCTCGACGCACATCGCTATGCCGGGTGCCGGCATTGAAGTGTTGGGCACAAACTTGGGTTATCTGCTCGTCATCGCGCTGCGTGTGCTGGCGATGTGCACCAAGATTGTGGTCCTCGTGTGGCTGCAATTCATGATGCGTTGGACGCTTCCGCGTTTTCGGTACGACCAAGTCATGGTGCTCGGTTGGAAGATCCTGCTTCCGTTGAGCCTCGCAAATCTTGTCGTGACCGCGATTCTGCTCGCTATCTTTTGAGTTTTTGAGGTCGATCCATGGGTAACGTTCAGGTCAAAAACGTCGTTCGACACAACCAGGGACTCTGGGAAAAGAGCTACATTCCTGAGATCGCAAAGGGTCTCAAGATCACGATGCAGCACTTTTTCCGCAATCTGAGCCCGAACAAGGAAAACCGAACCACATTCACGCGGCAGTACCCCGAGGAGCAGATTCCGTATCCGGAGCGATACCGCGGTCTGCACCGCTTGATGTTGCGTGAAGATGGTCAGGTGCGCTGCGTGGCATGCATGTGCTGCTCCACCATCTGCCCGGCGAACTGCATCCATATCGAAGCCGCTGAGCACGATGATCCGGATATCGAGAAGTACCCGAGGGTGTTTGTCATCGATGAGCTGCGCTGCATCGTCTGTGGTCTGTGTGTCGAGGCGTGCCCATGCGACGCCATCCGCATGGACACAGGGGTTCATGTGCATCCCTACACCGACCGGGCTGAGGCGTTCCTTGACCGGAACCTGTTGATGGAGCTCGGCGGGCTCTCGATGGCAGTGCAGGGCGGCGAGCGTTGAAATGACGGATGCGACAGACCCCAAGCGTTGGCTGCAGTTCTTGCCCGCCGCGCTTTTGGTCCTTACGGCGTGCTTCAGTGTTCTGGGGCACGCGTTTTTGTTTTCGGACCCAACCTCCCAAAGCGATTGGCAGCGTGCCGCGCAGTACGTTTCGGCAAATCTCTCCCCGACGACGATGATCCGCGTTGAGCCAGTATGGACGGATGCGCCGCTGGTCTACCTGTCGAGCGGGCGCGCCCAGATAAACCGCAACAAACAACTTATGGCGGAAGACCAACATGGTTATTCGGACACGCTTGTGCTGACCGAATCAGGGCGTATTGACGAGGCGATGAAGCGGTTAGGTCCCGACGCCAAGCGTGAGGAGGTTGTTCCGTTTGGGACCGTCTCGGTGCTTCGCGCCGCCTTTCCGGCGCGCTACTCTTGGAGCGCGCACGAGGCGTTACAGGACGCACAGCTTGAGCGCATAACCAACGGCGAAGTCCAGCGCTGCACCAAGTGGGATGCAGGCAAACGCCGTTGGGATTGTGACAAAATCGACCAATGGGTCTACGTCCGAGATATGGTTCGCGAGGTTGGCAACGAACCTCGCCAGTGCGTGTTCATGCACCCTCTGCCGAACAAGACGGTGCGGTTGACCTTTGAGGTGCCGGCGGGACGAAACTTGGTCATCCGAGCCGGCCTAGATTTGCGCGCAGCGCGCAGCTCACGCGGGAGCGATGTGTTGTTTCGCGTCAAACGTGGGGATGACGTTTTGTTGACCCATCGTGTTCCGGCAAAAAGCAACGATTGGACACGCTTTGACGTGCCGCACAGCGGCCCCGCCCAGTTGACCTTCGAAGTAGAGACCGAAAAAATCTTCGAGCGCTTCTTCTGTTTTGACGCATGGGTCGAGCCGTAAACTACTGCGGATTTTCCACCGTGTAGTCGAGGTTCCGTGTGTCGTCTTTGAGCGTCTGCAAATCGACCCGTTCCGGTGTAACAAGCCACGTCGAGCGGTGAAATTCACGCCCCCGGACGTACCGACCTTCCAGTTTGTGAAGGTTGAATGCCTCTTCGTACATTCGATACTTGTGCGCGACGATCTCGACGGTGACCGGCTTCTTGGGAAGTTCCAACCGAATGGAGGCGTGCTCACCGGCCGGCACACGGGTGTCCGAGGTCTTCTCGATCTTAGGCCACCACTGGTACTTCGACCCCAAGAACATTTCCCGCGTCCCAATGACCTCGTCTCCCGCACGTAGGGTGATGTCGATCACCACATGGCGCTCGGGATCACCGGTGGGAACAGAATGTCCAGCATGAGCATTCATCGCGGCAACGGTAGCGAACATGCAGTCGTCCAACTCCTTGCACGCGCCACCCGCAGGGTTGACCGAGATTTCTAGGCCGGAGCCAAAGATGGGGCGCAGTGGTGCGATCTCGGCCTCAAACTCGGGCTTCTTGGGAATCAAAGAGCCGCCGAACCAATGCCGGCGAGTGTGGCGCGGCTTGAGTCCTGCCTGAATGGCAACCGGTCGGTCCACGGCTGGCATGTGGCATGACTGACAGGTTTCGCCTCGCTTGGCCGCAGGGCTGGCCTCCCACTGTTTTCCTGTGTCGAAAAAGCACCCCAAATTGATCTCAGGGAACACCGCCTCGGCCTGATGGCAGCGTGTGCAGATCTGTTCGGTTAACAGTGTGTTGTCCTGTTTCACCGCGTGAGGGGCGTTGCTCTGGTCCCCCCACGGGCCGAGCACATGTCCGTCGCGGACGTGGCACGACGCGCACGTGATGGCCTCCTTTTGCAGGACGGGATCGTATGCGGGGTTCTTCACATACTCAGGCGCGTTGAGCTTTCCGTCTCTCAGACTCACCACCAATTCAGGGAGCTGATTGGACACCGGCGTGTGGCAATTGACACACATCCAACCGACATCACCGTCGGCCGTGCGCGATTTATGCAATTCTTCCATGAACTGCGCGTCGTCCTCCCACGCCCGAGCGTGCGTCGAAATCTTCCATTCCGCGTAGATCTCAGTGTGGCACTGCCCGCAGGTCTCGGCCCGCAGGTCGGGCAAACCTGCCGGAACCGCCTGGTTTTGAGCCAGTGGTCGCTGGAAGAGCGGCAAGCTCTCGTAGAACGCGTTCGAACGCTCCACGGGGCTCGGGGGCTGAACCTTCTTTTCGCAACCGATCGCCAAGAGCGTGATCACAATGGCAACGAATGTCTTCATCGGGCCGTCCTAAGCCAAAGCGCGTGGAGCATAGAAGAATCAGGGCCATCCGCAAAATTGCGAATCGTTATGCGAGCACCAGGAATCTTTATTCTGGAATCCCTACTTGTTTTGTAGGAATAATCGACGATGTTCCTTCGTCTCACAAAGGAACTGTTGAGATGCAGAGGTTGCAATGGATGTTTCAGCATTACTTGGCGGCGCCATCATCGGACTGGCGGCGTCGCTGTTGTGGGTGTTCAACGGCCGAATCGCCGGAGTCAGCGGGATGATTTCCCGGCTGCCGGAGCGCACGGACAGCGGTCCCGCGTTTCTGGGAGGATTGTTGACCGTAGGCTTGGTGCTCGGCTTGACCACAGGTGCTCCGCAGGCAAACGACCCCAACATCGGTCTCGCACTCTCGTCGGGTGCGTTGGTCGGGTTGGGGACGTTCCTCGCGAACGGTTGCACGAGCGGTCACGGCGTGTGCGGGATCGCACGTCTTTCCAAGCGGTCCGTCGTGTCCACGCTGATCTTCATGGGCGCGGCTGGCGTTACAGTGTTTCTTAGGGGGCTGTTATGAGAAGTCTTCTGGCGTTTTTAAGTGGTGGGTTGTTCGCACTGGGGCTGTCGGTGTCGGGGATGACCGACCCGTCCAAGGTGCTCGGCTTTCTTGATGTTTCGGGCGCATGGGACCCAAGCCTGATGTGGGTCATGGTCGGGGCAATCGCGGTGTTTGCTTCCGTGTATTGGTTCGTAAAGCGGTCCAAACCCGTGCTCGCGCCCAGCTTTCACCCGCCCACCCGTGTTGGCATCGACGGTCGGTTGATCGCTGGAAGTGTGCTCTTCGGGGTGGGTTGGGGGCTGTCGGGAATCTGTCCAGGTCCCGCCGTGGTCAACGCGGCGTCCGGCCAAGTCACCTACGTGGCGTTCGCGATGGCGATGACCGTTGTGTTGGTTGGCTCGCGTTGGGTAACCCATCGAACACCCGAAGCCACCCTGCGCAGCGAAGTCGCCTAGCGGAAAAGTGGGTTTCGCCACGCCCCCTGCGAGCCATAACCGACCCGCAGCGGCTGGCCACCAATCTTGAACGTGACGCCGCCGTCGATGCCCCACGGGATATTCTGTTTGGTGAGCAAGCCCTGAACGCCCACCGAAATCGCGTTGTACGTCAGGCCAAGCGGCACCTCCACCGCGGTGGTTCGCTGGGGTCCGATGTTGCGTGTGAGAGCCACCGCGCCGTCGTTGAAATGCGACGAAAACAGGTCGAGCTTCCAGTCCACGCCGTTGATGGGGATCTCGTACTCGTTTGGATTCAAGACATCCAAGTTCAGCCCGACGTCTAGGCGTGTGGTGGTCAACTTCTTGAGCAGCGCGCTCTTGACGTTGACTTCCGGGGTTTTGCATCCGGTTCCCACCACCATCAGCGCAAGTACACATAACATCGTTCGTTTCATGGCAAGTCTCCCACGCGAAATCCAACAAACTGAGCGCTCACCGGTCCGCCATCGGTCTGGCCTCCCGTGAGCGCGAGATTCATGTCTCCGGCAAGTTGGCCGTCGGTCAACTGATCAATGGCGCCATCGCGGTTTGTGTCGATGACTCGAGCGGTGCCGCCCATGTCCATGCCGAGAGGCACATTGAAACCATCAACGAATCCATTGACCTGCGCGAACACGCCATCTTGGCAGTTTCCGATGAGGTCGTTCAGGCTCAACCCGACGTTGACACCGGCGACATCCACGCCGAGCGTGTCGTCCGATCCCGCAAGCCGTCCGGCAAGACCGCGACAATTGATCGCACCCATCACAACGTCGCGCAGGCCCACTTGTTCGGTGGGCTCGTCCGGCAGGATCTGGTTGGCCAAGATGTAGAGCCCAAGCCGCCCGTAGTTGAAGTCTACCGATGCGTCATCAATGTTCAGCGTCTCCGCCTGGCGCGAGGCGACGTAGTCCGCGCTCAGGATTTCAACGGGGTACTCGCTGTCGAGCAGGGACTGGCTCGAAATCTCAAGCTGGTCGCACACGATCGCACCCGAATCGCGACAGTCTGGGTCCCGAAACACGGCGATCCCATTAAAAATCTGAGTCGCGTTGATGTTCTGTGCCTCGTCCTGGCTCAGCAGCATGCTCGTCTGCACGTCGAGCGTTTTCATTTGGGTGTCGACCTTGTCGAGTTTGCCGCCCAAACCCATCACCCACGGCGGGGTCTCTTCGTTGAGGTACGCACGAATGTCGTTTTGCAGCTGCGCCCCGTAAACCCGCGTGAACGCTGCCGCGATCGTCGATCCGTAGTTCGCAGAGACCTGCCCGGTGATTGCGCTTGAGATGGCGATGTCCGGCTGGCGCCACTGCCCGGCGAGGCCCGCAAACAGGCCTTGAAAGGACGACATGTCGTAACGGGTTTCAGCGTCGTAAGCGCCTTCGACCGTTTGCGTGGTGTCATGGACGTTGGCGGCGGTGCACCCCGTGGCCGCAATCGCGACCGCCACAATAAATACAGACCTCATGGTTTTGCTCCTCGCGTGACATCGCTTTGGACGAACGCACACGCATTTTAGTCAATCACGCACGCCACAAACTTTCGCAACAAAGAACGTCGGCAAATTCCTTCGACAAAGGAGGTGGTTGCTCGTAAGCTCCCGGTGTTCCAAAGGTCCACGCGCAATGGCGAACGCAGACAAACATACCGGTGGAGCCACCATTTGGGTCATCGACGATGAGGCGAGCCTTGTGGACGCTGTCCACATTCTCATCACCGACATCGGCTATGATTTTCGGGGGTTTACGAGTCCGGTGGATGCGCTTGATGCGTTACAGACCGAATGCCCAGATCTCTTCATCGTGGATCTGAACATGCCGCAGATGACGGGGGTGGAGCTGATTCAGAAGCTTCGAGCCCACGACAAAGCGGCGGCCGTCCCGATTCTTGTGCTCACGGCGATGGCGAGCGAGGGCTCGCTGCTCAACGCGTACAAAGCTGGCGCAGACGATGTGGTGCGAAAGCCGTTTGGCGTGTCCGAATTGATCGTGCGGATCAATTGGCAGTTGGCGCACAAGCGCCAGATGATGCAGCTCAAGCGTCAAAACGACGACTATCAGCGGTTGACGGCTTTGGCGCAGTCGCTCAGCCAAGACGAATCGCTCCCGGGCGTCCTGCGCACGTTGATCGACGTGCTTCGGGCGACCCTGCCTATCTCGCGGTGTCTTGTCTACCTCGTCCATGCGGAAACCGGCGACTTGCATCGTGCGCTTCCAGCCGACCCATCGAGGTCCGAAGGTTCGCCGCACTCCGTACTCGACCTGCGACCCCTACGCGATGTGGCCGATGCGCTCGCGGGGCGGCGTCCGATCCACCTCGAAAACGATGCCACCCGCAAGCTGCTCGATACGATTGGCGGCGGTTGGCCAAACGCCGAAGAGTACTCCTCCGCCATCTATCCGATGCAGCTTCGCGGCCGCCTCGTGGGCGTGCTCATCCTGCTCGCGGAGTCCGGCGGCATCGGTTTGGGTCCGCGCGAGCGCGCGTTCGCATCGATCGCGGCGGATCACGCGGCCGTTGCGGTGCACCGCGCCGAATTGTTCCAGACGCTGCGCGAGGATCACCTGCGAAATGACGTCGCAAACCACCAGCTGCAGCGTGCCCAAGACTTTCTGACCAGCGTCATCGAATCGAGCCCCGACGCGATTGTTGCCGCCGACAGAACGGGCAAGATTGTGCTCTTCAACCATGCCGCCGAAACCATCGTGGGTTGGTCAAAAGAAGAAGCCATTGGCATGGATGTGCGCAAGCTGTATCCACCCGGCGGCGCCGAGCGCATCATGAATCTGCTGCGGTCGGACGTGTTTGGCGGGTTTGGAAAGATCGAACCCAAACGCGAGACATTGGTTGATCGCCACGGCAACCGTGTGCCCGTCGAGATTTCCGCCGCGATCGTCTCGGCCGCGAACGACCAGGGATTCGCGACCGTGGGAATCTTTACGGACCTGCGAAAGCGCTTGCAGATGGAGGAGCGACTGCAGGAAGCGACCGAGAGTTTGGAGCGCACGCAACGCGCTGCGGTCGCTGCGGAACTTGCCGGCGCCGCGGCGCACGAGCTGAATCAACCCCTGACCAGCCTGCTTGGCTACGCCGAGCTCTTGCGAAAGATTGTGGACGAGGACCACGACGGCTCTCGAGCCGTCGACCGGATCTACACCGAGGCACGCCGCATCGCCGATATCGTGCGAAAAATCGGTCGTATCACGGAGTACAAAACCAAAGAGTATGTGGGCGGCACGCGCATCGTTGATTTGGATGAGTCATCCCACGCCGAAGAGATCGTGATCTTGGGCGACGACACGCCGATGCCCGAATCATCCACGCGCGAGATTCAACGCCCATTTCCCCCAAACGAGGAGAATTAGAACCCATGTCGGAGATCGACTTCCTAGCGGTCTTTGAGGGGATGTTGGAACCGGCTGCGATTTGCGACGACGACGGAAACGTTCACGTGATGAATGCTGCCGCGCGGGCCTTGCTTGAGCCTCAAGGTGACGTCCGGCTGACACTCACAGCGCGCGAAACCGTGCGGCAAATGCGGGTACGTCAGATCGGTGAGACCGAGTTCTTCATGGCCGATGTCGCCGTTGAGGGCGCGTTGCGACGGTCGGTGTCCGTCTCCCTCTACCCGCTTCAGCACGGGGGCTACCGGGTCTCATTTTCGTCGGACGTCTCGCGCGGCTTGCCGGCAAACGTTCGGATATTGCAGGCCTTGGTCAATGCCCACCGGCACTCGGATCTGTTCAAGACGTCCGAGAAAATCGCAGCGCTGTTCGCGTCGTGTTTCACCGAGGTGTTTCCAGACTACAGTTTTCAAGTCTGGTTTGACCGCGCGAGTCCTGAGGCGTTTGCGTATGCGCACAGTCCTTGGCACGCGGAACCCTCGAGGTTGATGGACGGCAAGACCGGCAGTGTCAGTGCCACAGATTGTGTCTTTGATGGGTCGGGGATTGGGTGGGCACACGAGATCGTGGACGCGACGTTTGGCACATGCCGTATCCAGGTCGAGAAACGCAGCGACAGTCGATTTTCGGTTGCCGAACGTGCTGCGTTCGAGACGTTCCTGCAGCAGCTGGCCTTTGCGCTGTTCCGTATGTGGCACAGCGAGGACCTGTCGGCGGTCACGCCCATCTTGGATCATCTGGACGCGGTGGTGATCGTCTGTGACGCGCGACGAAAAATCCGAGTGGCCAACAAAACCTTCGAGGAGCTCGTCTACGACGAGAACTTGGTTGGCCGCGACATTCTGGACTTCTTCAGCGAGTCGTCGAGGACCAAATTGCGCACGGCGAGCGCAAGCATCATGGCGGGCGGCACCGCGAAACCGTTTGAAGCCGCGCTGGTCAACGCCGACGGCGAGTCGTCGAGCCAAGTCATCCTCACGATACAGGTGGCACCGTCGCCGGGCCAGAAGACCTCCGGGTTTGTGGTCTTGGGGCAGCACAACGAGATGAGTTTGGTCCAACTCGAAGAACGCCTCTCGCAGGCTGAGCACCTGATGAACATTGGACAGTTGGCGACCGGTGTGGCGCACGAGCTTAAGAACCCGCTCACCACCATTTTGAACTACGCCGACTATCTTCTGCGCAAATACGACGACCAGTTTTTCGAGGTTCGCGACCGGGAACGCCTCCAACGTATCGTATCGGGCGTGGAGCACATCGACGCGTTCGTGCGGGACCTCATGACGTTGGCTCGCCCCGACGGGTTCCGCGACGAGTCGGTCGAGCTGCGTGCGGTCATCGCAGAGTCCATGGCGTTGTGCGACCCCACGCTGCGCTCGAAACGCACCAGCATTGCCATTGATATCGAAGAGGGCACGGTCGTCAAAGGTTCGCCGATGCAACTGAAACAGGTGTTTGTGAACCTGTTTAACAACGCCGCCAACGCGATGCCTGCTGGGCGTGATGGCAGCATTCGTGTCACGGCCAAGCCGTCGGAAGCCGACGTGCTCGTCGAGGTGGTCGACAACGCCGATGGGATTCCCCAAGAGGTGCTCGCCCATATTTTTGAGCCGTTTTTCACCACCCGAGATGGGGCGGGGGGCACGGGACTTGGTTTGGCGATTGTCGATAGTGTGGTCCGGCGGCATCGGGGGACGATCTCGGTTCAATCCGCGCTCGGAAAGGGCACCACGTTCACCATCGTTTTGCCGCGGGGCGTGTGATGGATTTGTTGCTCTTGGTGCTGTCCGTGCTGGCCATCACTTTTGTGATGTTGGTCACCCGCGTTCTCGCGTTTGCTGAGGCACGGCACGCCATTCCTGACCCCGACGTCTCGCTGGAGCAGCACCCGGGCTTTCACGTGCTCGCAGAACGAAACATCTACGGGATGCGCTTGACCGAGCTGGTTGATCGGGCGGACGCGTTCTCGGACTTCGTGGAGATCGGGTGCGATGGCGCACACAATTTCACACGTGTGACGATCTCGTTTCCCACGCAGCTCAAGAGCGGCATCCACCTCGCGCTGGAGGCTGAAGAGGGGTTTTTCAAACGCCTGATGAACATGAAGGAGACGCGCGTTGGGCACGACCACTTCGACAGCGAGTTCATTGTGCTCGCGGCAAGTCAGTCTCGGGCTGAAAAGACGCTGACGGACGAGATCCGTTCGGCGATGTTGGAGATTCGCGACGAGGTCGACGAGCTGCGGGTCACCGACGAAAGCGTGTTCGCGCGCATTCCAAAGGCGATGTCCAGCGAAGAGTTAGACAGGCTGCTGCCGCGCATCCAAGCGATCGCACACGCGTACTACGAGCGCGCGAAGAAGGTCGAGGAAGAGGTCAGGGATGAAGCCGAGAGAAATCCTGAAATTCCCAATCCTCAGCGGGAAGGGGCGTTCGGAATCACGGGCAGATACACATGGCAGTACAAGAAATGAAAACGCCCGACCGAAGTCGGGCGAAGGCGGCGGTCGGATTCGAACCGACGATCAAGGCTTTGCAGGCCCATGCCTTACCACTTGGCTACGCCGCCCAAGGGAGCGTGGAGTTATCACGGTATTTTCGTGAGTGTCAATCCATTATCGGTCGATTGTCTCCGGTGGCGCCATGATCGGTTGGGCAGTTGCAGCGGTTATCCTTTTGGCATCGGCGGCTTACATCCTGTGGTCGCGCTCCAACCATCAACGGCATTTGGAACAGGTCACTGGCGACCACGCAAACCGCATGATCGAAGTGCGCACGGAAGCCGAAAAGCGCGTCGACCGGATCGAAAGAGCGTCTTCGCTTGACCAAGCTCGAGCCCACCACCGGTTGGTCAAAGAAATTTTGCCGGCGTTGGACGCACTTGATGAGGCCGCGCACTACGCTCAGGATGTTGGCCTTGAGCTTGTGAGCAAACGTTTTGACGATGCGCTCGCAAAGCACAACGTGACGCGGATTCAGCCCAATCGGGGCGAAGCGTTTGATCCCGCGTTTCACGAGGCGATTGAGAAGTCCCCCGCGGATGTCCCGAACAACTGCGTGTCGAAGCTCCACCGCGTGGGTTGGCGAGACGGTGAGGTGGTGCTGCGGCCGGCTATGGTGTCGGTTTCGTCCGGACCGCAGGCGTCAGAGGACAGCCCCAACGCGGCGGAAAACGAAGACGATGAGGTTGTTACTTCGCAAGACTCAATTGACCATGTCCCCTAGGCGATTTATCGTAGCGGCACGTGGGATAGATACTTTTTGTTTTCCCCCTCCCAAATTCGAGGAGCCCGTATGGAAGTGAGCCGCAAAGTGATGATCCTGGATGAGAACATCCTGGACGTCATGGAGGCTGAGAAATACCTCAAAGCAGGGGGCTATGAGGTAGTCACGCTTTCCTCGCCGAATGGTGCGTTGTCGAAGATCGATTTTGAGCGCCCCGAGATTTTGTTGCTCGACATTGAGATGCCTCGTCTCAATGCTTCGGAATTGCTCGAGACGCTGCGAAGTGCGGACGAGTACGAAGATCTGGTGATCGTGCTGTTTAGCGACATGGACGCCGAACGCCTGCAGAAGATGTGCATCGAGAACGATATCAACGGCTATTTCTGCAAGTCGATGGACGTTAAGCAGATCGCGTCCTTCCTCGATAACTTCTATGAGTTTTGACGCGTCCAGACGCGTCTAGCGCTGGAGCCAGAATGTCTGATTCGAAAGCCGAGGGGCACCCCATCGTTTGGATTCTTGTGGACCACAGCGCCCGGGAAGCTTCGTTCGATGCCGTGGCACACCACCTTCGCGAGAGCGGCGCACGTGTTGAGATCGTCACGATCACAGAGGTCATCGGATCGGCGGCTCGGGGTGCTCTGACGGGCGGCGCCGAGCGGTTACTCCGCGGCCTGCGGGTGGCGGTGCAGGGCAAAAGCGACGAAGACTTCCTCGGAGCGGTCCGTCGCGCGCGTCCCGACATCTTGGCCATCACGGATTCTCGATTTCTGCGCGCCCTTGGTTTGGTGGAAACCCTGACGGGGATTGGTGCGCTGCAAGTGGGTGTGCTGCCAGACTACAATCTCCACACGGACTGGCTGAAGAGTGGTGTGCAAGGATTCATTGTGCCACACACCGCGTTCCAGGAGCGTTTGGTTCAACGTGGCATCGACGCAGACCGGGTGATCGTGGCGGGTCCACCCATTCAGCAGTCGTTTGCACAAGACCTTGACCGTGCTGCCATTCGAAAGGGTTTTGGATTTGGCGAGGACGAGCACATCGTGCTTGTGCGCGCGGATGGCATCGAGGCCAACTGGCTCGAGAAAGTGGTGTTTCAGTCCACACTCGTCGAGTCCAAGGTGCGCTTTGTGTTCCACCACAACGGAGATGGCTCCACGGCGTCGACTCTTCGCCGAGCGGCGCAGCAGTATGGTCTGCGGGCGCTGATGTTCGGGCATGTTCCCGATTTGGAGAAGTACGTTGTCTCCGCGGACCTTGTCATCAGCCCTGCGCGCGAGCCACTGGTGGCCGAGATTGTCGCGCTGGATCGTCCCCTCCTATTCGTGGGGGATGACGCGGGTGCGGCAGACCAAGTGGAGTTCCTCGTGCGGCATGGCGCGGCGCGTTACGTTGGCGACCTGCTTAGGCTTGGCACGGAGATCGACGCATTCTTGAAACCCGACCAACTTGATCAAGCCCGAGCGGCGGCCTCCGAGTTAAGCCAGACTCTGGGCTCGAAACAGGTGGCCGATGCACTGATGTTAGCGAGTGAACGCCGGCAGTCGTGGACTGCACCGGCCACGCCGTCGCGGCCCGAGTCCAAACCCGAAGACATCCCCACGACCGGGGCGTTTGAAGAAATCGGCGCATCAAAACCCGCGGCTGGGGTCAAGGTCGACTTCACGGGCGTTACGATGGCCGAGGCCAGAGACCAGCTCGCGCGCTTGATTTTGGAGGAGCGCGAGATTGAGCGCAGTTTGGATGAGACCACAAAGCAACAAGAACGCTGGCGTAGTCGGTTGAACTTGGCCCGCGAGTGGAACGAATCCGACCTCGCCACGGAGGCGGAGGCCATTCTGCGCGGCCATATCGCGGAAGCAGAGCGTCTGAGCGCAGACCTCAAAGGGCTGCGGCAACAGAAGCTTCGACTCAAGGCGGCGGCCCATGGTGCGAAGGTGGACGAGCACACCGATACAGCTCCGGAGGTCGAGGATCGTTTCCGCAAGATGGAGATGGACAGCGACCTCAAGGGCCTCAAGGACCGCATTCGTCGCGAACTCGGCGAGTAGATGCGACGCATCCTCGCTTACGGATTGGCGGCGTCGCTGATCGGCGCGCTCTTCCTCTACCTTGCCGTGCAACAGATTGATCTCGCGACCGTTCAGGCCTACCTGGCCACGGCCGACGCCGGCGCCATCGTAGGAAGTTCGCTCCTCTTTTTGCTGATGTACGCCATCTGTCACGGTGCGCGGATCGCACGGTGGTACGAGCTCATCCAGCCCATCGGCGAGGTGTCTCGAGGCACCGCGATGCGTGTCGCGGCCGTGGGATTTGGTGCCATTGTGTTGTTGCCCCTTCGGCTTGGAGAGTTTGTGCGGCCGATACTGCTCTCGCGCAAGACCGACATCCCGATGACAGCGGCACTTGGCACGGCGGTGGTTGAACGCGTCGTGGATGGGTTGACGATCACAGGCTTGTTGTTTGTGACCCTGGCAACGTACGACGGCACGGCGAACACCAACGGCATCCGCGCTGTGGGGTTGGTCAGCGCCGCGATCTTTGTTCCCGCGTTGGGGATGTGTTTCTTGGCGTGGTGGCGCCGGTCGACCGCCACCTGGCTGCTGAACGCGACCATTGGACGTTGGGTGCCTAAGGTTTCGGCGAAACTCGAAGAGCTGCTGTTAACGTTCATTGATGGGCTGAAGGCGCTGACACGCGCGAACGCGCTCGCGCGATTCCTGGCATTTTCGCTTGTGTACTGGGCGTTCAATGGACTGTCGATGTGGGTGCTTGCGCGTTACGGCTTTGGTTTGCAAGTCGGGCCTTGGGAGTCGATGACCATGCTGTCGGTCCTTGTGGTGGGCATCATGATCCCTGCGGGGCCCGGAATGGCTGGGAATTTCGAGTTCTTCCTGCTGCAGGGGCTCGGGATGTTTGTCAGCCTCGCATCTGCCGAGGTGCAGGGCGCCGTTGGCGCGTTTGCGGCGGCTCTGCATTTGTTGCAGTTCGTGGTCATCCTGACGCCGGCGTTCCTCGTTATGATCGTCGACCCCCAATCGAGAAAACTGGTGCAAATGACGCAGCTTAATCAAAGCGAAGGGCGTTGAACCCGGCCGCTGGCTTTGTTAACTTCTGGTCCGTCCTGACGAAACTCCGCTGGTGTCGCGTGAAAGAGCTCTCCGACAGACAACGCCAAATCCTGTTTTTCGTCATCGCCGACTTTATGGCGCGGGGCGAAGCCGTCGCGAGCGCGGCGGTCGCGCGTAGTGGAGCACTTGATGTGAGTGCGGCCACCATCCGAAACGACATGGGGGACCTCGAAGACCTTGGGTTTCTGTCGCAACCGCACACGTCGGCAGGTCGCATCCCAACCGCGCAGGGAATTCGCGCCTACGTGGATTACGTGTCCAAGCTGCCGCGCGGAGCGACACCTCCGCTGGACCTCTCGCCCGACCAAGGTGACGTGGAGGGAACCGCTGCTCGCGCGGGCGTGCTCTTGAGTCAACTTTCAAACATGGCGGCCGTGGTCGTTGGCCCCCATGTTGCGCAGATGCGCCTGCGGGACCTCAAGCTTGTCAGCATCACCGAGACCCGCTTACTCGCTGTTTTGGTCACCGAAGACGCACAGGTTCTTGAGCGGATGTGTACGCTGGCGAGCCCTGTGGACGCGCTCAAACTGACCAAAATGCAGAACTACCTCTCGGAGCTCGTGGCCGGGAAGACGCTCGACCAACTGCGGCGAAAGGTCCGCGAAGAGCTTTCGGAAGCACGTCGCATCTACCCGGACTATGAGGCTGCCGCGTTGCATGTGGGCAGCCAGGTCACTCGGGAGAGCGCAAACAAGATCCGAGTTGAGGGCTTGATGAACTTCTTGGACTTCTCGGAGCTGACCTCGGATGTGGACCGCTTGCGTGAGCTGCTTCGCGCAATCGAAGAGCGAGAGAGGCTGCTTGAGGTTCTGGATAACCTCGGTGAACCACGTGGCACCATTGCGGTCATCGGGCCGGAGATTGGCGAAGATTTTGCGAAGGATCTTGGCATCGTCGTCTCCCCATTCTATCAGGGGGCCGAGCAGATTGGCTTGGTCGGTGTGTTGGGTCCGATGCGGATGGACTATGGGCGCATGATTCCACTAGTGGACCAAGTCGCGCGTGTGTTATCTAGGGACACAGAGAACGAGCCCGATTACAACACTTAATTTTTGGAAGTACCGTTCCGATAGAAGGCGGACGGTCGTTCTCGGAGGTGCAGTTTTGACCGAACACGACAAGAGCGCTCTCGATGCGCAAGACGAGATCATCGAAGAGTCGCCATCCGACGAGCATCCAGAGGGTGCATCGGACGAGCCGTCCGCGCCCGAGGAAAGCGATGGGCCGGCTGAAGTTCCGGCCCCTGACGCGGCGATGGACTCGTTGTTTGTGAGCCCCGAAGATTCCGACGTGGAAGTCGTGATGAGCGAAGCAGTCGCAAGCGTTCCTGACGCCGTTGTGGAGGAGCTTCGTGCCAAGCTTTTGGCAGCTGAAACCGAGCGGGACGAGGCCAAGAATCGTTACCTCCGCACGGCGGCCGACCTTGAAAATTTTCGCAAGCGAACTGCCCGCGAAAAAGAAGACATGCGCAAGTATGGGATCGATAAGGTCGTTCTTGAGCTGCTGCCGGTCATCGACAATCTCGACCGCGCGCTTGACCACGCCGAGAAGTCTGAGACCAACACGACGTCAATCGTGGACGGGGTCCGCATGGTCTACCGTCAGTTCCTGACGTCGCTTGAGAAACACGGGGTCACGTCGTTTGACGCAAAGGGGCAACACTTCGACCCGACCAAACACGAGGCCATTCAGCAGGTGGAAACGCCTGAGTTCGACACCGGTACGGTCTTGGAGCAGTACCAGAAAGGGTACTTCCTGCACGACCGTCTGATCCGACCCGCGCTTGTGGCCGTTGCAAAGAAGGTCGAGTCCAACGACAATGTGGAGCAAGCGGATACACCGGTGGAGCCCATCGACGTCGCCACCGACGGTGGCACAGATGAGCAGACGACCGATTAAGACCTAAGAACGGATTGACGATACATGGGTAAGACGATCGGCATTGACTTGGGCACGACGAACTCGTGCGTCTGTTTCATCGACGGAAACGAACGTGTGATCATCCCCAACGCGGAAGGGGGTAGAACCACTCCGTCCGTCGTCGCGTTTACCGAGGATGGTCAACGCTTGGTCGGAGCCTTGGCGCGCCGGCAAGCCGAGACGAACGCCGAGAACACGATTTTCTCGGTCAAACGACTCATGGGACGGCGCTTTGACGACGCGATGGTGTCGCGTGTGCGCGAGTCGGTGCCTTACGTTTTGTCGGAGTCAGATTCCGGCGACACCTGGGTGCGGGTGCGCGGCAAGGAGTATTCTCCCCCCGAAATCTCATCCTTCATCCTGCGCGAGCTCAAACAACAGGCGGAAGATTTCTTAGGTGAGGAGGTTTCAGACGCCATCATCACCGTTCCTGCCTATTTCAACGACGCTCAGCGCCAGGCCACGCGAGATGCCGGTCGCATCGCAGGGCTCAACGTGCTGCGTATCATCAACGAGCCCACCGCGGCTGCTTTGGCCTACGGGCTTGGCAGCGGTCAGAAGGCATCAGACGCCGCAGTCCGCGTCGCGGTCTACGACCTTGGGGGCGGCACGTTCGATATCTCGATCCTCGAGCTCGCCGACGGCGTGTACAGCGTGCTTTCGACATCGGGTGACACGTTCCTTGGCGGCGAGGATTTCGACTACAAGATCATCGATTGGTTGGTCGAGGGCTTCCTCGCCGAAACGGGCGCTGACCTTCGTAGCGACCGCATGGCCATGCAGCGCCTGAAAGAAGAAGCCGAACGCGCGAAGATGGAACTCTCGAGCCTCGAGCAGACCACCATCAATTTGCCATTCATCTTTGCGGACGCCACAGGCCCCAAACACATCGAACGCACCCTCACGCGGGCGGAGTTCGAGCAAATGACCGCCGAACTCGTCAAGCGCACCCTTGAGCCGTGCGGCAAGGCGCTTCGCGAGGCTGGGCTGCAGAAAAAAGACATCGCCGCAGTCATTTTGGTTGGCGGCATGACACGTATGCCCCTCGTGCGTTCGCAGGTGGCGACGTATTTCCAGAAGGAACCCGACAAATCGGTCAACCCCGACGAAGTCGTGGCCGTGGGCGCCGCCATCCAGGGTGGCATCGTCCGAGGCGAGCTGACGGATGTGTTGCTCCTCGACGTCACACCTTTGACGCTTGGCATCGAGACCATGGGAGGGGTGTTTACGCCGCTCATTCCCGCCAATACGACGATTCCGTGCACCTACAACGAGGTGTTCAGCACGACGATCGATAACCAAGCCATGGTCCGCATTCACGTGTTGCAAGGTGAACGCGCAATGGCCGACGAGAACAAGAGCTTGGCGCTCTTTGAGCTCCACGGAATTCCGCCAGCTCCGCGCGGCTTGCCCAAGATCGACGTGACGTTCAAGATCGACGAAAACGGCATGGTGAGTGTGACCGCGCGTGACCTCGGGACCGGGCGCCAACAAAGCATCAACGTCGTCGCCGACGGCGGTCTGTCGGAAGACGAGATCCGCCGCATGATCGAAGAGGCCGAGGAAAACCGGTCAAGCGATGACGAAAAGAAGGCCATCATCGAGCTTCGAAACCGGGCTGCCGGCCTGGTGTACTCGACCAGACGAAGTTTGGCTGAGTACGGCGAATACCTGTCGCAGCATGAGCTCGAGGAGGTCCGGTACGACCTGCGCACCGTCAAGGAGCTGCTTGAGGACGCCAACAAAGAGGAGTTGGAGGCGATTCTTCAAAGCCTTGAGGCGTCGGCTTACCGGCTGGCCGAGGCCATGTACAGCGGGATTGACACGGGCGGAACCGAGACGTCTGAGTAACCTAGCCCGTCCAGAAGCAGTACACTTGCATGAATACTGACCTCTACGAAGTCGCCGGGGTCTCGTCGTCTGCGCCGCAGGGCGAGATCAAGGCGGCTTATCGTAAGCTTGCGCTGAAGTATCATCCTGACCACAACCAGGACTCGCCGGACGCCGAAGAGAAATTCAAAGAAGTCTCTCAGGCCTACGAGATCCTTGGAGACCCAGAGAAGCGCGCGCAGTACGACCGTTACAAGGCGGCCGGTTATTCGGGTTTCCCGGGCGGAGGCTCACCATTTGGGGGAGCTGGCGCGTACCAGACGGCCGATTTTGGCGATTTTGTCGACATCCTCAGCGCCATGTTTGGCGGCGCAGCCGGTGGGGCGCGCACCCGGGCGCAAAAGGGTCGCGACTTTGTCATCAGCCTATCCGTCACATTCGAGGAGGCTTACGCGGGCGTGACCAAAAAGGTTCAGGTCCCAAGCCAAGAGAACTGCTCGCGCTGCGACGGCACGAAAGCCGAGCCCGGCACCCGGGTCGAGACCTGCGATCAATGCGGCGGAACCGGCACGATGCGTGTCCAACAAGGTTTCTTTGCACTGTCGAGGCCGTGCAACAAATGCAACGCCACTGGGCAGTACATCCCGTCGCCTTGCAAGACGTGTCGAGGGCGTGGCGTCGTGGACAGCGAGGTCACGTTGGATGTCGATGTGCCTCCGGGGGTCAATTCGGGTCAGAAGTTGCGCTGGGAGGGCAAAGGGGCCCGTGGGTCGCACGGCGGACCAGACGGCGACCTCTTTGTTGAGATCGTACTCGCCGAACATTCCCTTTTGAGCGCGACGGGCTGGACATTCGCTGCACGGTTCCGATCACGTTCACGCAGGCCGCGCTCGGTGGAAAAATCGACGTGCCCACCGTGGAGGGTAAGGTCTCGATGAAGGTGCCCGCGGGGACGCAGACCGGGAAGGTCTTCCGCTTGGGCGGAAAGGGGTTCCCCGCCATCAAGGGCTCCAAACGTGGTGACGAGCTTGTCACGGTGGTCGTGGAAACCCCGGTGAAACTGACCGACCGTCAGAAGGAACTGCTTGAGGAGTTTGCGCGTCTGAGTGGTGAGGACGTTGAACCGGAGCGTAAGAGCTTCTTTGACCGCATGAAGGACCTTTTCGAATGAGACGACGCGATTTCATCTTGAGCTCTTTGGCCTTGGCATCAACGCCGGCCTGGGCTCAGGATGCGCCCGTTTCAATCGGCTTTTTGGCGCCTCTGAGCGGACCGTATAAGTCCCTTGGGCAGCAGATGGTGCACGCCGCACAGATGGCGGCGACCGAACAAAAGGTGACGTTGTGCGTCGAGGACACCGCCGGGGAGCCCGAGGGTGCGCTTGATGCGGTGAACCGGTTGCTCGCAAAGAAGGTCGCGGTGGCGGTGGGGCCTGTAGGGGTTCGCGAGTCTGTCACGGCCGCCGGTTGGACGGTTCGCCAAGGATTGCCCCTGATTTCGCTGTGCTCCGATCCGACCGTGTTGGCCAACCCACTGACCATCCGATGGCGGCTCTCGCCGGCGGAGCAAGGTGCACAGCTCGCGGGACTTGTGGAGGGCAAGACGGTCGCGATCCTCGCGCCGGACTCGGATTTTGGCCGCGGCGCCGCAGAGGGGTTTCGCGTGGCGTGGACGGCCGCGGGGCGTGAGGTCGCGCGCGAGGCCTACTATCCCGAAGAAAAACCGGATTTCAGACGCGCCCTAGACGAAGTGACGCGCACACGCAGGCGCATCGGTGTGGGTGAGACGCACCAAGGGAAGAAGGCCGACAAACTTGGTTATGTCTCGACCGGACTGTCGCGGTTGGTCGACTTCGATTGCCTCTTTATCCCAGACTTTCACCAGCGCGTTTCCCGAATCCTTGGCTTTTTGCCGCTGGTCGGCATTCAAAACGGAGAGGGAGGCAAAGGCGTTGCGGTCCAACTGCTCGGGCTAGGCGGTTGGCGCGGGCGAAGCATGGAGCTCACCGGTGCTCAGGCCGCGGGCGCGATCATCTTGGACACGTATGGCGGGGTCGATGACGGCGGTCGGGCGGAAGAATTCGAACGTGCGTACGAGTCCGTCGCAGGCCACGGTGCGACCTCGTTCGAAGCCGAGACCTTTGACGCCGTGTGGTTTGCCGCAGAAGCGGCAAGGCGACAGCCCGACGCACCCACGGCCGGGATGCGTGCGCTGATGCCTTGGACAGGCGTGGCCGGTACGATGTTACGGGGGAAGGATGGCTCACTGACCCGCCAGGGCCGGCTGTTCCGATTCGACGTGGACGGTCGCGTGGTTCCGGTGGGCTGATGGAACACGAGACACCAACTTGGCGTAACTGGGCGCTCTTGCTCGCTGCGTTTGTTAGCACGACCTTAGCGGGCATCGCGTTCGCGGGCGGCGACGCGTTCTCGCTCGCCGCGTGGCAGGACAGCAAAACGATCGTTGGGGGGCTATCTTACTCGTTGTCCGTGTTGGCCATTTTGGGTGTACACGAGCTTGGCCATTTCCTGCAGTGTCGACGACGCGGCGTGCAGGCGACGTGGCCGTTTTTCCTGCCCGGGTTGCCGATTCCTGGCGTCGGAATGCTGCCCTTTATTGGCACATTCGGCGCGTTTATCAAGATGCGACCCAATCGGATGCGGTCGCGCGATCTGCTCGCGATTGGAGCCGGAGGGCCCATCGCTGGGTTCGTGGTCGCGATTCCGGTCTTGGTAATCGGGCTCTACCTCAGTGATGTGCGTGTCCTCCCAACGGACGAAGGGGTCTTGAGCCTAGGCGATAATCTGCTGATGCTGGGGTTAAATCACGTGTTTCATCCCAACATCCCGCAAGGCTCGGACGTCTGGCTGCATCCCATGGCGATGGCGGGCTGGGTCGGGTGTTTTCTGACCGCTCTCAACTTGGTCCCGATGGGGCAACTTGATGGAGGGCACATCGCGTATTCGATTTTTGGCGAACGCTACCATCGAGTGGGTTACGCGGTGTTCGCGGGAGTGCTGGTGCTTGGCGTGATCGCGTTTCCGGGATGGCTGGTGATCGCGTTGCTCGTCAAGGTGATGGGCATCCGGCATCCTGACCTCTTGAGTGACGAACCGCTTGGACGACAAGGATGGGTCGTGGGCGCAATCTGTGTGGTGATCTTCGCGCTGACGTTCTCGCCTTCGCCGATCAAGGGGATGGAACTGACCGCACTCTTTGGGCTGTGACATGGATTTTCGCTGCGAAAAATGCCAGCACGTCGGTGCGGCAGCCTCGACGACACTGGGTCCATCCGGTTTTGTGTTCGTGTGCGCAAATTGCGGCCACGAAAACGTATTGAGCCTTGGGCAGACAGCTCCGCAAGAGACACCCCCGGCGAGGGACCCCGTTGCGGTCCCTTCGGTTCCCGTGATCTCTAAGCCTGTCGCGGCAACCGCAGACGTCTCGGCGGAAGACACGTTTCGTCGCTTCCTGCCACCCGAGGGCGAGGTCCACGGTGCCCGAAATGCGCCAGCCTCGTGGGGCCCGACGAACCTTTCTGCGCGCGGTGTGGTCTTAATCAAGACGAGGCTTTTCGACACAAGCCCGGCGAGGCGCCCTGGGAGAAGGCCCCCGCCGGCAAAGAAGCCTCATGGGAGGCCGCGGCGCTGTTGTGGAACGCGTTCGTGGACGCTCCCGATGATCTGACGTTTGAGCGCTTCGCAGGCTGCATTCGTGAGAACGAGCTTCAGGACTTCGCGGCGCGCAAACTTCGGTTTTACCTCGTGGACCATCCTGGGGATCCTCGCGCAACCACACTGTTGCGTGAGATCGCTTCGACCGTTCAGACGCGAATGATGGTGGCGAAAGCGCAGGTTCAAGCGAGCACCGCCGAGTTTTCCGACGTAACGCAGCGCGCCCGCAACGTACTATTGTGGACGTCGCTCGTATTCTGGTTGATGATTCTGGGTGTGCTCCTGACCCGCTACATGTGCTAAGGCCGTAGGAACTCATGTACGCCGAATTTGAACTGATAAAGAAGATCGAAGCAGCGTTCCCAACGCCCGAGGGCCTAACCCTTGGCATTGGCGACGATTGCGCGATTTTGGACCCCGGTCGTTTTGATCTGGTGACGACGGATACCCTCGTCGAAGGCGTTCATTTTTCGCGGGATTGGATGACGCCGCAGGACATCGGTTACAAGTGTTTGGCGGTTTCACTGAGCGATGTTGCGGCGATGGGAGGCGGGCCGGGGGCGTTCTTCTTGAACCTCACGTTTGGGCCTGACATCGACGAAGCGTTTGTGGACGGGTTCATCGAGGGCATGCGCGAGGCCAGCGAGACGCTTTCGCCGAACGGGTTCGAGGTTTCGGTCGGCGGCGGTGATGTGACGCGCACCAGTGGCCCGACGGTGATCACCACAACGCTGCTTGGCGAAGCGAGCCCCGCAGGACCTGTGACGCGCTCGGGCGCCCTTCCCGGGGACCGTATCGCGCTGCTTGGCGCTGTCGGATTGGCGGCTGCCGGACTCAAGATCTTGAGTGGAGCCGTGGACCTAGACGAGGCGGACTTCCCAACGCTAGTGCATGCACATCGTCGACCCTATCCGCGAGTCCACGAGGGAGCGCTGCTCGGGTTGTTTGGTGTACCCTCGGCGCTGATCGATGTCAGTGACGGATTGGCGCAAGACCTTGGGCACATCTTGACCCGAAGTAACATGGGGGCCTCGCTTGAGACGCATAACCTGCCCAAGCACCCTGAGCTCGTTAAGTTTTGTGATGCGACGGGTGAGGACATTTTGGACTATCAGTTGGCGGGCGGAGAGGACTTTGAACTGGTCATTGTCGCCCCGCCGGCGCGGATGACCAAACTGTGGGACTTGGCTCGAAGGTACTCGTGGGACGTGTACGACATCGGTGAAATTCGTTCGGCGACCGAAGGGCTTCGCGTGCTCGCACCGGACGGAACGCCTATTGAGCGCGAATTTAGAGGGTTTCGGCATTTCTGATGGTGGATACGGGAAACGAACATCAGGTGGCGGTTTCGCATCGAGACGTGGTCGAAAGGCTCTGGACGGGCCCGGTCTACGACGCGTGTGTCACCGACCTTCATGTGCCTGCGGCGTCCTCGTTGTTGGTGGCTGAATCTCGCGCGGGGATGATCCCTGAGCGCGTTCTGTCCCTCGTGCCCGAGGACACGCGCGTCATCGCACTCGACCCGTCACGCGCGATGCTCGACCAAGCGCGAACGCGCATGGACGAAGCCGCTCAGCGGCGTGTGTTCTTTGTTCCGCAGCGGGTAGGCGCGTTGTCGTACGCCGACGACGTGTTTAAGGGCTCGATATGTCTCAACGGGGTGGTCACTGCCCGGCAGGCCGAGGAGGCGATCTCGGAGCTGGCGCGCGTCACGAGCGCAGGTGGACAACTCATCATGGCGGCTCCCCTTGCCTCGAGCTTCCCCGAATTCTTCGACATGTTGGACGAAGCGCTTCGAGCACACCAGCTGCACGACGTGTTGGGGCGCATGTACGAAATGCGTGACGGCTTGCTCACCCCAGCATTGCTCAGCGACATCGCCGAGTCGGCGGGATTGCACGACTCGGTGTTCCAAGAGGTTTCTTGGGAAGTGTCGTTTGAAAACGGGCAAGAGTTGCTGCTGTCACCGCTGGTTCGCGAAACGTTCTACCCCCACTGGATTGGTGTGATTCGGTCGTCCGACCGGGATCCCATCTTGCGTTACATCGCCGATGCCGTGGACACGTACTGGCACGACGAGCAGTTCACCTGCCGTGTGGTCGCGGGTTGCCTGCGCGCCACCTGCTGATTACCTAGACAGCGACGGCTTACCCAAACAACGACAACTGAGTCACCGCGGCTCGGCGCGAGACCCCGGCGGTGGGCGTCCAGATGGGTGAGGGTGTGTCGGGAGAAGCGACGTGCAAACTGACCGCTGAGCCGTGCAAGAACTCCTCTGCGGTTCGCCGCGCGAGCTCTGGTGTGTTGTTGGTTTCGCTGAGATGCGCCAGAACCACACGTGTCAGTCCGGGGTGCGCCACGCGCTCAAGCAGCGCGCGCGCCTGTTCGTTGGACAGATGACCACGCGAGCCTGAGATGCGGCGTTTCAGGAATACAGGATAGGGGCCACGACGAAGCAAGTCCGGGTCGTGATTGGACTCCAAGACCAGGGTGTTTGCACCCTGCAGCGCCGCGACGGTCTGATCCGACCATGCCCCGAGGTCCGTGGCGTAACACAGCGTATGCGCAAAGCCTTCAAATCGCAGTCCCAAGACTTCGGTGGCGTCATGTGCGACGCGAAAACCGGTGATGTCCACGTCGCCAAACGACTGAGGGACCAGCGGTTTGAGCACGTGGGTGTCGCGGTCCTCAAACGACATCGCCTTGAATGTGCCAGCCGACGCGAAAACAGGGAGGTCTGGTCGGGCGCGAAAGAGTTGATCAAGCCCGCGTACGTGGTCGTGATGTTCGTGCGTGATGACGACACCATCGAGGCCCTCGGGACCACCAAACGCGTCGAGCGCAGCCGCGATACGTTTGTAAGGGACCCCTGCGTCCACGAGCAGCCGGGTGTTTCCAAACTTGACGATCGACGTGTTCCCGGTGGAACCGCTGGCGATGATTCGAATCTGTATCGGGGCGGACATCACGGCCATCCTGGCTTTTGGGGGTAGGTCCTCGTGACCCAAGCGCAGCTTACAAAAATAACGGGCAGGTGTCTTTGGCAACGCTAATGTTTCTTGACGCGCATCACATATGTTCAGTAAGTTACAGATGTTCACTGTTGGGTGCAACCCTCAAACTTACTCAAGGCGACCATGGAACGGCCAGAAAAAGAGTTGACCGATCGTCAGGTTGAAGTCCTCGAATACATCATCGACCACATTCAGATGACGGGATTTCCGCCCACCATCCGCGAGATCGGAGAGCGGCTTGAGATCAAGTCCACCAACGGTGTGAACGACCATCTCAAAGCTCTGGAGCGCAAGGGTTATCTGTCGCGGGAGGATGCGAAATCTCGAGCGATTCGGCCGGTTTTCAACCCCGATGGATCAAAGTTGTCGTCGGACGTACCTCAGGTCCTCGAAGACGTGCACTCGATCCCGATCGTGGGGCGCATCGCGGCGGGAGAGCCGATATCCGCCATCCAGAACGCGGAGGATCACGTCTCCATCGGTCAGGGGTTACTCGGCAAGGCACAGGACGTCTTCGGCCTAGTCGTTCGCGGCGATTCGATGATCGAAGATGGGATCTTCGACGGGGATTACATCTTCGTTAAGCCTCAGGACGACGCGCGGAACGGGGAGATCGTGGCTGTCATGGTCGACGAAGAAGCGACGGTCAAACGTCTGTACAAAGAAGGCGACCGCGTGCGTCTTCAGCCTGCGAATGCGTCGATGGAACCCATCTACGTGCACGCGTCGCAGTGGAGAAAGACCACCGTGCTTGGGAAGGTCGTCGGCGTCTTTCGGCGGCTGCACTGAGGTTTGCGTGTGAGGTCTCCTAGCCCGCCTTGACGCAGCGCATCATCAGCGGCAACGTGAAGCGCGCTGGCGAGGCCGACGTGGGTTTATGGTCCCAAATCCAAAGATGGCGTTACAACGAGAGGGAGTTTCCCGCGTCGTGGAGGGCCATTCTTGACGCGCATTATCCCGCGTATGCGACGCTCGGTCCTGAGGACCGGCTCGCGTTTGAGAGCCATCTCAAGCATTTCGTTTGGACCAAAAACTGGGAGGGCGCCAAAGGGCTTGAGGTCACCGAAGAGATGAAGGTGCTGGTCGCCGCGGCTGCTGCGCGTATTGCGCGCCGGCTCCCGTTCGATGTCTACGATAACTTGGAATCCATCGTGATCTACCCGCGGACGTTCTCGCACGAGGAGGGCGCAGCAACGCTTGGGCTCGCCCACAAATGGGGCACGGTGGTGCTGAGCTGGGACTCGGTGACCCACGGCATTGAGATCCCCGATGACGCGCAAGACACCGCCATTCACGAGTTTGCGCACGTGCTCGACTTCGAAAACGGGGGCGCCGATGGAACTCCGCTGCTCGAGGATGGACGGCAATACGCCGGGTGGGTGCGGGTGATGTCGCGTTACTTCGAGGCGTTGCGTGAGGGTGGAAGCATTGCGTCGGTCATGGACGACTACGGCGCGACGAACGAGGCTGAGTTTTTCGCCGTCGCGACTGAAGCTTTCTTTGAGCGGCCTTTGGCCCTAAAGAAAGTAGCCCCAGAATTGTACGGCGAGCTCAGCCTCTTTTATCGTGTAGACCCCATTGAGGATCAGGGATGACGGATTCCATTAGCCATATCATGACCCCGGACGGCTCTATTCGTGCTGTCATGGTCGACGCGCGTCAGACCGTGGGTGGGGTGATCCAAGCGCAGTCCCCTGGCAACGCGTCCGAGGCCCTCGGCGAACTGGTCATGGGTGCACTGCTTGTCCAAGAAAGCATGGCGCCCGACCAGCGGTTGCAGATGACGCTGAGACTGCCAACCGGGGCGCTTTACGCGGACGCACTGACACAGGGGCGAGCGCGAGGCTGGGTGTCGACTCGGCTCTCGGATATCTCCGGGGGACAGCTCCAAGTCGCGCGGGTATTGGAATCGGGCCAACTCCATGAGGGAACCATCGATGCGTGGGGCAGCACATCGGAAATCTTGACCAATTACATGATGACGTCGGAACAGACGACGTCGACGGTCGGAGTGTCCTGCCGGGTCGAGGACGACGCCGTGCTCCACGCCCGTGGGTTCATGATCCAGTTGCTTCCCGACCCCGACCCCGGGTCACTGGCCTTCGTGACCTTGTCGCTCGAGCAGTTGGTCATCAATTGGTACGACTTCGACGACCAAGAGTTGGCCCACGCGATTCTCGGGCCGGGCGTGGTTCACCTGAGCCGGAGTGACGTGAGTTTTGGCTGCACGTGTTCCGAGGCGACCGTGCTCAACGCGTTAATCGCGGCGGGCCAAGACGAGGTCGCCGACATGATTGCCCAAAACAAGCCCGTCGAAGTGACCTGCGAGTACTGCAAGACTTCTTACGAAGTGACGGTGCCGCAATTGAAATCCCTCTTTCGTTAGACTGGTTACGGAGTATCGACCATGACACACGCGATCCCTGTTGTTGACCTTGAAGACCTCTCCAGCCCAAATCCCATCCGTCAAAATCGGGCGTCTGAGGCGATTGTGGACGGTTTTGGACAGTACGGACTGATCTACATTCAAAACCACGGCATCGAGGACTCCGAGCTGACAGCGTTCTACGATGCGTTCCGTGGTTTCGTCGCTCGGCCGCTCGCGGAGAAGCAGAAGATGTCCAAGCCCGACATCTGGTATCAGCGAGGGTGGACGCCCCCAGAAACCGAGCAAGGGTCGTCGCCGGTGGGCAGCCTGACTTCAAAGAGTGCACTTCATGGCTCCCGAGCCCTCGATCCTACGGCACGCCTGAGTATCCCGAAATTTACGCGGACAACTGGCCGGACGATGCGGGCGATTTTCGTTCGACTTACGAGTCCATTGGTCACCAGCTTCACGAGATAGGGTTGGGACTTCTGCGGGGCGCCGCGCGCGCGCTCGGGGTGGAACCCTATCGCTTCGAGGCCTCGGTTTACGGGGGCCCTCACGTGACACGCGCGTTGCATTACCTGCCGCTTCGTGACGATCAGGTCAATACCGGCATCCTGTGGGGTGAAGAGCACACCGACTTCAATCTGTTAACTTTGTTGCCCGGCGGGCGCTTTTTGAGCCCAGAGGGGACCTACTGCGCCAAACCAGACGATGAGAGCGGTCTCTATTTGCGAACGCGCGCGACCGCAGACGAACCACTGGGTAAGCTTGTGGCGGGCTCGGCGCCAAAAGGCTGCATCGTGGCGCAGGTGGGGCAGGAGTTGGAGATCTTGACCGCGGGGCGGTTCTTGGCCACCCCCCACGTCATTAAGGCGCCGGCGACACCCGGATACTCTCGCGTGTCGATGGCGCATTTTATTCATCTTCATGCACATCAGATCCTTTCGCCGCTGCCGCCGTTCCGAACAGAGGAAGCGGTTCGCGCCTATTCCCCCCCGGTGTTGGCGGGCACCTACGGCACCAAGACGTTGGTCGATATTGGGCTTGCACCACCGAAAGCATTGGAACAACTCGGCTACAGGCACTACGATCGGTTGGGCGAGATTCGAAAGACTGAGGATCACTGAGAGACATGAATAGCGAAGTCACCACGCACGAGGAGATCGACCAACGTTTGCCAAACGGCACGTTGGTTGATGCTCGTTACCGGATCGAGGGTCACCTCGGGCGTGGGGGTTTTGCGCACGTCTACCGCGCGCGTCAGATTCACCTCGATCGTCAGGTGGCGTTGAAGGTGCTGGAACTCCCGCCCGGACCATCGGGTGCGCAGTTTCAGGCACGTTTCATTCAAGAGGCCCGCATCGCCGCGCGAATAAAGCACCGCAACGTGGTGGATGTGTTCGATTTCGGCGTTCCCACGGATTTGGGTCAACCCTACCTCGCCATGGAGTTCCTCGATGGACACGACCTCGAGGCCGAGCTGGTTCGCAATGGCCCCATGGAGGCCAAGCGTGCCCTGAAACTCTTTGGCGACTGCTTGGCGGCGCTCGCGGAGGGTCATTCACAGGGGATCGTTCACAAGGACCTCAAACCCACCAATTTGTACCTGTGCAATCCGAGGAACACCGCAAGAGAACTTGGTCGTGCTCGACTTCGGCATCGCGCGAATATTCGGGGATGGGTCAGCCTCGCTGACGCAGACAGGTGGTTTGCGGGAACGCCGGCTTACCTAGCGCCTGAGTACATCGAACATCAGACGGTCTCACCGGCGCTCGATGTCTATCAGATGGGCTTGATCATCATCGAGACCCTGACCGCGTCTCGGCGGTCACCGCGGCCAATTCGATGGCCTACCTCTTGGCGCATTGCCAAGGGCACGTGACAATGCCTGTCGAGCTTGAACGTACGGAGCTTGGGGCGTTCTGCGCAAGGCGACGAGCCTGAATCCAAACGAGCGCTACCCATCGGCCAAAGAGTTTCAGGAGGCTTTGGCGACCGTATCCGCGCCTCGCCTCGACGTGGGGAATCGCAAGATGGCAGCAGGCTTCGGAAATCGTGGTCGGCTGGATTCCATGGACGTTCTCGGCGAGACGTCGCCGGGGATGACGCGAAACACGCCACCCTCGCCAATCGTTGCCGTCGAGGCTCCTGTCGCGCCGGCCACCGCCTCGAAGTCGGATACCACACTAAAGTGGACACTCGGCGTGTTGGTCGTCCTGATCGTGGTGGGCCTGGCGGTGGTGATCGCGCTGATGAACCGAACATCGTCGGGTGAGGACGCCGTGGCCGTGGAGCCCGCAGTACCGGCGATCGTGGACCCGCCGCCGGGGACACCCGAGCAAGTACATCCCGCGGTTACCGTTGTGGACGCACCGAAAACATCGGTGCAGGTGGCCACTGAAGAGGTGGCCAAGCCGGAGCGAGATTCTGGATGACGTGCCCAAAGAGACCGTTAAGTCGACGAAAGCCGCGACGAAAACCAAGACCGTCGACAAGGTCAAGGTGGAGCCCAAGGTGACAAAACAGGATCCACCCAAGGTCGAAGTGAAGGTGCCTTCGCCAGAACCTGCCAGCCAAGAGACCAAGACCCCAAAAGCAAGTGAAACGGCGATCATCGCGCCGTAACGTGTGTTTGACTGGCGAGTGAGAACCGGTTATCACTTCGCGCCGGATCACACGACATGCACGACCACTCCTACATTTTGCCCATCATTGGAATTCTGGCGCTCCTGATGGGGCCGCTGACGTATCTTGTTGTGGGTCAACGAAAGTGGGCGATCGAAGCCATCGACGGGTTTGTGCTGACCAGTGTCGGCGGGCTCGTCGTGATGTTCGTCATGCCTGCAGCCCTTGCCGCGTCGGGCGGACTCGCGATCGTAGCTGCCCTCGTGGGCATGACCTTGCCGCTGGTGATGGAGCGCCTTCTGGGTGTGGCGTCGCGAACGGCGCACACGATCATGTTGGTGTCGGCCCTTATCGGGTTGGTGATTCACACCATGTTTGATGGCGCGGCCTTGTTTGAAGGCGGCCATTCGGAGGAGTCATCAGCGCTCGCGTTGGCCGTGGTGCTGCATCGACTTCCCGTAAGCTTGGCGATTTGGAACATCGTTACCCCGCGCTACGGCAAGCGAGGAGCCGCGTTGGTACTCGCGATCGTGGGCATCGGCACGGTGCTCGGCGCGGCCGCTGGACACGAGCTTTACGAGTTTGGCGGCGTTTGGTTCCAGCTGTTCCAGGCCATGGTGGCGGGGTCTTTGTTGCACGTGGTCGTCCATCGTCACCACTCCCATTCCGCTTCGAAACTGCCAGAGTTTTCGGGCGGTTTGGTAGGCATTGCGGTGCTCTTGCTCGTGCCATTCATGATGGGCAGCCACGATCATGGCGGTGGACCGACCGAGATTTCGGTGATCTCCCGACTTCTGGCGTTGTCGCTTGACGCCGCGCCCGCGCTGGCCATCGGGTTCATGTTGGCTGCCTTGCTTGGCACGCAGTTTCGGCGTCCACCCACCGCCTGGTTGGGGCGCGGGGGTGTCGTCAGTCAGTCGTTTCGGGGGATGGCCGTGGGATTGCCGCTGCCCATCTGCTCATGCGGTGTGGTGCCGGTGTATCATAGCCTGATTCGCGCTGGGGTTCCGGCCACTGCGGCCATGGCCTTTTTGGTGGCGACTCCTGAGATTGGGATCGAGTCATTCATCTTGTCTCTGCCTTTGCTGGGTTTTGACCTCACGATTTGGCGTCTGGTGACGGCGGCTGTGATTGCGATTGTGACCGGCGTCGTCATCGGGAAGTTGGTGGCCCCACAGGCTGGGCGTGCATATGGAGCCCAATGCGCCTCGGCAGATGACACGGCAAGCAGTTCGTGGTCGGCCTGCGCTCGCTGGTGGACGACACTGGGCCCTGGCTTGTGGCAGGCCTGATCTTAGGGGCGATCGTTGAGCCATCCATCGTGCAACAGCTTTTGGGATTGCCAGATTGGCTTGAGGTTGTGTTGTTCGCGGCGGCAGGCATTCCGGTTTACGTGTGCGCCTCGGGCGCGACGCCGCTCGCGGCGGCCTTTGTGTGGGCGGGCGTCTCGCCGGGTGCGGCGCTGGCGTTTTTGATGGCGGGTCCGGCGACAAACGTGACGACCTTTGCGACGTTAACACAACTGCATGGCCGGCGAATCGCGGTCGCGTTCGCGATGTCGGTGCTCGCGATGTCGGTCGCGTCCGGTTGGATGCTCAACGTTTGGGACATCAAAGTGTTGTCATCGGCTTCCGGCTCAGTCGAGGGTCACGCATGGTGGTCGTGGATGGCCTTCGCGCTTGTTGCGCTGATGTTCCTCGACTCGCTGTTTCGAAAGGGGCCGGGGCAGTGGGTGTCTTCGGTGCTGAACTTCGGTCACGACGACCACGATCACAACCACGGACCGGCTCAAACCAGCCATCCGTTGATCATGAAACCGAGCGCGGCGCCCAGATTGAAAGGTACGGGATTCAAAGTCGTCATCCCAAAGGCGACGACTGGATGCGCCGACTGTGACTGCGATCACTGACCGTCGGCGCACTCCGAGCACAAGCCGAACAGCAACACCTCGTGGCGTTTGACGACAAAGCCCTCTGGCGCAAGTTCATCGACGTCAGACGTACAGCCTGGAACGTCAAAAACGCGCTCGCAGGTGTCGCACTTGAAATGGTGGTGATGGCCCATCGACGCGAGCTCGTAGCGCGTGCCCTCACCGGGAAGGTCGACACACTTAAGCCAGCCTTCCTCGTGCAGGGTCTTGAGATGCCGATAGACCGTGGCGATGCCCAATGACGGCACTACAACAGCTGCACGCTCAAGCACCTCTGGCGGAGTCAGCGGACGTCGTGCTTTTCGCATGACGTCCTTGACGGCGTCTTTTTGTCCGGTGTTTCGTGCCATAAACAAAAAGCGACGCAAGATGCGTCGCGGTCAGGGGCAAACAATCGACGAAAATCAGAGTCGTCGACTCTTGCCCATTTCGCGTTCAAGTTGCTCTTTGTATTCGATGCTGTAGCGCGTCCAAGGGCGCACTTCCAATCGCTTTCGCGAGATGGGTTCGCCGGTTCCTTCGCACAGGCCGAATTCACCGGACTCGAACTTGCCGAGCGCCCGGTCAATCTGCTTGATGAGTTTCTGCTCTTTATCCGCAAGTCGCATCAGATACGCCTGGTCGGAGATTCGACCGGCCTGGTCGAGCTCGTCCGCTGGACGATCGTCGTCAACCATTGCTTCGTTGAGGTGTTTGTTCAAACGAGACAGAACAGCTTCACGCTCTTGGAGCAATCGCTGCTTAAAGTGCTCGCGGTCGCTTTCCGTCAACTCGTCGTTTTCCCACTCTTGATTCTTCGCCATCGTACTTCCTCGCATTTTCAGGAGGGCATTATCGATTTTGCACCACCCCGCGGTGCTCCCCTCGACCTCGTGCGCCCAACGGCAAACGAGGCTGGACTTTCTAGCGCATCCGCCGGGTCGTGTCGACCGTCTTTAACCGATGTTGGAATCTACCTTGATTCGCAACAGGTTAGTGAAACGGGCGGACGACGCGCTGAAAAGAAACCTTGAATCTCAATGATAGCGGAAACCGCAGAATTCACGAGGGAAAACGTCCATCAGTTTGGCAAGCACGCTTGATAAGACGTTTGTCCAAGCAGCGTTGTATAGGTTTTGCAAGAGTAACCCGTGCGGCATTGCGCGCTTGATGTGCAAGACTTGGCGCAGTATCCGTCGAGGTCACCGCCAAACACGCCACCCAACAGACCGCCGCTGTAACACGTGGACCCCGTCGGGCAGGTTGAGATGCCAAACAGGTCCGTGCACGTTTCGGTGCAGTAGCCCCCGGGGAAGCCGTCGGACGCCATGCCGCACGCACCCACCGTCCCGCCAGCACATTGATAGACCGCTGTGCACGGCGAGCCGATGGTGCCGGTGCCTACCGCGGAGGGGAGGCACTCCTTGGATCCGCTGCCGCCGTTATCCTGGTCGTAACACGCGTATCCGGCGCGACAGTCGGCGTTGGTGGTACAGTTTTTCAAGCAGGAGCCATTTCCGTTGGCGTCCTTCTGCCCGCAATGGCTGCCCGATGGGCAGTCGTTGTCGTACTGACACTGCGACGAACAATAACCGTCCTTGAAGTTCGGGTTGGCGACGCAGAAGGGACCAATGGCGCCCGCGCAGTTTGAGCCGGCGGTGCAGGCGCTACCAATCGGGAGCGGACTGTTGTTGGGCACGCAATTGAAGTTGGAGCACACAAATCCGTTCGCGCAGGTCCCGCAGTTGAGGTTGCCGCCGCAGCCGTTGGCCGGCGAGCCACACTCGCGTCCTGGCGCGCCGCACGTCAGTGGTTGGCACGCGCAGTCTTGGTCGATCGCAAACGTACAACCGCTGGGGCAGCAGCCATCGCCGCTCTGGCAGGCCGTGATGGCTGTGTTCGAGCATTGAACGTTGCACATCGCAGGCGAGCCCGAGATCGCGTCCGCGGTACAGGCGTTGTTGTCGGCGCAGGATGTCGGGCAGTTGCCGTCGCATCGTTCGCCGGCCTCGATCAAGCCGTTGCCGCACACGGGCTGACAATCGTTGTCCGAGGCGCTCGTGCAACCCGCGGGACAGCATCCGTCGCCGCTCACGCACTGTGTGACGGGGACGTTCGTGCACTGCGCGCTGCAGTTGGCGGCGCTGCCCGTCAACGTGTCCGTCGTGCACACGTTGTTGTCGTTGCACGACGTGGGGCAGTTGCCGTCGCAGGTTTCACCGGGATCGATGACGCCGTTGTTGCATGTGGCCGAGCAGTCGGAGTCCGTCACGTAGTCGCACGCTTCGGGACAACACCCATCGTCATCCGCGCAAGACGTGACGACGTTGTATTCGCAGCGTGCGGAGCAGGTCGCCGCATTGCCTTGTATGATCCCCAACGTGCATGCGCCCTGAGGGGGGCATGCATTGGGACACGAGCCGGCACCCGTCGGGATCGCCGAGTCGCAGTACTCGTCTGGGTCCAATTGTCCGTCCCCACACGTGAGCATCGACATGTTGTTCGCATTGTTCGACGCCACGTTGTTCGATGGCGTGCCATTGTTCGTCGAAACATTGTTCGCGTTGTTGGACGCCACGTTGTTGGACGGCAAGGTGTCGGTCTTCTTGCCCTTCTTGACGTCGTCGCCGCACGCCACAAGGCCAAAACCGAGCGCGATGATGATGGGTAGGGATCTCATGAGGCCTCCTAAATTCACCGGGGCTTTTCCCTAAAATCCGAACAAAAAGAAAGGGATCACAGGAAAAATTCAGAAAGTTTCAGACGACCCGTGTTGCCGGCATGGATTGCGCTGAAGTACGAGCATTTCGTCGCACATTCAGCTATTTTCAGGGCCAAGAAACTGGAAATGCCCTTAGACTCGCCCCTCGCAATGATCCAGAGGTCGGAAGAATGAATCGTCTTGCACTCGCCATCTTGTTCCTTGGTCTTGGAGCCTGCGGAGACACCGCCAAAAAGTCGGGACCTTCGGGGAACAATACGGTTTCCAACAACCAGAACAACACCAACAACAACACGACCGGAACCAACAACGTGATCCCGTCAAACTGCGGGAACGGAATCGTGGATGCATCCGAACGATGCGATTCAGGAATCCCCACCGGCGAAGGGTCTTGTCCCAACGCTTGCCCTCCTCAGGGCGCGTGCACGTTGGGGACCGTCAGCGGCACCGCTGCCACGTGTTCCGCCCAATGCGAGTACACGGTCGTGACCTCGTGTGTTGACGGCGACGGATGTTGTCCCGCAGCGTGCGACTACACCTCCGACGACGACTGTTCGGCGACGTGCAATAACGGGACGGTCGACCCCGGCGAAACCTGCGACGGCAACTGCCCCACGTCGTGCAACGACAACAACGCGTGCACGACGGACACGCTGACAGGCAGCGCCACCAACTGCAGCGCACAATGCGCCAACGTCCCGGTCACACAGTGCGTTAGCGGCGACGGTTGTTGTCCCGTGGGTTGCACATCCGCCCTCGACAATGATTGCGGGCCTTCGTGTGGCAATGGGGTCGTCGAACAGGGCGAGACGTGTGACGGCAACTGTCCAGCCAACTGCAACGATGGTGTGGCGTGTACAGCGGACTCGGTGTCGGGTTCCGCGGCGCAGTGCAATCTTCAGTGCACAAATGCTCCCATCTCGGCGTGCCAAAGTGGCGATGGCTGCTGCCCCAGCGGCTGCACGTTTGCGTTGGACCAAGACTGCGCGTGCCAGCCGCTGGCGTGCGGTGTAGCGGGGCGACAGTGCGGCACGCCGTCAGACGGGTGCGGCGGCAATCTAAACTGCGGAAGCTGCCAAAACGGCTTCACGTGCTCGAACTTCAACTGTGTGCCGACCGGGGGACCGCTTCCAACCGGTTCCGCATGCACCGCACAATCAACGTGTGCCGGTCCGATCGCTCCTTTCTGTGTCTCAAATCCGTCGTTCAAAGACGGCTATTGTTCGTCACAGTGTCAGTTTGACAACGACTGCGCGTCAGGCAGTCACTGTGGGCAGAAGGATGCCAACGGCAACGGTTCCTGTTTAAAGAACTGCGCGTCGGATGCCGATTGCCGGTCAGGTTACCTTTGTTTCAACCAAGACGGCGACTCGAACAACAGTAAGGAGTGCATGCCTGCAGGTGTTGGGTCTGCCGCGATAGGCGCACCGTGTACGTTTCTCTACAACTGCAGTGGTGGCACCGAAGCGATCTGCATCACCGGAACCGATTGGCCAGGCGGGTACTGCAGTAAGGACTGTTCCCTGTTGAACCTGTGCCCAAATGGCGATTGGTGTTACCCCGAGGGAATCCTCGCAACATCGGGCTACTGCGTCGACGCATGCAACACGAATGCGGACTGTCGTTCGGGTTACACGTGCCAACAATTCGACGGTCTCTTGGGCACGAGCGGCACGTACAAGGCGTGTTTGTAGGCTTCAGGCTTTGACCACTGATGTGACCCAACCCCCGTAGTCGCCGCCCAGCTCGCGCACCTTCACGAACAGACGAATCACGTTGTGCTCCACGCCAACGGGATCAAGCGCGTGCGTCTTGTTCAATCGAATGAGAAACGGCCGGGTGATCGCCTCGTCGTCACTCTCCTTCTCGTCCCGACGTCGAATCCCTGCCCGATGGCAAACGCCCGAAACTGCTCGCGCTGTTCTTCCAGTGAAACCCTGCCACGTGGTCAACCGGTCTGGGTACCGCTAGCGCGTCGCCGTCCGTCGCGCATCAATCGCGTCCTCCCGAAGCGGATGCGTGCCATCTGCACGGCATCGGGATATTTGGGAACTCGTTGTAAAGTTGCCATTGAGGGTCGGGGCGAAGGTGCGCGCAGAAACCGAATCCTCGATTCCGTGCGTGCGCGGTCGACAAGCGCGTCCGGAGTTGGACAGCGCGCTGTACACAAAGAACTCTCGCCGTCGGGACCGGTCCAATCGATCATTGAGTTCACCGTTTCCTTCGTACTCGTCAATGAGCCAATCGTTGAAGCGCTCCAAAAGCTCTCTGTCCTCCGAGCCCGGCATCCCTTGCGGCCCCTCGCCATCGAAATCGACACGGAACCAGTTCAACTGACTCATCGTGCCGACGTCTGCGTGTTCGTGCCAATCAAGGTCCACGAGCACGAGGATCATCGTCATAGGGTTGTGTTGGATAGATTTCCCATTGTGGCATCTTTCGCCTCCGGTCTTGACGTCAGGCTGCAGATCGCAACCCTGAGCGCCGCGTCAAGCCCAAGTCAGAGAATGGAAGACGATCTTTACATCAACGAGACCCTGACGGTCCCGGCGGGCGAGCTCAATTTCAAGGCGAGCCGGTCGGGCGGACCAGGCGGGCAGCACGTGAACAAGACGAGTTCGCGCGTCACTTTGGAGTGGAATGTTGAAAGCTCCACCGTGCTCTCGAGCCTTCAAAAGCTGAGAATATACAAGCACCTAGGTGGTCGAATTAACACGGATGGCGTGTTCCAACTCTCCGTCGACGAATCGCGCAGCCAACATGCCAATCGTGACCTCGCGCGCCGCAGGTTTGCCGACCTCTTGAAATCTGCGTTGAAGGTTCAAAAGAAGAGGCTCAAGACCAAGCCGTCCAAATCTGCGAAGGCGAGGCGGGTGGACGAGAAAAAGAAGGTCGGCCAGAAGAAACGAAATCGCACGAAGCCGAGTCACGACGAGTGATTACGGGCATTGAGCTCTTTGGCAAACGCGCAAACGTCCGCGATGCAGCGTTCGATCACGCTCGCGTCGACCTGCCGTCCTGGGAGCGAAACCGTCACCACGCCGCTCGCCCCACCAATCGTCGCGGGAAGTTGGGAGCTTTCGCCCCCATGCACCAACATGCCAGGCCACGCTTAAAGAAACCGCAGAAGGCGGTCTCGAAGTTCCGGCGCACACACAAACGCGCGAACTTCTTCGGGATCCGCGCCTTCGCAGCGCATGTTTCCCTCAAGCACTTCGTCGCCTGTGGGCACGCGTCGCCGTTCTGAATAGTCATTGGCCCACTCGTCGAGTGCGGCCCCATACACGCGTAGACCCAACGGGACACCTTCAAACACGGGAGATGAAACGAGCGTGCGGTAGCGTTCGCGGCGTCCCGGAATGAGTTGGTGCGCGCTGATGCCCGCGACGAAGTCGACGCCGTCGAACGTGCCTGTGACCATGGGTTCGTGACTCAGGTCGCCAAAAAACCGTCCGTTGAGGTGCGTCGAGATCGCTCGCCAGCGCCGTAGCGTTCTGATCGGCTCAAACACGGCGCGGCGCAGGAGAATGAACGCAAGAATTATTAAAATTGCGACGATCACCATGTTCTGAGGCTTTCCGTCGGCGGTCAGAACAAGGTAAGCTGACACGACAGGAACCAGTAGGATGGTGAAAAGTGCAATCCATGGTCTTAGAGCGAGCATATTTCGAATCTACGGCTTGTTTTGTATTTGGTGCAACCATTTCCACTGGACGCGAACGCTGGCGTGAACACATTCGCCAGAACCAGTTGTCCCCGTGTAGGAGGAACGAGAATGCGCATTGAAACCGACATCGTCTTTCGTGACATGGACTCATCTGACGCCGCAAAGGCCTCCGTTGAGAAGTATGTTGAAAAGATCGAGCGTCATCATCCTTCAGTTTCGCGGGTGCCGCGTCGTTATCGAACAGGCACACAAAAGCCAATCATCTGGCAATCTTTCACGTTGGTTTGGATATCAGCGTGCCCGGTGACAACATCGTTGTGACAAAAGATACCGGGGCGCAGCCCACAACACGAAGATGTCTACGTGGCCATTCGAGATGCTTTGAAGCGGCCGACCGTCAGCTCGGCAGTACTCAGTCAAAACGGCAGCACTGATTCATGCGGCGCCTGACGTGGTGTGTCCTCGCGCTTGCGCTTGGTGGCTGCGCGGATGGCGTGACCGTAAATCTTGAAGAAGAAAACAACAGAGGCGTCCAAACGGACGCCTCTGTCGTTTTAACCGATTCGGGCTCACCCCAACCTGATCTGGGGACGAACGAGAGGTGCAAGACGATGCCGGTGCCGATGCTGCGACGAGCCAATGCCTGTCCCGGTTGGTCCGCACTCGATTTGATGCCCGCTTGTTGTGTCGGGCATTGATGAGTCCGTCGCCTCCATGATGCGGTCCACGGCGTCCCGAGCAGCCCGAAACGCCAATGTTTTTGCCAAGATTGGGGATTCGAACACGAGAGGTAAACACGAACTACATGACCTGTTTCGCAGGTACCCAAGTGGATTTGGGCGGCTTGCCGCTCGATGCGCGCGCAGCAGCACTCGCGCGGGCAATGCAGCGGGAAAGACCCCCTTTGATCGTGTCACGCTCACCGCGGTCGTCGGATGGAGCGCTTCGTCCGCGATCGCAGGCTCGCCGTCGCCGATTGAGCAAAAGAGATTGCCGCCATCGCCACGTTTTGCGACGGTACAGTTTGGAACGAACGACATTCAATCCATGAACATCGCAAGGTACGGCGAAAATCTTCCTGGATATCGCCGACCTCTTGAACCGCCTCGGGAGTGATTCCGATCTTCACCGCTAATTCCGGCGCGGGGCGACTCATCCCGCAGCCAACGCGTGGGTGCCGCGGTACAACGCGGTGGCCAGGCGTTGCACAAACGCGGGGTGGGATGTTTGTTGACGTTCATCAGTGCTCAAAAATCCCTAGCAAGGGCTCATTTCGGATGGCTGCATCCTGAATTCCTCGAGTGCGGGCAAAACCTGCGTGTTCACCGCGGCTGGGCTGCAGTACACGGCATGAACGTTCGCAATCGCGCTACGTGTTGAGCGTTGGAGCAGGCGCAAGCAGCCACTTTATCGCTTACCCCTGACGCGACACTGCCTGTGATACCAGGCTCAGGGAACGCTCGAGGAAGATCCCATCGAAATCGAAGCGTTCCCGTTCGCCGACGCCAAACACGAACGCTGCTGCGCAATCAAGATTCGACAGCTATCCCGGATACGACGCCGGCCAAAAATGAATCGGCGGAGAGTTCATTTATCGTCTTGTGCTCGACGCCCCAACCAATCTGAACATCATCTTTGACCGAGGGCTGTGGACATCGACCTGCATCTTCTGGACGCGAGCGGCGAGCCGGCGGGTTATCGACCGCGACGACTCCATCGACGCTTTTAGCTCGAGGCCGGGACGTACTATCTGTCGCTCCCGACACCACGTTGTAGCGGCGCGCCTCCTTTTTGACGAATATCTGCTTGTGGTGACACAAGACTGATTCCGCTGCGTCGATTCCCCTCTGCCTCGCATCTGCTGACGATACCGAAGAAGCTTTGGTTTTTGATTGGAGGGATTGGTCTGTTCCTGCTCGGGATGGACTTGATGACGGACGGCATGCGCATGGCCGCCGGCGGAGCCTTGGTGCGCGGCATGAAGCGGCTGACCGGGAATCCCATCAAAGGGATTCTCTCGGGCGCGCTGGTCACGGCGTTGGTGCAGAGTTCAAGCGCCACCACCCTCATGACCATCGGAATGGTCAGCGCTGGCGTGTTGTCGTTCCACCAGTCTGTGGGTGTGATTTTTGGTGCGAACATCGGCACAACCATGACGTCATGGTTGGTCTCGTTGGTCGGCCTGAAGTTCAAGATCGCGGTGTTTGCGTACCCTTTTGTGGGGGTCGGAGCGATGATGCGGGCCCTTGGTCGCGGTCGCTGGCGTCACATCGGTGCGGCCGTGGCAGGCTTTGGCCTGCTCTTCATCGGCATTGACTTGTTGCAGGGCGGGATGGCCGACCTATCGGGCTCTATCGACACCAACGCGCTGAACCCCGAGACGTTCTGGGGCCGGACGGCTCTGGTTTTGGCCGGGTTTGGTGATGACTGTAGTGATGCAGTCCTCGAGTGCGGCCGTGGCGTCAACGTTGGCGGCGCTTGATTCAGGTGCCATCACGGTCGCGGCGGCAGCTGCGCTTGTGATCGGGCAGAATCTTGGGACGACGATCACGGCGGCTATCGGTGCTGTGGGGGCCACCGTTCCTGCCAAACGCACCGCGGTCGCACATATCGGCTTCAACTTGATCGCGGGATTGGTGGCGTTCGCCATGTTTCCACTGTTCGAGCAGGCGGTCGTGAAGATGGCAAGTTACGCCGGAGCATCCAACCCGACGACGCAGATTGCGGCGTTTCACACAGCGTTTAACGTGTTGGGTCTGCTGGTTTTGTTGCCGTTTTTTGACCCTTTCTGCCGCGCTGTCGAGCGGCTCGTGCCCGGAGCACCGCGCCGGTACACATCCGTCTTGGACTCATCATCGCTAAAGGTGCCAGCGGCCGCTGTGTCGGCCATCCACTCTGCACTTCTGGCTTTGTTGCGAGGCGCGATCGCGTTCTCGCGCAAAGGGCTCGACGGTTCGTTTGACGAAGCCGAAGCGACCGTGCTCCGGGATGAAATGCAGCGTGCGTCCAAGTTCCTGCTGCAGATCGTGACGGACTCGTCCGACGACATCGTCCACCAACAGCACATCGACGCGTTGCACGCGATGGACCATATTGAACGGTTGATCCACGTCGTGGTCAAACCCACATTTTACGAGCAGGCATCGGAGGTCGATGCCGATGCGCTTGTTCAGGCACTGCGTGACGCCTACGACTTGGTCGGCTCCGAACCCTCAAGTTCGCTGGTTGCGTCCGCACGAGACATGTCGCAGGGTGTCGCACACCGACGGGCGTCCATGCGCGAGGAACTCATTCACGAAATGGCGCACAACGGTGCGGCCGAGCCTAACGAAGTCAGCGATACATTGCGGTTTATCGTACGGGTCGATCGCGTTCTTTACCACCTTTGGCGAGGTTTAGAGCATCTAAACGGCATTAACCAACGTGCCGAAGAATTGGCCTCTAAAAATTAGGAGACCCTGTGGAGCGATTAAAGACCCTCATGTTTGCTTGTGTGACGATGGCATTGGTTCCAGCGAGTGCGTCAGCACTGGTTGTGCATGACGAAGGCAAGGTCCAGGTCGATGCAACGGCCTTCACGCGATACGTGTTCGAAGCGGTGAACCAAGACGATGAAACTCGGATTGGCTCCAACCTGCTGACGGGGCGCTTGCAGATCGTCGGTACCGTCAAGGACGTCGGCGAGACGGGCGTCCAGTACGATGCGGCCAACAATGCGCTTTTGGATGCATGGGTTCAGGTCAAGAAGAACTCACCTGTAGGCATCCGCGTGGGCCGTTTCCGCACTCCGGTCGGCGGCGAGTGGCAGATCGGGCTTAAGAATATCCCAACCCCAAACCGAACCCTGATCAACGATCGTGTCCTAGGGCGCGCCACGGGGCTCAACGTTTTCGCAGAGTTTGACTTCGGTGAGGTGGACCTGCGCGCCGATGTCGGACTTTACAACCCCACGCTGACCACTCGCGCGGAGCCGGGTCAGATCATGGCCCAGCGGCTGCGGTTGGATTTCAAGAAATTCTACCTGCACGGCGCGTTCGCAAAGCACGTGATGGACGACAACATCAACGCCCAGGGCAACCGCGTGTTCGCATTCGACGATCAGATCGACGTCGCAGCCGGCTACGACAACGGTAAGGCGCGCGTGCACGCAGAGTTCTTCAATGCCTTTGACGGCCCGGGCGAGAACAGTTTCTGGAGTGCATACGCGTTCGCGGCATACCTGATTGGAGACATCCAACACGAGGTGGGTTTCGAGCCGACCCTCGCATTTGATTACGTCGACAACGACACCGCCGATGCCCGAACACGCACCCGCGCGCTCGTCAATGTTTTGTGGTCTGGGAGAGACCTTGTGACCTCGGTCGGGGTGACGCATGACAAGACGGGAGATACCACGATTCTGCAGGGGTTCTTCTTTGTTCAGGGTGCGATCTAGGGTGATGCGTTGGCGTATGCGTAACTACGCCAACGGCGTGTTAACTTTGGGTCGGTTTTGAGTGACTTCCAACCCAAGCCGACGCGCGGTAAGACACGGTCGGGCCGGTTGCGACTCGTGATGATTACGTGCGAGTTCTGCATGCCCGCCTTGTCGCTTGGGCCGTTTGTAGACGTGGGGTGTGGTGAAAACGGCGTCACCACCTCCGAATCCCTCGACGGTTTGCGCGCTGCTGGGTTCTCGGGTCCAGTCTGGGCGGTCGAGACCGTGCCATCCCGCCTTCCCAATCACGAGGACATTACGTGCTCCTCAGAGCTGCCACCAACGGCGGGTGTCGTGCGTGCGATGAATGTGCTGCGGCAGTATCACCCAAGCGACTGCGAAGCGGCGTTGAAGCAGTGGGCGGCGGTCCTTTGCGACGGCGGACATTTGCTGGAGGGAACGACCGACAAGCACGGGCACATCGCGTGTTTTTTTGATCTCGGTTCGGTGCCGTATTTGGTCTTTGCGACCACGTTCGAGAAGGGGTTTGGACCGTGGATGTTTCGGGATTACTTGCCTCAGTTGTGGCGGCGATCCGTACTTCCGGGGACCGATCTGTTCGCCTTTTTTGAGCTTTGGCACTCGCACTACGTGATTTCGCGCGAGGTTTGTTCGCTCAGTGAAAGATTTCGCCGTTCTTCGCAGAGCCTCGCGGATGCGCGTCTGGGGGCCGAGGTATCCAAGTTGCCATCTGGCATGTGTTTTCGTGTTCCCCTGAATTGGAGCGCCGATCGCAGCCTAGCACTGTCGCTTTCTCCTGAAACAATCTGAATTCGGTGGCTGGGTCTCTTGGCGGGGCACCCGGGGTGGTCTAGCTTCAAGCCACTTTTGAACAGGAGGCAGGATGGAAGCGGGATGGATCCAAGCCGACGACGGCTATGAACTGAGTGTCGACGAGGGCAAGATTGTCTGTCGTAACGCCAAAGGTGCGGTGTTGAAGTCCGTGCCGTCGAAGCTAAAGAACAGCGAGTCTTACGAGCAACTTCGGCTTGCGTTGGAGTGGTTGGGAGAGCACGACCGTCAATGTTCGGAAACCACAGACGCGTGGATGCTTCGCTCGCTCTCCGTGCCACGCGCCGTCCTGCAGAACGTCTGGGCCGACACAGGCTGGCGCAAGTTTCTTGAGCACGCCATTGTCTCGCCAGCCGGGGCGAAAGACGAATCTGACCTCGGTTTTTTCCTGGGTGTCGATGAAAAGAAGGGCGTGGGCTTGGTCAACATCGACGGCGAGACGATTTGGGTGGGTGTGGATTCTGTGACCATCCCGCATCCTGTTTTGATCCCGGCGCTCGACGATTTTCGTGAGCTTGCCGCGGAGCTCGAATTCAAGCAGGGAATTCAACAATTGTTCCGCGAGGTGCACGTCAAACCGAAGATCGACGATGAACATTCATCGTCCATCAACAGCTTTGCCGACGGGAAATTCGATCAGCTCAATTTCGCGTTGGGCCGCTGCCGCACGCTTGGTTATCCCGTTCGTGGTGGTTTCGCGTGTTGTCCCGTTTTCGAGAGCGGCGCCTACGCTGAAGCCCGGTACTGGATTGGTTCTGACGATCCAATGTACGAGACCTACACTGGCGAATTGATCTGGGTGGACACGCGTGAGCGCCAAATTCCGCTTGAAAAAGTTGGTCCGGTCGCCTTCTCCGAGGGCATGCGAATGGCGAGCGGGATTTACGCTGCGCGCGCAAAAGAAGAAACCGAAGAGCAGAACTAAATTCCGCCCAACACCGAATTATTTGAGCCGAGGAATTCCATGGAAAAAGAACAAATTATTTCAGTCTTGCGTGCGGGCGGATATCTGCTTCCGGGCACCCAAACACCTTCTGACGTGGCCGTCGATACGATGGTGCGCGCGTGTTTGAGCACCCCGCTATTCCGAATCGAAAAGTGGTTCGGTTGACGCCTTCAAACCTCGCACAAGGGCGAGGATGCGGCGATGGATATCCTCGGTTTTGCGCCAAAGGAATCGGTTCCAAAAATCGCCCTTCGTGTGCGCCAAGCGCTCGGATTTCCCGAATGGGTTTTGGTCCACGATCCCAAGAACGCGTCGTCGGCGTTGTCGATTTCGCGCGAGCTGAAAAAGGAAGCTCGCCGGGCGAAATCCAAGCCCGGCAATTCGAAGATCGCGTTTGATGGTATGGGCACCAAGATTTCCAAGAAGACGCCACACTTTCTGCCCTCTTTTTACGAGGAAGTTGCGCGCGCGTTTGTCGAGTCAGGCAATACCACCTACGCCGCAACGTATTTTGGAAAGGCGCGCGAGGCGGAGCAAATGTACGCGCTTGAGGTCGACGAAACACGCCGCCGAGACGCGTTTGTGGAATTCGCGCTCGCCGGGGCGCTGACCAACAAAGTGATGTCGGAATATGCGCGAGATCTCGCAAAACGACATGGCGATGAATTGGCGTACGACTATTTTTACGATCTATGCGTCCGACGTACCCTCGGGGGCACGCCCCCACATGCGCAGATGGTCACCGAATTGCGTCGTTTGGCAAAGGCTGCCGGCAAGAAGCAGGCCGACGAAGACAAACGTTTCGTGTCTGATATTTGGGAGGCGCCGGCGCTGACTCGCGCGGCGACCAAGTACTGGGAGACGTACGAAAAAGCCTACGTTCAATTGGCAAAAGACGATCCGAGAATTCGCGGTCGTGTGCTCAACACGTTCCCATCACCGTCGGGGAAAGCCGACGGATTTAAGGCATTTTGGATCAAGTTTCTGTCCGAGACAGGCGCGGACAAGGGCCTTACCGACCCGGTCGACAAGGTTGATGCAGCCGCGCGTCCCGAGGGCTCGCCGGCCGCGTGGTTGACCAAGTTCGTGTCGCACCGAATGACGTCGGGCTACAGCTATTATCGCCGCCCGACCATGCCCGATGAGGGTTTTGATTTGGTGCGCAGAATGGCAAAACGCCTTGTCGCGGACGGCAACGAGGTGAGTTTTTCTGGCGGCGGTTGGTACCAGGTTGTGGATGTGGACATCCTCGATTTGATGTTGGAGCTAAAGATTCCTGTCACGGTGCCGACGTCGATCGACCTCAACGTCTGGGCAACCGTCGACGAAGGAGTGACCGAGCGGCCCCGAGAGCTTTCGTACCTTGGTGACGACGAGCGCTTTGCTTCTGTGCTCGATGGTGCCGTCGGGGCGGTTTTTGGTGAGGCCGTTTTTGAGGCGACCGCGCGTGGCAAGAAGGGGCTCCAAAAGGCACGAGAGCAGTGGCTAAATCTCCGTGTTGAAAACGTCAGCAAGCTCGCAGCACCCGGATTCTCCTCGGAAGGTAATGAGCTGCGAACGAAGACGACCGGTCAGACATTCAAAGAGTTTCCGTCGGCGTGGGAGCGCCTGCACACCGTTGATGTTCTCGGACCGCTTGAACGCACAATTCATGGCGGATTCTTAGGCGAATACGAGTGGCCCGAGGCGGCCGATGCGTACCGTGAGTTGTCGGGCCCGAAGATGGATGTTGCCGTTCAGGCCACCGCCGTTTTCCCCTACTTGATCTTGTGGACGGAAAACCGCGCCATCGTTGTCGGGCCCAAAGGGCGTCTGCTGGAGCATGATTTCAAGCTGCCCAAGGGCAAGAGCCCAAACTATTTGCGTTATGCGCAAGGACAATTGCTGGTCGTTTTCTACGACGCATCTTGGAACATGGTCGCGTATTGGAGCGGGAATCCCAAGAAGACCTTCCCAGGAGGCTACCTAGGATGGGGCGGACAATTGGCGGTGGAGCGCAAGGACGGCTCGGTGGTCGAAGGCC
>JAWKQR010000009.1:0-154770 GCA_041390025.1 bacterium
TTTGCGGGCCTGATCGCGGTGCTGGTACCCTTTGTCGCCATTCCAACGGTTTTGGCATCGTTGGTTGGGTTGTTTATCACCAATATTTTGGCTGCGAATCGAACACGCGACGCAACGCTATTCCTTGGCCTCGCGGCGTTTAGTGTGTTGTTTGTGGTGATTCGATCGCTGCGCCCCGAGCGCCTGCTCAACCCGGAGTCGTTCTCGTCGATCGGCGAAATGCTCAACCTGCTCGCAGCGCCGACGACGGTCTATTTGCCGAGCGACTGGGCGATGAACATCGTCGTTCCGTTGCTCTACGGGCGCTCCGGGGTGGACTATTGGTCGCTTGGGTTGTTGTACTTGACCCCCCTTGCGTTCTTCTTCATCTCGGCGTGGGCCCATCGACGTTATTACTACCGAGGCTTCTCAAAAGCGCAGGAGGGCCGCCACGGCCAGGGTTTGGTCACCACCATTCGGGACTGGTATCTCAAACGCAGTTACAGCCGTCTGAGGACCTTGGACGAGCGGTTGGAAGCGCTCAGCACGTCGGGCCGCGTGGGCAATCCCCTGCGCGAGTTGGTGCGCAAAGACCAGACCATTTTCATCCGCGACGCGAGCCAGTGGTCGCAGATCCTCATCGTGATCGCGATCATGGTCATCTACCTTGTGAACTACAAGTACTTCGAGATCGCCGCCGACGAGCGATTGCTCGGGGATGTTGGCCTGTTCTTCTTCAACCTCGCCGCGTGCGGGTTTGTCGTGGTGGCGTTGAGTGGCCGCTTTCTGTTTCCTTCGGTGAGCCTCGAAGGTCGCAGTTTTTGGCTCATCATGCAGGCGCCGGTTTCGCTTGAGCGTTTCCTGATCGGCAAGTGGCTCGGTGGCATGGCTCCCGTGGTCATCGTGGGTCAAGCCTTGATTTGGTCGTCGAACCTGCTCGTTCTTCAAAACGCGGTCTACGCGATTTCAGCCAGCATCATCGTGTTCGCCGTCACGCTGGGCGTTTCGGCCATGGCCGTCGGGCTGGGTGCAGTGTATCCGCAGTTCTACAACCCCAATGCGGCCAAGATCGCCAGCAGTTTTGGTGCGGTGATCTACATGATCTTGGGCATGTTCTTGGTTCTGTTCGTGTTGATCGCTTCATTCCGGGTCACGCTCTACTGGGGCTCGGTGGCGGACGGAAAAGACCCAGCGCCCATCGCGTGGTTGAGCTACATGGGCCTGTTCCTATCGTTGGTGGTTCCGGCGGTTGCGGGCTGGTTTTCGATCCGCATGGGTGCCGCAGCCCTTCGACGACGTATGTGATGCAAACACGAACAAGCCCTTGGTGGTTGATCTTTATCTCGACGCTGGTCCCCGTGGCCGTTGCTGCGGGTGTCGGCGCGCTCGTGCCGTTGTCCGATCTGCAGATGTGGTGGCATTTGTCATTTGGTCGTGCTGCGGACGGCTTTGCCAGGATTCCCAACGCGATCCACGTGTCCTACCTCGTGGGTGTGGACACGCCATCGTTCATCCAGCCATGGCTTAGTCAGTGGTGGATGTACAAGGTGGAGTCGGTGCTGGGCTTGCCGGGTTTGGTCTTCCTGCGCACGTGGATCGTAGCTTTGGGGCTCGCCGTGACCACGTACGTGGGTTTGCGAGAGCATGACGCGTGGCAGTGCCGGCTGGTCGCGGTCGCGGTGGGTGTGGCCGCCGCAACCGTCGGTGCACTCAACCCCGCGACGTTTGGAGCGTTGTTTGTCGCCTTGACCGTCGCCGCGCTCGTGGTCTCGCGTACGTGGCGATGGGCTTTGGTGATCCCCGTACTCCTCGCCCCGGTGTGGATCAACGTCGACGCGAGCTTTTACGTCGGGGCGGGTTTGATGGTTGCGGCCGCGTTGGTGCGCCGTCGCCGGGACGTGTCGTTGGCGGCGGTGCTGTTCGTGGCGGCGACCTTCGTCAGCCCGCGGCATTATCACGTGTGGGTCGAGACGCTCGCTCAGTGGGAGGCCCCGGGAATCATGACGATGATCGCGGCGCTTGGCGCGGTGGGAGCGCTGGGTGGGTTTGCAAAGACCCAATGGTTTACCTCTGAAGACCGGGCGCTGGCTGCGGTGTTGGTGCTCGGGTGCCTCGTCGCGTCCAACCCGGTTGGCATGCTCATCGGGTTGCCTGCGCTGGTGCGCGGCGACGCGGGGACGCCCAATCTGGGATGGTTGATCGCTGGTGTGTTGCTGACCGCGGCGACCATTCTGGTCCAGCCGTTATGGGCTTGGCATCCCGAAATCGCAGACGGTTTTGGAAGCTCGACGGTCAGTAAGTCGGTGCCGACCGAGGCCGCCCAGATCGTTGCGAGCTGGGGGAGCCGTCCCCGGTTTTACAACGCACCTGAGTTGGCCGGGATGCTGCTTTGGGAGCTTACACGCGAGGGGTTTTACCCCGTTGTTTTTCAGGACGAGCGCTCGCTCGGGCCTGAGTTTGATGCGCTGCGCCGGACCGTCGACGAAGCGCCGGGTGTGTGGCGCGGTGTGTTCCAGCAAAACGGCATCAAAGCTGCGTTCTTGTCGTTGCCCCAGCAGGAGCGGCTGGCGGCCGAGATCGCGGCCGACCCCCAGTGGCATGTCGCTTGGGAATCCGATCGCCACGTTCTACTTGCCCGCTAGGGGATCATGAAGCGTTTGTTCGCACAGTTTGCGGGCCTTGTGCTGGTCATGGTTTTTGGGTCGGTTGCCTGGGCCATCGACGACCCGGAGCTGGAGTACTTCACGATCGAGACGCCTCATTTCTACGTGCACTACCACACGGGGGCAGAAGACTTGGCCATGAAGGTGGCCATCACGTGCGAAGAAGCGCACGCGGCTTTGGTGCCGCTGCTGGACTGGGTTCCTGCAAAGACGCACGTCAACGTGATCGACAAGTCTGACATCGCCAACGGGTCGGCCAACGTCTATGGCCGCAACCTGATGAACATTTACGGGATGGCGCCGGAGGCCGACTCGGTGCTCGGCTTCTACGACGATTGGATCCGTGTGCTCGTCTACCACGAGTACGTTCACATCCTACACATTGACACGCGCGGCTCGATTTTTCCGTACCTTAACGCCGTGTTGGGAAAGGTGTTTTCGCCCAATCAGACGCTGCCTCGTTGGTACGTCGAGGGTTTGGCGACCTACCATGAGAGCAATCGAACCCGAGGAGGGCGCGTGCGTGGCGCGCTGTGGGACATGTGGGCACGGGCAGCCGCGCTCGAAGGCACGTTTGCCGATCTCGGGGCGGCGACGGGAGCGCCGGTTCAGTGGCCTTCGGGATACTCGGCTTACCTCTATGGCAGCCTGTTTTTGAACTGGGTGTTTGAGCGTTATGGCGAACAGTACGGCACAGATTTCAACCGTGAGTACGGCGACCGAATCATCCCGTGGAGTCTCAATTCGACGTCAAAGGACATCTCGGGCGTTACGGTGGAGTCGCTCTGGAACGAGTGGACCGCGAATGCGATGGGACGGGCCCAAGCGCAGCGCGTGGCGGTTCAGGCCGCGGGCGAAACCAAGCTGAAGTTGGTGTCTCCGGGCATCGGGGGCGCCCATGGTTTTGCGCGAAAACGGCCCGTGTTTAACACCACGACCTTCTTCTTCAACGATTTTGAGTCGGAGCCGCGGTACGTCGAAGTTCAGCCCAACGGCACGCTGCGTGATTTGGTCCGCGCTGAAGGCGGGTTTGGGCCGTCGGCCTGGACCCCCGATGGGATGGAGCTCTACTTCTCGCAGGCGAACTCGATCATCTCGGTCTACAACGTTCAGGACATCTACGCATGGAACGCTCACACCGAAAAGACCCGCCGCATCACGTTCGGCGAACGTGCCCGTGAACCCGCGATTTCGTCCGACGGCCGTTGGTTGGTCTATGTTCGAAACGTCCAAGGCACGATGGAGCTTGTGCTTCGAGACCTCGCCTTCCCAACCCATCCGGTGCGCGTGCTCACGGGGGGCACGCGTTTCCCAAGCGACGACGAGGCCCACTGGCAGCAGATTTCGACACCACGGTTTAGTCCCGACGGCGCGCACATCGTTTACTCGGCGTGGAGGTTGGACACGGGAGCACGTGACCTGTGGCTGGTGCCCACCGCGGGGGGGCCCGTGCGCCGACTGACGTCCGATTTTGCGCTCGACCTCGACCCGGTGTTTGTCGACGATTCCCGCATCCTGTTTTCGTCTGACCGCACGGGGATCCTCAACCTGTTCGAATACGACCTTCGCACGACCCAGATTCGGCAGCTGTCTAACGTCACGATGGGGGTGACTGCGCCGCAGATCAACGGTGAGCGCATCTTCGCGACAACCTACGGCGCAAACGGCTACGACATCGTGTCGATGACGTTGCCCGCCACGGCGCCTCGTGTCGGTGCGTCGGAGGCGATCCAAGATCGCATCCCACCGCGTCACTACCCGGCGGTCGATACCTCGACGTTTCACACCGGCGACTACGAGCGATCCCGATGGCTGCTGCCGTTGTTCTTTTCGCCAGAGTTCGCGCTCGTGACGTCAGGCAGCGCGCTAGAGGTTCGGTGTCGGGCACCGACCCACTGCGCCAACTGAATTGGGAATTGGCCGCGGCGGTGTTGTTTGGCCAGACCATCGACGAGCAGGGTGGCAACGTCGGACTGGTCTCGTCGTACCGGGGCGGGCCTGTCGACTTTTCGTTTCTTGCCCGTTACCAAGAGTTTCCAACCAGCGCGAACTATTTCGTCGGCAGCGACAATCAGCTGTATCTGTCGCAGCAATATGTTGGGTTGGTCAGCGCCAACCGTCCGTTCTACGGCGTGCTGGACGCGTTCTCGCTTGGGGCGAGTTACTCCGTGCAACATGCCACGTTCGACGAGCTGCCGTTTGTCGCCAGCGACCCGGGAGACCTCGAACCGGTGCGGCCCAGTGAGTATTGGCTCAATCAGCTGTCGGTGTCGGTCTCGTACAATCAGCTCGACCGTTTTCCCCGCTCGGTGAGCGTGGAGCAAGGTGTCGCAGGATCGGTGTCCTTCAGCGTGCAAGACCCCATCCTAGGCAGCGATGTCGAGGCCGTGACGGTGTCCTATGGGTTAAGTGGTTACCTGCCCAACCCTTGGCTGCCCCGCCACGCGTTTGCGGCTCTTTACAGCGGTGGACACACGTCGGCGCTCGGTCGCAACCCGGGGAACTTTGGGCTGGGTGGAAACGCCCCCCAGGACGTCTTGACCAGTGTGGTTTTCCAAGAAATCAACACCCGTCGCGTCCTGCGTGGTTATCCCGTCAACTTCCAGGTGGGGCCAAATCTCCAGCTGCTCAGCCTCAACTATCGTTTTCCGATCCTCGACCTTGACGACGGCTTCGGCACCCTGCCGGTCTTTTTCCGCCAGCTCAAAGGCTCGGTGTTCTTCGAGTCAGGCAGCGCGTATTCGGGCTTTTTGGCGGACGCGACCATCATCCACGGCGTGGGCGCCGAGGTGATCTTGAACACAACGCTGGCGTACTACCTGAGCGGAAACCTACGACTTGGCTACGCCCGCGGGTTGTCCGAAGGGGGTTTTGACGATGTCTACTTCCTGTATGGCGGCGGGTTTTGAACGCTCAGTCAAGCGCACCAATCAAAAACGACCTCACCGTTTGACGGAAGCCCTCGGGCGCCTCGATGGGTATCGTGTGTCCAACCCCTTCGATCTCGATGTGGCGACCTCCGCAGAGCTTCGCGAGCTCTCGAGCGCCCTGCGTGGTCACGAGGAGGTCTTCGTCTGCCGTCAGCACAAGGGTAGGGCACGTCACGCCCTGCGCGAGCTCGCTGAGGTCCGGGTACTTCTCGAGCGCGTCCAACAGGCGCGTCACGCCCTCAAGCTGATTGCGTTGCAGCGACGCTTTGACGATCCCCGGGATCACCGCTTGGTTCTCGGCCAAAAATTTCTCGCCGAGAATGGTCGGAAGGGCGCACCACGTCATGGCTTCGAGCCCGCCAAGGCGCAGTGTCTCCTGCCACGCTTTGAAGATCGTTTTGGCCAGCGCGGACGGTTTTGCCGTGGCCGAAATCAGGGCCAACCGGTCGACGCGGGCAGGAAAATCATTCGTGAACTGCAGCGCGACGCGCGCGCCATGGCTAAATCCCACCAAGAAGACCGAGGACACCTCGAGCGCCTCGAGCAGGGCGTCTAGGTCTTGGGCATGCAGAGCAAGCGTCAGCGGTGTCTCCCCGCAAGGCGAAGCGCCCTGTCCTCGAGCGTCGTAGGTGATGACTTGATACTCGGTGTTAAACGCCTTGGCCTGTGTTTTCCAATGCAACGTCGACTGCGTCATTCCATTCAGGAACACCACCGTCGGTGCATCGGCCTTGGGGTAGAACTCGTAGTGAATTTGCCCTGCGTGAGGGGTTTGAAGTACAGCCATTACTGCTCCGGGCTTTTTGACGACGCTACGATGTTCGACACAGCACACATTTTCAACCTAACAGTTCGATGCGCGATGTTGGTTTTCGTCGCGACGTCGTGCAGCGCGGGGGCGCGAAACGAAGCTGTGTTGGTCGAGCGGCCTGCTGCGGGTGTGGGTCAGATGCCCTTGGAGAAACACGCGACGCCGATACGACCGTCGCAATCCGTGCCCACCAAGCCACCCAAATCTCGACCGTTTGTGGTTGCGGTCTTGTCGGACATGAACTCGAGCTACGGATCGCTGGATTACCATCCTGAAGTCGCCCAAAGCGTTCGCTGGCTGTGCGACGTTGTGCAACCTGACCTTGTGCTCGGAACCGGAGACATGGTGGCGGGGATGAAAGAGGGGCTCGACTACCCGGCGATGTGGGCGAGTTTTCATGCGGTGGTGACGGACCCATTGAACGCGTGCGGGCTCCGTTTTGCGCCCTCGCCAGGCAACCACGACGCGGCTCGCGCGGTTCGATTTCAGGGTGAGCGCGACGAGTACGTCCGGCAGTGGACCGATCGCAAGCCTGACGTGCGGTTCTTGGACGACCAGTCTTGGCCGCTGCGCTACGCATTTCAGCCCGATGTACGCGCCAATGCGCCGCGTTTTGTGTCGCTCGATCTGACCACACCGCGCAAACTTTCGTCGGACGACCTCGCTTGGTTGGATTCGGTGTTGGAGCAACCCGGTGGGCCTGCAATCGTCTACGGGCACGTTCCCATTGTGCCGATCGCGCATGGTCGCGAGGACGAATCAAGCAACGACGTCGCGCTCGCTCAAACACTTGTCAAACACGGCGTCGCGCTGTTCCTTCACGGCCATCACCACGCGTATTACCCACACAAGGCCGGGGGCGTGCCCACCATCAGCATGCCCAATCTGGGCTCGGGCGCGCGTGCTTGGATTGGGACACGCGACATCGGCGGACCGGGATTGGTGCTGTTGACCATCGATGGAACGCAGGTGTCATGGCAGGCGTACCACGCGCCAACGTTTTCGCAGTGGGATGTGAGTGAGCTCCCTTTGATGTTGCCCACCGATGGTGGCGACGTCGAACTTTGGCAGCCACCCATCACCAAAACGCCCACCCAAACTGTACCGTGACGTAGGGTTGTAGTCGGCCGTCAGGGTAGGTCACGCCGTAAGCCGGCGCCTCGGATTCGGTTCGTTCAAGCGCGTATGCAGCACCCACCCCCAGACTTGTTGAGAAGCCGTTGGTTCCCACAAAACGCGTCCCGTCGAGATCGACACCCACAAACACTTGCCGTCGATTTTGGTAGGTGTCGTAGCCATCGGGTTGCTGACTTTGGTGCAAATAGCTGTAACCAAGTGACGCAGAACCGGTGAAGCCCCAACCGCCCGGTGTGTTTGCTCGCGCCCCCAATCGGAGCAATGGCAGTCCAACACGGGTGTAAGCGTGCCACACACCACCATCGCCCGCGTACAAGGTGTGTCCGCCGGCTTCGACCGTGAGCATGTCGCGCCAGTCGACCGCAAAGGATACGCCCGGCACAAAAAACAACGTTGAAAGTCGCGGTTTGACCACCCAATTTGACTCGGTGGGCGATGCTGCGCAAAGCGATGACACCAGCGTGACCACTGCGAATGCAGCAAGTTTTTGGGCGCGCATGTGGACTCCTCTTGTCGACGTGACCTGAGCGGCTCCGGAACTAGCAATTGCCGTGCCGCCGCGGGGCGTTTATGTGCGACACTTTGCGCTTGGGCGCATCCAATCGTGAGTCTGACCAGCGGGTGATGCACTGAAAGTCTATTACGCGAGCGCCTACACGGTTCCTTTGCCGGATGGGCATCGCTTCCCCATGCAGAAGTACCGGATGTTGCGCGATGCGCTGCTACAGACCGGTGTGCTTGAGCCACACCATTTGGTCGAGCCACCGTTTGCGGACAGGGCCGACGTGCTGCGGGCACACGACGTCGAATTCGTAAACGCGTTTCTCGGCGGCACCTTGGATTCTCGCATGGTGCGTAAGATCGGTTTCCTTGGTCCAAGGGTTTGGTTGATCGCATCTGGCCACGGTCGGCGGCGCGATTTGTGCCGCCGAAAACGCGCTCGAAGATGGCATCGCCGGCAATTTGGCAGGTGGCACGCACCACGCGACCCGCGCAGGCGGCGAGGGCTTTTGTGTGTTTAATGACCTCGCCATCGTTGCGCTGCGCTTGCTTCAGACAGGACGTTGCGAACGCGTTGCAATCCTCGACCTCGACGTCCACCAAGGCAACGGAAACTCCGAGATTCTGTCCGGGGTGCCAGGGGTTTTCGTGGCGAGCGTCCACGGTGAGCGGAACTACCCATTTACAAAGGTCGTTTCGAGCATCGACGTGGGGCTGCCCGACCGCACCAACGACGCACAATACTTGCGTGTTGTTCAGGAATTACTTCCCCACGTTTTGCGGTTTAGACCCGACATTGTGTTGTATCAGGCCGGCGTTGACGGTTTGGAGTCCGACCGACTCGGACGGCTGAGCCTTACGCATGCTGGATTGATCCGACGTGACGAACTTGTACTCGGTGAACTAAGGTCTCGAAACATACCAGTTTCTTTGGCGCTCGGGGGTGGTTACGCCGAGCCGATTGTCGATACCGTCAACGCCCACGTGGGCACGTACCGCGTGGTCAGATCCACCTACGGATAAGGAACAAACATGGATCTCAAAGGTGTAAAAATTACGTGGCTTGGTCACGGGACATCTTTGTTTGAGCACAAGGGGAAAAAGATCCTGATGGACCCTTGGTTGGCCGGCAATCCCTCGTGTCCCGAGGAATTCCACAGCCTTGTGCCGGACCTGGTGCTCATCACCCACGGGCACGGTGACCACATTGGCAACGTGTTCGACGTCGCCGAGCGCAGTGTCGCGCCGTTTGTGGGGATTTACGATTTGACGACGTGGCTTGGTCAAAAAGGCATCGCGGGGGATCGGCTGATCGGCATGAACAAAGGCGGAAGTGTCCACCTCGATGATTTCGCCCTGACCGTGACCATGGTCCACGCGGTCCACTCATCGAGCTTCGTCGAAGAAGACGGCCGAAACGTCTATCTGGGCGAAGCCGCGGGGTTTGTGCTGAACTTCGACGACGGCCCCACCATCTACGCGGCGGGCGACACGGCGTTTTTTGGCGACATGGAATGGATTGGGACGTTGTACGGACCACAGGTGGCGATTCTGCCCATCGGTGACCACTTCACGATGGACCCGCGCCAAGCCGCTTGGGCGGCCGAGGTGCTCGACGTTGACACCGTGATCCCGGCGCACTTTGGGACGTTCCCTTTGCTGACTGGAACGGTAGCTGCGCTGCAGGCTGAACTTTCGGCTCTTGAGTGCCACGCTGAAACCGTAGCTCTGCAACCGGGGCAGAGCGTCTCGTAGGAACCAATCATGCTGCTTGAGTCAAACGACCCACGTCTGAAAGACGCCGGCCAGACAACGATTGGTGACACGCCGCTGTTGCGTCTTTCCAAGACCGGGGACCCATCGCGGCCGATCTTCGTGAAGCTTGAAAACACCAACCCCGGGGGCAGCATCCGGGATCGCTACATTCACGAGATTGTCGACATCGCGCTTCGGGCCGGCCAGTTGCAACGCGGCGACACCATCGTGCTCGCCGGCATCGACGATTCGGCGGTTTCCGCTGCGTCGATGGCCGCCCAACACGGGCTCAAGACGGTGGTGTTTGCGCCGCAGTCAAGCGTGCGGCGGCTGGTGCCCCTGGTCGAGCAAGGCGCGACCATTCACTGGACAGACGACGCTCTAGGGCTTGATGGCGCGGTTCAAGAAGCGGCCGCGTTCGCGCGCGAAGCCGCCGATCGCGCGTACGTCGATGGATACCGACGCACTGCCGTCAAAGAGGCCTACGCAGCGTTGGCGCGAGAGATTGTGACCGACCTCGGCGAGGTTGTTTTGGGCGGTTTCGTCACATCCGTGACCACGGGGGCGACCTTTCGCGAAGTCTCGCGGCTGCTGCGCGCGACCCAGCCTCAGCTTGAGGTGCGTGGGGCCCGCCTTGTGCAAAACGAGTTCGCGACCGCCGAAGAGAATCCCTTTATCCGACAGGTGAACATGAGCGACGTTTGGCGGCTTCGCGACCAGCTTGTCGAAGACGAAGGGTTGTTGCTGGGGCCCAAGGGCGCCGCGTGTGTGTTGCTCTGCCTTGAGCTCCAAGCCGAAATCCCTGAGGGTCGGGCGGTCGTGGCGCTCAATCCAGATTCGGGCAGCCGCTATGTCGGCTGGGAGAACCAAACACTGTTTCGCACGAAGTTCCGTTGACCAGCTTTGTCCGCGATCAGTTTGAGACCGTCTGGCCACAGGTTTTTGACACAAACGCCGAGCGGGGTGGCGTCGTGGTAGCGACCGCCGAGGGGTTGGCGTTTCGCGCCATCCCAAACGCGGCCCGGTTTCCACGCCACGAGTTTACGTTCGACGGCGACGCGATGTTGGCCTGTCTGCGTCAAGGCGAGATTTTCGCGCTGGTTCACGGCCATCCGCAAGGATCGGCCCACTTAAGCGCCCGGGACAAAGACGGATTTGCACCTTACGCTGGGGGACAACGTGTTGAGCTGTTCCCCCGTGCGCAGATTTGGGTGTTTGCTGTGGAATCCAACCAACGCGTTGGACGTGGCTTTGTGTTTCGAGACGGACGATTCGTCTTGCACGACGAGGTCGTGGGTTCACTTGCAGGTTAGACCGAAGGCACGGGTCGTTGCGTTCTTTGGTTTCTTGTCACTCATGGGGTCTCCGTCCGCCGCGTAGAGCGCCGTCAAATCGCCTGTGAGCAGCGCGGACGCCACAGCCACGCCACAGCGGCTCGCCTTGGTCCGCACGTCACACGGGCGAGCTGAGAGCACCTCAAGGCCGCCGTGGGTCTCATCCGAGAGGCAATCCGTTGCGGCCGGCAACGCGAGCGGGGCCGTTGTCGCACAGAATGCCGCGGCGACCTTGTTCAGGTCGGCGCGTGCGGCACAAACGACGCCAACGTGCGCCCGCGTGTCGGCGGTCGTGTCCGTCAGGACCAAAAGGCGCTTCATCAGCGCAAACGCTGCTTTCCCGGGCTGCTTTTGCGCGTCCCCGTCGTCGGCCTTTACGCCCGAGACCAAGCCGCTGCCGATGTAACCCGAGAGCTGACCCGTCTCGGGATTGAGTGACCAGAACCCTTGGACCTCGCGGCCACTGATCACCACCGGTTTGACCGGCGTCAACACTACGCTGCCACGTCGTCGCACGACGTCGCGAATCGTGGATTTGTCGCCCGTCAGGCCTTGTAATTTCGACATCGATTTGGCGTCCACCGTTGTCACACGCGTTCCAGACTTCTCGGCGGCCGCAAAGACTTCATCCACCGTGATGAGGTCCTCGGAGGTGAGCGTGGACAACAGAGTGCCCTGAAGCTGCGCCTCGATTCGGCCTGCCATCGTCAGAAAACCAGCGGCGGCGGACTCTGGGACACCCTTGCGCGGCATCGCGTCCAAACCAGGGTCACGCACACTCACTCGCAGGGCGTAGGAGTCGCCTTTGCGCAAAAGCGCCGTCGTCACAAAACGCGGCTCATTGAGCAGCGGCCGCACGCCCAGCCCAAAAGCCAGTTCGTCGAGCAAGGCGTCGTAGTGTGTGATGTAAGCCGTAGCGATCGCGTGCGGAAGGCGATCGTGGACACGGTTTAGGTACGGGCGCGAATCGACGTCTTTGAGCTCGCCGCCCAGTGTCGCGATGAAACCAACCCAACTCTGCATTGAATCCGCCGCCACATTGAGGGCTTTGGTGGTCTGATAGCGCGCAAGATCGGACGTGCCGAACGTGTTGAAAAACGAGAACGCAAAGTAGGCCTGGTCAAACGAAAACACTGGAATCTGGTCGGACTTACTCGTCAGATTCTCCTCGTAACGCGTCTCGATCATTCCACGCCGCACGCGCACTTTTGCGGTCATCTTGGACACTCCGCCGCTGGGGAAGTAGTCGCCCGTTTGGGCGGTATCACCGACTTCGAGCGTGGGGACGAGTGCACCGTCGATTCGGCTATGAGGGTTGAAGGTCAGCCTCAATCCATCCGCGAGTTCGCCGAGGCCGCCCGACCAATTCGCCAGTTTTTTTGTTTGGCCGTCATCGAGCTCCATCTCGATGCTGATCTGAACTTGCGTGCGAAGGTCGTCCCAGAGCTCGGTCTCACGCGATGTCGCCTGGAGAACGGCCGGGGCGAGTTTTTGGGCCAGTACGGGGTCCGCGGCGACCCAGACTCCCTTGGTCTCCACCTCGGCCCAGACGTGATCTTCGATCAACGACGCGTAGCGCGGATTGACGGTGGGATCCGAAACGCGGCCGGGTTTCTCGGTGATTGCTGCCGGGTTGATGAGGGTCGCGTTCCCGGCAAACTGCGCCAGCAGCTGGGTGACCATATCCGGAGTTTTTTTCGATCGCGCGAAGCGCGCGTTGAGGCCTTTCGCACGGAACAGCGCGACAAGCAGGCTGGCTTGGTCGACCGAGTTACCACGGCGGTCCATCAGAACCCCTTTGGCACCGCGCAATTCGCCGCTGTAAGGCTCGTAAGCGATGTTGTCACGCACCCATTCCATCACCGCGGCCGCCGATTTCCCCCGAATTTTCTTTGCGGTTTTTGCGACGTCAAAATAGGGGTCCGACATCTTGTCGAGACTCCTTTGGAACTGTTTGGCGTCTTTCGCCAAATCAGGCGGAGGAGCTTGCGCAAAAGCAGCCGAACTCACCAACGTGAAGAAAAAAACCACCAACCATTTCTTGTTCATTTCAGGCCTCCCAGTTGGGAGCCTAACACATGCGATTCTTCATGCGAATTTTGCGATCAGAACCACCAATTCCGGTTAGGGAAGAAGTCCATGATCTGGCAGATTCGCCACAGGATGGACTCCAGCGGGCTGTGAATACTTCGATAACTGTCTTGGAGGTCTTTGGCGGCGAGTTGTCGATGATCCGAAATGTGCCTCGCGGTCGCCAACATCTGGGTGGCTTTGAACGCGTTTGCACCTGGGTAGTTTCCGGCCAGCACACACGCGTCACACCAATAAGCATCGTCGTGGAGCACCGCCTGTTTTCGGTGGACCACCGCGTGGCAATGGCTGCACTCAACGTGCTCCACAGCGGGTTGCAGGGACGCGGCCGCCTCGACGCGGGGCAGGGTGGCGAGCGTCTTGCGGGCCTCGCCGGACACCCAGATGCCTCGGCAGCTGCGACATCGGTCGAGCTCAGCTGGGCCAAACGCGACGCCCTGCATGGTTCCGTGACCGTCGGGGCATGGGCGCGCATCGAGTCGAACGAAGGCGGCCCCGTCCAGGGCTTCTTCGACGTCGTGTCCAGCCAACCGATTTCCTAAAATGGCGTCGAATTCCTTGGCGTCAAACCACACACCGCCGCAGTTGGGACACTGGTCGAGCTCGACGTAGGACGCTTGGATGGGATCGAGCGAGATGGAGCAATCAGGACACGTGCGCATCGTTCGCCTCAGGAATCCGAGGGTGGAGTGCCACCGGAGCCATCTGTTTTGGGCTTTCGGCGACGTGAGCGCCGTCGCCGCCGCTTCTTTTCGCCGTCAGCGTCCGAGCTTGACTCCACCACGGCGGGCGCGCCATCGGCCGAGGGTTTGGGGCCGTCTGCGCGCGGCTTACGACGTCGTTCGCCTTGCGGCTTGTCGCCACTTGGTGGTTTGGCGTCCGCGGACTTTTTCTCGTTGGACGCGCGCTCGGCGCTTGGCTTCTTGGGCGCGTTCGGGCTGTCGCCCCCGGAGCGGCGCTTACGGCGGCGGCGAGAGCGCTTGGAGGGCTCTTGTGTCTGTGGATCCGCCGCGTCGGGCTGTCCGAGCACGTCATCCCAAACATAGTCCACCACATCGTCGGACTCTTCGTCGGCGGATTCCACTTGTGCCTTAGGGTCGTGGTAGCGCACGTCCTCGGCCCGAAACAGTCGTCGATTGTGGTCTTCGAGGATCACCGAGACGCGTTCGTTGATGACGTCGACTTCGATGACTTTCCCAAGTCCCTCGGGCGTTTCCACCATTCGGCCGGCGCGAGGCAAGCCTTTCTTCATGCGTCGATACACGGCCTGTTCGTAGACCAAGCAGCACATCAATCGGCCGCACATCCCCGAGACTTTTGCGGGGTTCAGCGTCAAGCCCTGATCCTTGGCCATGCGTATGCTCACAGGGGCGAAGTCTTCAAGGAACGTGCTGCAGCAAAGCTCGCGTCCGCACGGGCCGATGCCGCCAATCATTCGTGTGCCATCACGCACGCCGATCTGGTGCATTTCGATGCGGGTGCGGAAGTGATGGGCGAGGTCTTTGACAAGGTCGCGAAAGTCGACGCGTCCCTCGGAGCTGAAGTAGAACACCACGCGAGACCCATCTTGCATGACCTGCACACGCACAAGTTTCATGTCCAGGTCACGATCCCGGATGCGGCTGATCGCAAAGGCGTAACACTTCTTCTCGAGCTCCTCGTTGGTCTCCTGCTGCTGCAAGTCTTGGTCGGTGGCTCTGCGCAACACCCGCATCATCTGGTCGGGCGGCATGACCTTGCGATGGACCGGCGAGCAAACTTTGGCGATGGCCGGGCCCCGATTCGTATCCACCACCACCTGGTCGCCCGGATGCAACATCAGCTCGCGTGCGTCCACATCTCGCTTCAAAAAGGACGTGCGAAACTCAATCGTTACAACGTTGTAAAGGTTGCGTTTTCCGCGAAACGGCGGGTTGTTCAAAAAGTCGGGTTGGGCGGTCATGAGGGACTCGGTGGGGCAAGCTTGAGTAACAGATCTTCGGCGATGAGCTGCGGGCTGATGGGACGTTCAAGCAGCCGCGATGCCCGGTCCAAGACGTCCAAACGTCCCAAGACATCGTCCATCGTGAGCGCGTTCGCAAGCGCTTGGATCTGCTCGGGCAAATCTTGATTCACGCAGCGGTGGGCGTCTCCGAGCGTTTTGACGAGCATCACGTCACGAAGAAACACCTTCAGGATATCCAGATACTCAAACAACAGCTGTTTGTCTTTCTGCATGGCCTCGGCGACGTCAAGGAGTTGTGCCGGGTGGGCGGGATTGATCGCGAGCATCTGGCGGACCACATCGACGCGACGCTCAAGCACACCGGACTCCAGAAGCGCAAACGCGCGACCCGGACTGCCCTCGGCAAAACGCGCGGCAACCGGCAGAAACGCCGCCTCGGGTGGCGGTGTGAGCGAGCGTGCTTTTTCGGCCAGGAGTTCGGTCACTTCGTCGGGGTCTAAGCTGCCAAAACGCAGCACCTGGCAGCGTGAACGGATGGTGTCAAGCAGGCGGTTGGGTTGGTCTGTGATCAACGCAAAGCGCATCGAGACCGGCGGTTCTTCGAGGGTCTTGAGGATGGCATTCGCGGCTTCGTCCCCCATTTGATGCGCACGGTCGATGATGATGACCTGAAAACGACCCTCGTAAGGTCGGGTGCTCGCGGCTTTTTGGACGGCACGCACTTGGTCAATCTTAATGAATTGGCCGTCTGGCTCGACGGTGTGAACGTCCGGGTGTTGTCGACTTTCGATCTTGCGGCAGGCGCTGCATCGGCCACAGCCCGCAGCGAACGCATCGGAGGGGCGCTCTAAGCAGTTCAGCGCCGTCGCGAGCGCCAACGCCGTACTGAACTTACCAACGCCCAGCGGCCCAACAAACAGGTAGGCATGGTGCATTCGGTCCGCTGCGATGGCGCGCTCAAGCACGTCCTGTGCGCGTCGTTGTCCCCGAATGTCGTTCCATTGTAACACAAGAATGTCTTTGGCTGAGGCCCGCACAGCGGTGCGTAAACTAGGGCTGAAGGGGGTCAAGTGTCAATCAGCGCTCGAAGGCTACAAACACCGTGCGCCCCGCCCGAAGCACACGCAAGCGAATCACATCGCCTCCCTTGTACGCCGAGATCGCCGCTTCGTACGACTCGACGCTTGCGACATCGGACGTGCCAACCTGTGTGACGATGTCACGTCGACGCAGCCCTGATGCCCGCGCTGGCGATTCCGACGTGATCTCCGAGACAACCACGCCGCGCGCATCTCGGGCACCAAGCTGGGTCGCGAGCGCTGTGCTGAGCGATTTGACTTGGATCCCAAGCTGTCCCGTAACACCCAAAGCTGCTGCTTTTTTGGGCAGAGTTGGAAACTTCTGGTTGGGCATTTCCTCGACGACGACGTTGAGTGTTTTTGCTTTCCGTCACGCAATACGACGGCCTCGGCCGTGGTCCCAACGGTGTGCGTGGACACGAGCCAAGGCAGCGCGTCTGACGTGCGAATCTCGGTGCCGGCGAACGACAACACCACGTCCTCCGCCATGAACCCCGCCTTCTGCCCGGGGCTCTTCTCGACGATCTCGGTGATGAGTGCGCCGGTTGGGCGTTTCATCCCAAACGACTTCGCCAGGGTTGGGGTGACCTCTTGGACGCGCACGCCAAGCCAAGCTCGGCGCACAAAACCATTGTCGTGCAGCTGGGGCAACAGCGCCTTGACCACGTTGATGGGCAGGGCAAATCCGATCCCTTGGGCAGAGCGATTGACCGCGGTGTTGATGCCGATCACCTCACCGTCGGCCGAGAGAAGTGGTCCTCCGGAGTTGCCAGGATTGATGGACGCATCGGTCTGAATGAAGTCCGCGGAGTTGTCTTTTCCGCCTGGATTGAGGTTGCGCCGGCCCAGCGCGCTGATGATGCCGGCTGTGATCGTGTGTCCCAGCCCAAGTGGGTTGCCCACAGCGACCACCGGCGCGCCGACCGACATGCGATCGGAGTCTCCAAGGGTCACGGTTGGCAGGTCTTTGGCATTGACGATGCGCATCAGCGCGATGTCGGTCTCGGGGTCGATCCCGACAAAGTCTGCATCCATCTCGCGATTGTCGAACAGCCGAACCTTGACCGTGTCGGCTCCCTCAACCACGTGATTGTTCGTCAAGAATAGGCCCGTAGGATGGATGATGAATCCCGAACCCAATCCGATGCCCTCGCCCGAAGCCTCGGAGCCATCACGAAACGTCACCACGATGTTTACGACAGCTGGGCTGACCTTTTCGGCCAACGAGGCGTACGTCGAGTACTTCAGCGCCGCGTCCCGCTGCGGATTGCCGCCTTTGCCTTCGATCCAGAGCTCCGGCTTGGTCTGGGCGAGCGCAGGGACGCCCCACAACCAAATGCTGGCCAAGACAAAAGCTGCGAGGTCGGCTCTAGTAACGTTCATGCGGCATCAACTGGCGCGGCGCCCGAAAATAGTGAAGCGGTGAATAGTTCAAGAAATTCGAGACGTGGCTTGTGTAGAGACACGCATAGTCCTCGACTTGTTCCCCGAACAACGTGTTTTCGTTCGCCAACCGAAAGATCAAACCCCAGTACGGATTGAACTGCCGCTCAAGCGCGTTCTCCGCGTCGTCGAGCTCGACCAACAGTTCCTTTCGACGTCGTCGAAGCTGGTCACGCGTCTTGACCAACTCTTTGCGCGCGATCTTCAGGGCGTCGACGTCAAACCCGTTGCCCTCTTCGATCAAGGCGTCGATTCGGTACACCAGCTTCTGATCAAATGTCAGTCGTTCGGTCAAACGAAAGACCTCGGAATCGACGGCATCGAGTCGCGACAACTCTTCGCGAAGCGCGTCGGACTTGGACAGCTCGCCCTGCATCTCTTGGACGATCATGACCGTACGCCACGCGCTCGACTTTTTGCTGCGCACGATGTCGCCGTAGATGTGGTCGCCCACGTAGACCACACGTTCGCCTCCAATCCCGGACATGCGCTCAAAATCTACAAGGTTTCCGCCCTGATAGATGACGTCTTTGTCCAGCGACTGGTACTCCTCGCCCAAGATTTTCCCATCTTCGTCGGCGATGAGAAACGGCGCACGCTCGGTGAAGAACGTCGGCTTGGAGGCGCCAGCGATGATGATGTCGAAGTAGTTTTTCCACGACGGGTACTCAGGCAACACACCGTCGAGCAGATGGCGCATCACGTGGGACGAAAACACTGGAAAGCTGTTCGTCAGCAAGAACAGACGTTTGCCAGAGCTGCGGAACTTATGCAGCGTCAGGGCAAGGTCTTCGTCTTTGCCGCGAATGTATTTCTCGGTGTTCCCCATGATCTCGGTCTTGATCGAGCCATCCCGATGGGCGAGGTCGATGCAATACCGGATGTCCCCGTACAGACGTTTGAAATCGTGCTGACGGTCGGGTTCCGTGCGGTGCAGATGGTCGATGATGGCGGCGTACAAGAACGCCTCTGGAAGCGCAAACAGGGTGTCCACAAGCCAGAAGCGCGAGCTGTCGTTCAAACGAATCGTCGCGTCTCGGTACTCCTTGCGCTCCTCGGCCGTGAGCTCGCGAAACCCGTGATACCCCGCACCAACGTGGCGATGGGCATCCATTTTGAGGACGTTGCCCTTCCACGTGTCGATCACCAAACCACGAATCGCGAAGTCGGGCACAGGTTCAATCCCCAGGATGTCTGGAGAATACCCGCGCTCCTTGACCAGTCGCTCCAACGTCAGCTTGACCGACAACGCGTCGAGCGCGTCCTGATGGTAAGGCGCGAGGGTGTAGTCCATGTCGAACCCGACGCAGTCAACCTTTTCAAGATTCAGGTCTCGATTGCAGTAAATCTGCCTCGACCGGTCCATCTGCGACGATGCCTCGCGGCGCAGGGACTCAAGAAGTGATTCAACCTGTGATGGGTCCTCAAGACCCGGAACTTTGATGTTCATGTCACCTCAGCCTTGAGATGAAGGGAGTTTGGTAAAACTATCACTTTGTGAAGTCTGTCACCATTTTGTCACACATCGGGTTCTGCGACGGGGAGAATGAGACGGAAGGTGGTCTTTTTTTCGTCCAACAGCACAAGGTTGCCGCCGTGTTGTCGAGCCATGGCGCGAACGATGCTTAAACCAAGCCCCGTGCCGCCAGTCGTGCGCGCGGTCGTGAAGAAGGCTTCAAAGATCTGGTCGCGATTGTTCGCGGAAATCCCGTCGCCGCAGTCGGACACATCCACATAGATGTTTCGACCCTGCGGATGGATTCACCTCGACCGGTCCGCGCCCGTGCGTTCTGGCGTTCTCGACAAGATTTCGAACCATGGAATCCAAAAGTCCTTCGGCGCTGCCACCCAAGCAGCATCGCCACCGACACAAACCTCGAACCCCCCGGCTGTAAATTCCCGCGCGATGTCGGTCGCTACACTGTAGACCTCGGCTCTGTCGTCGCCCGAGCGGGTCGTTTCGGCACGGGCAAGCTCATGAAGGCGTGTGACGAGCCGGCCGAGGCGCTCGGCATCGAGGCGATGTTTGCCAGAAAACCCGCTCGCTTTTCGGCAGGCATGCTGTCGTACTCTTGCAGCAATTCGACCGCGCCTGGATCGAGGTCAGCGGCGTTTTGAATTCGTGCGAGACATTGCGGGCAAAGTTGAGGACGTAGGCGTTGCGCTCACGAAGCGCGGCGTCCATCTGCGCGACCGCGCGCGAAAGTTCTTCAAACTCCGCCGTTCCGGGGGACTTCAGCTCGACCGCAGGCTGCCCCGATTCGATGGCGCGGATCTGTTGGATCAAGCTTCGGACAGGCCGTCCAATGGCCCACGACGCCAGCATCGACAACGCCAGGCTTACCAGCGCCACCAAGCCAAGAAGCCCCGCAAACAGTGCGCGGTTGGTGTACAACGCCTTTTGCAGACTTACCGGGGTGCGCGATACGACGACCGTGCCAATGATGCGGTCTTGATTCCACACCGGGAACCCGACGAAGAGCCGCACAGCGCCGCGTCGGCTCAGCGAGTCCAACGCGGGGTCAGGACTCTCGCTGACGCGCGCGCGCGCCTGCCGCACGACGTTGCCGTCGAGGCTTTTCTGGACCTCCTCGGTTCGCCAAACAAGGCCGATATCCTCTCGGCGAGTCGAGCCCACGATGGTCCCCGATGCGTCCGTGATCCGGATGCCGGAAAGGGTGACTTCTTGCGCCTCGACCAACAACTCGGCGATGTCCCGACCCGCGCTGAGTCCACAGATGTCCGCGCTGTCCCGTGTGGCGGCCTCGGGGTCAGGCGATGGTGGAAGAATCGCTGACGTGCGCATGTCGAGCACTGGAGGCACCGGGCGGAACCGGCGGCTTCCGTCGGGCGAGACCTCGACGTCAATCAGACGTTTTGCGGCGATGCCGGCTGTCGTGGGGTCGATATCTTGGGTCACAAGGCATCGCGCGTACGCCTGTCGGTAGGCGCCTTGCACAAAGGCCGCTTGGGCGATGAGCTCGGTCTCGGTCTGACGGATCAGCTCTGTGTCGTAAATCCGAAGCGCAAAAACACTGACCAAGGGTGTGATCAACACCGCAGTGGACAATGTCACGAGGACTGTTCGGACGCTTGGGCGCCTCACGTGCAGGCGCCAGCGCGGTAGCCGAGCCCGTGAACGGTTTCGACAGGGTCAACGGACACGACGCCGAACTTCTCACGAATATGCCGGATGTGACTGTCGATCGTGCGATCGCTGACCACCGTGTGGACGTCGTACGCGTGTTGCATCAACTCGTCGCGCGTGAAGACTTTGCGTGGTCGTCGCAGCAATGTGCGCAAGACCGCGAACTCTGTGGGTGTCAGTTCGATCATCTGGCCGTTTACACGCACGTCAAACGCTTCCACGTCCAGACGAACAGCGCCGTGCTGCACAACCTCGCCTTCTTGTGAGACCGGCGCGTCCACAAAGGATGCTCTGCGCAAGTGCGCCTTGACCCGCGCCACCAGCTCGCGCGGGCTGAACGGCTTGGTGACGTAGTCGTCGGCGCCGATCTCCAGCCCAAGGACGCGGTCGAACTCGTCGTCGCGTGACGACAACATGATGATGGGGACGTTGCTCTGAGCGCGAATGCGGCGACACGCCTCGGTGCCGTCGAGCTCCGGCATCATGACGTCGAGCACGATCAAATCGAACTCGCGCGAAGCCGCTGCAGCCACGGCTTCCAGCCCGTTGGTGGCCTCGACCACCTCGTGGTGAACCTGTTCGAGCGCGAACGACAACACCTCACGAATGTGAGGGTCGTCGTCCACCACGAGGATCAGTGCCATGTGTTGCTCTTACTGAACGATGATGTTGGCCGTGTAGTCGCCGTTGGTGCACTCGGTATCGTCACAGTATCCGACAACTTCGACGTAAACGGTAGTGTCGGCAGTTGCTGTGTACGTGACCGCACTGAAGAACGTCGCTTCTTGGCCGGCGTAGTCGTCGTTTTCGTTGAGCACCGCGCCAGCACCATCGAGCACGCGAACCACGGTGTCCGCATCGTCGGTCGCAGCATCAGCCCCTTCAGCCGTGTATGCGACCAACGTCTGACCCGCCGTCAACGCGACCGCGTAGATGTCGGGCTGCTCGTCGGTGATGTCGACGCCTGTGGTGACACCTGAAACAGCAGCAGGGGCAGTAACAGGTTGCGGTGCCGCAACGGTGTCGTTGGGCTCCACCTCGGCAACAGCGGTAAAGTTGACGCCGGCCAGCGAAATCACTTTGGCGTCAACCGTCGCGTCGGCATTGCGGAAGAACGATTCACGAACGCCGAACGTCACCTCCTGCGCGACCGCATCCGCCGCAATGTTGAAAAACGCCGTGGATGGGTCCAGCGTGTCGTCCACGCCGTCGATGAGCGAGGCGAGTGTGGTGCTACGGTCGGCCGTCGCGGTTGACGAGCTGACGGCAACGATCGAGTTCGCCGGCTGGCTCACCGTGTACCACGCGAACGTACCTTGGGTCAGCGAGGGCGTTGCCGTGAACGGCAAGGTCTGGGTGGAAGGCGTCCACGCGACGGCTGCGACGGCGAGCGAATACATGAATGTATCGGATCCCACGTCTTCCGCGGTGCTGCCGTCGATCGGTACGTTGCGAGCGTCGTCCACGAAGATCCAGTAGTCCTGCTCGCCCTCGGTCGATGTGCCAAGCTCCAATGCGGCTGTTCCGCCAAAGGGGAGGGCTGTTGCGATCGGGAACAGGCCAAACACCGTGTCGATGGCGACGGTGAGAGTGGGCTGCAGGTCGCCTGTGGTGGAGGTGAGCTCGATGCGCGCCACGGAGCCGGCAGGCGCTGTGAGCACGTAGAAGTCGGTGTCGAACGCTTCGCCCTCCACGGCGTCGATGTTGCCGCTTTTGACCTCGCCAACGGCAATGTCTTGCGGGGCTTGGATGTCGTCGTCGGTCAGGGAACCTTTGAGTTGGTAGGCGCCATTGGTGGTGTTTTCGTAGTGGTCGACCACGATCCAATACTCTTGGCCCGCTGAACCCGGAAACACCATGCGCGAGTCGTAGTTTTCGTTCTCGCTGTCGATGTCGTCGTCGTAGCCCACCGTTCCGTCTTCGGCGCCGTACGCGAACAACACCGTATCCAAGTCGCTCGCGATCGGCTGACGCCCCGCGACCGACTCAACGACGATGGCTTCGTCTTGGCCAGGCGTGTAGGTGTACACATCGATCGCGCCGTCGTTCGCGTCACCCTGAACGTCGCCCGGAATTCCGAACGCTGTGGGCGTCACGTCCACAGTGCGTGTTTGCAGCACGTAGGTGGCGGCGTCACCGCCGTGTTGCATGTCACCGCGCTCGTCAAACACGTAGATGTAGTAGTTTCCGTCAAATGGAATGAACACCTGACGTTTGCCGTCTCCGACCAGATAACGCTCGACGTACCCATCCTCATCATAGACGCCAACCACGGGCTGCAGGCTCGCATCCACGCTGGTGAACTCCACTTCAAGGACCGTCCCGCCAACAAGCGCCGCGACAAACGCGTCCGCGTCTGCGGTGTCGCCTGAACCGGCTGCGATGTTGCCACCGATCGACTGCCCCACGTTAAACGGAGTGGCTTCCTCGTCGCTGTTGTTGGGCTCCACCTCCTGCACGTCAGCACCCGGCATGTTGTTGGTGTTGTTGGTGTTGTTCGTGTTGTTCGTGTTGTTGGTGTTGTTCGTGTTGTTGGTGTTGTTGGTGTTGTTGGTGTTGTTCGTGTTGTTGGTGTTGTGGGTGTTGTTGGTGTTGTTGGTGTTGTTGGTGTTGTTTGCGTTGTTCGTCGTGTTGTTGGACGAGCTGGAATCGTCACCGCAAGCAGCAACCAAAAGGGCACAAAGCAGAAGCGCAGAAACTCGGTTCATCATCATTCCTTCGTTATATTTGATCGACGCCAAGGGTGTAGCAGCCGTCGACAGTGCGTTCAAGCGTAGCGTCCATGCCGCGTGAGCACAGACGAAGGGGCCTGCACAACTTCTGCAAAAACACTCCACCAACTTTCCAAACCAGCTTCGTTTTCCCTGCGCAACCAGACGGCAAAGTGGAGCCTAGTCTTGAGCTAGGTCTTCCCATGCGACGTCCACAATTCCTGATTCCGTTGGTCTTGGCAGCTTCTGCCATCCTCGCCTTCGAGCCTGTCACATGGTTGTGGCGCACATGGACGGATCCCGCATGGGCGAGCGATGGGGAGTTCGTCTTTCTGGCGCTTGCGGCCGTGGCTTTGTGGTCGTATCGAAGCCCGGTCGACACAAACCACAACACGTCGCTGGCGTGGACTTGGCTCGGTGTCTCGGCCGTGGTGCGCGCGGTTGGCAATGTGCTCGCAGTCAATGTCATCGGCGCGTTGATGCTGTGCGTCGATATCTTCGCCGTAGCGAGGATGTTGCGGTTGGGCGAGCGCAAGCGGCGTGTCTCGCCCGCGTGGCTGGCCCTCGCCTTCGCATTCTCACTTCCGGTTGAGCGCATTCTTCAACGGCTTGTAGGCCATGCCCTGCAGTGGGTCTCCGCGCAGGGGGCGTTCGCGATGCTTCGTGTGTTCGAGGAAGGCACCACACTTCACGGTGTCGAGCTGACCGTGCGAGGTGTGCGCGTCTTGGTCGACTTGCCGTGCTCGGGCGCGCGGGGTCTGATGATCTTGACCGTCGCGTACGTGTTGCTGTCCGCCGTGCGCCGGCCGCGGATGTGGGATGCCATCGTTGGGGCAGGCGTGGTTCTTGCGGCAGGATTGGCGGCCAACACCCTGCGGGTCTTTCTCTTGGCCGAGGGCATTGTTCATCGCGACGTGCTCGGGTTGGATGTGATGTCGCAGCCATGGCACGACCTCGTAGGTCTGTTTTGTCTAGGCGCCGCGCTTGCCCCGGTCGTCTTGTGGTCCGCGCGTTGTGCCTCAACGCCCACCCGGCTTGCGCTTCCAGCCCCAACGCCACGCGTGGCCGTTGGAATGGTCGTGCTCGGATTTGCCACGCTCGCGTTTGCGCCGGCGCGACCCATCGACGTGTCCAAACCCGTCGCCGCACCGCAGGTTCCGTCGTTTGTCGCTGGCTTTCTGGCCAAGCCACAAGGTCTGACTCCGTTGGAGCAGAGCTACTTCACAGCGTATGGCGGCGGTGCATCGCGCGCGACCTACGGCCCATTTGGTGTCCTGCTCGTGCGAACGAGCTCACCCGTGCGGCACTTGCACTCGCCCGAGGAGTGCATGGCTGGAGCGGGTTGGGACGTTCAACGCATCGGCGTCACTGGAGCCGCGCATCCAGGGGCGACGTGGAGAATCGCGCGCGACGGGCAAACACACGTCGTTCGCGCGACGTACGTGTCGAACCACGGCCAACACGTCGCGACGTTAGAGCACGCGATTTGGATGTGGCTGGCCGACCCGACGCACGTGTGGACGGCCGTTGAACGCACCTATCCGCCGGGGGCTGACGAGGCCACCCGCGAGGCATTTGATCACGAAGTCTTTCATCGATTGAACATCAAGGAGAACCCATGACGATCGCCATTGTAGTTTTTTTAGCCGCGACCCTGCTCGCCTTCGCCGGCGGTATCGCGCTGGCCGCACGTTCCCGAAACTGGCGGTGGGTGGCGCTTGCGACCGGGGGCGTGATCACGATGTGGTTCGCGTTTTTTGTGGTCGCCGCCATCGCCATCGACCGTTTGGAATACGACGGTGCAAACGAAACCGAATGGTCATCACCTGCACGCGGCGCCGTGACCGCGGCCCGCGACACGTGGAACGGAGAAGCCGCGGCAGAGGTGTTGCTGCCCGACGGTTCGTGGGCGCAATTGCCAAGCGTCCGCGCGAGCTACAACGCAACCGTTGTCGGAGACCTCGCCGACGTCTCGTTGGAGCAGGTGTTCTTTAATCCCAACGACCAACCTGTGGACGCCAACTACGTGTTTCCACTTCACGACGAGTCAGCGGTTTACGCCATGGAGTACGTCGTAGCCGACGAGACCGTGACCGCGACGATCCAACGAAGAGCCGAGGCCCAGCAGACGTTTGATGAGGCAAAGTCGGAGGGTAAATCCGCGGCCTTGGTCGTTCAGCAGCGTCCCAACGTGTTTTCGCAGTCGATCGCCAACATCCCGGCCAACAGCAGTGTCACCGTACGCCTGCGCTACGTGCACCACGCGGAGCGACGCGACGGCGAATACGTTCTGCATATCCCGACACGCGTTGGGCCCCGTTACACCCCCGACATGTCCAAAAATCAGCTGGGAGGTCAGGTCTTTGGCGCCGTTCCCGAGACGATCCCCGCGTCGGACCTTCAGATTCGCGGCACCGTGTCACCGGGGCTTGCTCTGAAGACCTACGGCAGCGCCACACACAGCATACAGACACGACCCTTGGGAGTTGCCGGGGTGTCGTTTGAGACAAAAGGGTCTGTGAAAAACGAGGACTTCGAGTTTCGTTGGAAGTTGGCTGACGACCTGCCCGCAGCGTCGGTGACCACCACCTACGATGCCGCGACCGACACAACGTTTTTCAGCGCCTTGGTTGAACCGCCTTTGCACGTAGCACCCGAGCAGGTCTCAAGCCGCGAGATCGTGTTTCTGCTCGATTGCAGCGGGTCGATGATGGGCGACCCCATCGAGGCGAGTCGGGCCTTCATGCATCAGGCGCTCGACCAACTGCGACCCGACGACACCTTCAGGGTGATCCGATTCAGCGACCTGCCCACCGAGTTCACTCAGACACCGCTCATCGCCAATCCAGAAAACGTGCAGCGTGGTCACGCCTACGTCGACTCGCTGGAGAGCCAGGGCGGCACCGAAATGACCTCCGGCATTCGGCAGGCTTTGCAGACCCCTCCAGGAGAGGGCCGCTTGCGAATTGTGGTCTTTCTCACCGACGGCTACATCGGCAACGACTTCGAAGTCATCACGCTCGTCGACCAACTTCGGGGCGAGGCTCGTGTCTACGCCATTGGCGTAGGCGGAAGCGTGAACCGCTTCCTGCTCGACGAGGTCGCATCGATGGGGCAGGGGCATGCAGCGTATCTGACCGATGGACCCGGCGCGGTCGCCCAAGCGCGCTCGTTGGCGATGCGAATCGCGACCCCGGCGCTTACAAACCTTGTGCTCGAGCTGCCACAGGCCAACGTCCTAGACCAGTATCCTGCGCAACTGCCCGATCTGTTTGAGGGGCAGTCGGTCCGCGCGATTGGTCGAATCGACGGTCGCTGGACGGGGCAAGCTCACGTGGTGGGCGTGAGCCGCAACGAAGCCATTGGCATTGCAACCGATACCGTCCCGTCCACCGATGAGGCGAGGCTCGTCGGTCGCACGTGGGCGCGAAAGCGTGTAGGGGCGCTCACACATGAGCTGATGCGGTCTGAGCCGTCGCGGCCACAGACGGAGATCGTCGAGGAAGCCACCCAGATCGGTTTGGGTTGGTCCTTGGTCACCCAATGGACGTCGTTTGTGGCCGTCTCCAACAAGCCCGTCGAGCGAAAACCGGCGAACCAAGCGTGGTTTGAAGCCGACGTTCACGGCACACCCGAGCCCACGACCCTGCTCGGATTGTTGCTCGCCGGCGGCGCGGCATTCGCGTCACGTCGCCGCAAAAACGACGCGGGCTGAGCCTTGGGCGATTCGTTGGCGTGCGATCCCGACTCGTAGTAGGCTGCTCGATGTTTCCGGGCTCAGGTCCGAATCTGTTAAATCGAGGGCAGGATGCGCGTTGCACGTTGGCTTAGTGGTGGTTTGATGTTGGGGCTTATCGCGTGTAGCGGTGCGGATTTTGACGACGACGGCGTTCCGGATAACGAGGACAACTGCCCACGTGTCCTCAACGCAACACAGCTGGACACCGATGCCGACGGACTCGGCGATGTGTGCGACAACTGCGCAAGCGTTAAGAACCGTGACCAAGCGGATTCGGATTTCGATTCTGCCGGCGACGCCTGTGACAACTGCCCAGACTTGTTCAACGACCAGTCCGACGTCGACGGCGACGGCAAGGGCGACGCATGCGACGACGACATTGACGGAGACGGGCTCCTCAACGAAGTCGACAACTGCCCCTCGGTTGCCAATCCAAACCAAGACGACGGCGACGGCGACGGCGCTGGCGATGCGTGCGACGTCTGCGTCGAAATCGCCAATCCCGGTCAGGAGGATGAGGACTCCGATGGGTTCGGCGACGTGGTGAGCATCTGCCCAAGCGCGCCCGATCCGCTGCAAACGACCTCGATTTGGACGGGGTCGGCGACGCCTGCGACAACTGTTTCAGTGCGCCAAACCCCATGCACAGAAGACGAGGACGAAGACGGCGTCGGCGACGCATGTGATAACTGCGTGAGCGCTGCCAATACCGACCAGAGTGACATCGACGAAGACGCCATCGGGGATGTCTGCGACACCGACCGGGACGGCGACGAGATCCCCAACGCGCGACAACTGCGCCAATGTGCCCAATCAAAATCAGAACGATGCCGACGCAGACACCGTCGGCGATGCGTGCGCTTTGCTAAACGCAGCAAGGACCAGCTTGACAAGGACGGCGATGGCGTGGGCGACGTCTGCGACAACTGCCAGTCGGTCCCAACGAAGACCAAGTTGACCAGACGGCGATGGTTTGGGGAACGCCTGCGATGTGCAAGGTCGTCGCAAGCGACGGCGTCGACGCCGACAAGATGGCGTGCCGGACGCATGCGACAACTGTCCATTGGTGCCCAGCAGGCGAACAAGCTCGACTCGGACTCAGACGGTATCGGCGACCTGTGCGACAATTGCCCCAGCCTGCGTAACGACCAACAGGACGACCCCGACGGCGACGGTGTGGGCTCGTCGTGCGACAACTGCCCAACGATCGCCAATCCCGATCAGATGGACGCTAACGCAAACGGGATTGGCGACGTGTGCGACTGCACCGGGCCAGACGACGACAATGATGGTTTCCCGAACCGATGCGACAACTGCCCAGGTCTGTTCAATCCCGACCAGAGCGACGCCGACATGGACGGCATCGGTGATATCTGCGAGTTTTAGTCGACCCCCTAGCTTTGGACCGCCATGGATATCAGCGCACGCACCATGTATGGGCTTCGTGCTCTCGTCACGATGGCCGGCGCGCGTACCCGCGAGCCCATGACCATTCAAACCATCTCGGAGCGCGAGGCGCTGCCACACAAGTTCCTTGAGGGCATCATGGCCGACCTCAAACGAGGTGGATTCGTCAAAAGCCGTCGCGGTGCCAACGGTGGTTACCTTCTTGCGCGCCCTGCGAGCGAGATTCACCTCATCGAGGTCATCCGGCATCTCGACGGACCCGTTGCCCCGGTTGCCTACGAAGACCGTACCACCAGCGACGACGAACCGACCCCGTGTCAGCGTGCGTTTTGGCCGGTCTGGAGCGAGATTCGCGAGGCAACCATTCGGATTTTGGAGACCTACACCATCCAATCCATCGCCGACTGCCTGCCCGAAGACCCCCTCGGCGATTTCTTCCCCATCTACCAGATCTAAAGAATGACTCTGCGACCCCACACCGTAGTCCCACTCGTCGAATCCATGTTTGCGCTCGACGGCGGAGCCATGTTCGGCATCATCCCCCGAACCCTCTGGGACCGCACCAATCCCGCCGACGACCAACACCGGATCGACCTCGCATGTCGATGTCTTCTGGTGCAGTACGAGGACCGAAACGTGTTGGTCGATGTGGGCATGGGCAACCGTTGGACCGACAAAGAACGCCACATTTACAAAATCAACGCACAAGACATCGCCCTGAACGCTGCGCTCGCTGTCCACGGCCTGACGCCCGACGACATTCATGACGTCGTTTTGACGCATCTGCACTTCGACCACGCCGGGGGTGTGGCGAAACAGGGCGCCGATGGTGCGGTCGCGCCGAGCTTTCCGCGGGCAATCCACTGGGTGCAGCGAAAAAACTGGGGCTGGGCGAATTCACCCAGCGCTCGCGACGGCGGCAGTTACCGCAAAGAGGACCTCGCCGTGTTCGAGGGCCCGGACGCGCCCGAACTGCGCCTCGTGGATGGACCGAGCGAGATCCTGCCGGGCATCGAGGTGTTTCCGCAAAACGGACACACCTTTGGTATGCAGATCGTCAAAGTCAGCACCCCCAACGCCACCTACGTGCATCTCGCGGACCTGATTCCAACCTCGTCGCACCTCCGTGACCCCTACGTCATGGGGTACGACCTGCAGCCACTGGTCACGTTGGAGGAAAAACGCGAAGTGCTCTACCACGCAGCGCGGGAGGACTGGTTCCTCGTGTTCGAACACGATCCGCTCGTCGCGATGTCGCGCGTGGAGTTTGATGGTGCCGGCCGACCAAGGTTGGCAAAGTAGGAGGTCTCGTGCACACGCCAAAGTCTGTCTTGCTCGTTTTGCTCATGGCCGCGTGCGGCGACGACGGCAGGAGCGTGGTCGATGTACCCCCAACCGACTTCGGGGACGACGCACCCGCGGCAGGCTGGATGGGGGGGTATCCGGTCCCACCAGAGGCTGCCCCTGCCGACACGTCCTCTCCTGACCATGTTGTGGGTGATGGGACCGCGGCGAGTTGCACGCAGGAGGTCCTTCAACAGGCCTTGACGGCTGGGGGCACCATCGTCTTTGACTGCGGCCCAGACCCGGTCACCATCGCGCTCGACCAACCGCTGCGCATTCGGAATGACGCCGATCCAGACATTGTCGTCGACGGAGCAGGGAAGGTGACGCTGAGCGGGCAGAATCGCACGCGCATCTTGTACATGAACACCTGTGACGAGTCCTTGACGTGGACAACAAGCCATTGTGACAACCAAGACCACCCGAGGCTGACGCTTCAAAACCTGACGTTTGTCGACGGCGATTCACGCGGCGAGGACCCGTACGACGGCGGGGGCGCCATCTGGGTGCGAGGTGGCCGGCTGAAGGTCGTCAACTCGCGCTTCTTCCACAATCGATGCAAAGAGCAAGGCCCTGACGTAGGGGGCGGAGCGATCCGCGCAACGAGCCAATACGACGGCCTGCCCGTGTACGTTGTGAACTCGACGTTCGGCGGCGCCCAAGAACTCGGGAACACGTGTGCGAACGGTGGGGCATTAAGCAGCATCGGCGTGTCGTGGTCGATCTACAACAGCCTGTTTTCGCACAACGCTGCGGTTGGCAACGGAGGCAATCCGGCGCAAGACGGCACACCGGGCGGTGGAAGCGGTGGCGCGATCTACAACGACGGCAACTTCATGAGGCTCGCCGTCTATGGTTCGATGATTCGTGATAACCGCGTCAACGCCCACGGAGCGGCCATCTTTTTTGTCTCGAACGATCATTCCGGTGAGCTTGAGATTCGCGACTCCACGCTTCGCGACAACACCGGCGGCAGCTGGTACGCCCTTCCCGGCATTAGCATGCACGACGACACCGCGCATACCGTCGAGGGTTCAACCCTCGAGTAGTTAGCGCCGTCGGATGAGCCATCCCGCCACAAAAAGACCAAACGCCATGAGCAGCGGGGTGGATGCGGGGCGGGCAACTGAGGTGCAAGCACAATCGGTGCTCGTCGAAAACGTCGGGTCGGGCGCACGGGTCAACATGACGTTAAACTGTCGGTCTGCGGTCAGGTCCACAAGCACATCCGTCGGGCGATACCCATCGGCCGAGACTGTCATCACCCAGGATCCTTCCGTCAGTGGCTGGTCCCAAACGGCCAACCCCTGTGAGACGGGCACCACGAGCTCCCGTCGCAGGTTTCCCTGTTGGGCCAAAAACGCGACCTCTGCTGGCGGCGAGTCGGCAAAACGAACGTCGAGGCGCAACGCGTGTTCGACACCCACAGACAGCGAGTAATTACGGCTGGCGTCGCCCTGCAAGTCCACGGTGTCTTGGATCGGCAAGTAGCCGGGAAACGTGATGGAAATGGTGTAGACATTGGGCGGAAGGGCCGCGAACGAGAACGCACCATCCACATTCGTGAACGTTTGACGATTTAATTCATTGCTCGAGATGGCAACGTTCACGGCGCCAAAGTCGGATGCCCCCGAGAGCGTGACGACGCCGGAAAACGTGAAAAACTCGGCCGCAGCGACGTCTGGGGTGGCGTCCTCGCCTACGTCCATGGTCGACATGTCCGGCGCGGTGGTCATGTCCGCGGCCATGTCGCCTGCGGCGTCACCGCTCATGTCCAATGCGGCATCCGAACCCATGTCCGTCGCGGCATCCATATCGGAACCAGCATCCATCCCTGCATCGGCGAATGCCACAGCGGGAACCAAACAAAAGAGACCTATCCATAGACTACGCATTCGCTGTGCCTTCTTCTTTGGCGCGGCCAAGCCAAGTGAACGTGCCTACCACCGCCATTCCGGCGAGCACGCATACCAGAGCCACACCAACACTGCTGTCAAAACTCGCCGGGATGAAATTCGCTTCTACGCCGTCGATGCTGTGGCGAAATGGCCAGATGCCACGAAGACAGCCGAGCATTAGTCCCACAAGCACCGCGAGTGTACCCGGCGCATGGTTGTGCAGCATGTAGCTCAGGAAGCGTGCAAAGCTCAAGATCCCAATCGCACACCCCAACACAAACACGACCACGTAGGAACCTTGAGTCAGCGGCAGCTCGCCGTGCGCCAACGTCGACAGAAATCCCTTCAAAGCATTCAAGATGAAGAAATACACGCCCAGGATCAGCAGGATGTAAGACCCGCTGATGCCCGGCAAAATCATGGCGCAGATGGCGATGACCCCCGCGACGAATACAAACCACAACGCCGGTCGAGGCATTTGAACCGGCGTGCCCGCCGGGACGACCACGTCTTCGTACGGTTTGCTGCGTGCTTTGAGTGCATCCTTGTCGACCACTGGATTTTGTTCTTTCGGTGAAGGGCCTCAAGCTCCGCAAATTTGGTGGGGTCTGCCTCGGCGAAGCCTGCCGTAACGGTGCGTTTTGGTCCGCCAAAAACTTGTTCGTTCGAAAGCCCGCTTGGACCTCGCCGGGTCACGTCCTTAAGCGACTCACCTCGCGATTCGACGGTCGTCCATTCGGTGGCCATGTCGAATGAGTTGCCCGGGTTGGTCACGACGAACCCGAACACCACACCCAGCGTCATGCAAATTGCTACGAGCGAAATCGTGGACGTCTTCTCGAACGAAATCATCCGAAATGGGACCACGACGCTCGCGACGATGAGCCCAAAAAACGAAGCGCGCATCGCGACGGGGTAGTTCTCCATCAGCATGGGGATGATCGCGCTGCCAAGCACAATGGCGGCCGCGATGCCGGACACCAACACAAGCAGGAAGTTCAGGTTGAGATGATGCCATTCCTGCTTCACGGCGGCCCAGCCTTCCGCCGTCCGTCCACCTTTGACCCAATTCAAGACGTGGAGCAGGAGATGAGGCCTCAAGCCCTTGATCGTGTCGACGAGCTCGCCGTATATGCCCAGGATGAGCGCTAGGGTACCTCCGCTGACGCCTGGGATGACGTCGGCCGTGCCCATCGCAATGCCTTTGAGAAATAGAACCAATCGTGACATGCAGATCTCGGTGATTTGACGGGGGGGAATGTACCGAAAAATCAACGTAAGCCAAGCATGTCTGCAAATTCGGCAGGTGCCGGGTCAAAAACGCGGTTCGGGCCGGTAGTCGCTGCGAAGGTTTTGTCCGATGTACAGCGTGTCGCGCTGCTCATAGACCTTGAGGAAAAGCGCCACGAACCGCGCGACCTTCTTAGCGTATCCGCGGGCTTCGTCGAACGGGATTTCCTCGATGAACTCGTCCAGCGTTTGGTCGGGGCGGCTATCCAACCAGTCGCCCACACGATGCGGCCCGCCGTTGTAGCCTGCGAACGCCAGCAACTCTTGGCCCTGGAATTTACGTAACAACTGCCCGAAATAGAAGGCCCCGTGGGCGATGGCGACTTCTTCATCGACGAGGTCTTGAGGCCCAAAGTCCTCGTCACCGAGCATCAATGCCGTCTTGAGCCCGGTTTTGGGAATGACTTGAAGCAGTCCAAGCGCCTGTGCCGGTGACACGCTGTCGGGATTGTAGGAGCTCTCGACGGTCATCAGCGCCCATATCAGGTACGGATTGACGCCGTTCTTCTTGGCTTCGCGCAAAACGATGTTGGGAAAAGCTCGCGGATAGGCTTGCATCCACATGTCGCGGGCTGGACCGTTGGGGTCTTGGCGGTACCAAACGCCTTTTTCGGTCGTGTATTTGCGAGCCATGAAGTGGTCGCCCGCTTCTTTGAAGGCATCCATCAAGACGTCGCGCAGCTCGTTTCGACGATCGTAGATGGCCTGTTGACGCGTCAACAGGGCCTTTTTCGCTTCAGCTTGTTCGGGCACGGGATACCGCAACTCGTCGGTTTTCCAGCCCCAAAGCCCCGATCGGTCCTTGCGTCGGTTGTCGATGTAATAGTTCCATCGCCCGTTCTGTAGCTCGTGAGGACGACCCGAGGCGCGGTAGCGTCGCGAGAGCTCTCGGAACTCGATCGCAACGTCACGGATCAGCCAGCGGGCTTGTTTTTCCATCCCCGCATTCCACAACCAGCGCGCGCGCTCCAAATTTGGAAAAAGGTCGCTTGCGGCGTCTGCCGCTCGGCCGACGCCGCCAACATACGTGGGGTCGTCGTACGCTTTGGGCGTTTCAGGCAGAGGCCCGATGAGCTCACCGTCCTTGAATCGCGCGAACGAGGTCGCGGAGCCCAGACGACCGTCCCAATAAATCCGCCCCGCGGTTGTGTAGGACACGCGTGCGTCGGATTTTTTCGTGAGGCGTTTCTTCGGAAGCACGATGGGGTCGTTGCCCGCGCTCGCGTCGTTCCATGAGTCGCCATCGCGGTCCTCGATGTCCTCGGTGCCCACAAACCCGGTCAATGGAACGGTGGACACTAAGACTCGCTCCATGGCCTGCAACGCCAACGACTGCGCGACTTCGGGCTGTGGGTTGCAGTCTCCAGAGCAAGGAGAGGGCTCTTGTGACACGTCGTCCATGCGCAGTGCCAAACGCGGATCCGCGGCAGGCGTCCATCCACTCGCCGCCGCGTCCTCGGCGGCTTCGAGGGCGTCGATGGCGATGTCGGCCGCCGCTGCAACATCGATCGCCTCGGCAAGCAACTGTTTATCCACCGTGCTGCGTTGCTGCACGTCCAGCACACGGTTGGCGGCCTGAATCCCATAGTAGCTCGACGGCCAGCCTTGAGTGACCTGTTGGAAGACCTCAATGGCCTCTTCGTTCTTGCCTGCGTTCTCAAGCGTGCGTGCGGCCCAATACAGGTTGCGTGCGCGCCGTTCTCCGCTCGATCGGGAGGCCAAACCGGTAAAGTTTTCATAGGCTTGGTCGAGGCGGCCGGTCTTGTACAGAAGCCACGTAAAGTGCCACTCGCGCTTTTTGCCGGGCGAGGTGATCGCCTCATAGATTTTTAAAGCGTCTTCGTAACGTCCGTGGTCTTCGAGCAGTTCAGCGCGTTCGAGCAGACGGGTTCGCAACGACGCACGCTCGTTCTCGATCTCAAGCGCCGCTAACGCCTTGTCGAGGTCACCCATCTGCGAATAACACCGTCCGATATAACGCCAGATTTCGGACTTCGACAGGCCATCGCGTTGGCCCTGCTCGTACTTGTCCGCCAGGACCAAAAGGCGCTCGAGCGCATCTTTGAAGTGTCTGCGACCCCAGTCGTTGAACGCGAGCTGCATCTCGATGTCATGTTCAAAGGCCGAGTTCCGCTCCGGGGTGGCGTGGGTTTGTGCGAGCTCGGTAAACAGCGCGTGCGCGACATCCCAGTGCTTGTTGATTCGCAGCCGGACGTAGCGTGCGAAAAGCTGCTCGGGTGTTAGCTCAGGGGAGGGCGTTACCCCAGCCGCCTGCAACGTTGTGAGGCGGGCACGCGCTTCCTTCCCAGATGCATGGTAAGGAAACTCGAACCACGCTTGCTGATAGACGTTGGCGGCTTTTTGGGTTTCGCCGATGGCCTCAAGCGCTGCGGCCTCTTCAAACAACGTTTCGTGGCGTTGCGGCATGAGTTCGAAGGTGGCGTTGACGTCTGAAAGCGCTTTCGCGGCTGCCGCGAAGTCGTTTGCGGCGAAGAGGGCGCGTGCCCGCAGAACGACAGCACGTGGTTTGAGTACCGTGTCCTGCCGGACCACCGCGGCGAGCTCGGTGGCGGCTGCACTCGGGTTGTTCAATCCCAGATACGCCTCCGCCTTGAGCCAGCCCAAGAAGTCATCCACAGGGGTTGTTCGCGTGACCATGTTGAGATGGCGTAGCGCGTTGGTGGGGTCTTCGAGGTCTAACTCAGCACGAGACAAGAGAAAAAGTGCCTGATTGCGGGAAGCAACCGCATCGGCCGAATCTTGCCCGTCAAGCTCGTTAACGATCGCCTTCGCGAGTACGCGCGCGTCATCGTACCGCCCCTCGAAGTGGGCTTGCCGCGCCCGCTCAAGCGCCGAGTCGTAGTGTTTGGCGAGCGCGCGAGCCTGCGACTCTTGCACCGCATTTTCGAAGGCACGCGAGGTGGCATGAATCACGCCCGGAAGTTTGAGCTTGTCATCGATGGCGCGAAGGTCTTTTCGGAGAGATGGCGCCGCGCCGATGCCTGCTTGCATGCGACGCATCTGGTTGACGCGATCTCTGAACGACCACGGCAAATGCGACAAATGTCGCCAACCCAAGTGTAATCGCGCGAGCGTGATTTATCCTCAAAGGACATCACAAACCTTTTGTGGATGGGTGAAAGACCTTAAACCATAGTATAGCGCACCAAAGCCTTGGCCCCAAATAACCTCCTGATACTAAAATCCATTGCGGACGTGTCATTGTTCCGTGATGACCGGGAATCTGATAAACATGCGCCTCACCCGGCGAGGTCCGGTCCAAGAAGGTAGTCATGACTGATACGCAGAACGGCGGTGTCTTGCGACGGTTTCGAGAGGGGCGTTGGGACGAGATTCCCGCATGGAAGCTGAACCTCATCGCACCGCTGTTTACGCTGTTCTTCGCGGTGCGAGAGTTCTTCCGTGACCGCGCGCAGAATCTCAGCTCTAGCCTCGCTTACACGACGGCGCTCTCGCTCGTCCCGCTGCTTTCGGTGGTGACGTCGGTGTTGGCCATTTTTGGCGCGTTCGACACGTCCAACGAAAACCTAGTACTTTACCTCGAACCTGTGTTCCCCGCCGCAGCAGCCAAGGCTGCACACTACCTCCAAGAGTTCGCGCGAACGAGCGCCACAAGCGTCGGTGGCGTCAGCGCCGTGGCGTTCTTGGTGATCTCGATCTTCCTGTTCATGGACATCGAACGGACCTTCAACGCCGTGTGGCACGCACCCAATACACGATCGGTCTTTTCCAAGCTGTTGACGTTCTATTTTGTCGTCACGTTTGGGCCGGTGCTGGTGACGACGTCGGTCGGTTTGACTGCGCGCGCCCAGTTGGTGTTGTCGCGATTTGGTTTGGAGATGGGGTTCTTGGGCACTGTAGCCCCGTTTCTTATCGCGTTCTTCTTGTTTACGACCATGAACTGGTCGCTCCCAAGCACGCGCGTGCGTTGGTCGGCCGCCATCGTCGGCGGGCTGTTCACGGCGCTGGCGTTTGAAGCGGCAAAGTACGGGTTCAACTTCTACGTCACCCAGGTGATCTTGGAGTCGTACAACACGATCTACGGCGCGTTGGGCCTGTTCCCGATATTCCTCGTGTGGATTTACGTGTCTTGGATCGTGGTGCTGCTCGGGGCCGAGCTGGCGTACACGGTCCAGAACTTACGCACGATCGTTGAGGTCGATGCAGCCCAACTGCGCACCCCCGCCAAGCAAAAAACAAACATTTACAACCCGCTGGTTGGTCTTGAGGTTTTGGCACCGGTGGCTCGTCACTTCAAAGCTGGACACGGCAGCGTGCCCGAGAACGAGCTCATCCGTATGCTGGGATACAACGAAGGCTTTTTGCGTGAAGTTGTCGCAGAGCTCGAACGCATCGGCGCGGTCAAGAGTCTCGAAGACGGGGAGTCCAACGAGCGCATGGTCATGCCCGCAAAACAGCTTGATGACATCTCGTTGATCCGGGTCGCCGAGAGCTTCTTTGATTTCTCCGAGCCGAACTCGACACCCATGGCCCAACTTCAGACCGAGATCAAACGGGCCACCGGCGATGTGTTACGCGGGAAAACCGCGTTGGCACTCATCTCGGACAAGTCGCCTTTTGAGGAGGCACGCGCCCGTGCTTGGGTGTCCCAGCCTCAGGCGTCCGCGCCCATGCCGACCGCCGAGGTGCGAAACACATCGGATGAACCCGTTTCCAACACACCCGCAATCTCGGAGCCGGCGAGCAAAGTAAGAACCGATCTGCAGGTGCTTCCGCCCGCGCACGAGTCGTCCGATGCGGTGGCGGTGTCTCCGGACCTGTTGCTGTCGGTCGCAGACATGCCGCCGCTGGCGTCTCAGGCCGAGCAGGAACAGGAACCCACCCACGCCGGGCCGAGCGTGGATGCGTCGTTCGACGAGGGTGACATCGATCTGGGGGATGATTGGGATGACTTTGACGTGTCCGAGGCTTACGACGACGTGCTGTCAAAGCCCTTGCCCGACGAGATGCGGGCGACCGCTGAGATCGAGCTCAGCGAAGAAGACCTGTTGCGCAACGCGAGTGACGACTCACTCTAATTCTCAAGGTTTGCGATCCGATCTTTGATGGCGAGCTTTCGTTTCTTAATGACCTGCATCTCGTACTGCTCTTCCGGAGACAGCGAGAGGTGGCGATCCAGCTGCCGCAACCGCACGTCCAACGACTCGTGCTCGGTCTTCAGGGCCGTTAACTCATCTGCAACCGGGACTTTGCTCGAACGTAACGCGTGCATTTGGACTCCGTACGATGGTTCAGTCAGGTAGGGTAGGCACCGCACGTCGTGGTGTCAAAGGCCGCCGGTCATACTTTTGCTGTTGACACGACGGCGTGCCTCGAATAGAAAACCCGCCCGCGACGCGCTCTGGCTCGTTGTGGACGAAGGTGAAACCTTCACTGATCGGGGATCGTCTAATGGCAGGACAGCGGATTCTGATTCCGTCAATCTAGGTTCGACTCCTAGTCCCCGAATCGATTTCGGCCCGTTCGTCTAGCGGTTCAGGACGCTGCCCTCTCACGGCGGTAACACGAGTTCGAATCTCGTACGGGCTATGATTTACAGCGGCAAGCCGCGAGGAGTGACATAATGGCAACGAAAAAACCCGCAAAAATCGCTTCGGCAAAAAAAGGCAAAGCTGCTGCACGTCCATGCCCCGTGTGCGGCACAGACATGGCGATGGCTAAGGTTCTTCGCGTCGAAGCTTCCAGTGGCATGTACTGGCTTTGCACCAACAATTCATGCAACTCGATGGTCACGACCTCGGGCGCAAACGCTGGCGCACTCGACATCTGACCCGAGCTCATCTTCGGTACAAAAAAAGGACTCGCCACGGCGGGTTCTTTTTTTTTTCGTCGTGGTGTACCGTCCAACGCCCTTGGGGGAATGAACGTGGTGCCGCCAACGCTTTATGTGCTTGGGCCGGGCGCAATGAAAGGAGTTGATGAATGAGTGGTTGGTTGCTTGCTAGAGTTCGTCCGTGGGTGTTCGCGGGATTGGTCGCACTGCCGGCTACGGCCCTCGCAGAAGGCGGAAGCGTACGCTACTCGTACGAACGTGCAGAGGTTGGCGACAGCGTGGAATGGGTGTTGATTCCTCACCTTGAGCCTGCGCTCGTGGGAAAGGTCGACGAGAAGCTGTTGAAGAACGCCTTCGAACTCCTGCGCAAAGACAAACGCGGCTCATACGGCAAGGCGTCTGTTGCGATCAGCGGCAAGAGCCCCAAGCTCAAAGCGGTGGTCACCATTGACCCTGAGTACGCCAAGTATTCGGTCATCGTGGTCGCCGAATCCGTCTATACCCTTTCGGAGCTCGGCGTAGACGAGATTTCGTTCCCCGGTGTGACCGAGGGGCCAGTGACACGCGCGGACGTCCCGTTTTCGGGTTTTTCGCTGACGGTGCCGCTGTACAAGGCTGTGGGCTATTCGAGTGACCACGTCCAAGTGTTGATGCCCAACGGAGACCTCGTCCCAAGCACCCAAGTCGCCACGAAGTGGAAGGCCAAAGACGCCGCGCTTGTCGCCGCGATGTACGATTACCTGAAGTCATCCGATCCGTACACCGTGGCCACCGTCGCCAAGAGTTTGCCCGGCATGAAGGTGCCTTATGCGGACCAGGTTGCCGGGCTGCTCAACCACAAGAGCGAGCTCGTGCGCGCGACGGCGCTCGAAGTGCTTGCAGACGTCCGGGACCAAAAATCGGTGTTGGAAGCGGTTGCTGCCTATTTTGCGAAAGAGAAAGACGCCGGCCTTAAGAAGCAAGCGGCCGAGTTCCTCGGCGCCTCAAAGGACAAGAGCTTCAACATCTTGCTGCAGATCTACCGCGTGGACGATGCGGACGAAAAGACCGCTGCGGCGGCCGTCACGGCCCTTGGCGATTACAGCGATGCGCGCACCACGGACGTCCTCGTCGCGCGATTGAGCGACAAGCGCGCGTCGGTCGCCTCCGCGGCGGCTGCGTCTTTGAACAAGACCGGCGCAAGCGATGCCATGGTCAAGGCGCTCGCGGAAAGCAAGATTGACCCCAAAGTGAAGCTTGAGCTCGCCGAACTGCTCACGGGGCAGAAGGCCGACGTGGCGCGTTTGGCCGGAAACAATTACATCGCGACGAACGACGTTGAGCACAAGGCCGTCGACGCTGTGGGCGTCATCGCAAAGCTTGGGGACGCGGGTCGCAAAACGCTCGAAGGCTACCTGAGTTCGGACAAGGCGTACCTGCGGGCGGCGGCGGCTGAGGAGCTTGTCGCGGCCAAGTCTGACGCATCGTTCCCAGCTTTTGCGTCTGCCGCGAAGGCCGGCAAGGATCCCGCGCAGATGGAGGAGTGGATCTACGCCATCATGGTAGGCATGCCGCTCAAATCCATTATGGACCGAACCAAGGACTCGAACGCGTTGGTCAAACGGGTCGCGTACCGTGCGCTCGGGGAGCGCGCCGTCAAGGAAAACGCGGGGAGCAAGGTCTTTGGCATTCTCAAAGACGGCATTGGCAGCTCGGATGCTTCGGTCCGCGGCGCTTCGGCGCGCGCCATCGGAGAGTTCGCGGATGCGAAGTCTGCGGATGCGCTCAAGCCGCTCGTCAACGACAAGAGCGCGGACGTGCGCCGCGACGTGGCCGTTGCGATCGGCAATTTCAAGAACGGTGAGCTCGCCGACGAGCTCAAAGCGATGCTCGACGACAAGTCGCCCCAAGTTCAGGCTGCGGCGATTCGTAGTTTCGCCCAACGCAGCGAGTCGTTCGTCTGGGATCGCCTCAAAGCGTTGGTGAAGTCTCCCGACGCCGACGTGCGCGCAGCCAGTATGTTTGCCTTGGCCAAGCTCGTATCCCGAGACGATGCGCAAGGGGTGCGTGAGGTCATCTCGTCGCTCTCGGGCGCGGTCAACGACGACGCAGCGATTGTGCGCCTGACGTCGATCGAAGCGCTTGGGACATTCCGCGACGAGAAGGCCGTGACAGGCATTGCCATCCAATTGAACACCGACGACGAGGCCCTTCGTGTGGCGGCGGTCAAAGCGCTGGGAACGACCACACACCCGAGCGCGGAAACCCTTGTCGAGAGCGTTGCCGGTGACCCCAATCGAAAGATTCGTAAGGCCGCGATCGAGGCGTTCGGAAGCCTCAAGGCAAAAAGGGCGCTTGAAGAGCGCCTCAAGGTTGAGAAAGACAAAGAGCTCCAGGACCTCATTCGTGCCACGATTAAACGCATTTAGTGTCCTCGTCGCGCTGACTTTGGTCGCGTGTCAGACCAACCAAGAAGCACCCAAGGCGGCCGAACCCAAGGTGTTGGCGCCGACGCCGCCCAGCGTTTCCTGCGCCGTCGATTCCCAGTGCGACAAGTTCTTGCGTTGCCTCGACGGTGTGTGTGCAGTTCCTCCTGCGATCACCGGCGCCGTTCGTGCCGATACGCCGATCGCCACGTTTTACAATGGCGACAAAGAGGTGGGGCAGTTTTTCCTTGAGGTCGCGGACGACCCCGAGGAGCAACGTCGCGGCCTGATGTACCGCACTGAAATGCGCGACAATTGGGGCATGATCTTCGTCTACGACACCGATGAGATTCATCAGTTCTGGATGAAGAACACCTTGATTCCGCTGGACATGTTGTTCATCGGCGCCGACGGGGTGGTGCGTGGTATTGTCTCGGACGTGCCGCCGCTGACGCTGACCGGCCGCGGGATTTCTGAGGCTTCCCGTCATGTGCTTGAGCTTAACGCCGGCACATGTGCACGCCTGGGATCAAGGCAGGGACGCGCATGCGGCTTGAGAACGCGCCCAACATTTCCCTGACGCCGTGAGAGCAGCCGCCACGATCACAGCGATCTACGGTGTCGCGGCTGTGGCGTGCTGTTTTGTGCCGCTCTTCCAGGTGGTTGGCTATGAATCTGCGGCGCTGTTTGGTGTGCTCGCTGGTTTTGCCGGCGTTTTGTGGCCCACGTTGGGGTCGCCACCGTTGAGCGTTTGGTGGAATCGCCTGTGGGCCTCCATCGCACTTCTCTGCGTGCCATTGGGTGTGCTCAGCCTCAACGCCGTGCGGGTGCTCAATTGTTCACCCGGCCTTGGCTACCTGTATTGGTTCCTGATTCCAGGGGTGTCCATCGCGGTCGCGACGTCCTTTCGTGTCCTGGTCGACCAATTGCCTTGGTCGGCGCGTCGTCGAACAATTGCGGCCACGGTGATGGCGGTATTCAGCATCGTTGCGTTTGGTTGGCAGTTGGCCATGCAGCCTCCCATCAATGGGTTCCAGCTGTTCCTCGGGTATTTCAGTGGATCGATTTACGACGAGGCACTTGGTCTGCCTGATGGGTTGGTGTTCTATCGGGCGTGGTGTCTCGCTTTCGCCGTGACGTTGGTGGTTGTGGCCGAGGCGCGTTACCGCTGGCGCAACTGGTTGCCGTTCGCCGCCGTGTCCGCGGTGGCTGCGATCCTGATCGCAGCGACCGTGCTGGGCTGGCAGGTGCGACGTGAGTTTGGGGTCGACCACGACCGAGAGACCATCGCTGAGCGGCTGGGCGGCCGGATCGAGACCGAGCATTTTGAAATCTACTTTCCCGCGACACGGCAATGGTATGAGCGCTCAGCGGAGCTCGCCGAAGACCATGAGTTTCGTTATGCGCAGATGCATGCGTTTTTTGGCACCGATCCCGTCGCGCTTCGCGGGCGCAAGGTGCGCAGCTTCGTGTATGGGGACCGCGACCAAAAAGGCCAGATGATGGGGGGGCGCCGAACCCTCGTCGCAAAATTGTGGCTTGGCGAGATGCACATCCTCTGGCGGGATTATGGCGACCACCTGTTGGCGCATGAATTGGCGCACATCTTTACGGAGCCGTTTGGTGCAGGGCCGCTGCGCTTGAGCTCTCGGTTTGGAGTCGGCGTCAATATGGGCTTGGTGGAGGGCATCGCAACCGCGGCGGATTGGCCAAGCGGCGATCTGAACGTACATACGGCAGCGGCGGCGCTGCGACGCCTCAATGCGGCGCCCGACATTCGCGGAATGCTCGGGGCCTCAGGGTTCTGGACCCAGTCTTCGTCGCGTGCTTACACGCTAATGGGGTCGTTCATACGATATCTGGTCGACACTCATGGGATCGACAAGCTCAAACAAGCCTATCCAAACGGTGACTTTGAGGGCGCCTACGGGGAGCCGGTCGACGCGTTGGTGGCGCAGTGGGAGACGTTTGTCGACGGTATCGATCTAAGCGACAGGGACATGGCGCGTGCGCGCTTTCAGTACGACAGACCCAGTATTTTCGAGAAGATTTGCGCGCGCACCGTGGCCGAATTGCGTCGGCAAGCCGAGGACCACGCACGGCTTGGCGAGCGTGACGCCGGCGTGGCGGCATGGGAAGCGATTCTGGGGTTTGACCCTGCCAACGTTCGGTATCGGCTCGAATATGCGTCGTTCCTCACCAGCGTCGAGATGTACGAGGAGGCGGAGCGAGAGGTCAAGTCGGTGCTTGACGCGCAACCCAGTGATGTCGAGAAGGCGATCGCGCTTGAGATGATGGGGGACATTTACTGGCGCCGGGGAGACCCTAGCGCCGCGCAACAGCAGTATCGGACGTGCATGACACTGGGTGTACCCAACGACCAACTGCGGATGCTGCAGGTCAAGGACGAAGCGTTGGACCGCGTTCCCGCGGTGGTCAGCATCGCGTTTGATTATCTTCTTCGTCCCGAGGTGGATTTGGGGGCCTACCAACTGCAGAAATGGTTGAACGAGGGCGACGATCCTCTGGCGCATTATCTCCTTGCTCGACGCCTTTTCGCAGCGCGTCAATACGTCGAGGCTCTTGAGCACCTGAAACCGGCCATCGCTGGACTCCAGTCTGCATTGTTGGTGCAAGAGGCGACCCTGCTTGCGGTGGAGGCGCTGTACTTCAGCAACGACTACGCGGCGGCCCAATCCTTGGTCAACACGCTGGGTCCAGAGGAGCCCTATGTGACGCTCGCTGGTGAGTGGAAACAACGAATTGCCTGGGCGCGTCGGAATAGGTTAGAAGGCCGCTGAGGTTGGATTGAACACTTTCTTCCTGAACTCACGACTTCGCGTTAACGTGCTGCAGTACCGCTGATTTGGAACACTCATGATTTGGAAAACTCTTATCGTCGCGCTTGTGGCGCTGGCGGCTACCGCTTGTGGGCCCGATTACTTGCGCAAAGAGTCGCACTACGCGGACGTCCAAGGAGTCGAGATCGACGAGCAAAGCGAGATCCCCGACACCGAGGCGAATCGGGCCATCGTCAACGTGCTCATCACATACCGCAACGCCTTGATCCAAAAGGACGTAGGGTCGCTCAAGCGGCTTGTGTCCGACAAATATTATGAAAACGCCGGCACCACAGACACGACCAAGGATGACTACGGTGCGGCTGATCTGAACGACGTGTTCGAACTGCTCGCCAGCGAAGCCGAGGACATCAAATACGACGTCATTATCAAGGGCGTCGAAGTTGATGGCGACAAAGCCTCGGTCGACTATGAGTTCAAATACGCATATCGATTCACGGTGGGCGACCAACAGACGTGGGACGCCGGCACCGACCTCAATCGACTCGAACTTCTCGATGAAAACGGCGAGTGGAAGATTATCTCGGGTCTCTGAGTTTTAAGTAGGGCACCGACGAGAGAAAAGCATGTTTCAGGTCAGACTTTGGATAGAACGAGCGGCATGTGTGTCGCTCTTTTTGCTTCTTGGCGCACCCGCCGTGGCTCAAGACGCCAGCCAGCCTGATTCGCAGTTGTCGGGTCAAGAGGTCACATCAGGCATCGTTGAGCTGTTTTGGCGCGGTCACCTTGAACACGCGCGCAAAGAGGCCGCGCGACGGGACGACGCCGATGGCGCCTTTGTGCGCGCGATGTTCAAGGTTCGGGAAGGGCAGTATGCCGAGGCCCGCCAGATTGTCGACACGGCGTTGTTGGCCGTCGTAACGCCTGAGCAGGCGGGGCGATTGGCGTACGCAAAAGGCTACGCGACATGGATGATGGGGGACTCTGCCGCTGCCGAGGGCAGCCTGCGTGAGGCGCTGACCGCGCGTCCGCAAACTTACGAAGTCCGGATGTTGCTCGGCGAGTTGCTCCTCGCACGTGGCGCCAAAAGCGAAGCGTCCTTGGTGCTCGACGCGATGTCTGGCTTCTACAACAACGGCTTGTTGAAGACCTCTGTCGAACTCGCCTGGCTCGCCCGAGCGATGGAATTGCTTGGATCTTTCCAAGACGCAAATCGCGCGTACGAAGAGGCGATCAATAAGGACCCATCGAACGTCGCAGCCCTCATCGGTTGGGGCGATTTGTTGCTGTCAAAGTACAACATCGGCGATGCCGAGGTGAGCTACAAGGAAGCCCTCGCGAACGAACCGAACCATCCCGATGCGTTGGTTGGTCTGGCCCGGCTTGAGGTGGACGCCTCAAACGACTTCAACAACGTTCAGAACCTCTTGGAACGCGTTGAGTTGATGGAGCCCAATCACTTGGGCATGCTCGCTGTGCGCGGTCGACTATCGATCTACGACGCCGACTACGAGGGTGCTCGGAACGCCGCGCGTCGCGCGTTGGACGTGCACGCGACCGATTTACCGGCGTTGACGATATTGGCCGCTGCCGACTTTTTGACGAATGATTTCGAGGGGTTTGAGAAGACCGTTGAGACGATCCTCACGCTCAATCCGAAGTATGCCGACGTTTTTGTTGAAACGGCCGAGTACGCCGTCCGTGTCTATAGGTACAACGAGGCGGTTGAGCTCGACCGGCGTGCGCTGAAGCTCGTTCCCGGGCATCCCGCGGCGCTGCTGGGTCTTGGGATCGGTCTGTCGAGGACGGGCGCCGAGGACGAGGCGTTTGACGTCTTGCGGGATGCGTTCGACGCCGATCCGTACAACGTTCGCGCCTTCAATATGGTGGAGTTGTACGAGAAGGTGATGCCTGACTATGAGTTCACCGACTACGGGCAGTTTCGACTTCGGGCGTCGCGCCAGGAAAACGACGCCGTGAACGCGGTCGTGGCGCCGGTGGTCAAAGAGGCGCTGGGGCTCTACGAGAAGAAGTACCACCATAAAACCGACCCGTACTTGGCGGTCGAAATCTACCCATCGGCGCAGACATTTGCGGTGCGTTCGGTTGGGCTGCCAAACGTGTCGCCGCACGGCATTTGTTTTGGACGAGTGGTCGTTAGCCGCAGTCCCAGCGAGGCGAACTTCAACTGGAAGCAGGTCGTCTGGCACGAGCTGGCCCACGTTTATCACATTCAGGTGTCCAACCATCGGGTGCCGCGTTGGTTCACCGAGGGTCTGGCCGAATACGAGACGAACATTGCCGAGCCCGGTTGGCAGCGCCACCACGACCGCGAATTGGCGAGGGCGCTGGCTGCAGACAAACTGCGCGGCGTGCTCGACCTCGACAAGGGGTTCACGCAGGCGCGTTCGTTTGAAGAGATCCTGCGTTCCTACCATCAGGCCAGTCTGGTCATCCACTATCTGGTGCAGACGTATGGCTTCGAGAAGATCGTTGCGATGCTGCAGGCGTGGGGCGCCAACAAAACCAACGCTGAGGTCTACGAGAAGGTGCTCGGCGCATCGGCGAGCAAGATTGATGAGGGGTTCAAGGCGTGGCTGACCAGACGTTACCTGAACTTTCAGGGCCAGCTTACAGTTGACCTCGCCGACATCGGCTCGGCCGCCGAGATGCAAGCCGTCGTGCTTGAAAATCCGAACGATGGTTTTGCGTTGGCCCGATTGGCGGTGGCGAAGCTGCGGGATGGCGACAAGGATGCGGCCAATCAAACCCTGTCTCAAGCGCTAGCCGTGGGCGCGGGGGACCCGCGCGTTCATCGCGTGGCGGCATTGATAGCGTTCGATCAAAACCGCATGAAAGACGCGTACGAGCAGGGGATGGCCGTGCTGGACGCGCCACGGGACAGCTACGACATTCGGATGGTGCTTGGAGCCGCATCAACGGCGTTGGAAAAGCTTGACGAGGCGGAGGTGCATTACCGCGCAGCGACTCAACTGTGGGGTGACGGCATCGAGGCCTGGCAGGCGCTCGCGAGGATTGCACAGACCAAAAAAGACGAGAAGCTCCGCGGGTTGGCGCTTGGGCGCATGTTCCTATTGGATCAACACGACTCAACCGTGGCTCGGCAATGGTGGGAGTGGAACCAGAGCAAGAATCCATCCGCGGCCCAGGACGGCGTCGATCGTTGGTTGGAGATCGCGCCGTTTGACACGCGTGCGCACTTTGCGGCGGCTGCGTTGGCGCTTGGTCGCAAGGACGACGCGCCGCGACGGCGGCCTACACCACTGCGATCCTTGATTCGACCGTCTGACACGCGCGATGTAATTCTGGATGCGCTGAAGCAAGGAACCGAACACGGTCGCAGCGCAGCGTTCGACGCGTGGAAGAAGCGGCGCCGTCGAGGAGAGGGTACCGCCACGGCTTGTCGAAAAGGCAATTCAGCGCCGCTGACGTTCCCTCAAGCGCTGCTCGGAAATTGCGCACACGTTGCTCGGCTTGCTCCGCGTCTGTGCCGCCCGCGATGATGTGACCCATCTTACGTTTGTGCCTGTTTGGACGTTTCCTGTAGAGGTAGACCTCGTCAACGGGGTGGTCACTCCACGGGCTCAGGTCAAGCGCGGCCTTGCCATGTGCCAGACGTCGCTCAGCAGGTTCGCCATCGCGAATCCACCAGGATGGTGGTGAAGCTGAGGGAGCGGCAGGTCCATCAAGATGTTGGCCAGCGCGTCGAACTGGCTGTAGGAGCACGATTTTGCGCGTGACGTGCCTGCAGAGTTGTGGGGCGCGGTGCGAACTCATTGATCAGCAGATACATCCCGTCGACCTCGACGGATGGACCTGAGCTTGGAGATGACGCCACGAAGAACCTGTCGTGAGCAACCCCACCACATCGAGCGCAACGGCGGCTTGAATGGCCAACCGCGTGGCTTCCACCTCAAGCGCCGCGGGGAAGACCGGTCGGCGAGATCGATGTGTCGAGGACATGGAACCGGTGCGCTGCGCACGACGGGGAACGCTTGTTTTCCTGCTGCATCGCGCGCGACCACACAGCTGATCTCGGCCTCGATCGCGATGGGTTCCTCGGCGACAAAGCCTGCCCCATGGGCATCGGCGACGTCCTGAATCATGGCGTCACGTCGCTGGCGAATCCACAAAGCGTTGTCCAAGCCCGTCGTAACCCCCTGAGCGCGGTTTTCACGATGCGGGGAACTCGCTCAGGTGGCCAAGGTCCGCAGAGGTTGGGTAGACGTTGAAGGCGGCATGCGGCAAGCCGCTCGAGACGAGGAAGTCTTTCTCTTTGCGCGGTGTTGGGTGATGCGAAGGACGTCACGCGAGGGCCTGTAGTTGGCATCGATCTGATCCAACACATCGATCGACGTGCTCCATTCGCACGTGACGACGTCACAGGCATCAACGAAGCGCCGAACCGCCTCGCCGTCCTTGAAGCTGCCAACCAGACGTGGCGCAGGCGTTGGTGCGCCGTCGACCCTTCATGCGCGAACACGGAAACGTCGGCGTCGAGCCGAAGGAGGGATTCGGCGAGCATCGTCCCAAGCTGTCCGCCACCAAGAATTCCAACGCGCATTACGCCATCCGTTTTTGGACGAGCTGCGACGATTCGACCGCGGCTTTTGCCCGAGCCACGCGGTAGGCGTCTAGCTTTTCAGCGAGTTCTGCATCGCGCAAGGCCAGCACCGCGACTGCAAACAGTGCGGCGTTGGTCGCCCCCGACGGACCAATCGCGAAGGTCGCCGTGGGAACGCCCGCAGGCATTTGCACAATGGAAAGTAGGGAATCGAGACCGTTGAGGCTCTTGGATTCCACCGGGACGCCCAAAACGGGCAAAGGCGTAAGTGCGGCGACCATGCCGGGCAGATGTGCGGCGCCGCCGGCGCCAGCGATGATGACGTCGAAGCCCGCCTGTTTTGCACCCGTGGCGAACTCGACCATTTTCAACGGGGTACGGTGCGCGCTAATGACTTCAACGTGGTAGGGAACGCCGAAGTCGATGAGGACATCCTCGGCGTGTTTCATCGTCTCGTAATCGGACGAACTCCCCATGATGATGGCCACCTGGCCCATAGTTATCTCCGGCGTCGCAATCCCAGCAGGGCGAATAGCGCAAACAACGAGGTGGGACCAGCCCCGACGCTGCAACCGCCAGATGGTGAACTGGACTGGCCATTGACAATCGTGGCGCCGTCGGTTGTGTCCGTAACGTCTTGTGCGGCTTGGCAGGCATTGCCGATGCCGTTCCCGTCGTCGTCGGCTTGATCGGCGTTTGCCACCGCGGGGCAGTTGTCGGCGCTGTCGTTGATCCCGTCGTTGTCGGCGTCGGTATCACACGCGTCGCCAATGCCGTCGCCGTCCGCGTCGGCTTGGTCGCCGTTTGTGGCGAGCGGACAGTTGTCGACGTCGTCGGCGATCTGGTCGTTGTCGGGATCGCTATCGCAGACGTTGCCAATGCCGTCGCCGTCGGCATCGGCTTGGTCGAGGTTTTCGACCTCGGGACAGTTGTCGGTATTGTTCGACACGCCGTCGAAGTCGACGTCGTACTCGGGGACCTTGCTGAAGCCACGTGTCACCCAGAAGTGCGGTTCGTAGCCACCAAGGTCGGCCGCCTTTTGGCCGACTTCACGCATCCATTCACCCCACTCAAACACTCCGGAGTAGATGGAAGCTGCACAGCCTGAAGGGCCTCGCGAAAGCGCGCCGAAGACCCGGCCATCGAGGTCGAGCGCGGTGCCGCCCGAGTCGCCCTGACAGGTCCCGTCCGAGCCAAAAAACTCGGTGTTTTGAACGCTGGTGTAGTCGGGGCAGCCGCTCCCTGCGCACTGGACCTCGCGGTTGTCGATGCGGCGGCGCACGCCTGAGCCGGTGCCGTCACCGATATGGCCGTAGCCAATCGCTGCGTATACATCCCCGCGCCGCGGCGCTTCGTCGATCTTGGGAATCGCGGGAATGGCTTCTTCGGGGCCGATGACATCGCCCAAAATGATCAGCGCAATGTCGTTGCCGCACATGTCGTTGCTGTCGGCGGGTGTCAGGACCTCTCGCGCGCGATAAAATCGAGCGTTTCGGTTCAGGTACGTCGACGTGGTCACCAAGATGTTTCGGGGGTTGGTCTTGGTGCCAAAGGTTGTGGTGCCGCACTCCACGTAGTCTGTGGCGACCTCTGCGACACAGTGCTGCGCGGTGAGCACAAGGTTCGGCGCGATGAGCGTCCCGCTGCAGGTGCCGGCTGCGTAACCTTGGGCGGCAAAAATCCCGACCGCGAACGTATCCGCAGAATCGACCGCCCCTCCCATGATCTCCTGGCGATGAATCCGCTGTGTGTCGCCAGTTTCCGCGTCACCACAAGCGGCCGCAAACAGGGAAAAACTCAGCAGGGAAAGGGTCAATCGAGTGAAACTGCGCACGTACTACCTCATCAGTGGGAAGCTCGATCCGTTGGACCGGGGGGAAGGTACCAGATGGTAGGTGTAGATGCTACATCCCCCCACCGGATTCTGACGTGTCGGACGTTAGGTTAAGCGACGCAAAAATGTGCGCACTTCGCGGTTGATCTCGACGGGGTACTCCAGAAGGCCTGCGTGCGTGGCTTTGGGCAGGAACAGCAGCTTCGAGCCCGGAATGCGATCGTGCATCTCGCGCGAAAGATGCGCGGGGGTCAGAGCATCTTTGCCGCCCGCGATGATCAACGTCGGAACCGAGATGGTCGGCAAGACGTCCCAGGTCGTGTGCTGCTGCGCGAAAATTCCCATCTGAGCCCACGACGCGCCGTCGACGTCAGCGAAGTGCGCGTAAAACGGCTCCATAAGGCGGCGATCCAGATCTCGGCCGACCATGCCGGTGGCTTGGTTGACTGCGTGCGCCCACGGGGTCCGCATCGAATGGTACGCGAACTCCATGGTGTGCTGGGCGAACGGCGCCGCCGCTTGGAACGCGCGAAATGCGGCTCGACCCACCGTAGGGTGCAGCAGGGTGTCAAAAGGGCGCCCGTAGGTGCCAAGCGCCGGCACAAGGCCGGCAATGCGGTCGGGCATGAGCCGCCACGCCTCGAGGATGATCTGACACCCCAGCGAAAACCCCGCCAACACCGCACGGTCGATGCCCGCGGCGTCCATGACGCGTCGAAGGTCGTCCGCCGCGTCGGGAATCGAGCAGCGGTCTAGGTTCTTCGCGGGACCGGAGCGCCCGTGGCCTTTGAGGTCCCAAAGAATGGTCCGGTAGTCGTGCAGGTCGGCGCGCAGCAGCGCCCAGTAGGAGTGAGAGGTCGCCAGCCCGTTGGTGAACACAACCGGGAAGCCATCGCCATGGGACTCCCACGCGATTGAAGTCCCATCGGCAGAGAGTATAAAATTCGGCCAGTTTGTATTCGCGCGCGTCATGCCTCATGATACCGCGCCAAGCCGGCTTGCGTCACGAGCTTTCAGACGTGAGCGGTGTCGCTGAATGGACGAGGATTCGGTATGCGTGGATTGTTTGTTGTTCTTGCTCTTGCGCTGATGGGTTGTGGTGACGGCGCCCCCAAGTGGTCTCCGGACGCGAAATTGGTCGCCAGCGACGTCAAGGGCGATCGTGTCACGTTGGAGTGGCCGGCGCCGGTTGATGCGGACGGGATCAAGGCTTACGCGGTTCGACAGGATGCCACACTGTTGGCTCAGATCGAGGGTGACGTCACCCGGTACGAGGCTGTGGGTCTGAAGGGCACCACGAGTTACGCGTTTGAGGTCACCGCGCTCGACGCCAAAGGGAACTGGTCGGAGCCGCTCAAACACAGCGTAACGACGGGCGACGCCGAGGCTCCGAAGTGGCCCGATGATGCCAAAGTCGACACGGTGCTGGAGTCCAAAGGGATGCTGGGCACCGCGGTCACGTTCACGTGGAGCGAAGCCACAGACAACGTCAAGGTCACCAAATACCGAATCGTTCGCGGTGAAGAGACGTTGGGTGAGGTGCCGGCGGCAGGGCGTGAGTTTGTTTACCAATCCGTTGACACCGACGGCAGCTACGAGATTCAGGCGGGTGACGACGCAGGCAACTGGTCGTCCAACGGTCCGAGCGCACGTGTCTGGGCGAACAACGGCTTTCGACCCGGGCTGCTTGGCAATCAAAATCAAGGGTTCATGGCCCCGGCGCTGATGAACCCGAATGGCTTGCAGGTGAATCCATGAGGCTGCTTTTTGTTGCAACGCTGTTGGTGTTGACCGCGTGTGGAAGTGATTCGACCAAGAAGGGCAAATCTCAGGCAAACGCCTGTGGAAACGGTCAGCTTGACCCCGGTGAGGTCTGCGACGCGGCCATTGCTCAGGGACAACCCGGAGCGTGCCCGACCTCGTGTGCGGCGGGCGGTTGTCAAGTCGCCACGCTGGAGGGCAGCGCCACGGCTTGCTCGGCTCGGTGTGTTGTCGAACCGGTAGCATGCGGCGACGGCGACGGATGTTGCCCACTTGGGTGCGACGCAAGCTCAGACGCCGAATGCACCAACGTGTGCGGCAACCAAACGGTCGAGTCGCCCGAAACCTGCGACGGCGACTGCCCAACCGTCTGCAATGCCTGCGCAGGCGAAGCGCTGGCTGGCTCTCCTGAACTGTGCTCCTCGCGCTGTGAGGTCGTCACAAGCGTGGCATGTACCGACGCAGACGGCTGCTGCCCGGTGGGCTGCACGGCCGATTCGGACTCGGATTGTGAACCCACGGCCGAGTGTGGTGACGGAAACGTTGATCCCGGCGAGTCGTGTGACGGAAACTGCCCAACGGCATGCACCCCGTCAGGCCAATGCCGGGTCGCGGCGCTTCAAGGCTCAGCGAGTACGTGCAATGTGGCTTGCGTCGAATCTGTCGTGACGTCCTGTGTCACCGGGGACGGTTGCTGCCCGGACAACTGCGACGACACAACCGACGGGGACTGCTCAGCACAGTGCGGCAACAACGTTGTGGACCCCGGTGAAACTTGTGATGGCAACTGCCCGACCTCGTGTCCCCCGCCAAACTCCTGCACACGTACGGCTTTGCGTGGGTCGGCCGGGACGTGCAACGCATTTTGCGAGACGACCCAAACCATCACGGCCTGTACGAACAACGACGGCTGTTGTCCTGCTGGCTGCACGTTCGCGTTGGACAACGATTGCACGTGCACACCCAAGACCTGTGCGCAGCTCGGCGCGCAATGCGGGAGCATCGACAATGGGTGCGGCACGATGATTCAGTGTCCCGCGTGTACAGCAGGGCGCGTGTGCAACCAAAACACATGTGTCACGTCAAGCGGAACCATCGGATCGCGTTGCTCAACCGATACGGATTGCACCGGAACCTTGTTCTGCGACACCACGATCATGGGCGGGTACTGCACGACGTCGTGTGACCCCTAAACGGTGTCTTCTGCCCCGGTAATTCGAAGTGCGACCTTGGGGTCAGCGCGTTTACCTGTTACCGCACGTGCACGAGCGCCGCGCAGTGCGAGTCTGGACAAACGTGCGGTCCGGTGGTCTTTCCTCTCAGCAGTGGGATGATTTGCAAATGAGATACTTCATCTTGGCGGCTTCGCTCGTTCTAGTGGCTTGTTCCGACGACAGTACAAACAGTGCGAATAACACGTTGAACAACGGGTCGAACAACAACGCCTCGAACAATACCGTTTCGAACAACGTGACGAACAACACGTCCAACAACGGTACGACACCAAACACTAACAACGCGGTGGGAGACGCCGGACTGGACGCGACCACCCCTGACATGGGTGTCGAGGACGCGTCGTTGGATGCCAACACGTCGGTCGATTCCGGGGTGGATGCTGCGGCCGACGCCGAGGCTGACGCGAACGACCCGTATGCCAATCGGCCGTTGGGCCAGTGCGCGGTCGACGACGACTGCCCGACCAACCCGAATGGCAAGACGTGCAATCGCCTGTTGCCGGGCGGATCGTGTGGAAGCTGTGACGCGTTCAACGACCTTTACTGCGACGACACATGTTTTAACGGCACGTGCATCACAACGTGCTCTACCTCGGACGACTGCCCGGCCGGACTTCGGTGCTTGGGCAGCGGCCGCTGTGGCGCAGAGTCCTGCCAAAACGGCGTCTGTCCAGTGCCTTGGCTGGGCTGTAGTGCGTCGAACCTGTGCACGCGGGTGGAGTGCGCCGACGACCCAAATGTTTGTCCTGCGCAGACCACCTGCGTTCAAGGCGTATGCATTGAAGATCGCCAAGTGAACTAGTGCCATAAAACCTGGATTCTTAATGCAGTGATTGATCGTTTTTGCGCTGTTCGTCAGCGCTTGTGGCTCCGATTCCGCGAAGAAGGGTGCGCCGACGTCTGCCTGTGGCAACGGTGTTCTGGATCCTGGTGAGGTTTGTGATCCTTCGATCGCCTCGGGGCAGGCTGGGGCTTGCCCCGCGTCGTGCTCAGCGAGTGGCTGCGAAGTCGCGACTCTGAGCGGAAACCCGTTGCGCTGCACCGCACGTTGCATCGTGGAGCCGGTCGCATGCGCAGCGCGCGATGGCTGTTGTCCCATCGGGTGCGACAGCGCCTACGATGAAGCCCCCAACGCTGATGGAAACTGTCCAGCGTCATGTGACGCGTGTGCCGGCGAGGTCCTCAGCGGGCGTTCAGCGACGTATTCGGCGCGATGCGAAGTCACGACGTCGGTGGCATGCGTCGATGGCGATGGATGTTGCCCGGTGGGTTGCGAGGCGCCTTCTTCGGTCTATTGCACAAAGCCTTGTGAGTCCTTGTTGTCTTCGTGCGACGCGCCGTACTCCGTGTGCCTTCCCGTGAGCCCCGAGATCGGGGACTACTGTGTGAGGCTGTGTTTCCGCGATGCGGACTGCTTGCCCGGCCAGGATTGCATTGTAGACAACCCGCTCGTTTCCGGTTTCTGTCTGTGATTTACGGCGGGGGTCAGTTCGGATGCAGCGCAAAACCGATGCCTGCCTCGACGACGCCTCGGTTTCCCTCAATCGCGGATTGGGACGTTGCAACTCCGCCAGAGAGACGCGCCGACACATCCATTTCCAGTGTCTGCCATTTTTGTACGACGATGTTGGTCTCGACAAAGGGTTGGAGCACGATGTCGCCCGCGAACATCACGAGACCTCCTGCGCCCAACGACCAGTTCTCACTCACATCCCAGATGCCTCGCCCGCTCAATGTGACCAAAGCCCCAAAGGTCTCGCGTCGATAGTCGTCCCAGTCCCAATCGTTATAGAGCGAAAACCGTGGCACGATCTCAAGCGCCGACGCGTCAAAACGCACGACGAATGGAATCATGAACGAGCTGATCGACGGGTCCGTGGTGCCATAGCTCGTTGTGGATTCGTCGGTGATGATTGGGGCCACGAGCTCGTACTTCAGTGCGAAGTCGACATCGCCAAATCGGTGCCCAAGCGCCACATCGATGACGGGTTTTGCCAAGGCGTCGGACTCTGACCAACCCAGTACGCCTCCAACACCCACAACCATGAAGTCCGCTGCTTGAATCTCGGCCCGCAGGCTTCCCCATGCCGAGGTTTCATCGAAGTGTGTGACGTTTGCCCCGTGGACAAACGCAACGCCACCTCGACCTGGTTCGGCCATTGGACCGGCATCCAGCGAAACGCGGAGAGCCTCGACGGACGGACGTTGCGAGAAACTTTGCGCCGAAGCGAGCGAGCATTGGAGGAGCAGGAACGCTCCACACGCCCAGAGAAAGAGTGTTTTTGGAGAGCCGTTCATCCATTTGCCTTGCGGAAACTGTCCATGCAGCCACCATTCAGCAAATGGTGTGCCTACAGGCGAACGTCCATCGCATCACGTAGGCCGTCTCCGACCCAGTTGAAACCGAGGATGGTCACAAAGATGAGCAACGCCGGAAACGCGATCAGGTGGGGGTAGAAGGCCACCGCCGTCCAACCTTGGCTCGCCAACGTGCCCCACGACGACGCCGGAGGTTGGATGCCAAGCCCGATGAACGACAGGGTCGACTCGGCCAAAATGACCGCGGGAATTCGGAACGACAGCGTGACCATGACTGGGGCCATCGTGTGCGGCAGAATCTCACGCCACAGGATGTGCGAGCCGGGAAATCCAAGCGCCCGTGACGCCTCGACAAACGGGCGGCTCTTGATGGCCATCACTTCCCCGCGCACAACGCGCGCGATGGTCACCCAGGACACAAGCGACAGGCTGATGATGATGCCGACGATGCTCTGACCGATGACAACCGAGATGATGATGATGAGCAGCAAATCTGGAAACGAATAAACCACGTCGACAAAACGCATCAACAGATTGTCGAGGCGGCCACCAACCCATCCCGAAAGCGCGCCGAGGGCCGTGCCAAAGACCATTGCAAACAGACTCGTGACGATGGCCACGAGCATGCTTACACGTGCGCCGTAGAGACATCGGCTGAACAGGTCGCGGCCAAGTCGGTCCGTGCCGAAGATGTGACCCCACGTCGGTGCGTGCAAAATCATCGTGGGATCTTGAGCTTCCTCAGAAAACGGCGAGATCCAAGGTGCGCATGCGGCCAAGAGCATCATGGCCGCCACGATGGCCAGACCCGCGATCGCGAGTTTATTGCGCTTGAGCTTTGAGATCACCTGGGCGGCGTAGCTTTGGTCTCTCATGGCTCGATCCTTGGGTCAGCGACGCTGTAGAGGACGTCGACGGCGACGTTCGCCACCACAACCAGCGTGCAGTAAACCAACGTGATGCCCATCACCAGCGGGTAATCGCGGTCCGTGACCGCCGTGATGAAGTAGCGACCCATCCCCGGGATCGAGAACACATGCTCGACCACGAACGATCCCGTCACCAGCGTCGCCAAAAGTGGGCCTGCGACGGTGATGAGCGGGCCAAGTGCGTTGGGCAAAGCGTGGCGGAACAGTACACGCATTGGCTTCGCGCCTTTCGAGCGCGCGGTACGGATGAAGTCTTCGCCCAAGACCTCCAAAACGCCCGACCGCGTCAGCCGTGCGATGTAGGCGGTGGGCGCCGCCGCGAGCGTCACCACGGGAAGCACCACATGCCAACCGGACTCCCAAAGACCCGCGGGAAACCACTTCAGCCGTAGCGCGAATACCAAAACCAGCAACGCGGCGAGGACGAAGTTCGGCGTGCTGATGCCAAGCGTCGCCGCAACCATCGATACGGTATCGGCCGTCTTTCCGCGTTTGGCGGCGGCAATCACGCCAAGTGAGATTCCAGCGACGTACGCAAGCACGAACGCCCACAGACCCAACAGGAGGCTGACCGGCAGGCTGCGTGCGATGATGGAGTTGACCGACTCCTGCTGGAACTTCATCGAGGCACCGAGGTCGCCTTTTGACAGCTGCACCAAATAATCGAGCATCTGCGTTTCGGGCCAACCGCTGGGGGCCGCGACAATCCTCAACCCACCCAAAGTCAGCACCCCGTATCGTGCCTCAAACGCATCCAGATCCTGTTGCTCAGCCGGCGTCGACGCCGCGACGTAGACGGGGAAGACAGGTCGATCCAAGTGGTAGTGGGCCCTCAATGTTTTCTGGATCTCGGGCGGCAAAGGCTTCTCGCGATCAAAAGGCCCACCGGGCGTCAATCGTAAGATGATGAAGGACGTGACGATGACGGCGAGCAGGACGGGCAGGCCCGACGCAAGTCGTTTCGCGATGAAACGCAGCGAAATGCGCTTGAAACGATTCACTTCGCCCACCTTGCGTCGCTGAAGTGCGCATCGCCCATGGCGTTGAACTTCACACCGGACAGCTCGGGGCGAATCAGGAGGTTTTGGGCCGCCACGTAGATCGGGATGATGGCGGCTTCGTCCTCGACCAAGATTCTTTGGGCATCGGTATAGACTTTCAGTCGCTCCGCCGGGTCCTTCGTGGTGATCGCGGCGTTCACGAGCGTGTCGTAGGCCTCATTTTTGAAGCCTAGACTGTTGTTGCCGCTGTTGGCCTCAAACAGGTTCATGAAGTTCTCGGGGTCCGGGAAATCAGCAACCCACCGCGCCAAATGCGCGGGGGCGGACTTTCGCCATCGATTTCTTGGAAGAACACCTTCTGTTCTCGCACTTCGATCTTGATCGGTATGTTCAGCTCGCGCCGCCACTGCTCCTGAAGGTTCTCGGCGATTAGGCTCCAATCCTCGCCGGCGCGAAACAACAGCGTCGTATCCGGGAAACCCTTGCCGTCAGGGTATCCCGCTTCGGCGAGCAAAGCGCGGGCGCGGTCGGGGTCGTATTGAAGGCCGACGGACTCCGTGTGCCCGAACATCCCTGGGGGCAGCCACGCCGCCGCGGGGATCTCGCCGCCTTTGAGCACGCCCGGAAATTCGACACGCTGGATGGCGTGTGCGAGCGCTTGGCGTACCTTGACGTTGTCGAACGGCGCCTTGTCGACACGAAATCCCACGTAGCGCGTCTCAAGTTTGGGCGCGTTGACGTACGCCGGGTTGCCGGCGAATGCGGGGATCGCGAGCGGCAGCATGTCGACCACGACATCAAGGTCCCCGGAAATGAACAAGTTCATCGACGTCGAGCGCTCGGCCGTCATGTAGAGTTCGAGCTTTTGGATGGCGGGCTTTCCAAGGACCCAAAATGGGTTGGGCTCAAGCGTCATCCGGTATTCCGGCTGAAGCTCGGTAGGGCGGAAGGCGCCGCTGACGACGATGTTTTCAGGCAGCGTCCAAGCGTCGCCGTATTTCTCGACGATGTCCCTGCGCACCGGATGCGTCACGATGAACGTTGTGATGTGGGTGAAGTAGGGCGCCGCCCGGTTGAACTGAACACTCAGCGTGTGCGCATCGACGGCGTGAACGCCAACATCCTGCGCGGTGCCTGACCCATTGTTGAATGCCTCAGCTCCCACGATGTCGAACATGAAGTACGCGTATTCGGCGGCAGTTTTGGGGTCGAGCAGCCGTTTCCATCCGTACTCGAAGTCGCCCGCGACGATTGGCTTTCCATCCGACCATGTTGCATCCGGCCGCAGATGAAAGACGACGGACTTGAAGTCGTCCGAGAACTCCCAGTGGCTCGCCAGCGCGGGCTGAACTGCGAGGTCCTGATCATGGCGCGTCAGCCCTTCGTGCATTTGAAGAAGCATCAAACCAGCGATGGCATCGTACGTTCGATTGACGTCCAAGTTTGCGGGTTGCCCGGGGACGGCCACACGAAGCACGCCGGAATGGTCGTCGCGTGAGCAACCCACCGTGAGAAAAACGGCCACACAGACGAGGATAACCCTAAACCAGCTCATAGAGGGGTTTCGTGTTCTTCCGCGGTCGCGGGGGATGGGTCTGAATGAATTCAAGGATATCCGTGGGTTCGTCCAGCATCGTTATCATGTCTCCGTAGACCTCCGCCATGCCGCGGCGCTCCACAAAACCTCTGATCAATGCATACACGTCTTCGAAGACCTCGCGCCCCACGAATACCATGGGGCTGCGCACCTTGAAGGTGGCGTAATGGTTTTGAGCCAGGTCCATGAAGACCTCTTGCAGGGTCCCCGCGCTGCCTGGCGCGTAAATGACACCCGCGGTGCTCAAGGCCAGCAGCCCGTCTTCGCGAAGCGAATTCGAGAAATACTTCGCCACTTGGAGGCCGAAGAGGTTCGTGGGTTCGTGACCGTAAAACCATGTCGGCACGGCGATGCTTTGTCCGGGCATGTCGTCCTCACGCCCGTATCTCGCGGCATTTTCGGACGACTTTGGCCCGTAGAAGCTCGCGCAGACGTGCCGGGCGACTTCGACGTAGATCTGGATCGCCTGCAGATACTCCGGCGTGCCTTCTGCCTGTCCCCCGTCAAACTTGGGTGCGCGAGACAGGATCGCGATGGCAGCATCGACAACTTTAGGGTCACGGTAGCTCGCGAGATACGCGCCAAGGTTTGCGGCTTCCATGATTCCGGGGCCTCCGCCGCTCGCGATGAGGTAGCCTGCCCGCGTCACGTGCCACGCCGTGAGTGCCACGGTGCGATAGTATGGGTCGTCGCGCCGTGTGGAATGCCCACCCATCACGCCCACGGTGCCAAGGCGCCCGAGCTCCGAGATGGTTTCGTCCAAGGCGTCGTCAATGGCGTGGTCATGGAGACGCTGGGCGAGCGCCTCGCGAATGGGTACGCCCATCGCGTGATTTCGATGGCGATCGAAGTGGGTATAAATCTGAAAGTCGCGGCTCCCCGTGTAACCAAGCTCGATCCCCTCGAGAAGCTCGCCCACAGAGTACAGACGCGATCGGTACGGGTCGTAGGGGAGGTCTTGGAACGGCGGGAAGAGGTGGGCGCCCCGGGCGACCAACGCGTCCTGCTGGGCCTTGTCAACAAACTCACAGCCAATGAACAGCGTCTCGTGAAGGTCATCTCCGAAAACCGTATCGCGGACGTCGAGTCCCTGAATGACCCAGCCTGCAAGCGATTCGCCACTTGCGATGAACCGCGCGAGTTCATCTGCCCGGTCGATCTCGTGGCGTTTCATCCGCCGCTCACCCATTGAACACCTCCAAGAAGCTAGAAACGCCGCTCAAGGCGACGTTTGGCTAGCATGGCCCGCACGAGCGCGAGCCGCAACGTTCAAAAACGCTGGATTACTTCTTTGCCTTCGGAGCAGCAGCAGGTGCTGGAGGCATGACAACCGTGTCGATCACGTGAATGACGCCGTTGGTGGCATCGATGTCGGTCTTGACGACGTTTGCCCCTGCGTAGGTGACGCTGCCGTCTTCGCCAACCGTGATGGTTGCGTTGGCACCGTTGACGGTTGCGACATCGCCAGCGGCAACGTCAGCAGCCATCACCTTGCCGCCCACCACGTGGTAGGTCAGGATCGCCGTAAGCTTCTCTTTGCCTTCTGGCTTGAGGAGCTCGGCAAGCGTCTCTGGAGGAAGCTTTGCAAAAGCTGCATCGGTGGGTGCGAACACCGTGAAAGGACCTTCGCCCTTCAACGTGTCGACGAGCTCAGCAGCCGTCAGAGCCTGCACAAGCGTGTTGAACTCACCCGCGGCGATCGCCGTGTCGACGACGTCAACCTTGATGGCTTCCTTTGCTTGCTCAGCAGCGTCCTTTTCGGCTTGAGCCTTCTCTTCTGCAGCCTTGGCTTCCGCTTCTGCCTGCATCTTGTCAGCGTCTGGCATAGCAGGCGTGCTTCCGCACGAGGTGGCAAATCCGGCAACGAGCAACAATGCGATAAGATTCTTCATAGGATTCCTCTGGGTTCGCGCGATCAAACACGCGTTATTGTTTCAGATTGTGGCGCTGATAATACGGCACGTTCTGCGTGTCAACCCAGGAGGTTACTCGCTCTCACTGTCCTCAGGAGGAACAGGCGTCGCAAGGATAGGTTTGTTGCGGGTGCTCGACGGGACCTCAAGCTGCGCGAGCTCATCCAACTCATCTTGAATCTCGGACAACTCATCGTGTTCGTCGAGGTCATCCATGGGGTCGACGTTGGACGGGTCTTCCGACTCTGGAACCTCCTCGGCGTCGCTGCCCTCACTGATCTCAGAATCATCGTAATAATCGTCGTGGTAGGGCTCGAACTGGCCCGACGAGTCTTGAATGGCAGCCAGAGCGTCTTCGATGTTCACGACTTCCCGTTGGGCCTCGAAGATGTCCGGCTCGGATTCCTCCGCCAGAGCTTCCAAGGCCTCGGGCACATGCGCGACGACGTCAACGCGGGTGAGAAGCTCAACGACCTGAGACACCATCTCAGCGGGCAGCACGGTCTCGACACGGGCGCGCAGGTGCTCCGCACGTTCGTCCTGATCCGCAGCTTGAGCCATCGCGGCGGCCAGACACAACATCAGCGCGTGACCAAATTCCGGGGCGAGCGTTTCGAACGAGGTGGCATCCTCAAACAACAGGTCCCACGTCTCCCACGCTTCATTGGCCGCTGCACACACCAAGAGCGCGTCGTGTGGGTGAACGAGTAACGCGCGCGATCCCTTATCGAGCCGGCTACGGTATCAGCTCAAGTATCTCGGCGGCCTCGTCAAACCGCCGCTGGGTGACCAACGCACGCGCCAGGAATTCACGCGATCGTGCCTGAAGGGTCGACTTACCACTGAGCAGCTCTCGAATGCTCAGGGACTCACGATACTTTGCCTCCGCGGTCTGGAAGTCGCCATACTGCAGGGCGAGGCTGCCTTCGCTCTCGTAGACTTGCGCCTCCGCGAGGGCGATGCCCATTTCACGTGCCCGCTCAAGCGCACCGTTCAAGAAGTCTTGAGCGACTTCAAGTTTGCCCAAACGCGCGGCGCAATCCCCGAGCTGCTGCCGTGCCCACACCGCATGGATGCTTTCAGGTGCAAGCTCGATGGTCTTCTCAAAATCGGACTCCGCCGCTGATGCGTCGCCCATGTGAAGCAGGATATGCCCCCGGGTTCTGTGGCAGGACGCCAGCGCGACCGCGTCACCTGAAACCAGAGCGATGGCTTCGTCGATGTTTTTCCGCCCGACACCAAAATCCCGCGAGTAGACCGATGCCCAAGCCTGTGCACGCAGAATCGAGGCAAGGTTCGAGCGATTTCCGCCCTGCCGCGCGACTTTCTCAGCTTGCGACAACAGGTCAACGCCCTGTTGAAACAGGGCGGGATCCTCGCTGTAGATCAGCGGCACACCACGTCGCACCCACAGCTCGGCCCAGCGGGGGTCGCTGTCACGCAGCTTCATGGCACGGTAGGTGTCTTCAATGAGATCGACGATCTCGGCAGTATCGCGCTGCTCGGGGGCGCCTTGCGCGCGGGCATACGCGGCCTCAAGGCATGTGATGGCCAACATGAACGAGCCGGCCTCAAGGAAATGGCGGCCAACACGCAGCGCCAAGCCCGGCTGGTCGTCGTCGTACAGACTCGTGAGCACCTGCGCGCAGACCGTGTTGTGGGCCGCCCATCGTCCACCCTGCCGTGCCGACTCGATCAAAACGTCGCGAAGCTGAGTGTTGATGAACGAGAAGCTGCCGCTGCCCGGCGGTGAGGTCGCCAAACGCAGGCGCACCAGCTCGTCGATGGTCCCTGCAATGGCGGTCAACCCCGCACGCTCGCATGTGCGCTCCCACTCCTTGATCTGCACGTCCTGACCCAACGCCGCGGCGAGCTCAAGCGAGGCACGGACGCGTGCCGGGTCGCTCGCCATCGAAACACGCGTGTTCGTGATGTTCTGCGGACGGGACAATTGATCGATGAGGTAGTCAAGGCGTGATTCCCAGATCGCCGAGAGGTCTTGAGGGAAGGTCGCGGTCTCGCCGTCTTTGAGCGCCAAGGATGCGCCTTCGATCACCAAGATCCCGCGTTTGACCCAGTCCTCGACGAGCTGCACGGCAAACAAAGGACTGCCGGCTGCCCGCAGCGCAACGTCGGCCGCCAAGGCATCGGGTAGGCCGAGGTGTTTGGATGCCAACTCCACCACATCCTCGTTGGCCAGTGGAGGCACGGCGATCTGACGTGCGTTGGACAACGAGACAAGATGCTCCAACGCCTCAAGCTCCTCGGTTCGGTGGCTAAGCGCTTCATCTTGCACCAAAAGCAAGAACAGCACGGGTGAAGGCTCGTCGCGTGCGGCCAGAGTATGGGCCGCGAACTCGATCGAATCCCAGCCGAACTGGGCGTCGTCGAGCACCACCACGACCGGTCGCTTACGGGCCGCGCGCTCCAAGACGCGACGGATCACCACGTAACGCTGGTCCGGCGAAGTGAAGCGCATGAAGCTTGAGGTCTGCGTGGCATCCACGACATGGGAGCGCATGATCTCGGTCAACGCGCGCGCCTCGTACTCGTCTTCGACGCCATCTTCGCGCAAGAAGTTTGAGACCCGCTCGTAGGTGTCATCCACCGAGAGTCCCGCCGAGCGGAAATGTGTGGAGAGCATCCACGCCAGACCATGCATCGCGCCCGGCATCGCCGCGTGGGTCGTGTGCATCACCGTCGCTGCGCCGATCTCTTCGGCAAACTGCGACAGCCACTCGCTCAGGCGCGTCTTGCCTGACCCTGCCAAGCCGGTCAAAACAACAGCCCGTGGTTTGCCGTCGAGGTAAACCGTCTTGAACTCCTCCCACAGCGTCTGACGGATCTCGTCGCGGTCCACAACCGGGATGGTACGAAGGCCAAAGAGCCCTAGCCCCGCGCCCACCAACGACAGGTGCTGTTGGGGAGGTTCGGCCTCCTGCCACGTCAGCGGCAGGGCCGGGGCGTCGTCGTAGCGGCGCTGCTGTTGGGAACGGCGGCTCATCGTGAAGATGCGCAGCGCTTCCGGCGGTGCAAAGTCGATGCGGGTGGGCAACACGTCGGTGCTGTCGTAGTCGTCGTCCCCGTCGTCCTCCCATGAGCCCGCTATGTTGCTCAATTCACTGAAGATGAGCAAAGAATCGTTCAGCTGAGTCAACGCCCATGCGGCATCGGCCGCAGACTGGAAACGTTCCGACGCCTTTTTCTTCGTCATCCGACGAATCCACTCATCAAACCCGTCGGGGACCGCAATCCGCGGATTGAGTGCGGGCATCTCGCTGTTGATGTGTGCCATGGCCAACATCATGAACGTGCCGCCCTTGAAGGGCAGTTCACCGCTGGCGAGCTGGTAGGCCATGATTCCTACCGCATACAGATCGGTCCAAGGGCCGTAGTCGCGCCATTTGCCCATGAACTGCTCTGGCGCCATGTAACGCGGCGTTCCAGACGCCTCTTCGGTGCTGCGCGACGTCAGGTCCATGGCATCGGTGCGTGTGTTCGAGTCCACCACATGCGCGACCCCAAAATCGGTCAGAATAATCCGAGGTGGTGTCTCGTGAAGGCTCCCCAACAAAACGTTGCCGGGTTTGATGTCGCGGTGAATCAAGCCGCGCGCGTGCGCGTGCGAGAGTCCGCCCAAGACCGACATCAGGATGTTCTTCAGGTCACGCCAATTGACCGGCTCCATCTGGCTCGAGAGCGAGCCGCGGTTGGCGTATTCCATGACCAGATACGGACTCTGCGGCAGCAAACCAGGCAAGTCTTTGACGCTGTCGGGCAGGGTGCCGTAATCGAACACCTGAACCACGTTGGGGTGATTCAGCCGCGCAACCGCCTGAACTTCGCGGCGAAATTCATCTTGATACGAAGGTAAAAGCGCGTTGGGACCCGTGATAACCTTGATGGCCACAGGCACGTTTTGTTCGACGTGGACGCCCGTCCAAACCTCGCCCATACCGCCACTTGCAAATCGTTCCTTAATCTCAAACGGGCCGAGCGTTACCGCCATTTTACCGCGCCTATCTACTTCAAGGTGGTCTTTGGAGAATCCACGCATTCTCCTAGAAAGGTCTAAACTACACCGATGGAAGCGATGAGACCACGGCGATCAGCACCGGGTTCTGACTCTGCATCATTTCGCTGCGGCGTTCGGCCGAGATGGCCGGCAGGGGCTCACCGCGTGATACGGCGAGCGCAGCTTCGACGTCCCAGAGCGACTCGTCCGCGGTTTGCGCGATAAGATTTAGTTGTTCCTGAGCTTGATCCATCTTACCCAGCAGAACGAGGCAACGTGCGAGCTGCGCGCGATTGGAGCTCGTGTACGCGGCGGTCCCTAGCAGTTCTTGCAGCTCGAGCGCGTCGCGGTAGGCTTGCGCAGCGACCAACCACTGTCCCTCTTCGCACGCCAGCAGCGCCTTGTTTTCACTGACAAAAGCAGCCCCGAGCATCAGCCCATGCTCGGTCGCCAACGCGTCCGCCGCCGAAAGATGCCCTCGCGCCACGTTGTACTTTCGCTCGCCGATGGCGCATCGGAACAACCCCTGATGGGCCGAAAATGTGTCCACCGGGTCGCGTGTGATGGTCGCGCACAGCTCGTAGTGTTCGCGCGCCTTCGCGATGTCGTCTTCGCCCTCAAGATAACATTGACCAAGGAACCTGTGCGCGACGGCTTTCTCGACATGATCCGGCGCGACGACGAGCGTCTCCGCGAACTCAACGATCGCCGCAGAGTAGTCCATCTTGAGCAACGCGAGCCATCCGCGGGTGTTCAGAACTTTCGCCAACAATGTCTGATCTTGGGACGCGCGAGCGATGGATTCGGCCCGTTCCAGCAGCGCGATCCCTTCAGCGCGGGTTTCCGCGTCCGGCTGCCAGATTAGTGGCTTGCTGCGCTTGAGCCATAGATGGCCCCACGTGGCGTTGGTTTCAGGGGTTTTCGCTCCGGACAAACAGCGTTCCTGTAGGTCGAGGACCTCAGCGATCTTGTTCTGGTTGCCTGTGCGGAACGCCCGTGTGTACGCCTCGTCAAGGCACATCGACGCGACGGCGAAGTCTTCGGCTTCAACAAAATGACGCGCGACACGCAGCACCAAGCCAGGATGGTCTTGCCCGTAGCGCGTCGTCAGCATGCGAGCGAGCGCTCGGTTGGTCTTCTTCCATCGATCGGACTCTCGCGCGGAATCCGCAAGCAGCCGTCGCAGCCGCTCGTTGACGAACGTGAAGTTCTTGTCTCGCAACGCTCCAAGCCCGCGCGTGGCCAACACGTCAAAGATCTCGGGGGTGTCGGGCAGCCCGAGCTTCCTCGCGGCTTCGGTCCATTCGACGGTGTCCACTTCGCGCCCAAATGCCGCCGCGAGCTCGAGCGACTGCCACACCTGGTCCTGTGGAAACTCGACGCGCGTACGCAGGCCGTTGAGCGTCCGGGTGGTCTCGAACGTCTCAGCCACGGAACGCAATTGGCCGAGCCACACCTCTTCGACGTCGTGGGGCATGGGCACAGGAGCCTGCACTTCGTCGAGGACAAGCCGTGTGTTTTCGAGTCGGAGGTGCCCACGGCTCACCCAATCCTGCACCATCTGAATCGCGAAGAGCGCATTCCCGTTTGAACGCGTGGTCACGATCTTCGCAAACGCTTCGTCGAGTCCCATGCGCTCAAGCACAGCACAGACTGTTTGATTGTCGAGGTGGGTCAACGCGACCCGGGTGACGTCATCAAAGCGCTCCAACGCATCGAGCAGCGTTTGGACCTCTGGCGTGACGTCTTCCGCGGTCACGCTCAGCAGAAAGGTCACGGGCAGGTTTCCCTGCGGTTTGGCGAGCGCGTGAAGCACAAAATTCAGGCTGTCGAGGTCAAAGTGGATGTCGTCAAGCCAGACGATCACGGGCCGCCGTCGGGCCTCAGCCGCAATGCATTTGAGCACAAATCCGTGTCGCGCAGCGGGGGAGCTCAGCTGGAGGAACGAGACCCCTTCTTCGTCCGGCAGGGAACACTGCTGCCGCATGATCTCGGTTGCCGCGCGCGCTTGGATATCGCCATGCGCCTCGTTCGCAAAAATCGCACGCATGCGTGCCAGCATTTCATCGGGCGGCAACCCTGCCGCGCGATAATGTGATGCGAGCAGCCACCCAAGCCCGTGGCGTGCGCCGGGCGTCCGATCGTGGCTTGCGTACATGACGGTCGCAGCCCCGCACTCGGCCGCATGGTAAGCAAGCCACTGCGCAAGCGTGGTCTTTCCGCTGCCGCTAGGGCCGTGCAACACCGCGATTTGGGTCGTGCTTTGGCCGCGACGCAGCGTGTCCCAAAGCACGTCACGTTCACGCTCACGCCCCGTGAACGGTGTGGGGCGGATGCCCATCAGGCCGAGTCCCGCGCCCGGCATGGGGCGAAACGCGGACTCGCGATCCACGTTTTGCCACGTTTGCGGCATGGGTGGCCTTGACGCGTCCGGAATTCCCCCAACGACGCCCTCGGCAACACGCCAAGATGCCGATACGGCGTCTTCGACAATTGTGTCGGGGGACTCGGTCTCAACACTGACCTCTTGTGTCGCGGGTTCGTCATCCTCGGGGTCGACAAGCCTGGAGAGCGCCCAAGCCGCATCGGCGGCATGCTGAAAACGCTGCTCGGGGCTCTTGGCGACCATCCGGTGCAGCCAGCCCTCGAACGCGTCGGGCACGGCAAACCGCGGCTCTAGCGCTGGGAACGGATTGTTCATGTGCGCCATGGCGTACATCATAAAGGTCGGTTCCACGAAGGGTGTCCTGCCCGTCACGAGCTGAAATGCGAGCACTCCCCACGGAATACAAATCGGTCCACGGACCGTGGCTGCGCCAGCGGCCCAGCGAACTGTTCGGGCGCCATGTATTTTGGCGTGCCGGTCGCGTCCTCGACGCTGCGAGAGGTTAGGTCGGCGCCGTTCCGTGCGCGTGACGGTCTGCGGTATGCAATGCCGAAGTCAGTCAGCAACACGTGGCCGCTGTGTTCGTCACGCAGCAGGATGTTGCCCGGCTTGATGTCGCGGTGAATCACGCCGCGAGCGTGAGCGTGTGCCAGAGCCGCCAGCAAGGTCTGCAAGATCTCGCGCACAGTGGACCAGCGCAGGCTCCCTAATCGATCCTCAACCGAGCCGTGCTCGCCGAGCTCCATGACGTAAAACGGGCCGCCGGGCTTCAGGCCCGGGCCGCTCGCGCCCTCAGGGAGCGTGCCGACGTCGAAGATGCGTACGATGTTGGGGTGGTCGAGGCGCGCCGTACTCTGGACTTCGCGACGGAACTCGTTCAAGAAGTCGGCATCGTCGGCGCGGGGACCGGTCAGCAGTTTGACCGCCGCCTTCGCCCCAGTCCCCAGATGGTGTGACAACCACACCTCGCCCATGCCGCCTCGGGCGAGCAGCCGTTCCAGTCCAAATGGGCCAACCTGCACAGACATTTAGGCGCTCAGTTGTTTCTCGAACCACGGTGTACCGGTTCCCAGCGTCAGAATCTCATAGCCTGTGGGCGTGACCAATACCGTGTGTTCGAACTGAGCACTTCGCTTGAGATCACTCGTGACCGCGGTCCATTCATCCGGCCAAATCTCGCACCGCCACGTGCCCTCGTTGATCATGGGCTCGATCGTGAAGGTCATCCCTGCTTCCATGCGCTGGTTCATGCGCGCGGAGAAGTAGTGAATCACCTGCGGGTCCATGTGGAACAGGGAGCCAATGCCATGCCCCGTGAAATCGCGCACGACGCTGTATCCTGCGGGGTGCGCGACGTCTTCGATGGCCCGCCCGATCGCGAAAAACGGCTGACCCGGGCGTACTTGTTCGATGGCCTTCATCATGGACTCGTACGTCGTCGCAACAAGCCGTTTGGCCTCGTCGTCGACTTGGCCGACAAAGACGGTCTCGGAGCAGTCCCCGTGCATGCCGTCGATGTAGACCGTGACATCGACATTGACGATCTCACCCGACTTCAGCGGGCGGTCGTCCGGGATGCCGTGACAAATGACCTCATTGACCGACGTGCAGATGCTCTTTTTGTAGCCCTGATAGTTGAGCGGCGATGGATAAGCGCCAAGTTCGATGGTCTTTTCGTGTGCGATGCGATCAAGTTCATCGGTCGTCACGCCCGGCCGGACCTGTGCAATCACCGTGTCGAGCACCGTTCGGGCCGTCGCACACGCATGGCGCATCCGTTTGATCTCGTCTTCGGTGGTCTTCAGACAGCTCAGTCGTTTGCGCGAAGCGCGGCCTGAGTCGGCATACTCCGGACGTTTGATGTGCGCAGGAACCGGACGTTTGGGAGACAGTTTTCCCGCTTGCACCGTTCCCAACACGGGGGTCGTCTTGCCTTCTGCGTCGCTGGAAAGGTGGCAGGCTTTGTACTTCTTACCGCTGCCGCACCAACACGCGTCGTTTCTTCCGATTTTTGTCATCTTCAACCGCCGTCGCTAATCGACGAAACGGATAACCGATCGCAGGCATTTCGTCGAGGTTGACTTGGCACCGCTGCCGGTTAGTTTCCCCTGACCTTTGAAGGGCGAGAACATGAGTGAAGCGCAAGTTCGGGTGTATTCGTGGAACGTCAACGGACTGCGGGCCGTGGGGCAGAAGGGGTTCTTGGATTGGCTGGGCGGTCTGAACCGCGCGATCGTCGGCCTTCAGGAGGTGCGCGCCGAGCCGCACCAACTCGATGATGATCTGCGTCAACCCACGGGCTGGTTCACCCACATTCAACCCGCCAAAAAGAAGGGCTACAGCGGTGTCGGTTTGTATTCGGAGTACCAGCCGGATGCGTTTGCAACGGCGCTTGGCGTCGACCATTTTGACGACGAGGGTCGCGTCCAGATTCTAACCTTTGGGGCACTTGAGGTTTGGAACGTGTACTTTCCCAACGGCAACGGCAAGGACCGCGACCTCAGCCGCATACCGTACAAGCTTGAGTTTTATCAGCACATCCGCGAACGCCTTGACGCACGGGTTCAGGCCGGTGGTCGCATTCTGATGATGGGCGACTTCAACACCGCCCACCAAGAGATCGACCTCGCGCGGCCCAAGGACAACGTCAAGACGAGCGGTTTTCGCCCCGAAGAACGCGAGGAGTTTCAACGTTGGATCGACTCGGGGTGGGTGGACACGTTTCGTCAACACCACGGGGAGGTTGAGGGACGCTATTCGTGGTGGAGCCAACGCAAAGGAATTCGCGAGCGAAACGTGGGCTGGCGAATCGATTACGTGCTCGCGTCGCCCGCAGCCTCCGAGTTTGTGCGCTTCGCCGATATTCACCATGACGTCATGGGCTCGGACCACTGCCCTGTCAGTGTGGATCTCGATGTCTCGATCTTCGGAGAGGGTTACGTGCTTGATGCGGTCAGCAATCCACGTTCAGCCAAGAAGTGAAACTGGTCTTTCCAACACTGAACAGCGTTTCGGCGCCACACGAACGCATGAAACGCGTGGACCTCGCCCTCGTAGTATTTTGCCACGATGTCCGCGTTGCGGGCGGTTAACGCCGCTTCGAGTCTCCTCGTGTCGTCCAACAGTGGATCTTTGGTGCCCACGGACGCAAATGTCGCGGGAAGCGAACGCTCAAGCGACATGTGCTCAAGGACCAGGAGCGGATCGGCGAGCAACGTGTCACGTGTGGACGCGAGGTATTCGGTCGAGACCTCCTCGATGCGGTCGTAAATCCAGACCGGCAGCGCTTTTCGTCGCTGAAAGCGCTGCGGGTCGCTGACCTGCAGCATGCCGCAATTGGCCAACAACGCGTTTGGCACCTTGGCCGTCTCAAAAACCGCCTGCGCAGGTGCATGATCGAGCGGCGTACATGCAGCCAGCGTCAGTCCGCATGCGAGATTGGCACCGGCGGACTCGCCGGCGACCACGATACGGTCTGGATCGCCGCCGTATTGCGCGATGTGACGTAGGGTCCAAAGGTACGCAGCAAACACGTCATCGATGGCGGCCGGGTAGGGATGGCGAGGCGCCAAGCGGTAGTTTACGTTCACCGTGATGAAGCCCTGTTGCGCGAACGCAACGCCCATCAACCAGTGCGTATCCTTGGACAGGATGCGAAACCCGCCGCCGTGGATGTAAAACATCACAGGGGTTTGTGCGCCGGCGTCAACCGGCATATAGAGGTCTAAGGTGTGTTCTGCCATTCCGGTGCGCAAGTATGGGATGTCGCGCAGGATGCGAAGACCGGACAGTGCTCGGCGTGCCTTGGGAGTTTGAAGCGAGGCGACCGATAGTCCACGAAACATGGACTCGACGGCCTTGGAGCCCACGCTTCTTCGAAGTTCAGTGACTTTCTGCCTCATTGAATGGCTCGCGGAGGACCACATGATTCAAGACTTTGAACATATCTTGCTCGCGGCACAGTCGTCCACACAAGCCACCGGTTTGCGCGTGGGCGATCGGTCGTTTGGTCGATGCGACGGGACCGAGGTCGTGTCGCCGAGCGCAACGTGGTTTTTCGGAACCAACCCGGCGTCGGATATGGCGCCTTGGGAGCCGCTGCTTGAGCTCGCCTTGCGCGCCGAGCGCCTCGAAAAACGCAACGAACACCTTGAGCGCGACGTTAAGACGCTCGACCGTGTCGAAAACGAGCTGAGAAAAAGCCGCGCGATGGCGTGGACGCTTTTTGATGCGACCCCCACGCCCATCTTTGTCGAGGATCTCGACGGCGCGTTCTTGTTCGTGAATCGACACGCCGAGACCATGTTGGGAAGGGATCGCGAGGACCTGCTTGCGCGCTCGACCGACGAAGCGCTGCCATGGCTGCGTCAGGCCGAGGGACGAGCCACGGTGTGCGAAACGCAATTGGAGCTGGCATACGAAGCCGAGCACGACCAAAAAGGCACCGTGTTCTTCGTGACCAAGTTCCCGCTGATAGGGCAGGACGGCGAGGTCAGTAGCGTTGGGACGATCCTCTTTGACATCACACGCCGTCGCGCATCGGAGCGCGCCTTGGCGGACTCCGAGCGCAGCTACCGCGAGATTTTCGAGAAAGCGTCGGACCTCATCATCATTCACACGGTCGAGGACGGGCGGATTCTGGCGGTCAACGGCGGCGTCGAAACCCTCGGGTACAACGCACTGGATCTGGTTGGCAAGCGACTCGACGTCCTCAGCGCTGCGGCCGAGGTTCCCAACGTGACGTCGCTGGAACGCGCGTTGTCGGGAATCAACATGGTCACGTGGCCTGTCGCAGCGCTGGACGGCACGACACGTTGGTACCAATTCCGAACCTCGCGCACGCAGATCTTGGGCGAAGAACGCTACCTGACCATCGCGCGCGACGTCACGCGCGAGAAGCTTGAACAAGAACGTCGTGTTACGGTCGAGGAGAACCTCCATCGTGCCCAAAAGTACGATGCTTTGGGGCGATTGGCCTCGAACATCGCCCATGAGTTCAGCAACCTACTAAGTGTGATTCTGAGTTATTCGGATCTGCTCGCGCGCCAGTTGAGCGAACCGCGGAACTTGGAGGACTTGGCCACCATTCAAGACGCCGCAACACGCGCCTCGACCCTCGTGCGACAGTTGATGACGTTGGGACAACGCCGTTACGGGACGCCGGTGCCCACCAACGTCAGCCAGCAGGTCGAACATTTGCGCGAATTGCTTGACCGCAGTTTGGGCTCCAACGTCCGTTTTGAGCTGAACGTCGCGAAGACACCGCTTGTTCGCATTGACCCCGCACAGCTTGATCGCGTGTTGGTCAATCTGACCTTGCACAGCCGGTTGGCGTCGCCAATCGATTCGCGCTTTCGGCTAAACGTCCGGCCGGCGAACCCAGATGAAGCCGCAGCAGTGGCCGCGACCGAGGCGGTCGTGGTCGAGATGAGCGACTTTGGCCGTGGACACACCGAGGCCGAGGTTAACACCCTGTTCGAGCCGTTTTGGAGCGGGGCCGATGGCGAGAGCAAGATTGGGCTCGCGAACGCGTACGCCACGGTGGCTCACCTCGGCGGCAGCATCACGGCGACCGCAACCGAGAAAGAAACACACTTCAAAATCGTGCTGCCGGCGACCGACGACACCGTCGACGAACCGCGCACCGTCCTGCTGACCGACGATGACCCAACGGTCCTGGCCACCCTGCGCAAGTCTCTTGAGTACCGCGGTTGGCGTGTGCTCTCGGCGCGCTCGGGCGAGGAAGCGCTGTCGCTCGCCGAGCGATTTGACGGGGGAATTGACATCGTCATCAGCGATGTTGTGATGCCCAAGATGTCGGGGGCCGAGCTCGCGAGCCGGCTTCGTGAGTTGTACCCGAACGTTTCGATTCTGATGATGTCGGGTTACTCCCCTGAGAATCTGCAGACCGGGCTGGATGCCGATGTTGTGGTAAAGCCGTTTTCAACGACCCAATTGCTCGAAGCGATCGAGCGTAACTTAAAGGAAAAAACATGAAATATTGGTTGGTATTGTCCATCGTTGGATTGATGGCGTGTGGCGGTTCACAGGCCCCACAAGAAGAACCCGTGACCGAGACGCAAACTCAGGCCATCGAGGCCGCACCCGAGGTCGTGTTCACGATGACCAACGATGCGCCGGCTGACGTTGCCGAGGTGCCAGCTGACGCGATTCGGACGCCGTCGGGCCTTGCTTACAAGATTCTCAATCCCCCCACGGACGACGGTCGGGGTGCCTCCGCGCTCGCGACCGTCACGGCCCATTACGTCGGATGGACCACCGATGGGCAACGCTTTGACAGCAGCCTAGAGCGCGGCGAGCCTGCAACCTTCCCACTCGATAAAGTGATCAAGGGATGGCAGGAAGGTGTGGGCACGATGCGCGAAGGCGAGATTCGCCGCCTTTGGATTCCCGAAGACCTCGCCTATCAGGGCAAGGAAGGTTACCCCGCTGGTATGCTCGTCTTCGACGTGCAGCTCATCACCGTTCAGTAGTGTCTCCCCCTAGGAAGCGGGCACAAAAAAAAGAGCCCACGTGGTAACCATCCTTGGTCTGCACGTGGGCTCTACGACGTCCGGTTTGTTCATCCGTGATCAAACCGAGTATTCATCGCCGATCGCTTCCGACCGAAAACTTGCCTAAATGACCCGAATATTTCACCACCGCGTTTGCACGCATGTTCGGATCAGTTAGCTAATTAGCGGTCTTTGCTGCGATCTGGGGTTAAGCTAAAGGTGTGATCACTTGGTGTCAACAACTATGATCGGATTGGTGCAATTTTTTTTCCGCACTAGGCCAAAAATAGTCCGATCGCGATGCCAAGGTAATTGCCCAATGCGTAGCCAACGACCCCCGTTGTCAGCCCGGAAGCCAGACTATCCGGGTGTTTTAGGCGTGCCGCGATCGGCGGCACGAACGCGGGTCCCATGATGGCCGCCACCGACGTGATAATCGCTGTGTCGACGTCGATACGAAAAAGCTTGCAGAGCACCAAATGCAAGAAAAACGACCCATACAGCATGGTTGCGGTCAGCCCGATAAACGTCGTGGGGCTCGACAGCAGGCGAACAGGGTCCGAAATGATGCCAATCGAGAAGCAGAACACCAAAATCAAATAGTTGGCCGTGGGCGGTGCCGACTCCAGATTTCGAATGCGTGGCTGGAACGAGGCCGCGATGCCCACGGTCGTCAACGTCAGAAAAATCACGATGGGACTCGCTTCGCCAGTGATGGCGTACGCCAGGCCGACACTCAAACCAAGTGCGACGCCCGCCAAAAGTAGGGACACCACGGCACCACCCCACGAGAATGCCTTGGGGTGTGCGGCAACTTCGGCATTGAGCGCGTTGCCTGCGTTGGGGTCCCGTAGGACCTTCGAGAGAATCCAGCGGCCAATCGTCAGAAGAAAGACCAGATATCCCACGCCCAGCACCATGTCGGCCGCGTTCAGAAGGACGAAGGTCTCGGCGGGCGCCTCAAGCGCCAACCCCACACTCATCATATTGGGGGTGCCGCCGGTGTAGACACCCACCAGCATGCCCACCATCTTGGCGATGCCGGGGATTTGGAAGATATGGGATGCCATCAAGCCCGTCGCGCAAACGCTGGCGACGGCAAGCCCGAACGATGCCAGAGCGACGCGGCTGTTCTTCAACCACGCGCGGGCGTCTACGCCAAAGAGTAACATCGGAATCGCGAGCGGAATGGCTGTCTCGGCCACGGATTGCGCCTGAGGTGGGTGCCCAAAGACAAACCCGAGCGCAACCCCCAGAATGTAACACAGCACCACACCACCTATCGCGCTGGCCCAGCGCCAACGCTGTTCGGCCAACACAACCATCGCCGGAACGGCGAGACAGCATAGAATCACGGCCGCCGTCACGGCTTCGGCTCACGATTGCTTTGTGTTTTCAACGGGTGTACCAATTTCAGCACTACTCTCAGCAGAGGCTTCAGATGAATCGAACCATCGGCATGGCGCTTGTCGCGGCACTCGTGGTTATTGGATGCGGCGATGACGAAAAGAAATCGGCGTCGAACAACACCTCCAATAACACAACGAACAACAACACCAACAACACGAACAACACCAACAACACCAACAACGGCAACCCCGATGCCGCAAGTTTCGTGACGTACAACGTTGGACTCGCCGCAGGCTTCGTGTCCTTGGCCGCCGAACGACGTCAGCCCGTCGCGACAGCGCTGTCGGGCTTGAACGCGGACGTCGTCTGCCTCCAGGAAGTCTGGCTCAACCAAGACGCCAACGGAGACTGGCAGCAGGACAACATCGACGCGCTCATCAATGCCACCGCGCAAAATCTGCCCAACGCGTACTACTTCATCTCCGAAGACGACACGATGGTGAGTTGTCAGCCCGAAGATGTGGTGGACGTCGACGCCTGCGTGACCACCAACTGTGCCGACGCAACCGCCGACGAGCTCCAAGGATGTGTGCTCGCCAATTGTCAGACGGAGTTTTTTGCGCTCCCGACGGACTGTTCGATGTGCCTCATTGGCCAGCTGGGCAACGAATACGAAGCCATCAAGGCCGCGTGCGTGGGCGGCGGGCAGAGCGCGTTTTTCTCGAACGCGCACAATGGCCTTTTGCTGCTGTCAAAGTACCCGCTTACCAACACATCCCACGCGAAACTGGATGCCGTGCAGGTCGCGCGCAGTGTGCTCAAGGCAGATGTCGCACTTCCAAGCGGAAATCAGCGGGTCTATTGCACCCACCTGACCGCCGACATCCGTGACACGCAGTATCCAGCGGTCGAGGGCTCAACGATCACGAGTTACGCCGAAGAGCTTGAGAAGCAGATCGACGACATCGGGGCCATGGTCGCCGCCGAAGGGACCAACGTCGTGGTCATGGGCGACATGAACACCGGACCTACCGGGGACGGTGTCGACGCGGAACTGCCTGACGCCTTTGCGAAGTTCGACCTGCTCGGTTGGACCTCGGCCTACATCGCTCTGGGAGCCTACGAGTGCACGTTCTGCGAGTCGAACACACTCGTCGCCGAGAGCGGCAACAAAACCATCGACCACGTCTTTACCACCGACGGCAAGTGGACCGCGTCCAAAGCTGAACGCATCTTCACGCAGCCCGTCGACGTCGAGGGCGAGCCGCAAAATCTTTCCGACCACTTCGGTCTGCGGGTCGAGTTCGTACCGACGCCCGAGTGATGTGGAGCGTACGCGGGCACACCCTGCGCGGAATCCAGACCGGAACGCCCGGCGGAGATCCATGGATTGGCCTGCATGGGTGGATGGACAACGCGGCGAGCCTCCTTGGGCTTGCTCAGGCCTTGCCCAACCACGCGTGGACACTGCTTGACCACGCGGGGCACGGCCTCTCCGATCATCGACGCACGTCGTACCACTACGTCGATTACGCCGCAGATCTCATCGCTGTTTTGGAACACGACAACGTGCAGAACTGCACCCTCGTTGGACACTCGATGGGGGCGGGCGTTGCGCTCATGGCGGCGGCGGCTGTCCCCGAGCGCGTTCGACGTGTGGTCCTCCTGGAAGGGCTGGGTCCAATGACCACTGAGCCCGACGAGGCCGTCGCGACGTTGAGGAAGTCGGCGCTCGAGGCCCCGCCCGAGGACGGCCGCGCGTACGCGACGTTTCACGAAGCGTTGGAGCGTCGAGGTCGGACCCTGCCAAATGTTGCCCCAGATGCGCTTGTTGCGCTTGTCGAACGGGGAATTGTCGAGACCGAGGACGGTTGGCGGTTTCGCCACGATCCGTGGCTGCGAACGACCTCGACCTTGCGACTGACCAACGCGCATGTGGAAGCTTTCTTGACCCGTGTCTCGGCCGCGACGCTTGTCGTTGCCGCAGACGAGGGCCTTCGTTACGGCGACGAGATCGAGGCACAACGTTTGAGTTGGCTGCGTCATCCGCCCCTGGTGCGCCTACCAGGAGGCCACCACCTTCATATGGAAGACCCACACGCAGTGGCCCAAGCGATAGCCACCTGGATAGACACGACGGCTTGATTTGCCGCGCGTGCGGCAACACCGTACACTTCGTGCATGATGTTTTCGTTGAGCCAGGGGAGCCCTATGCGCCATTGCCGCTTCATCGGTGTGTTATTGTTGGTCGCCGCGAGCGCTGCATGCGGCGGTGATGATGCGCCAGCCACCACACCCACCGCCGACGTTGGAGTCGACACCACGCCGGAGTTCGATGCGGGCATGGACGGTGGGGAGGACCAAGGGCTGCCGGATGTGGCTACCCCTTTGCAACCCACTTCGGTCGAAACGGACGTCGTGTCGACCATCTTGTCGGCCGGCGATCCGGTCGCAGCCTCCTGTCGTGTCTTGGACCAATTTGGAGAAGAGTTCGAGGCCGACTTCGATTTCACAATCGCCTACGCCCCTCAAGACTCCTTTTTGGGCACAGGCGCGGATGTCATCGCAGCCCGGGTGGGCACGGGGACCGTACGATGTGGCTTGAACGCCTATGGACTCGTCGATTCAACACCGGTGGAGCTTGAGATTCGACCCGGTCGGCCCAATACCGTCGTGACCCAAGTGGACAGCTACCATGTCACCGCAGGCGACTCGCTCGATGCGACGTGCGAGGTGTTCGACGCCTACGGCAACGCCATCTTGGACGCCGAACCCCAGATTCAAACCGCTCCAAGTGAACGTGTGTCGATCCAAGGCGCGTCGGTGACATTCGAGTTGGCGGGGGTGTACGATGTGGCCTGTCAGGTGGACGGTGCCGACGTCAAACAGTCCAAAGTCGTTGAAGTGGTTCCCGGCTTGCCTGCTGCGCTCGCGATCGCTGTCGTGCCCAATCAGGCCGTGTACGCCGTCGGGCAAGTCGTGCAGGTCGCCTACGTCGTGACCGACGCGTTCGGAAACGTCGTGCCCGACGCCAACGTCGTCGTTACAAGCGATCCTCAGGGCCAATCGTTTGGTGCCGGACGCTTCCGTTATGGACAAGAGGGAACCTACACACTCAGCGTGGACGTCGCGGGACCCACACTGCAAAACGTTCGCCTCCACGAAGAAGCGACGATCGTCGTCAACAGCGACGGGCCCTCGATTGAGTGCGGTACCCCAGCGGATGGCGCGATGGTCGACGTCGCGCCTGGAACCCAAGTTTCGTTCACAGGACGCGTGGGTGACGCCAACGGAGTGAGCCAAGTCTTGGTCAACGGACAAGCAGTGGCCGTGAGCTCAGACGGGTCCTTTGCGTCGGCGGTCAACGTCAACTGGGGCATTAACTTTGTCGAGCTTGTCGCGCGGGACACGTTTGGCGAGGAGAACAGCCGGTACTGCGCTTTTCTGGCGTCCGACGATTGGAAGCCCGAAGGCGTTCTCTCGTACCTCGACAACGGTGTGCTGATGTTGCTCAAATCCGCGGCCATCGACGACAACAACAGGGCCGACCTCGATAGTTTGGCCGATATCTTGGATCGCGTTCTCAACTCACAAGGGCTGCGCAACTCCCTTCACGCGTCTTTGCTCAACGCGAATCCACTCAAGCCGAGCACTTGTGACCAAAATGTCTGCGTGCCGCTCGTGGGCTGTGCCTGCGTGCTGCGAAGCGAAGTCACCTACCTCGACACCCAAATCAACGGTCCCAACACGACATCGATGTCTCTGGTCACCGGAGGCCTGCGGGTTCAGGCCTCGGTCAAGGATGTCCGGGTGCGTGTGCGCGTCAAAGGTCAGGTGTCCGGCATTCCCTACGACACGACTGGGTGGGTGACCGTGAGCTCGCTCGACATCGATTTGATTCTCAACATCACCAGCTCCGCGGGACGCCCCAAGGCCACGGTGCGATCGGTGTCAACACAAGTGGGGAGCGTCTCAACAAGCTTCAATGGACTCGACGGCGGCATCGTGAACATCGTCGTGAGCCTCTTCAACGGAACGGTGCGGAACTTGATTCGCGACAGCATCGAGGGATTTGTCCGAGATAATTTCAACGGCATTCTCGACGGTGTGTTTGGCTCGCTTGATATTTCCTCACTGGGGACGTCGTTTGCCGTGCCAAAACTGGATGGGAACGGACAGGTGACCCTCAACTTCGGTGTCAACCTCACCGGACTCGATGTAAACACAAGCCGCGCCCGTTTTGGGCTCGGCACGCGTATACGGCCTCAAGCCGTCGCCGTCGCCGCGCCAAGCCTTGGAACTGCGCTTCCCCCGCAACCGCTGTCACTCGAGCCTTCAGGCACTCAGCCGGTGGTGGTCGGTGTGTACGTCGCCATCTTGAATCAGGCTCTGCACTCGTTGTGGCGAGGAGGGTTCCTCAACGCGACGTTGGGGTCGAGCTTTGCAGGGCAGGGGTTGCCGGCCGGCCTCAGCGCCACGATCGAAGGACTGCTGCCGCCCGTTGTCGAGAACATCGCTGGAAATCGCGTGCGCTTGAGCATTGGTGCCATGCGCCTGAATCTGGTCTACCCCGGCATCTTCGACCAAGGGCTTCCCATCACGCTTGGGGCGACAGCCACAACGAGCGTTTCTGTTCAAAACGATGCGCTGCAGTTTGGGGTCGTGACCCTCGAGAACCTGTACTTCTCGACCGAGGCCGTTTCTTTGGATGCCAATACGAGGGCGATCGTTGAGTCCTTCCTGTCGGGACTCGTTCAAAACATTGTAAACGCCTCGTTGAACAACGCGTTGCCGCAACTGCCCATCCCCTCGTTCACGCTTCCGGCATCGCTGTCCCAATTCGGATTGCCCGCCAACGCCACGCTGACGATCGCAACAACGTCCACGGCACAAACATCCGCGCAGTACCTGCTGCGTGGCAACTTCGCGATTCGGTAATGATGAAAACACTCCTACACATCTGCCTAGCGATGCTTCTGGTGGCCTGTGGCGACGACCAGACGACCTCTGCGCCGCCCCAGGTCACTCCCGAGGTGGATGCCGGCACAGACGTTCGGGTCGAGCCCGATGTCGCTCCCGAACAGCCCGTTCCGCGTTTCCTTGAGCTGAACATGGAGCCCGGCAAGGCCGTGTACGCGACGCAAACGCGGCTGCTTCCCGCGGTGACCGTGTTCGACATCAACGCGGAACCGATCCCCGAAGCCCTGTTCGACGTGACGGTATCCCCAGCAGACGCAGCAGTCGCGGTAGATGACAGGTGGGAATTGAAGACACAAGGTGAGGTCACCTTCACGGCATGCGCGCTGCTCCCGGGGGCCGATGGCGCTGCGGTTTGCGGCAGCGACACCGTGATCGTCGACAACACCCCACCGATCGTCACCCTGACCTCGCCGGTTCCCGGCCAACAGTTGGACATCGCAGACCTGCCTGTACGCGTGCAGGGCACCGTGGAGGACGATCACGGAGATGTCCGCGTGTTCGTCGACGGCGTCGAGGTTCCCGTGCAAAATGGGACGTTTGAGGCCGTGGTGAGTCCCCGCTTTGGCGTCAACCACGTCGAGGTCACGGCGACGGATCAGATCAATCCCAACACCACAATTTCGGGCATCGACTACCTGTTCGCGCCGACGTATGTCGCCGCGGGCGTCACCAAGCCAAGCTTCGACCTTGATGACGCCCTCATTTTTTGGCTGGGGCAACGGTTTGTGGACGATGGGACGCCCGCCGTGCGCGGACCCGACGGGGCACTGGTGACGCGCGATCTTGTGGATATCTTGAACTTGGTGCTGCTCAACGTGGACCTGAACAGCCAGATTTCCAACCCGGTTCTTAGTTCGGCAGGGTCATCGCTCAACATCGACGACATCGACATCGGCAAACCCTTCGTCGATGGATCGATTGTGCAGGGCGGAATCGAACTGTACGTGCAAATCAATGACCTTTTGGTCTCGACCCGGGGCGGGATCGAAATCAGTGGGCAGTCTGTGAACCTTGCCGGCAGTATCGAAGCCACGATGAGCGCGATCGTCCGTCTTGACGTCACCAAACCTGCCAATGGGCCGGTGGCTGTGACCGTGAGCACTCTCGAGTTGGCCGTAGAGGACGCCTCATCGAACTTTGCCTCGGCGGACGCAAACGCCGTGTTCACCCTCGCGCAGTCGGCGTTGCGGACCACCCTAGAGCAGATCCTGCTCGACACGGTGGAGGACGCGTTCATCGATCAAGTTCCTGCCTTACTTCAAGAAACGCTCAATTCCCTAGACAGCGCGCTCCAGGGACAAACCTTCGCGCTCGACCTTGGCTTGGGAACCCCCCTAACACTCAATCTCGACGCACGCATGACGCGCTTGCAGACCTTCCGGAGGAATCGGCTTGAGGCCGGATTGTCGGGTTCGACGTCGGTTGACGTGCCCCGCGTTCAAACGCAGTCCCGAGGCGTACCGTCCATGGGCGCCGCGTCAGCGCAACCGTTTTTCCAATCCAGCAGAATCCAGATCGCGATCCAGCAGGTGTTTATAAATGGGCTGTTGCATACGCTGTGGGACGCCGGAATTCTAGAGCTTAACGTCACCGACCAGCTGCCAATTACCGCGCAGAACGCCGTCATCTCCGCCAAAATTCAGCCGCTTATGCGCCCGCCGCTTGAGGGCCAAGACGCCACGTTGGTGCTGCAATTGGGGCAACTCGAACTTACCATCGAAGTGCTGGGGCGCCGTGACGTTTACGGCGTAAACATCGAGACAGGCGTCGACTTTGATCTCGTAGACAGCAGCTTGGCGCTGACCTTTGCGGACGTTCCGCGCCTCAGGACGTGGGTCATCTCAAGCACCGACGGTCGGCCGTTGTTGTCACCCGACGCGCTTGAAGGGTTGCTCCTGACACAAGTCTATCCACAGTTGCTCGCCGCGTTGAGCGGCGGACTTTCGTTTGCACTCCCCGTGCCGAGTCTGACAGGGTTGGCCAACGTCGCGCCGGCACTCTCGACCTTCGAAATCGCCTTCGGATTGCAGCGTGAGGTGGCGTTGCGAGAAGGATGGATCGTGGTCGATGCAACACTTGACGGGTCGTTCCAAATTCGTGCTGATTTCGGGTTTACCACGTCAAAAAAATTGTGTACCTCGCACCCTTCCCCCACGAGCCATCGTGGCTTCGAATCATCGAGTGCGCAGGAAGTACGATGCTCATTCATCTGGACAAAGACGACGTTATTCTCATCTGTGAACAGGCCACCGAATCTTTCGAACAGGAAGACGACGGCGAACTCTTCACCGAAGAAGTGATCAAACGGTTTGAAGAGGCCGACATCGAGACCATCGAGGCTCGAACGGGATCATCCGCCGACGAATTCTTCATGGAAATCTTTCAAGCGTGGGATGGGATCGATTCGAGCGACATCCTCGACCTGATGACCGAGGCGTTGAGCAATATCGATGTCGATCTGACGTATGACGAAATCGAAGAAGACGACGACGACGATAGCTTCGAGGACGACGACGAGGATGAGGACGACGATTTCGACGACGACGAAGAAGAGTACGAAGAGAGCTTTGACGACTGATCGTCGCGCCGTGAAGCACCTCGAATGGATCGAAACCGGGGACGGGTCCATGACGGTTCGAGACGTTCAACGGGACGTCACCTATCGAAGCACCGATGGTGCGCGTGCCGAGGCGCTTCATGTCTTCGTGGAGGGCACCGATGTAGGGATGAACCCACGTTGTGTGCTTGAGTTTGGTTTCGGACTCGCAACCAACTTCTGCCTGACCGCGACACGTCATCCAACCCTCGACTATTTCGCGGTCGAGCGCGCTCCCGTTGATCCAGAGTATGTGGCCGGGGATGGCCCCGCGGCCGACTTCGCCCGTGATGCGCTTGAGCAGCTGCATGTCTATGGCAGCTTTGAGGGTGCGCTCAACGGCTGGAGACTGAGTCTGGTCAGCGATTGGCGGGAACTCTCAGGCGTGGCCGCCCACTCGGTCTATCACGACCCGTTTGGTCCAACGGTGGAGCCCGCCAGCTGGTCTGCCGACGTCTTCGCGTGGGAAGCAGGGAATCTGCGAACGGATGGCATTCTGGGAACGTACAGCGCCGCCACAAGTGTGCGGCGCGCTATGGCCAGCGCTGGGTTGTGCGTCTCGCGTGTCGCGGGGATCGGTCGGAAGCGGGAAATAACGTTGGCTGCGCGTGATGCGTCGGTCTTGAAGGGAAAACTCATCTCGCGAGAGAAACTTCTTGGCTAGATTTGCGGTCATCGGGGCGGGTTTGCTCGGACGCAGCGTGGCGCACCTGCTCGAAGATGTCGTGATCTACGATGCAGGGGGCCCTAGAGCGTCGGACGTACCTGCGGCCATCTGCCATCCATACCCTGGCAGATCGTTCGACATTCCAGACCATCAATGGTTTGCCTGGGAACGCGCCGGTGCATGGTTCGAACAACATTCTTCAGGGGTTTTCCCCGTATGGGGTTGAACGCCAAGCCGATCCCCGTTTGGCGTCAAGTCTCAAGCGCATTGGCGACTGCCAAGTTCCGGTGGAACAGACATCCACTGGCTTTCGATACGGCGGAGCGTGGGTCGTCGATGTTCCGTCGTATCTCGCGCAGCTCGCGCCGTGGGCGCCTGTGGTTGAAGGTGAGGTCGACCTTCGCGGCACCACCATCACCACCGTTCAAGGCGTAACGACGACCTACACGCCGTTGTGGTCTGCCCGGGGTTGGGCTGAACGCGTGGGTGCCAGGGGTCGACGCGGAGACGGTCTTCGGTGACCTCGCGAGTTTCGAGGATGGTCTCCCGCGCTCACTTGGAGCCTGCCACGCCTATCCAAACCCGGTCGGTGGCATCACTGTGGGGCATTCGTTCCTGACGGCCGCTCGCTCGAAGGAAGCTGCCGAGGCGGACTATCGCCGACGCGCTGCGCAGGATGGCGTGGAGCTCGGCGCGCCTTGGCGTGGCATGGCGCGCGTGCCGTGGTGCGCGCCGATCGGCAGCCGATCGTCTACGAGCGGTCGAGCCAGTGTTTTGTCGTAGGCGGTTTGGGGGCCAAGGGGCTTTTGTTCTCGGCCGCGCTTGCCGAGGCGGTCTGCGCGACCGTTATGGATGCGGCGCCGATTCCCGAACACTACCGTTGGCCTCGGGTCAGATGACCCACGGTGCGGGGTTGAGTTGCTCAGCCAAGTAGTCAATGAACAACCGGACCTTGGCTGAAAGGTGGCGGTTGTGAGGGTAGAGCGCCCAGATCGCGCGGTTCTCTGGCATCCATTCTGACAGAATCTCGACGAGCGTCCCGCGCTTCAAATCCTCGTTGGCGATGAAATCCGGCAGGATGCAGATGCCCAAACTGCGTCGGGCAGCCTCCTGCAAGGCCACACCGTTGTTGGCTCGGAATCGGCCCTCCACCGCGACGTGGACCACCTCGCCATCACGGGACTCAAATCGCCACGTGTTGGGCGATGCCTGATACGCGTAGTGCATGCATTTGTGAGCGGCCAGATCCGCGGGCCGTTCCGGTCGGCCGAGCCGCTCGATGTATTGCGGACTCGCGCACACGACCAACCGTATGTCCGCGATCTTTTTCGCGATAAAGCTCGAGTCGGCCAAGCTGCCAATCCGAATCGCGAGGTCAAAACCCTCATCGATGACATCAACTTGGCGGTCCGAGAAATCCATGTCGATGGTCAACTCCTCGTTTTCGCACATGAACTGCGTCGCAATCGGCGTCAGGTACTGCAACCCAAAGGTCATCGGGGCCGATATCTTCAATGTCCCCCGGGGCGCCGTGTTCAACTGCATGACGGCGCGCTCGGCCTCATCAATGTCGTCCAGAATGCGACGCGCCCTCTCGTAGAATGCCAACCCCGCGTCTGTGGTCGCGATCTTGCGGGTGGTTCGATTGAGCAATCGCACGCCAAGGTGATCTTCCAATCCCGAGATCTGCTTGCTGACAAACGACTTCGAAACGCCCAAGCGGTCCGCCGCGTGCGTGAAGCTGCCTTGGTCAACGACCTCAACGAAAATCTCCAGATCAACCACGCGGCTCATTGTTTCTCCTGAGCGATAAATCGTTGCTGAATGATGGTCTTATCTTTCCGGGAAACAACCTACTTTCACTACGAAGCAACTTGGAGGAGCACAACATGAAAGCGATTCGTAAATCCGGTGAACGTGGAGCCACAACAATCGACTGGTTGGACAGCAAACACACATTTTCGTTTGGGTCTTACTTCGACCCCAACTTCATGGGCTTCCACACGTTGCGTGTGATCAACGACGATCGCGTGAAACCCGGTGCCGGCTTTGGCGCCCACGGTCACGCGAACATGGAGATCATCAGCTACGTGGTCGAAGGGGCGCTTGAGCACAAGGATAGCCTGGGCACCGGCAGCGTCATTCGCCCAGGTGAGGTACAAAAGATGAGCGCCGGCAGGGGAATTCGACACAGCGAGTACAACGCAAGCAAGGTCGAACCCGTCCGCTTTCTTCAGATCTGGATTCCGCCCAATGAAATGAACGTGGAGCCCAGCTATGAGCAAAAAACGATTCCGCCTCGCAGCGGCGAGTTTGTCCTGATCGTTTCGCCCGATGGGAAGGAGGGGAGCGTCACCGTGCATCAGGACGCTTGGATCTATCGCGCGGTGCTCAACGCCGGTGATGAAGTCAGTCACACCCTCGGCGCGGACCGAAAAGTGTGGCTGCAAGTCGTCAAGGGGCAACTGGACGTCGATGGCGACGCGCTCGTCGAAGGTGACGGGCTGGCGATGGTCGACGAAACAAGCATGACACTTCGCACCGACGACCATGCCGAGGTCCTGCTCTTTGAGCTCGCCTAGTTGTTGGCCGCAGCCTGAGCGCGCAGGTCTGCTTCCTTGCTCACCTCGGCCGCGTAGTTCGGGTCGAGGCGCTGAATCAGAAGCCACTCAAAGTCGAGATCGCGGTTGGTGGACGTGCTCCCGGACTCTCGCTGTTCGCTGCGTGTGAAGTTGACCCGATAGCCAGCGTTTACTTTGGTCGCGGTCACCAAGTAGCGGCGCTCGGTTTGCCCGTCGGTGGCCCACTCGGTCTCCAACGTGTTCCCGTCCGAGTCGCGGACCTGATACCCGTACTCAAACAGAATCTTTCGCGCCTCGGGGAACACAGTCTCGATCGAGCGTTTGTGCACATAGGCTTCGGTTGCTCGATGGATGTAGTTCTGGCGCGCGCTGTTGGCCCGCATGCTGCTGCATCCGAACACCATGGGGAACACCAGCAAAAGCGACAACAAAACAAAGAATGAGCGCATCGGAAACTCCGTTCTAAAGTAGGTGCAGTAGGGACGACTGCGGTGCGCGATTATTCACAACACAACCTCAACGCCGAGCGTAAACTCTGACCGAAGCGTGGACGTCGACCAAGTTTTTCGGAACGGAATGCCTTGAACTTCTTCGGTCGTGCGAAACAGAAACAACTGCTCCCACTTAAACAGAAGGTCACCGCGAAAGTAGACGTGGTCGCTGTACTTCCATCGCCCGCCGATGACGGGGCTCAAAAGGTATCCCACGCGAGGCAGGTCGAAGACCCCTACCTCTTGGTCTTTGAGCCGATCGATTTCATCCTGAAACTCTCCGTCGGGCATCAGGACCGGGACGCCCACCATTCCACCAAGCATCACATCGATCTTGTCCGTGACCGGCAAGATGTACTCCAGCCGTGCCGAAAGCTCGAGCAGACGCCCGAACTCGTATGTCTGGGTTTCATCGTTTTCGTCCTCAGGGGTGATCGATGCGATGTAGCTTCCGTAGTAGGTCAACTGCCCCCCAAGACGGAACGACTTTGTCCACGGCTTCAGGACATAAATCGACCCGCTAAGGAATCCGTCGCTCGAAAAAGCGAACGATTCGTCGCGGAGCTCGACGCTTGCTTGCTCTTCGCCGCTGAGGTCACTGTCTTCTGTGAACCCACCCACGCCAATGCCCAGAACGGTTTGCGCACAGACCGGCACGCTGCACAAGCACACGAACAGAGCCAGTGCCCCGCTCAGAAATCGATTCATGTTCTTACTCGCGAAATGATTGTCTGTAGTTTGTGGCAACCACGCATTCTGTCAACCATCCCTGCGGAATTGACGGGCGCCCCCGTAAAACGTACTTTTATGTCAACGTTTTGACGCCACAATTTAGGAGGCCGAGTGTTACGTGTGACCGCAATCTTTTGCGCCGCGTTCTTCGCCATGGTCGGATGTGACGATCCGGGGTTCAACTTTGATGACCCGGCACGGGGGCCGTCTGACCTCGTCGGAGGGCCCAATAAAGTCAGCAACGGCGAGTTCTTTGGCGGAAACGACGAGCTTCCCGCGGCGCGTGTCGTCGCACCCCCAATCGACGACACGGTGCTGCCCGATTGCGGCCCCACCTGCGAGGCCTACTGCGACTCCTTGCAACTCACGAACCCCGTCAACCGGGGCGTGTGTCAAAGCCTCTGGGGTGTGGGGTTGTCTCACCAACCCATCGTGAAGGTCGAGGCATGTCGGCGACTGTTCGTGGACCTCGTGGGGCGGTTCCCCTCCCGCGAAGAAGTCATCAACACGTGCGATGGCAAGACGTGGGGCGAGGTCGCGCTGAACCTCATCAATCGCCCCGAGTTTGTGAAGGTCAACCAAAAGCTGTGGTCCGACCGGCTGCAGTACGACACTCAATCGGTCAGCGTCGAGCGCATCTACGACATGGACAACCTTGTCGGGAAACTCTTCCGCGGTGAGATCGCGTACGATGAATTTGCCGCCGTGACGAGCGCCCATCCCATCATCACGGCGCCTCGCGACGCCTGAAGACCGGACCGACTACCTCTACCAGCTGTTTTTCGGACGCCCGCCACTTGGCAGCGAGTCGGCCGACATGAGCCGTTTGTACGGCGCTTGGTACCAAGGGTATTACGACCACCCACAGCTACAAATGCGATTGCCCGACGCGCACATCCAGTATCCATGCGTCGACGACAACGGGAACGTCAATCAGGACCTTCGGTCCGAGTGCACCAGCACGCTGTACGGACAGTACACGGAGCTGATTCTCGAGCCCGACATTCGTGCGCGCCTTGATGAACGTGGAAATCTGACGATGTGGAGCGGCATCCTCAAGGCCAGCGAGTGGCAAAAACTCCAAGCTCCTGGGCGATTGTTGGCGACTCAGCAACTGTTCTGGGAGAAAGCCGTCGACGATGTCCTCGAGCAGTATCTCGACTACGATCTTGGCAATCTGGTGCCGACCGTCCGCGATGAGCTCGTGCGGTATTTTCTGGAGTACGGCGGCGACATTCGCGCTCTACACTTTGCCGTGGTCACCTCGGTTCCTTACCTTCAATCGGCCACGAACTCCACGCCCACGGCCTACCGTTGGACCTTTGGGCCCTTGCGCCAAGTGGGGGCTGAAGCGTGGATCGATTCGATGAAGTCGATGACGGGTTACGATATCGGCGACTGCGATCACCGACTGACTCGGCCGGACGACTTTCTGGAGACGGAGACCGTCGCCGGTGTGGCATTGGTGGAGCGCTCGAACTGGAGATTCGACGACAACGGCGTGGACTACAGCTACCGAAACGTCGCCCGCGGATTGGGCGGATGTCCCGACAACAGCGTCGGGGGGCGCTTCAAAATCATCTCGATCTTGACGACCGCCCAGCAACTCAACTTTGTCAACCGCGTCTGCGACCCAGCGTTTGAGGGGCGTGGGGCGGACATCGCGTCGCTGCTGCCCGCTGGCGTCGGTCCAAACGACGCACTGTCGCAGGCGAGCGCCGCGCAGATCTTCTCACACCAGATCGGCACATTTTTTGGTCGGCTCGCCAGCGAGGAAGAGATTGCTGAGCTCAGTCGCTCAGCGAAGAGTGCTCGGGTTGCACCGCGTCTCAATTTGCACGTCCCACCTGTTTCGCGCTGCTCTCGAGCGCTGAAATGCTCTTCTACTGAGGTCACGATGAGTCACAACAAGAATTTTGGACGACGATCGTTCCTTAAGGGCGTGGGCTTGGCGACCGCGGGTGTGGCCATGCCACATGTCTGGGTACCCAAAGACGCGTATGCTCAAACGGCCGCGCGCGGCGAGATCAAACACGTCATTTACGTGCGCCTCAACGGAGGATTTCGGTTCACAACGGCGTTTAACGGCGAAGTCGCCGAACGCTTCAATCCCTGGGGAAAAGCGGCGAAGACCGCCGACGGGACCGAATGGGGGGCCGCTGACCTGCTTGCCGAGGCGAGCTGGCTGACCGGTGACGACGGTGCCGCGCGTGCTGCGCTCGGGATGAAACCCGTCACCGAAATTTCGAACCAGATTGCTGTCTTGCCGTGTGTGGACCACGAACCCACGTCGGGGAGCGCCGACGGAAATCACAGCTCCGGCCTGCAGCGATTCGCAACAGGGTATGCGTCCAACGGAACCGGCATCTTCACGATGATCAACTACGGCCTTCGTGACCGTGTCCCTCAAAATCCCGAGGAAATCCTACTCCCTTCGTTTGTCTTGGGTGGCGGCGGCATGGCGAACGGGGTCGGGAAGTTCGCGGGTTACAGGCCGCCGGTGCTGCAAGAGGGATTCTCGGGGTTTGGCTTTGACGCGGCCAAGTCACTGCCCGACTGGGCGCGGCGAATGTCCGACCACGTGGACCAGCGCACGCTTGAGCGCGCGCATCCGCAGGCGCGGCCGGCGATTGACGCCTACATTCAGTCACGCGAAGCCACAAAGCGATACTCCGAGATCTTCACAAACCCAGCGCTCGATGTGTCCCAACGCTCGGACGACCCGTTTGATGGCATCTCGAACAACCAATTGCGACTGCTCCTTGGGGACAACGGTACGGCTCGCAACATCATGCTGGCGTTGCGTCTGTTTCATTTCGGCGCGCCAGCTGTGTTCATGAACCAAGGTGGCTACGACATGCACTCGGGCGAGGAAGAAGGGCTTCCGCCGCGCATGAACGAACTCAACCAATTGATCAGCGGCCTGTACACGGCTCTGAACATCATGGACCACCCGGCCGGTGGAAAGTACTGGGATCACACGCTTGTCCTGTTCGGAAGCGAGTTCGGGCGCACCACACGCGGCGGCAAGTTCAATTCCGCGCGTGGAAGTGACCACGGCGGTGACTTCGCCACGCGTTGGATGTCCATGCCCGTTATGGGGGGCGTGATCTCCGCCGCCGGCAACGGCGGTCGCTCGTTTGGAGAGACCGCCCTCGACGACCTTCGGCCGCTTGGCAAGGTGTACTCCTACCGCTCACTCATGAAGACAGTGATGGACATGTTAGGATGCGACCACTCCGAGTTTTTCCCCGCTGACGAACCTTTCAACGATTTGGTGACCTGATGTGGCGACTTGCGTTGATCCTCAGTCTCGGGCTTTGTTCATGCGGCCCAGACTTCTCAGAGGCCGGCCTCGGAACGGACATCCCCTTTACGCCCGACCGGCCTACCGTACCCACCGGTGATGCGGTCGCGCCTTATCTCGGCTCTGACCCGTATGTACAAGATGCGCAAGAGCGCTTCCGTACGGGGTTGGATGTCCACCGCAAGATTGTGTGGCGCACCTGCACGCCCAACGATGGGGTGTGCCACAACGCCAAGGAATATCCAGACCTGCACACGCCGGCGAACTTTTTGGCGGCGATAGATGCACCCTGCAATGTGCAACCGGGTGAATACGAATCCGTGTACGATCGCTGCGAGCGTCCGGGCGACCGGTTCAAACTCGACTTCTGGGCGGACTTTGGCCCCTCGATCGAGGTCGGCTGGATCGAACTTATCACGGCCGTCGAAGACGCTGACCCCACGTCAGGCGAGCTCGGGATGAGCACCCCAGGGCTACACGTCCACCTCAAGGAGCCCGTTCGCATCGAGCAGACCGAAGTTTGGGCGCGCGGGCAGTTCCTACGCACGGTGGTGGAGCAGGGCGACGTCGTCTTCGCACAGTTTGAGACCACGTGGCGTGTGCTCGACGGCGGCACACACCTGATCGCTGAGGTCCGCAACTACCAAACCGATCGCGCCGCCGAGCTCATGCGCCTTGGGATCCGGCAAGGCGACCTGAATCGCAATGGCACGTTCGGCGCAGACCAAGACGCTATCGTGCCCATGATCAAACGCGGTGACCCTGAACGAAGTTACCTCATCGCCCGCGTGCGTGGGGAAATGGACGGTCTGCGTGTCCCGGGCTCGCGTATGCCGCTCGCAAACCAACCGCTGAGCATCGAGGAAATGTTGGCGCTGTTCTGCTTCGTGGAAGGGCTGCCCGGCGAGGGGATGCCCGACCTCGCCGCGCCCGTCGACTACAAGAACTGCAGCTACAGCGTGGATCCAGGCAGCCTTAACCTCCTCGGGGAGGGCGTGACGTGGAAATCCCGCGTCTCCAAGATTTTGGAGGCGAACTGTGGCGGATGCCACGGCGGCCCGTCGCCAGACGCGGACCTCAACCTTGTGGGGGATACCGCGTACGAGCGCCTGCTCGGCGATTCGATCCAAAAGCCCGAGATGAAGCTCATCGTGCCCGGTGACTTCGAGAATAGCTATCTTTGGTGGAAGCTCACGAATCACAAAGACATTGTGGGACTGCCGATGCCCTTCAATCCTCTCACGGGCGAGGGGAGCCTTCAGGAAGCCGAGCTTGGCGACATTTCGACATGGATTGCCGCCGGTGCGATCGAGAACGAGTAGCTACTTGTAGCTCTGGATCATCGCCTCGAGTCGGTCCAACCCACGCTCCAAGCTTTCTTGGTCCGGGCCAAAGCTGAATCGTATGTGGCTCTTAAAGCGGCTCGTGCGGTTGGCGCGCTTGCGTCCGGGGTTGACGTCAAAGAACTCGCCCGGCACGCAGATGCAACGTGCTTCAAGAGCGGCCCGGAAGAAATCCATGCCGTCGCAGATCGCGTCAGGAAGGTCCTCGACGCTTCCCAAACATAGAACGTGCCGTCTGGTGGACGCCTGACACGAATCCCCATCGAGGTCAACCGACTCAACAACAACGCCCTTTTTGCGCGAAACCGTTTCTGGATCGCGCTGATCTCGGCTTGCACATGTTCGTCGGACAGCAACGGAATGGCGGCTCGTTGAAGCGGTCGACTGGCCCCACCGTCCAAAAACGAACCCGCACTCGCCAAACGATCGATGACGTCCTTGGGACCCAGTGTCCACGAGACACGCCAACCGGGATAACGCCAGTTCTTGGTAAGGCCGTTGATGATCACGATGGGGTCGGTGTTGACGTCCTCCACAAAGCGAGCCGCAGTCGCCTCAAGGTACGCCTTCTGAGGGTCACCGTTCCAGACGTAGTGCTGTAGAACTCATCGAGGATCAACGTGCAGTCCAACCGCCGCGCGGTCGATACCCAACCACGTAGCGTATCGCCACTGAGCACCTTTCCTGTCGGATTGCACGGATTGGACAGCAGGGAGGGCCGAAAGTCCACGGCCCATGATCTCGCGCCTGCTGCTCAAGCGAAAAATCGTAGCCTCGATCCGATCAAGAAGAATCGGGACGGCGAGAACAGCTTAAACAGGTCGAGCAACTCTTCGTACGCGGTGTAGTCAGCAGGAAATGTCCAAGATGGATCGATCCCAACGACGTGCAGCCACGCGCGTCGGGCCTGTGCGACCCCTCCCGAAATGGCAGACATTTTCCGCCGTGTATTGCGAAGCCATTCCCTGTCGGAAGGTACGGCTGTAGGTTGTGACGGCTTCACGAAGCTCCCACAATCCTGCAACAGGCGAATACTGTGGTCATCCACGTCCACATCCACCGACACGCTCAGGTGCACCTCCAGCGCGCCCGCTTCGGGCTGCCCCTGTCCAAAGTTTGTCCATTCGTCTGACTGGAGACGGTATCCTGGCGCGGGCAGCCTCGTTCATGACGTAAATCACGCCCGTACGAGGAACCTCGCGGAAGGCCTCGGTGTGGTGTTCCCAGTTGGCCACTTTAAACTCCAAAGTGTTAGGGCAGTCGTGCGATCTTCGCGCGAAGTTCGGGAATGGCATATCGTCCAGACGAGAACGGAATGGTCAGCCGGATGCGTTCTGCGGCATCCAACGGTCGGTGCGCCCTCAGCGTCATTTGGCAGCCCGCGGAGCAGGTTCGCCACGCGGTCGGTCTCGTCGGCGCCAGGCTCACGTCGCACCAGCGGATAGATGGTCACCTGCTCTTCGACCCCAAGCTCCAGCACGGCCGTTGAGTCGTTGCATACGCCGAGCTGTCCGTAGCCTCCCATCGGCAAGCCACGGCCTTCATCCTCCCACCGCTGGCGAAGCTCGCCAGCGAGCACAAAGATGTCGCGGATCTTCGCGGCGTCACCCGCTGCTGAGCTGTAGGTGTAAAGGTCGCGTCCGCCTGACCACACAGGGCGAAGGTCGGATACCGCACGGAAACTCGTGCCGTTAGATACGCCCATGTAGTACATGATGTCGACGTTGACCAAGGGGCCACGGATGCTGAAGTTGTGATGCGTGTGGGGTGAAGGCAACGCGAAGGTCTCGCCGTCGCCGATGTCGATGCCCGTGTCGAGCCACGCGGCCGCCCGCACCGCTTTCCCCTTGTACCAAAGCCCCAAGAAGTTCGCGAAATAACGGGTGTTTGTGACCTCGATGGTGTGCCCAGAGGCGTAAAGAGCGTCGATCACCTCGCCGATGGTACGGTACGTCTCGTCGCCGTTGACGACTTCTGAGCCGTTGTTCAACGCGAGGTTGTTCAGCACGTCTGCGAAATCTTTGCGCGTTTTGAAGTTCACAATCGCCACGACTCAGGTCTGCCCAGCCACCCGTCAACAGCGTCGGTATGTTTGGGTTCACAGGGGCCAGAGTCGGCTGCGACGGCGCACAGTCTTTTTCGACAAGCGCTTGAACGTCAAACTTGACGGCTCCCGGAGCGTCACCTGATGGCGTGGCGAACTCAAGCAGGCCCTGAGCAGTTGCACAGCCGCGAGCGGCAGAACAGGGAAGGCTTCGGGAACGCCGTTCTCGAGGATTTGGTCGGCCTGCGATTTCACCGCAGCGGCGATGTTCGGGTCATCGATGAGTCCGGGCAAGCTCTGCGACAACAACTGTTGCACGCCTTCGTCGCCAATGTCCGCGCGCAAATCGTCGATTCACTCTGCAGCGAGATTTCGGGCATCTCGCAGTTCTCTAAACAGCTGTAGCGCAGGTCGTAAGCGCCTTGCGGACCATTCTCGCCGGCGATGAAGTCAAACGACGAGACCAAGATTCGGTACGCGCCGCCTTTCTCGAATGTCACCTTCAGCGCACTGTTTGTCCCGTCGGCGTCGTCGTTAAACGCCAAGATCTCGTCGGTGCCCAAGGAAGGCCCTTCCACCATAAGGTAGGTGTCGAAGTCGCCTCGATTTGGACCGACACCTCGATGGTCTGACCGCCACGCGCATGCGGTGCGCGCGCAAAAATCCGTTGGTGAACTGTCCCTGAAAACGACTGGATGCGATCACCCGAGTTCGGGTTGTTCGACGGACGGATCCGCCCCACCTCAGAAATCGCGAGCGCTTCGGCATCCCCTTTGCCCCCCAAATCGGGCGAAAAACCGTTCTTCGCGTTGCTCGCCGTTCCATCATCGGAGCACGCTGCGCCGGTCAACGCGAGAACACACACTGCCATCCAACCAAAATTGCGAATCATTCGTCACTCCAAAGTAAATCAGCGCCGCAACGTAACATTTCGGTGGGAAGAAATGAAGAATCTGTCAGCGCCAGTACGGTAGAATGTTGGCGTAGTCGTCGGTCCACACACTCGAGGCGTTGGGTTGGCCGACTTTCCAGTCGCTTTGCGCGGATTTCAGCGGGGCAAGATCCGCGGGCGTTCGTGCAACCGCGACCCAGTCACTCGCGGTGACGCCCATCTTCACGTCATGACTTTCACGTGGCCAGTGCACCTGCGTCAGGCTCGCCCAACCCAGCGAGGCGGCCGCGTTGATGACGATCTGTTGGACATCGATGTACTTGTTTGAGCAATGAAACAGCAGCCAACCGTCCGGGGTGGTGTGATCCATGTAGAGTTGCAGCGCCTCACGCGTGAGCAGATGCACGGGGACTGAGTCCGAAGAGTACGCGTCGAGCACCAGCATTCGGTACTTCCCGTTCGCCTCGCGCTCCAAGAGTTTGCGGCCATCGCCGACCTTGACATGGATGGTCCCGGCAGAGTTTTCGATGAACGAAAAGCGATCCGGGTTTTGAGCGAGTTCGGCCACCACTGGGTCGATCTCGAAAAAATCGAACACTTGGCCACGCTGCGCGTACGTCGCGAGCGTTCCAACCCCGAGTCCAATCAAACCTACCGGCCGCGTATCTCGGGTGCGGGCCAACACGTCGAACGTCTGCCCAATAGGGCTTCTGAGCGAGTAGTACGTCCCTGGCAGATGATCGAGGTCGTCCGTGCGCATCTGCGCTCCGTGAATAATACGGCCATGAAACAGGGTGTTCTGCGGGCCAAGCTCGGTCTCCGATTGCGCCACGCGATAGATTCCATACGGACTGCGAATGCGTTCGAGCAGGTTCGTGTCAAACGGACGCCACGAGAAGACCACGAACAAGATCGCCACGGAGTGGATGCCGAGCATGGGTTGCCCAAACCACAGGACCAGCGGTACGGCGCCGGCTACCGCGAGGGCCACCGCATACATCGTCCCGCTGTTGGAAAACGTCCCCAAACCAAAGAGCACGGCCTCAACGGCGACCACCAACACACCCACGGTGACGACGTTCGCTCGACCGAACGCAAGCCGCGGAATCTTCGTCCCAACGACCACCATCGCAATGGCCAGCGCGAGCGGGTACTCAAAAGGGCGATTGAAGATTTCAGGCGCCACAAATGCGTTGAACGCGCCGCCCAACACGCCACCTAACGACATCCAAACATAGAACTCCGTGAGGTCGTTGGCGGCCGGGCGCGCGTCGACCAATGACTGGTGGAACGCCAGCGCGACGGCAAACAGCGTGACCAGGTGCAAGGGAATCGCCAACCACGCGTCACCCACGACGCCGCCCGATGACGAGACCGCCACGATCAGGGTCAACACGAACGCGATTTGATGCGTAGTCTGCGTGCTGAAGACTCGGCGTGCTGCGAACGCAAAGATAAAAGTCGCCAGGTAGGCTGCCAGCGGCAAGACCCAAAGCAAGGGCAGGGCTGCGACATCGGAGGTCAGGAACGTGGTGCAACCAAGCAGCAAGCTTGACGGCACGGCAGCCCACCCGAGCCACTTCAAACGGGTTCTCCAGTCGGTCGAGCTCGACGTTTGAGCAGCGTCGCTCACCGTGTCGGACGCGATCACGCGGGTTGACGCGGCGATCCCCACGATCAACAGCGCAAAGCCGCCCGTCCACGCCACCGCCTGTTGAGAGATTCCAAGCCACGGCTCCACCAGTATCGGGTAGCCGAGCAAGGCAAGCAGGCTCCCGATGTTACTCGCGGCGTACAGACGGTAAGGATTGTCGCGGTCTGGTGCGTTTGACGCCGCATACCACCGCTGCAACGTGGGGGCGTTGCTCGAAAGCACAAAAAAGGGAACGCCGATCCCCAGCGCGAGCGACTTCGCCACTTGCTGCCACGGCTCCCAGTCCGAGTCCGACACCGACAGCGCGAACGGCAACCACGCCAAAGCCACAATATGGAGCGCAGCGTGAACGTACGATTGTCGCCGAAGGCCCAGCAGTCGAATGGAGTAGTGCGCGTACAGGTAACCAAGCAGCAGCGTTGCTTGGAAGAACACCATCGCCGTGTTCCAGACCAGCGATGAGCCTCCGAACTTCTGGAAGCAACATGCGTCCGGCCAGCGGCTGGACGACAAAAAGCAGAAGTGCCGAAAGGAAAATCGTCGGAGGGATGACAAGATTTCGCAACATGAGTCCCCGATTAGGGTGTCGAGGCCATACGCTCGAAGGCCACGTCAAAGGTGTGGCGGCACGTGTAGCCGTCATCGCACGTCACTTTGAAGATCCCCGTGCCGTCATGAAACTCCGTTCCGTCGACGTCAGCGCTGATGTCCATGATCAACAAACATCCACTCGCTTCGCCGTCGACCGTGGTCACAAATCGTCGGCATTCTGACGCCTTAGGGATCTCGATGGAATCGGAGTAGCCATCGAATTGAGCCACAATCTGCTCCGAACAGTCTCCAGAGTTTGCCTTCAGCGACATGGTGTAGGCGCCCTCGGGGATGTAGCAGGTCTTTTTGCATCCCGTGGCGAGCACACAAAAGATTCCAACGAACACGACGCCGAGTGTTTTCATCTGCCAACCTCCGAATGGCGCATCATTTCGCACGTGGTCCACTTTGGCAACGCAGGCGCGATGCGCAAATGTGTGTCGACACGTGCGTGGTCGACGGTGCTTGCTCCGCCGCGTTGATGTGGTGTCTGATGTCACGTACGCATCGTGGAGGTTCGGATGGGACGCGTGGTGATCGTGGCGGGCACGGACACGGAAGTGGGCAAGACGTTTGTCTGCGCCGCGCTGGCGACACGTCTTGTGCAGCAGGGGTTTTCCACCCTCGCGGTCAAACCGGTGGAGTGTGGCGTGTCCGGCGAGGTCCGCGACGACGAGGACGGCGCCATTCTGGCGTCTGCGACCTCTCAAGCGTCGCCCAAAGAGGCGTTACAGCGCCTCAAGGCCCCGTTGGCCCCGCCCGATGCCGCGGACTTGGAACGCGTGGTCCTAGAGGCGGGGCGATGGATCGGCGCAATCCGTGGCTGGCAACGCGTTCACGACATCGTGCTCGTTGAGGGCGTCGGGGGCCTGATGTCGCCGCTCACGTGGAATGAATCCGCGCTCACGATGGCACAGCGGCTTGATGCGAGGGTTTTGTTGGTGGCTTCGGACAGACTCGGCACACTCAATCACACACTTCTGTGTTTGCACGCGTTGACGACGCATGATGTTCCCGTCGCTGGGGTCGTCTTTTCGGCGCCCGCCGAGTCCGACCGATCGACGGGCCGAAACGCGTCTGCGTTGGCTCGCTTGTCGGGCATTCGGCGCATCGTTTCCATCCCAGGCATGGACACATGGCAGTCCGCTGCCCCAATCATGGATGCCGTTATCCCTTGGGTGCTTGACCCATAGTGCGAACGGTGGGCGGGGATTGCTCCAAGAAGTGCAGTGGGGTACGCTCATGGGCAATCGAGCATGGAAGTGTTTATGAAGTTCGTGATGATACTTCTGTTGATGGTTGTGGGTTGTGTCCCCGGCGACCCAACATTTAACGTCACCGTGTGCGGCGACGTCGAGATCCCGGGCGACGTCGATGCGTATCGAATCGTCATTTACGATGCAGACCTCAACGATGAGGTCGTGTCCGGTGGAGAGGACCTCGTGACATGCCCCGGCGATGTCGTGCGCTCGCTTCCTCGTCGTTCCGAATTTACCGCGGTCGCGGGCGAAACGTGGGTACGCGTTCAAGGACTCAAGCAAGGTGTGGTCCGAACCACGTTTGACCGACGTGTGCGGGCTGAGGACGGCGAAGACGTCTCGATCCGCGTGGGAATGACGCGGGCCTGTTGGGGATCAATTGCCCCAAAGGCCAAACATGCTTTGACGGGGCACGTGCGGCCGCAAAGTTCGATTCCGATGGGTCGGTGTGCTCAGCGTTGCGCTTCGTCGTCGAGCCCAGGATGCGGATGACACCCCGTTTTGCACGCCGGAATGTCGGAGGAACACCGGAGTTGGTTACGTCTCATCGCGTTGCTGCCTGTGCTGGCCGGATGCACGGACACGAATTTGTACTCCCGCGAGGCCTCGCAAAGAAGCCAGTCGCGTGGCGCTTGCCATTGTGTGTACCGAAGACCCGCAGAAGCGCGGTTCCCCGGTCAAGGTTGTGCTGCTCGTCGACCAAGCGCCCGGGCCGCCTTTAGCTCCTTTGACCCGGCGGGGCTGTGCAGCCCCATGGGAGACTTCGGGTCAAACGCCTGAACTAGCGGTGGAGTTTGCCGTCATTGGCTACGGCTCAACTCCGCGAAAATACGCGCCAGTGGATGCAGCTTCACGCGCAACCCCGGTGAGCTTTTTGCGGCGGTCGCGAGTCTGTCGCTCCCGCAGCCATGCGCAAATAAACGACCACCAATGAGTACCATTGCGATGTGCTGCACTGCGCGAGCTTCTTGATTGAGGGGGATATCGCCCAACTTCGCGGGGACCGGGTGCTTACGCAATACGTGATCATCCACGTCAATGCGCTGGACGTCATCAGCCTGTGGCCGACGGCATCCTGTGCTGCCAGCCCGACGACACGGCATGCATCGATTCGAGCGCCGGGCCGTCAGGAACCTGCGAGATTCAGGTCAGCACGGACGAAGTTGCCGCCCTACGAGACCGCGTGGTCTGCTTGGCGCGGCCGGGTTGCGGCATCACCATTCACTTCCCGGCGCCGAGGTGGCGCCCAATGAACCGCTAAACGACCAGGTCCAGGAGGCCATGGAGAAGATGGTTTTCGCAGGTGGCAGAACCCTACCAGCGCTTCAACGCCATTGGTGGTCTCTCCACCCCTGCTTTTGAGGTCTTGAACCTGCGGACCGTCTTGAATGCCAAACTTCTCCTCGCCGCAAATCTGAACGCCAAACCTGGGCCAACCGGCCCCCAGATCGATACCGACGGGGACGGTCTGTCGGACGAAGAAGAGATCGCGCTGGGCACATCCCCTGGGAACCGCGACTCCGATGGGGACGGCATCTCAGACCGAGTGGAGTCATTCGCAGGATTGGATCCGCTCGTCCCAGAAAATCCCCTGCCGCCGACCTGTCGCAACATTGTGCCTGGCGCAGACCAAGACCTCGACACGCTCTCCGACTGCGATGAGCTTCTGCTCGGGACCGAACCCACGCTCGTAGACACCGATGGCGACGGGATGCCAGACCCTCTTGAGGTGCTCTCGGCAACCGATTACGTCAATCGAGATGCCGAAAAGGACACGGATGGGGACGGTGTCAACAACGGTGACGAGATCCTGCAGCACAGCGATCCACGCAGCACCGACGCCCGTTACCACCTTTCGTTTGGTTACCGATACGAGATCGAGGACGAAGGCTTTGTCCGCGAAAAATTCGCATCAACGCCCGAGCGAATCACTGGCGTCGTCATCCCCGCCGTGTCAGGAGGGACCACACCCGGCGTGGGGACCCTGCGTTTTGACCCCACCGACCAGTCGCTGCGCTGGCAAGATGCCGGTGATGCCGATCCCGGGCCGCCGATTGTGGTCTCAAAGGGTGGGCGGTTCACGCTTCCGTCAAGTTCGTTTTCTGAGGTCCAAAAGGATGAGGGGCGATTCATTGAAGTCCTCGTCGACCCCATCAACTTACCCCCGGTCAACGACACGGAGTCGATCCGCGTCGTCTTTCGGGATCGCCAGTGCCTAAACTACACCATCCGCAACATTCAATTGATGAATACGGGCGCGCTTGACCTCTATCCCGACGAACCCGGGGTCAACAACGTGTGGCTCTATCTGGCGCAAGGTCCGGAGGGGCGGCCCACCGCGCCGGGGCCGTTTCGAATGAGCCAGCTTATCTTTACGTATGAACCTCCCAATCGACGTGATCCCGACGACGCCGTCCTCTTGATCGGGGACGAGGAGTTCGTGCGTCCCGAGATCCGGCCTCGCCCCTGAAGCTAACTTGCGTCGCCGCTTTTTACCGTGATAACTTGCCGACGAAAGACAGACAAACCAAACATCTCCACATCGAACCGGGAATGAAATGTCTCCAGGTTTTCCTATCGTGATGCCCCTAATCGCCGCAGCCGGTGCCGAAGAAGGCAACGTGCTTTTGAGCTACCTCGAGGACGGCGGATGGATGATGTACGTCATCCTCACCGTGTCGCTCTTTGGAACCGCCATGTTCCTTGAGCGCGCCTTCAACTTGTACGTGCTGCGTCGGCTCAATTCCCGGGCATTTGTGTCTCGCATCGTGTCGAACATCGAGAACCGCCGTTTTCGCGAGGCCATCGATGCCACCGAGGCTTCCAGCAAGCACCCTCTCGTCGCGGTCGCCAAAGCCGGGTTGATCCGCTCCAACCGGCGTGAAAAGGAGATCGAGCGCGCGATGGAAAACGAGATGCTGGCCGCCATTCCGGGCTTGCAGGCTCGGATCACCATCATGGCCGTGCTCGCCAACATCGCGACGCTGCTTGGGCTGTTGGGAACCATCTTCGGTCTTATTACGGCGTTCAGTTCCGTCGCTGCGGCGTCCGCCGCTGAGCGTCAGGAAGCGCTCGCGGGTGGTATTTCTCAGGCCATGTACACCACGGCGTTCGGGATCTCCGTCGCCGTTCCTTTGTTGCTCTTCCACCACTTTCTATCCAAGCGTGTGGAGTCCATCCTCATGGAGATGGAGAGTGGAGCGAGCTCGATTCTGGTGGCGCTTTCAGGGGTTCGTGGCGACACGGGCACGGACGGACGCGCTCAGCGCTGAGGTGGTAGCGTGGCCTTCAATCGCCTAAAGCGTGTCCAAGAAGAGGCGCAAGAGCTGAACGTGATCCCGGTCATGAACTTGTTCATGGTGCTGATCCCGTTCCTGTTGCTCGGTGCGACGTTCTTCCACATCGGTGTGATCCCGACGAGCACGCCGACGTTGAGTCCGTCCGACTCCGATGTCCCCAAGACGCCGACAACGGTCGCGGTCAACCTTGAGGTCACCCCGGATGCCATCAAGATTTCCAGCTCAAGCGTTTCGCTCGACGAAGATCAGCTCAACGCGTTGGCTGCAGAGTGGCCCAAGAAGAACAACGAATACCAAGTGCTTGAGCTCCAGAAAGCGCTCGTGGCCATCAAGGACAAGTACCCTGACAGCAACACGCTGACTGTGCTGCCGTACGAGGAGCTCAACTACCAAGACTTGGTCAAAATCTTGGACGTCACGCGCGTCCGACAGATCGGCGTCGACGAAAAGGGCGAACCCAAGATGCAGGACCTGTTTCCGGTGACGATCTTTTCGCGGTTTGTTCCGCCTGAGCTTGAGGGCGAGAACGCGGCCATCGATGACCAGGCCGCAGAAATGGAGATCGGGGACGAGGAGGTCACCGAATGAAAATGAAGTTCGCCAAGCAGGACAAACCACCAGGTTTGATGCTGACCTCGCTCCTCGACATGTTCACCATCATCTTGATCTTCCTCATCGTCAGCTTCGAGGCCGAGGATTATGAGTTCAAGCTCGATCCGGGCCTGACATTGCCGGAATCCTCGGCAAACTCGGTGCTTAAGCCCGCAATTAACCTCGCGATTACGCCTGATTCTCTGAAGATCGAGAACAACGAGATCATGAAGCTCGATCGCGGGAAGTTTCGTGACCAGTACTACACCAAAGGCGAGATTCCGGAGGTCGTTGAGCGGTTGCGCGTCGCACATGAGGAAGTCATGGCGAAGGAAGCCGCCGGAGAACTCGAAGGGGACGAGGATCCCGCAATCGTGCTCATCCAAGCGGATAAAACGCTCGATTATAAAACTTTATACCTCGTCATGCGTTCAGCATCCGTAGCGGGTTTCGACAAGTATCGACTCGCGATCATGAAAAAGTGAGGCCGTTGTGTTTCGACTAAAACCCATTTTGGTTCTCGCGTTGATGCTCAGTTTTGCCGGGGCAGCCTTTGAATCCGTGGGCCTTGATCATTCGGCCTACGCGCAAAAGAAGAAGCGAAAGAAGGCCAAGGCGGAGCCAAAAGAAGAAGTCACGGAGCCCGTGGCCGATGAAGGCGACGAGGCGGATGAAGAAGACGCAGACGAAGAGGGTGAGGCCGCCGCCGCGGAGGCGCCAAGCGCGACGCTGCAACGTGGAAATCGCATGGAGTTTGACGGACGGCTGATTCGCGGTGAAACGGCAGGCTCTGGCGCTGTGTTCTTGTTCCAGCGCGTCCCACGTCCACTTCCGTCCATGGTCAAGACGCGCACAAGTTACCTCGGCGAGACCGTGCAAGAGGTTTTGGGTGACTCCGGGACGGAACAATTCGACAAGACGAAAGTCGAAGCAATGAAAGAGATCGAGAAAGAAGGCAAAGCCAAGATCCTGAAGTTGCAGACTGAGAGTTCAAAATGACGACTGTGCTCACGCAGATCGAACTGATCGTTCGAATCACCGGTGACAGGGGGTGGGACACATACCTCGCCCAAGACACCCGTCCCGGTTACGAGCATTCACCGATGTTGCGGGCAACCGGCTTCAAAGCCGACGTCGCCGAGCACGTTCAGATTCGCGGGGTGTTGGATTACGAGGCGGCGGTTGCGGTTCAGCTGAAACACCCCAACATCGTGCCAACACTTAAGGCCGGCCTCGACGGGCAGTACTGGTTCGCCGCGGAGCTCATCGCGGGCGAGTCGCTAGGCGACGTCGTGGAGCAGCTGCGCGAACGCGGATATCCCACGCTGACGGTGCCGCTGACGTTGGCGATTGGAACGCAGATGTGTGAGGCGCTCAACGCCGCACACACGAGCAAGAACGCAGCCGGGTGGTCGCTCAATGCCGTGCATGGGGGCATCGACCTTGATTCGGTCCTCCTGGGCTATGACGGCACGGTGAAAGTCCGCGAATTCGGCATCGCCAAAGCACGCCGCCAAGCATGGTTGTCGCGTATCGGCGGCCTCGCCGCGCGTCGTGTGTGTTACTTCTCTCCTGAGGAGGTTCGAGGCCGTCCTGCGGACCCCAAATCGGATGTCTACGGTGTCGGAGCCGTGCTCTACGAACTGCTCACGGGGCAACCGCCTGTGACAGGGTCGGACCCACTGCGGGCGGTCACCGAGGGGGTTCGAACACCGCCATCGTCTCACAACGCAAAGGTGACGCCACAGCTTGATGCGATCGTGATGCGTGCGTTGTCGCTCGACCCGGCCGACCGCTTCGAGAATTGCGACCACCTTCGCCACGAGCTGATGCAGCTCGCCCAAGACCCGTCCAAGGCGCTTGAACGCGTGCCCCGGATCTTGTCCCAGCTGTTCCCGGGCCGCGAGGAGATGTGGACGGAGGTGCGGCAGGCTGAAATGCGGCGTGATTGGGGAATCGTTCACGGGACGCTCCAGCGGCTGTTGATCGAGGGCAGCGAACCGACCGCCATGCGAAGCGTGCCCACTGAGTTTGGACGGGCGCCGCAACCGCTCGACGAGAACATTGACTCCGCACTCGATGCGCTGTCCGCGCCATCGGGACCGGGTTGGGAGGCCGCGCCTGTCGGGTTGCGGCCGCACACCTGAAGCGCTTGGGACGACGACACGGCCCCGAGGGCCCGTCCCCTGAAGACCTTCAACAGACGCATATTCAAGGGCGTGAGAACGCCCCGGCCGCACTTGACGTTGAAATCAGTCAAACGCTCCCTACCGGTGTCCCGAGTGCCATTGCTGATGCGGTATCGCCCGAAGTTGCGATGACGCACATGGCCTACAAGCCCACGCCCATGCCGGAGTCGGAACCCGTCTATCAGCCGCAGCCCGAGCCAGCATACCAGCCGCAGTCCGCACCGTTTTCGGAGCGTTCCGCGCCGTATGAGCCTGCCGGATATGAGCCCACGCCTTCGCCGGCGGCGACACCGTACGAGGAACCCAAGCTTTCTGCGCCGATGCCCGAGCCCGCTGCGTCAGAGATGCTGCCGCCCGTCGAATCGGACGACGATGACGACGACGAGCCGTTCTTTGAGCCGTTCGCAATCGCGGAGCTCGTTGAAGCACCAGAGCTCCAACCCAAAGATGCGCAGACCAAGCCGGTCGTCGAGATCATTCGCACCGCGCAGGGCCGCGCGCTCGATATCGCCGTCCTAAACTCCCCGATACGTGGGTACTCACGGCAACAAGGGACCTTTAAGGCCCGCATGGTCGGTAAATCCGCGAACGTCAAGCTCGCGAAGCCGCTTCAGGGTTGGATCCGACGCGGCCGAAACCCGCAGGAAGATTTGCCCCCAAGATACGAAGATCAGCCTTGCTCCTGGCGACGCGGCTGAACTTCGAGATGTGTACCTACCATCTGCGCGTTTTCCACCCGCCGGCTCCGCCCAAAGGCGAGCGCCAGTTGGTGACAGCCGCAGATGTGAAGATTTTTGCGGTCGCAATCGCGGTCTCGCTTGTGCTTCACGGTGTGGGCGGTTTGGCGACGTTGTTGACCAGCTATCTGGGTGTCGAGCTGACCGTAAAGACTCCAGAGCAGCCGAAGTGTTTGCCGAGCGCGCTGCCCAAAGACAAACCCATCGAGAAGCCCAAGCCAAAGGTCGAGAAACCCAAGCCGAAACCAAAGAAGATCGAGCCCAAACCCACGTCTGACCCGACCGAAGCGCAGGCGAAGATTCCAAAGGCCGTTCGACAACAGCTCGACAAACGATTGCGGAACACGAACGTTACGAAAAACGAAGACAAAGCGGACCGACTGATTTCGTCGTTGACGACGCCAGTCAAAGGGGATGGGGCGACCATCAAGGACGTCGTGACGAACATCGATGCGGTCGCACGCCTGGATCACGAGGCGCGGCGTTTAACGTGACCGGCACCCTTGGAAACCTGCCCGAGGGTGGGGTCAACATCGCCACGAGCGCGGGCGGTAACCGCATTGGAGACATCGGCGGCTCGGTCGCGACGGACGTCGGTAAGCTCGACAAGCGCGAAGGAACCGGCACCGTTCGCGGCAAAGCGCGCGCCGTCAAAGCGTTGTCCAAAGTCAAAGGCACACTGAGCCAAGGCGAAGTCTTCGAGGTGATCCAGCGCAGTATTGGCCAGGTTCAGGCCTGCTACGAGAAGCAGCTTGGAAAGAACCCTGGCTTGGCGGGAAGGTCACCTTCGAGTGGACGGTCAAAACCAACGGCACGGTCGGTACGGTCAAGGAAGCGAACAACACTCTGGGTAGCCCAGAGGTGTCCAAGTGCGTATCGGGTGTCATCAAAAAAATGAAGTTCCCACGCCCGAAGGGCGGCGAAGTGGAAGTGGTCTTCCCATTTATTTTCAAAGCAGGATGAGGTCGTATGAAACGCTTTTTCGCGTTGATGTTACTTTTTGCGGCCGCATGCGGCGGCACTGAAGATGCCAATGGACCCGAGGTCGTGCCGCACGTAAGCCCCGTGCAGCTGGGGGATTTCTGGCCTCAAGGAAACACGGACCCCGACTACGGCAACAACGAACGCACACCCTACGAGTGGGTGCTTCTGCTTCAGTCGGTGGGCGACGAACCTGTGAAGGTTTCAAAGGCGTGTCTTGTCGGGGACGCGAGCAATTTCATCATTGAAGGGCCGGTTCCTACGACGATCCCGGCCGGCGACGAAGGGGCGATACGCCTTACCTACGGTCGAAATAACCCAGGGTCTGACCGTGTCGCGGTGGTTGTGCGATCCAATGCCAAGAACTTCCCCACCCTTGTTGTGCCCCTGTGTGCATCCGTGGTCGCTGACGGCGCCGATAAAAACAAAGCTGTTCAGCCCTGCGAGTTCCCCGAATCGGACATCCCTGCGGACCCTTGCAACTAAGCTGCGGCAGCCTAGCGCACACGAAATGCTAGAGGTCCAACTCTAGCTTTTCTTCTTTCTTGATGGGTTCGGCAGCTTCCTTCGTGTCGGCCTTCTTGACATCGCTCGTCTTCTTCTCTTTTTCGGCGTCGGTCTCAGGATTGGCCTTTGCTTTGGCCTTTCTGGCGGTCTTGATACGCGCGTCACGTTCCTTGGCGCTCGCAAGGATCTCGGGCGAGATGTAGAACACGGGCGTGTCCTTGCCTCCCTGCGTGAACTTCCCGTACGAATCCCACCAATCCACAGTCAACTTATCCATGCGGGTGCGTTGCTCTTCGACCGCAACATTGGCCTTTTCAATGTCCTTGCGAATCGATTCTGCGCTGGCGCGCAACGGTGCGAGGTCATAAACGGCGATGTCATTGCGCATGGCGGTCTCAGCGGTCGACAGAGTGTACTTCGCCTCCGCGAGCGATAGCTGAAGTTCCGCGCGCTCCAACTTCAGTTCGGCCATGGTCACGCGCGAATCCGCGAAGACCTCTAGTTTGTTGAGCAGTCCCTCGGACCCCTTGGGCCACATCGCAGCATTCGTCAGTTCGGAGCGCCAAACTTGCGTGGCCTTCATCTCAAGCACGGCGTCATCGCGACGAGCGCGGGCAATCGAGACCGCGTCCTGAGCGTCCGCGACGAATCGGCGAGCATCTAAAGGCACGTTTGAGTCGTGCAATCCAATGGGTTTCACCCCGGAGCTGCAGGCGGGGAGGCTGACCAAAATCGCCAGCAAGAGAGTATGTTTCCGCATGCCACGCCTCATTTAATCACCCGGCCGCCGTCGCGTCCTTTCTGGAAGCGTTTATCGACTTCGCCCATCGCCGAAGTCACCTTGGCCGCTTGGAGTAACACCTTCATGTTCTGGCGTCCGGCTTCAATTCCGCCTTCTGCGGCACGATGAAACGCCTCGAACGCACCGGTGTAGTCTCCAATGTTGTAGCTCGCGACGCCAAGTAGGTTTTGTTCCAGTGCGCCACCGCCGACCTGAATGGCCCTAGCGAGCACCAGGCGAGCCGAATGAGGGTCACCCCCGTCAAGGAAGCGCTCACCGAGCTCGCGGAGCTTGTCGACGTCTTCAGGGTTTTTAGAAAGTTCCGCCCGCAATTCGTCCAGGCCCTTAACAGGCGATGCTTTGCGCGCAGTGATTTCGTCGTAGGGCACAAAAATCTTGTCGTGGCTTCGACCCTTCAAGCACTCACGCACAACCGGAGTGAAGTTCGCGCTGGTCCAAGCAAGGTCGCCACATGCCTGCAACGCTTCCTTGGCCTGGGCCCGCATGTTTTCGACACGCGCCGTCAACGCTTCTTTGACTTGCTGTTTCTGCGCCGCGGTCAAATCTGCGGGCATTGGGACGCCGTCGAGCTTGTCCGCGCAATATTCCATGGCGGTAGACAGGCGCGAAAGCGCCGCGGCCGTGTACTCGACGCTGCCTTGCCGCGCGGCGTTGAGGTAACTTTGCTGCGTGACTTCGACGAGGGCGATGAACTCTTCGATGAGGTCGATATCCTCGGGTGTCGGGTACGTCTTGATGGTCGCCAGCATCACTTCAGCCATCCTGTAGTGCGCACGCGCAATGGCTTCGGTGGATGCGCTGTCGGTGTTCAAGACCGACTGCAGGTTGCCCTCAGCGCCTTCAATGTCTCCGGCGGCCACCTTTCCAAGCCCAATACGCGCCAGAGACTCAGGCTCGCCCAGACTCAAAGCCCTTGAGCGCCTTGAGGGTTTCTTTGCCCGACGACACGCGCTCGGTGAGGGCGGCGAGTTTCGCAACCGCTTCAATCTGACCCTGACCGCTTGAGCCCTTGATGGCGTCGTCGAAAAGACTCTCGGCCTTCTTGACGTTACCGAGTTGCTCGTTGAGCTCGCCGGCGGCCACCAGAAGTTGAACTTTCTGCGAAGGATTGACGTCGGCTGCCTGCTTCAGGAATTGGACCGCCAAATCGTAGTCGAAGCGCGCCACAGCGGTCTGTGCCAGCGATGTGAAAATACCTGGGAGCTGGTCGCTCTTGGGGTAGTTCTTCGCGAGCGAATCCGCCAGCTTGTACATGTTTTCGCTGTCGCCGACCGCACGCGACGCGACAAACGCGTTGATCAGCGCGCGTTCGCCAAGGTCACTGCCTTGGTTCTTCTCGGCAAAGGCAATGAGCACGCCGATATCACCGCCTTCGTCGCCGGCCGCTTTGAGCGACAGCTCATCAAGCTTGCGTTGCTCGGTCGCCGCCAAAATGCGCTTGATGTCACCCTTGAGCTCAGGGCTCGCCGGTGACGAACCATCCATGAAACGACGCGATGCGTACATCAAACCGTCGTAGTCATTGATCGTATTGTAGCTGTCGAGCGCGAGGCGAATCGCTGCATCCGCTTCCTTGCTCTGGGGGAACTCGTACGCAACCGCCGTTAATTTATCGATGGCCTCAACATATTGGCCCTCGTCGTAGACGGCCTGTGCGATGGCGAACTTGACGCGGCGTTCTTTGTCGTCTGCGAGCTGGTAGGCGAGCAGAGTAGCACCTGCGCGACGCAAAGAAGCCCGCGCCGTGACGCGTTCGTAGCGCCCCTGATTGGACGCCTTTTCGAGCGAGGTCTGGAAGTGCACCACCGCGTCGTAGAGCGCGTCTCGACGTTCGTTGTCGTCTTCGATTAGGTCAGAAGCCTCAAGCGCTGCGAGCCCGGCTTCCAAATCCCGACCCGCTGACGCCAAGACGTCCGCATCGTTGAGGAGCATGTTTGCGCGCTCCTTCGCCTCGGGAAACGTGCTCAGATAGGCTTCGTAGATACGCGCCAACTGTGTCGGATCGGCTGACTTCTTGCGGTTTTGGCCGGCTCGCTCCTGCGAGGTCGTGGCGAGGTCACGAAGGTAGACTTCGAACTCGTCGATCATCCGCTTTCGCTCGTCCGGCTTGACGTTGAGGCGATTGTAGTAGCGGACCAACGCGGACGCGATCAACTCGCCGTCTTGGCCGACTTCGCGGTAGTCCTTCAGGCGTTTGATCGAGGTGTAGAGGGTACGCGCATCGTCGAGCCGATCGATGCTAGCGGGGCCGAGGCGCAACAACTCACGTGTGGTCAGCATCGCCCCCGTAAACTGGTCCATCGTGCGGTAGCGATTGGCGAGCTTGGAGAGCGCCGCAACATAGGTGGCGCGGTTGTAAGCCATCTTCTGGTAAAACGCGATGGAGTCCGACGGCTTACGCAGGCGTGAGTAGCAATACGCTAAGTCCACCAGCGCTTCACGTCGAACGTCGATCTCTTGGGATGCCGCGCCTTCGCCGGCGGCGGTCGCCTGTTGAACCAGCAACGGAGTCTCGGCTGCCTGCTCGCGCAAGGCCTTCATCCGAGCTTCCCAGGCGTTGGACTTCTCGATCGCCGCCTCAAAATTGGTTAGAGCCGGTCCGCATTCACCGTTGTTGACCCACACCCAAGCCAGTTTGTAGTGCCCAAGACCTGTGACCGGTTGCAGCGGCGCCTTGACGATCTCTTCGTAGTACTTTTGCGCTTCCGTGAGCTCGTTTCGGTCGAAGTAGTAGTCGCCTAGCACAAGCAGCGCGTTGGCGCGCAGCGGTGTGTCGGGGAAGTTGTCGACGAGCTTCGTGTAGGCCGCGCGCATCTCGTCGAAGTTGCCCAGCTCTCGGTGTTCGTGTCCGATGTTGAACAGAACCTGAGGAATCAGCGGGGACTGAGGGAAACGAGACTCCACCAGCTCATACGTCGAGATCGCTTCGTCCTTGAGCAAGCGAACTTGTGGCACGTGCAGGACGCGCGTGGAGCGTTGCTCGCGCTCATAGGCGAGTTGGTAGTGGTAGCGAGCCTCTTCAGACAGCAACTCCGCAAGCCGCACGTAGAGCTCGGCCGGTAAGGGGCACCGCGGACACCGCGATCGTGGCGCGCGTCTCTTCAATGGCGTTACGAACTTTCGTGATGTTGAGACGGATTGTCTCCACCGTCGGGGTGTCGCGTACTTGCTGAGGCTTGTTCGCGCAACCGCCGAGCAACGTCAGGCAGAGCAGGGCGGCCGCGCCACGACCCATCCATCGCTTGGTAATCAGTCGATGCATCGGTCCTCCATCGTCACCACAAGATCGTCGAGTTCGTCTGTCCAAAACTCGCCTTGGAACTGATACAAAATGTCCTTCTCACCAAAGGTGTCCTGGATCTTCAAGCGTGCCTCAGCACCCGGCGGACGTCGTCGTCCTCGAAGCAGGGCGACACCGAGCTCATGCAGAATCAGGCGCACGCCCTCTTCGGAATTGAGCAGCTCTCGCGCCACGGCTTGCATCTCGCGCATCAGCTCGGCGTCCTCGCGTCGGCTGGCCTCCTCGATCCCCTCGTCGTAGATGACCCGTAGCCGTTTCGCAAAGTCGGGTCCTAGCGTGTCTTCCAGCTCGTCGATTCGGGCACGCTCGGCGTCGAGTAACACGCGGAACTCCCCAACGCCCTTTCCTGCAGTCCGCAGTCGTGCCGCGCGTCGCAGCGGGCTCGACTCTTTGATGGGCACGCCATCGTACAGGTCCTTGATGGCATCCCCGTAGGTTGCGCGCAAACGCACCGCCGCGTTGCGCGCTGGCTCGAATTGGCAGATGTGACGCAGAGACAGCGCCTCGAGGAGGAAACGTTCTGGCGCAATCAATTGTCGGTAAGCGGGAGCGTCGAGCGCGATGAGCAGACCCAACGCGCGTTCGTACTCGCCCAAGTAGTAGTGACTCCACGCCATTTCAAGCAGCAGTGATGGGTCATCGACGGCTGTCTTTCGAAGGGTCTCGTAGCGTGCAATCGCATCTCGGTAGCGGCTCTGTTCAAACGCGATCCGAGCAAGTGTGCGTTCAATGTCGTTGCGAAGCGCCTCGGGCATCTTCTTCTTGTCTTTGTCTGCCTCAAGAATTGCCTCCAACTCCGTTTGGGCTTCGCCAAGCTTGTAAGAGGTAACTTTTTCGACCGCGCGAACGTAGGCCGCACGGGCACGGTAGGGGCTGCCTTCTGGAATCTTGGAGAACTGCAGCTCTGCCCAGTCGTTCAGGCCGGCTCGCAAGCTGTTTAACCCTTGATTGTAGAGCAGGAACCCCATCTGTTCGGGAGGCAGGCCGCTGAGGTCCTCGGTCGCCACAAAGCCACGCAAGAGCGTCGATTCGTCGTAGGCCGAGTTGGACATGATGCGCTCCAACCCGCGTACCGCGTCGTCGACCACATCGACGTCGCGACGTGCCTGCGCGATCTCAAGGTACCAAAGGGACGCCGCGTAGCTAAAGCCCAACGATTCCGCGCTCTCACCCAAAATGCGAAGCGCACGATCGTAACGCGGGTCGTCTTCGGTCGAACCTGAAACGTATCGCCACGATGCGGCGCCCGCGAGGTTTTCGTCGCCCTCCAATGAGGCTTCCACCGCCTGAGCAAAAACCGCGTCGCGTTCTTCGGCCAGTTTGATCGAAGAGCACCCACTAAACAGCGCGGTCCCCAGAACGAGCAGGAGCAACTTAGAACGACAGTGAAGTGCCAAGGCCGATCCAAAGTTCATCTTTAACGTCCCAGTTTTCCAAGATCTGATCCCCGAAGAACATCAGGTAGCGGATGTCCAATCGGAACGAGAACAACTCGTTACCGTACACACGAAACCCACCACCGAGATCAACGGCCGGGCGAGCAGAGCGCGTGAGCCAGCCGTAGCCTCCGCCCATGGCGAGGAAAAGCTCGCCGTAGGACAAAGTCGAGTTGAGCCATGAGCCCTTCCAATACAACGGCTTCCACACCGCCGACGACGTCACAAAATAATTGACCACTTCGAACGGCGTCGGGGCGAGGTCAAACGCCGTCAGTTCGCTCGCGAGGTCTGTGTCGTACTGAAGTGAGTAGTAAAACTGCGCGACTTCCCAAGCCCACGAGCCGTTGAAGTGAAGCGTGTAGCTTCCCGACACCGAGACGCCCTTGGTAAATGCATCAAGCGGCAGCCAACCAACCGCCACGCCAAACTCATGCGTTGGGTCAAAACGGCGGTTTTGCACCACCATCGCCGAGTAGTCTTCTTCAGCCCACGCTGTCACAGGCGCGATTAGGCACTGGAGCAGGACTGCGGCGAAGAGAAGAAACGCTGCCTTTCTCATGTGCACGTATCCGACATAGGGGAGTGACGGTCCTTCGGACCGATGGAACAAGCGTTAGAATGGCTGGAATCATAGACCAACACACTTGAGCGCGCCACATGAATTCCGATGACACACGGGACGCATGTGCTATGCTCGCTGCATGAAACGAGTGGCGATATTCATCAGTGTTTGGGCGCTTTCGGGCTGCGTCGACGACTCGCGGGTTTTCACCCAAGGCCGGATCGAGGATCTGTGCAACGAGTCGATTCCGTTGTGCGGCCGCCAGGCTGCGTGCACGCTTGGGAACGACGAGTTTTTCTCAAGCCGATTTCCGGGCGGGCAGCGGGTCATCGTGCGTACGGAATTCCCAGACCAGACCTTGAATGTCCGCTTCCAGCTCGATGACCTGGCATTCCCGGGGACGGAGCTGCTTGTGCAGGCGTACTCACCCGACTGTGGAAGCTACGACGAAGAACATCCCCGAAACATCGACCTCTTTGAGCTCGCCGGCGACGACCGAATCATCGAGTTCAACCTCGATGTGCCCGGGCGCGGTGACCATCTCGTTGAGATATTCTCGGACATGAGCGCGTCTTACGACATGGTGCTTGACCTCGATTGAGGCTATTGGGCATCCCCGGCATCCCCCGCATCCAAAAGATAGCTCAGGTCGACGTCGTATCCAATGATCTGGTCGATCACCTCAAGGGTCGTGTCGAAATCACCGGTTAACGACGCCTTGTCTTCGCCCGTGGCAAACTGTGCCTCGAACTCGCCGGCGATGCGTGAGCCGTTTACAGCCTGAAATTCGGTCAGCTTCAACTCGCCACCGACCATGCGAGGGATGTCGTTGTCGCCGGAACGCCCGGTGATGTTGCCCAGCGTTAATAAGTCATAGGTCGCCGCCTTAATGGGCTCACCCTCACGCTGCACCAGTGTGACGCGCACCGGAACTTGTCCGCCTGCCCGTACGTACTCGATCGAGAGTTCCGTGGGATATAGGCGCGCCCGTACGCTCTCGAACGTAAGGTTGTAGAAATCCTCAAGACTTCCGCGCAGGCCGCCGTTCTCGGAGCTGCAACCCAAGAGCACTGTCGCTCCAAGCACTAGAGCATACTTCTTCATGGCGAGGACGACCGGCGGGAGTAATGGATTTGAGTGTCGATGCCAGAACCTGACGGCGTTTCGCATCGGAACACGATGATCGGACGGTTGTTGGTGTCAAACGCCAGAGACGGAGCCGTTCCACACTCCGCGGTGTCGCCCTCGTCGACGACCTCTTGTTCCCACGCAAAACCGTCGTAGTAGGCAAAGATGAGCGCATCATCGGTGGGCGTGCATTCACCCAAGCCGCTAATGGCTTTGGTACAGCGGTAGTAGGCCAGTCCAATCGTTCCGTTCCCAGCCACCGCCAAACTCGTGCCGTAGCCTTCGTCGTAGCGGGAATCGCCCAGATCCTCGATCTTCCACCCCGTCCCGACCGACTCAAAGTTGGTCTCGTCGGTCAGCGTCGCCACGACCGGGTACCCTTTCTGAGCCTGATAATATGCGACGTAGATGGTCCCGGTGTTGGGATCCATGGCGATCGACGGACCTTGTTTCGTCGGCTGGTTGTAGAGCTGGACGCTTTGCCAGGTCGCCCCGTCGTCGATGCTGCGGTGGACCCACACGCCCGCTGCGTTGGCCAACGCCGTGTCTTCGACAGGAACGTACTGCACGATGACAGGCCGATTTTGCAGATCGAAGATCATGTCGTTGAAGTTGCCCCCGCCACGCGTGGGATCAACGGCATGGGCCGTCCAAGCCCCCCCGCGCTTCCAACCCATCTCAAGGTCGGCCTTGCGGAAGTCATCGCTTTGCAGGCCGCCACCGTGGACGTCCTTGTAAGCCAGCGCGAGGTCGCCGTTTGGAGCCACCGCCAACGCGGGGAAATTGCCCACAACCGTTCCGAAGTCACTCGCGGGCTCGCCGACGGCCGCTTGGCCACTTTCCGTCACAGCTGCCTCGGAGGTCCAGTTTCCAACGCCTCCGCGTCGAAAGACCGCTGCGTCATGCACGCCACAGTACTTGAACATTACTACAGGCTCCCCGGTCTGGCCTGCGATAAGCGGCGTGGAGCTAGCATCAAACGCCAGATCGACGCCGCGGGGCTGTCCCACGTAATACGGATTGGCGACGTCCTCTAACGACCAATTGGTGCCATCGAACGTGCCGTATCGAATCTTCCACGAGACCGCGATGGGCGGCGGAGGGTCTGTTCCGAGCGCGGTACACGGTCCTTCTTCAGTGCCGACAACCGAAATCCACGCCGCGCCAATCGTGCCGTCTGGTGCCACAGCGATCTTGGGCGAAAGCCCCATATTGCCGCCTTCAATCACACCGGAAGTCCACTTGGATGCCGTTGGATTGGGCCGGGTGGAGTCGGGCAGGTCCATGTCCGGCTCGTCGGTGGTGGCGTCATCGCCGGAGCAAGCCGCGAGGGTGATTGCCCCGATTACGAGCCACTTACTGAGGTTGTCCACAGCCATTTGGATACACCTGACATGGGGGCGCACTGCAGGAGTTCGCCACTTTTTCGACACAGAAAGAATAGTTTTGATCTGGGTCCCAGTCACGACTGTCGGGTCGAACCGTCACGTCGTCGCTGAACAAAGCGAACCGATCACGAACTTCGACGATGTAGTCGTTGTCGTGCCCTTGGTAGGCATAAAAACAGCCGTTTCCGCCCGTCGTTCCTCCTAGCGTTCCACTGGCAGCAGGTTGGTTCGCCTGTTCATTGGGTTCGCGAGCGACGTTCCATGACGAGCCACCCTCACGGTACACGTTGAGCGCAATGTCGACAGGCCCGGCTTGGGTGCTCCACACCATGCGCAGGGTGCAATCTTGTCCCGGACAGGGGTGGGGGAACCGGTAGTAATCGACGTCGCTTTCGTAGCCGATGGAGCCGGTAATGTTCGGGCCTGAGCAGCAGTCGCCGGCTGTGCAGTCGTGCACGGGAATTGCGGTCGCTGACCCGAACAGGTCACCTTGGTCGTAGTCAGGAGCGATGATGTTAAGCGGCAAGTTGTTCGCCTCGTTCGCATCCGGATCCTGTCGGACGCGAACGCTGATGGTGTAGAGCTTCTCGGGCGCCGACCCGTTCGACTGGTAGTCGGTCACGCGCAGGAACAGAACGTTGTCCCCCAGGATGGGTGAAGCGAGGCGTGCTTCGTTACGTGGCGGCGGAGTCGGGCCGGGTTTGCACTCGTTGAGCCGCGGGTTGCATTCGTACCGTCGTTGCGTCTGGTTCGCACCGCACGTGCCCGTGGGCAAACAGACGGTCGCCCCGGCACAAAAACCCTGATTGAGGCATGTGTCAAAGAGGCCCGCGCAATCAAGGGGGCCGTCGCATGTCTTTTGAAGCGTGGTGCAAGCGCCGTCGTCGTTGCAGGGGCTTGGCGCGTGAGGTCGCACAAGCGTCACCGTCGTCTGAATCTCGGCGTTGAACTCCCATTGCTCGGCAGCCGACATCCCAGCGTTGTCGTACGAAACGGTCGCTTCAATGATGCCGTTGGCACACCCGGACAGATCGATGCGGTACCAGTCGTCGTCGCCGGGCGACCCAATGGATCCGTTCTGTGTGAATGTCTGACTCCAATTCGCCCCGCACGCGACCGTCCCATTGCCCAGCCTCACAGCCTCTTCCGGCACGTTGTTCGGCTCGTTGGGGTCAGCATCGGTGATGAAGTTGACAGTCAGTGTGTACGGGACCGATGGATCGGCATCCTCATCGTCGTCGTCCCCAACCTTGACGTAGTAGCGTCCCGCACCCGGCAAGACCTCAAACCGCGCGATTGCCGTGGCTTCGGTGGTCCCGGCTAGGTTTTGCTCTTCGACAAGAAGGTTCGAGTCCGCGTCGTAGATTTGAAGCGTTGGCTCATAAAGCGTCTGGGCCGAATTCAGTTGAACGCTCAGCGTGCGTCCCGCGGGGATATCGAACGAATACCAGTCTTGGTCTCCACGGCACGCCACGTAGCCGGTCACGGGCGTGCCGGGCGTCAACGCGGTGGCGTTCGCCACGACATTGTTCGGCTCGGCCGTATCTGGGTCGGGTCCGGTGGAAACGTTGACCGTGTACGCATTGCGAGTGTCCACGGAGTCATCCCCCTGGTCACGCATCAACAAGTAGTAGTCGCCCGGCGCGATGCAGTGGGTCAGATTGAGTGTGGTGCCCGTGATGTCGGCCGGTGGCTGCGCCGCGACCATTTCGGGCTCACCATTGGCGCCTTTGGGGAAGATCGCGTATGTGGGCTGGACCGGGCTGAGGGCCACAGGCATGGTCACGTTGACCGACACCAACTTGTCCGCAGCCGGAACGCTGAACGCGTACCAATCAAGGTCGCCTGTTGGGCAAATGTACCCCTCGCCGGGTTGTCCCGCCAAGGACACGGCTTTCGCCGGTTCGGACTGATCATCGGCGGTGCAGTCCGCACTTACGGGATCGATTTCGCTGGGTGTGTCGTCTTTGCTTGAGCAGGCGCCGAGCGTGACAAACGCAGCAAAACTAAGGGAAGCGGCAATGTATTTCGGGATCAAATTCACTCACCTCAACAAAGTCCGACTCTTTTAGCGCGATGCGTCCAGAGGGCGGATTCTTGTAGTTTCCATCAGGGTTGTAGCTCGCGTAGACGCAAGCGATTCGGTAGAGAGCGAAGGCGTTCGGATCGTCGAACGCCACTTCACCCGCGAAGATGTAAATGCGGTTCCACCCATTGCCTGGATAGGTCGCCTCGGGCGTCTCGATCGTGGGTACCAATGTGATGTTGGTGACGTCAAAGTCGTAACATGTGCTCGCACCTTTCAAGCCCAAATCCCGCAACGTGTAGCGGTAGGCATTGCGTGTGCGGAAGGTCGTGTCCTCGCAGATTGGGTTCGTGTTGGCCAAGATCTCAACACCGTTGAGCGTCTGGTCGGCATCGAGATCCACGAGGCTGTCGTCCTCTGCCGGATTGGTCTGGAAACGGACTTCGATCGCATCGGGCAAACCGTCCGCGTCGGTGTCGTTGCCGTTCTGTGCGGTGCCGTAGAACACCTCCTCACAATCGTGCAGGCCATCGCCATCGCGGTCGTCGTAATCGCATCGACCGTCGCCGTCGCGGTCAGGGCAATCGCACAGGCCGTCCATGTCTTCATCAAGGCAATCGTGGCCCGCCGCGTCTAGGCACGGTTCCTCGGTGTCGGTGGTACAATCGCAGACACCATCGGCGTCCGCGTCGACCACGCAGTCGCAGAAGCCGTCCATGTCTTGGTCGACACATGGGCTTGGAATGAAACATCGGCTGTCCGTGCGATCGAGCAGGTTCAACCCATCGTCGCGAAAGCTCCATTCGAGGTAGTCGTTGAGCCCGTCGTCGTCGGTGTCGCGCACCAACGGATTGGACCGCATCATGATCTCTTGGACGTCCGATAAACCGTCAGCATCCGTGTCGGCCATGGGCTCGCCGCAATTGAGCGCCCCAGATCCGTCGCTGTCGACGTACATTGAGGCAGGGATGTTGGGGGCAAGCGCGTAGCCCGCATCGGGCGTGCCCGCATCTGCGCTTCCGGCATCGCTTCCCATGTCTCCCGCGTCCATTCCAGCATCGGCCAGCTGCGGTGGTGCCGGCGGTGGGATCTGGTTGAGGTCCATGACCATGTTTTGGTTGAAGACGCCAAAGCTTCGCAGTGTGAATACGCGCCGCAACACGGTGAAATCAATGTAGAGGAAGTTCAGTTCTTCGCCGCTTGGGAAGCTGCGGAAGTTCCCCGAGCCCACATCGGCCATCGCCTTGAGGAGCTCCTTTGCGCCGTTGTCGGCGGCGGCTTGGCCCGACGAGATGAACGCGGTGTTGAACTCAAAAGTGCCGACCCGGAAATTCTTGGTCAGCTCGCGGATTTGATTCACCGCGTCCAGAATCTCTTCACGGCTGTTCTCGCGCTCGCCGCCGTTGTCCGTGTCGGGTTCACCGTCCGAGAGGAAGACGACGACGTATTTTGACAGAGGCAGAGACTCCTTGTCGGCCGCGGCAAGCTCGGTTCGGATTTCGAAATATGCCTCACCCAGGGCGTTGAGGTAGTTGGTGGTACGGTCGGTTTGGCCGAGTGATGCGGTGGCGACGTCCAGAAGTTGCCGGTCGGCCGTGAAATACGTGTCCGGCAAGCTGTCGCCGTCCAGGTCAATGCCTGTTTGGGGCTGCGCCTGCGCCGAGAATCGAATCACGCTGAACTTGATGCCCTCCGCGCCCTGGTCCAGCAAGTTCGTCCACGTGTCGGCGACCGCGCGTTCACGGCCCGTGAGGCCCGTCACGGGGTCCGGAGGATCGTTCGCCTCCATCGACACCGAGCTGTCGACGATGAACATCACGCGCAAGGGGAAGACCAAGGACTCGGGAGTCCGTGTGCAGAAACCACCCGAAATCTGCAACTTGTCGTCGCGATAATTGGGGGGCGAGGGAATCCGCTCCAACTTGGCGTCGGTGCAAGATGTCGGAGCTAGCATCACAAGAGCCAGCAGCATCGATGCAACTACACGCGTCCACGACATCAGGGAGCCTCGGGAGTGCAAGCGGCGCAGGCCTTGACGGCCTCGTCAAAGAACGACACGACGGTTTCGTACTCCCACAGGCGGAAGCAGTCACGGTCGGGGTCAAAGTTCTGAATCGGAGTAAACAACTGCCAGCCGTAAATCGGGAGTCTGGGGATGTTATCACCGTCGAAGTTCTTTCGCAGCAATGCCCTGACATCGTCACGAAGATAGAGGCGGTCGTTGATGGCGATCTTGGGTGGCATGCATGCCTGCATGAAGCCCTCCGTTTGATCGCGGGTCACGAGCTGGTCGGTATTGAAGTAAGGGCACTGGCTGAGCTCCCGGTTCTTCGCTTCCATGGTGGCGCGAAGGAACTCGAGGTTTTGCGCCGTAATGTCGACCAAGCCGCTTTGCGGTTCTTTGACGGAGCCGCCGCCGTAGAACGCCTCGAAACACGCGACTCGAACTTCGCCCGAGACACCCGCCACGCGGCTTGGTTTCTCCGACGTGTACAGCAAGATCCGGTTGTAGCCGTTCTGCCCAGGGATGGGCGTGACCGTCATCGGGATGTCGCGCACGTCGAAATCGTAGCAGTGGCGCTCTTCCATGCGCCCGTTTTCTGGGTTTTCGACGTCCATCACGCCGTTATCGTCCAGACCGTACACAATGCGTTCATCGCGGTAGCGATCTGCATCCGGAACAAGGGGGTCGGTTCCCGCCTTGATCTCCTCGCCGTTGACCACACCATCGAAGTCGAGGTCGCTCAGGGCGTCGTTGACCAAGGGGTCGGTGCCGTAAAGCATCTCGGTCCAGTCCAACACGCCGTCGCCGTCGGTGTCGGGCTGAATCGGGTCGGTTTTCAGGAACTCTTCTTCACAATCGTTTAGCCCATCGCCATCGCCGTCCCGTGCGCTGTTGCAGCGAATGGCGGGGCGCTCGGCGACGCGGGGATCAAAGCCCTCTGTCAGGAGTTTGGTCTCAAAAAGGTCGCCAAAGTTGTCGCCGTCGGAATCCTTGGAATTGCGGTCTGTGTTGAGCAGGATCTCTTCCTCGTCGCTCAGACCATCCGCGTCAGAGTCCGGGCGTAGCGTTTTGTCGCCCACACGCGCGTGTTCGTTGTACGCAACGAAACTCGACAGCGTCAGCTCCGCCTTGATGCTCGAGATGTCAAACGTGAGGAAATCCTCGCTGGTTGTCAGATTGACGTCGCGGAAGGTGCCGTTGCCTTCGTTGGCCATGGCTTGCATCAACGCGGTCGCGATGGTTTTGTCGTATCCAAAAGCGGTGCTTGCGCCCGGACAAATTCCCTCGACCACGGCCTGGGGGGAGAATAGCAGCACGGTGTTCAACGTCACGTCGCCGACCGAGTACGTGTCTTTGAGTTCGAGCAGCTCGGAGACGCGCTGCATGATCTGCATAGGCTGGTTGTACTCGGGGCAGATGCCCGAAAAGTCCACGTACGCGTCGTCAGGGATCTCCAAGTCTGTGTTGCACACCCCATACAAATTGTCGGGATGTAGGCTGTTGTCATTGATGTTCGCGCAGTCGGGATCGGCCCCGTCTGTTCGTCCGTCGCCGTCGTTGTCGTCACCGTCCGAACAATCGCTGATCGTGTCCTCGCAACCGGCGTTGCATCGTGGTTCTGGATTGCCGTCCGACACAAAGTTGATGATGTAACGCGTGCGCGCTCGCTCGGGCCCCCCAACGCTGAGAATGTCGCGCTCGATCAGGCGCACAGCTGTGGCGATTGCACCTTGATAGTCGGTCGCCGGACCCAATCCTCCTGCTGGATCGACGAACTGCGAGATCGCGTCTCGGTCCCGCGTGAAGTCCTGTTCGCGCGCCCATGAGGAAAACCCGATGAAACCGAATTGCGCGTTGGGTTGCGAGGAGAGCAGCCGGTTGATCGATGAGTTCAGCGCCGTGAAACGCCGGTTTTGGCTGTCGGTGCACTGCAGCGAGGCCGATTGATCGACGATGTACAGCACTTTGACCGGGAAGGTGATCTCGGCCGACGGCTCGGTACAGAACTCACCTTTGACGCGAATCAGGTTGTCGAGCTCCGGTTCTGGCGGAGGAGGTACGCGCTGAAGTCCGGTGTCGGTGCAGCTCAACAGCGTCACCAGCAGACTCATCAGAACCGTAGATGGACGTATCGGTCGCATGGCGCTCTCACGTGGGTGATGCGTAAAAAAAAACCTGCCCGAGGGCAGGTTGTTCGTGTCCCGGGATGCGGTAACCCGCTTCCGACACTTTAGTTTGAACGGCGTCGGAATACCAGACCGACCAGACCAAGTGCGAGCAGCCACACACCATTGACGGCGTTGTCTTCGCTCGTCACCGAACAGCCACCTGCATCTGCGCGGCTGACGTCGGCGTCATCGCCCGCCAGGTTGACGGTCGTCGTGAAGATAGACTTCTCGTTGAGCTTGCCCGACACGCGGTCTTCCCACACGGTTTCCACGGCAACTTCGACCTTGTACTCGCCGGCTTTCGAGCCGTAGAGAATCGGGGCTTCATCGACCAGGTAGCGGTACTCATAGGGGCTCGAGACGGTCACGGTGCCTTCTGCATTGTCCAGACGGAAGTCGCTGCCCTCGGGTTGGCTCACGACACGCCAGCTGAAGCGCATCGGCTGATTCTCGCGGTTTGCGAACAGACGGAGCAGGATGGGCTGGCCGGTCTGACCCACCAACGTCGGGCTGTAGACCTGCATTGGGCCCTGGTCGTCCAAGCAGTTGTCTTTGTCGCCGAACACAACGTAGCACTGACGCACGTCGCATGAACCATCGCCACCTGCGAAGGTGTCGCCAAGACCGTCACGGTCGAAGTCAGCCTGGCCTGGGTTGGCCGTTTCGGGGCAGTTGTCGAGTGCGTTCATGATCGAGTCGCCATCGATGTCGGGGTCGCATGCGTCCCCGAACAGGCTGCCGTTCATGTTGGCTTGGTCAGGGTTGAACATGGCGATGCAGTTGTCCTGCACGTCCGCGATGCCGTCGCCATCTTGGTCGGGGAAGCACAACGAGCGCTGGTCAGCGGTCGGTGTGGTGATCGTTGCCGACATAGGGCATGGATCGTCGAGGTTGGCGACGCCATCGCCGTCGATGTCGTCGTCATGCGTCACCAAGACCGTCACCGTCCGTGTCACCTTGAACCGTGAGGCCGGCGAGGAACGGGTTAGGAACGGTCTGACAGTTGTCTTGGGTGTTCTCGATGCCGTCGCCGTCCATGTCGGTGTCGCATGGGTCGCCGAAGCCGTCACCGTCGAGGTCAAACTGATCCGGGTTTGGCGCGTTGCGGCAGATGTCGCAGCCGTCGCCGATTCCGTCGCCATCGGTGTCGGCCTGATCGAGGTTGCTAACGCGGATACAGTTGTCCGAGTTGTCTTCGATGCCGTCGTTGTCATAGTCGTCGGCGAACTGGTAGGTGTCGCCCACGTCTGTGTTGTTGATCAGGATGGACCCGCCACCGCAACCGCATCCGCCGCCACCCGACATGTTGGGTGTGCCGCAGTCGCCGAACGAGTTGTCACACTCGAATCCGGGGCTGTCCTGAGCGCTTGCGCTCGCAACACCCATCAGCATTGTGAGCGCAAAGGTTGATACATAAACTGCCGTCTTCTTCATTTTCGGCCTCTCCTGGTTTGGGTCCCTCAACCCGATTGCGTACGAAATAAACTTCATTTTGCTTTATCAAGTCGGTCGATGGGTCACAACGTTGATTCGTTGTCATCTCGACCATGCTCCATTCTAATAAGCAATCCGCGTGCCATGAGTTCTTTGGCCCGTATGTGTGCATAAAGTGCCCGATTTTCGGGATCGCCCGGGGTTTTGTGGCATGTGTGTCACAGTGCGCGTGCTTAAGGTTGTAGTCGATACGCAACGATCGGGGCATTGTTGTCTCACTCTGCGCGCGGATCAAGGAACGATCAGCGATTCGTGAGTTTCAGCAGGTGCTGGGCCAGGGCGGTTGCGCTTTCGATGCTTCGAGGGACACCTGGCAGTGATTCGCCTGAAAAACCGTCCCCGCAGGCAAACCACCCTTCGAGGGACCTGTCCCAGAACGGCTCGGGCTCAAAGGCGCGCACATTGGCGTAGCGCCAGCGATGGGTTGAGAACTCTTGAAATGGGGGTTCGATGGGGTAGGGCGCATCGCTGTAAACTACCCACGTTGTTGTTTCGCCGAAGGTTTCCCACATACGGCGGTTTGGCCTGCTGAATCCTGGCGCACCGTGCACAGGACATCCCGCGGTCCCGAGACCATCGCCACCCAACCGCCGTCGTAAACGGCCGTGGTGGGTCGTCCTACGATTTGACTGACCTGCGGCAACGGCGCGGTCAAGACAATCCAGTCGGTTTCAAAACATCGGCCATCCACCGCCCAAACTCTGCCGAGTTCGACGCGTTCGACGCGCGTTTCATACAGAACCGTCGCAGGTTCCAGAGCTTGCGAATCACGGCGGATGTGTCGGTTTCGTTCGTCGGCACCCCGCAATGACCTCTGGCAACGCGGATCGCGGCGACCCGTGGTTGAACCGCAATGCGTCGATGCGACGGGTCGACAGTCGGCCCCCGGGGCCACGACTTTCTCAAGTACGGTGAGGTCAAAATGGGGACTCAACGTTTGCGCCAAAACCCCCGACGCGATTCCCGCACCCACGACCAAAACTCTTTTCATGTGACCTCCCTGCGCACCTAGGATGCAGATGGAGTGGAAAATTGACGGACCTCTTGGCCGTGTTAGCTTAAAGTCGCCGGTGTCCGGCCGCCCGCAAGGATGCGAGGCGTAGCGCAGTACTAGGAGGGTTCTCATGGCCGCGGAAAGCACAGCTGGTTCACCCAGCACCCCGCCCACAACAAAGAGAAAGCACGCAAAGAAAGAGCCCGGTTCAGGCGAAACCTGCGTTGCAGCCCAAGTCGTCGCTCGCGTTCCAGCGTGAGGCGGGCGGGTTGGTGTTGTGCTTGATGTCGGTCGCCGTGTTGCTGGCGTTGGCAAGTTTTGACATCGCAGACTTGGATCGCGAGGTCCCCGCAAACCTGATTGGACCCTTGGGCGTCCAAATCGGCGGTGCGCTCCTGTTCGTGTTCGGCGTCTCAGCCTTCTTCCTCAATGGACTCGTCGGATATCTGGGCATTTCCCTGCTGATTGGACGGCGCGTCGACTGGCGTGTGGGCCAAGTCGTGGGACAGGTGCTCCTGGTGGTGTCGGTTGCGATGATGCTCCACCTCACGATGGAGGAAGTCATCGTGTTGGGGCACGTGCCCGGCGGACTTGTGGGCGAGTTTGGCGCGGAGCTGCTGCGAGGTGTTGCCGGCACCGCGGGAGCGTTCATCGCGACCCTTGGGGCTGTTTTGGTCAGCGTGATGCTGTTTACGAATCTCAGCCTTGGGGGCCTCTTGCGGGCTTGCCTCGCCCACTTTCATCGTTTGCAAGCCTACGCGCGTCATCGCGTACGTGTGCATCGCGAGTTTCGAGCTCAGCTGGAAGTTGAGCGGGAGCGTCTGCGTGCTTCGCAACCTTCGGACGCGGCTGAGCTCGCTCGCGTGGTCGCCGAGCGAGAGGCGGCTCCGCTTGTCCCAGAAGGCTACGATTTTGAGGACAGCGAGGACGAAGAGGTTCAGCGAAAGCTTGCTCAGCGCCTTCAACGACTCGCGCGCACCGCCAAAAAGCCGGTCCCAGCCCCCGACGTGGCGCCTTCCGTCGAAGCAGCGCCGACAAAAACACCGAAGGTTAAGCCTCAGGTTCACGAGCAAATCTCAGCCGAGTTGGAGCGTGACTCCGATTGGGAGTTCGGCGACATGCCGTCGACACCTCCTGAAATCGTTGAACAACCCAAAGCGCCGATTCACATCGTGACGCGCGAAGTTGAGCAAGAGGTGACCGACACCGACATTGTGGATCTGGTGGAGGAGCGAAAACCAGCGACCAAGGTCGAGGTCGATTTTGGCCCGCAGATCGTCGAGAGTGAGGCGGCTAAGAAGGCCCGTGAGCGACGCGATCTGATCGAAGAAGGTGTTGCCTTCCGTCCACAACGCAAGGGGGCGTACGAACTTCCAGCCATCCACTTCTTGAACTTCGAACGAAGCGACGAACCCGCCGTGGATCGCGAACACCTGCGCTCCATGGCCGCACAGATCGAAAAGACACTGGCGGACTTCAAGGTCGATGGTCAGGTGGTCGAGATCTGCCCGGGGCCGGTCATCACAATGTTCGAGTTCAGTCCTGCCGCTGGGGTCAAGATCGCGCGCATCGCGAGCTTATCGGATGACCTCGCGATGGCCTTGTCGGCGTTGAGTGTGCGCATCCTGGCGCCTATCCCAGGCAAGGGTGTGGTTGGCATTGAAGTGCCCAACCCCACGCGTGAGATGGTCTACCTCAAAGAGGTCATCGCCGACGATGTTTTTGTCGGAAACGATAAGGCGCAGCTCCCGCTCGCGCTCGGTTTTGACACCGAGGGCGGTCCGGTCATGGCCGACCTCGCGAAGATGCCGCACCTGCTGGTGGCGGGTGCAACCGGTGCAGGAAAGTCGGTCGCTGTGAACACGATGATCGTCTCGTTGCTCTACAAACACACGCCCGACGACGTTCGGTTCATCATGGTCGACCCCAAGATGCTCGAATTCAGCATCTATGCGGACATTCCGCACCTGTTGCTGCCGGTCGTGACCGACCCCAAGCAGGCGACGATCGCCTTGAACTGGGCGGTGCAGGAGATGGAACGCCGCTACCAAAAGCTCGCCGAGATGAGCGTGCGTAACATCATGGGCTACAACAAGAAGATCGAGCGCATCACAAAAGAGGCGGAGCTTGACCAGCTTGACGGGAAAGACGACTCCGAAGCGATGCGTCAGCTCGGCTTGGACCACCTTGGTAAACCTCGCCATGTCCATCTGCCTTACATCGTGGTCATCATCGACGAGTTTGCGGACCTTATGATGACGGCTGCCAAGGACGTTGAGACCGCGGTCGCGCGACTCGCTCAGAAGGCCCGCGCGGCAGGCATTCATCTGATTCTGGCGACCCAGCGGCCTTCGACCGACGTCATCACCGGATTGATCAAGGCGAACTTCCCGACACGCATTGCGTTGCGTGTCACCAGCAAGACAGACAGTCGGGTCATCTTGGACTCAAATGGCGCGGAACACTTGCTTGGCAACGGTGATATGTTGTTCGTGCCGCCGGGGTCCAGCGCGCTTCAACGGGTCCACGGGGCGTATGTCTCCGAGAAAGAGATCGAACAGATCGTGGCATTCCTCAAAGCTCAGGGTGACCCCGTCTACGACGAGTCGATCTTGGTCTCGGATGAGGATGACGAAGGACCGTCCATCGAAGACATGGATCGCGACGAACACTACGAAGATGCCGTTCGTCTGGTGGTCGAGTCGCGACAGGCGTCGATTTCGATGATCCAGCGAAAGCTGCGCGTGGGCTACAACCGCGCTGCGCGGATGGTCGAGATGATGGAGATCGAGGGCATCGTCAGCGCTGCCGATGCGTGCAAACCACGTGAAGTGCTGCTCGACACGTCTCCCTACTGAACCCCGCACCTTCTTGTTGCACCCCTTTGGATGGTGTAAGACGGCCTACACGCCAAGCCAGAAGAGGGTGATATGGCTGAAGAAATTCTCCTCGATTACGTCGTCGACCGTCCCAATGTCTCGGTGTCTCAGCCCGAGACCGAGCTGAAGATACTGCTCAAGGTCAATGCATCGAACGCGCTGCGCGCGACGGGACAGAGTTCGGCCATTGGGCCAAACGTGGCGCTCGTGTTGGATGTGTCATCTTCGATGCGCGCACGTGAAATGGGGGCGTTGAAAGAGGCCGCTCGCGCGGCGATGAATTACCTTAAGCCAGGTGACTACGTGACGGTCGTCGCGTTTCAGTCGGTGGCATACGACATCGTGGAACCCACGATGATCGTGGACCAGTCCACGGTGGCCAACATCGTGCGAAAGATTGACGTCATTGACCAGTTCCAGGGCGGCGGGACGGATTTGGAGTACGCGCTGGAGAAGGCTGCGGGTCATCTGATGACCGTGCCCGATCGCAATCAGGTCAAGAAGGTTATCGTGTTTACCGATGGCATGGTGACCGGCATTCCCGAGAACTGTTTGACGAAAGCAGCGGAGTTGGCGAGCCGTGGGATTGGGATCGATGCGCTGGGGTTCGGAGCCGAGTTTGACTACAAGTTTATGCAACGCTTGGTGTCTTACTCCAACGGATTTACGGCATACGCCGAGCGAACGGACGAGATCTCTCAGGTGTTTGGTCGACGTGTGCAGGGCGCGACATCGTCGGTCGCCACGAATGTACGTCTGGATCTCACGTTCACGCCGTTGATTCGGGCGAATCGCGGCTACCGATACAGCCCAGAGATCGCCTATCTGGGCAAGATGAAATTGCCCGGCGACGTGCGCACCATTTCCATCAATTTGGGCGCCATCGAACGCGACCGTGAATATGCTTACCTGCTGACGGTCTCGTCTCCGGCGCGACCGGCTGGGAAAGTGCGCATCGTCAAAGCCGACCTCCACTACGATATTCCGTCGATGAACATCGTTGACGGAAGCAGCACGCAATCGATCGTTGTGAACTATACCGACGACCCACAATCGATCGCTCAGGTCATGGGCGAGGTGGAGCGGGCCTACGATGAGGTCGAGATCGGGCGTTTGGTGGAGGAGCTTGACGCGTCGATGAGTCGCCAAGACCACCAACACGTTGCGATGTTGTTCGACATCTTGAACGAACGCTACCGCGAGCTCGGGGATTCCGAAATGGCCGCCCACTACGTCGAGCTAAAGGCACGTTACGGCGCCAACGGATCGCTGTCTCAGGAAGAGATGAACTACACACGGCACAAGTCGACGCAGAAGCGCGACAGCGGTGTGCAGTTGGTGGACGCGTCCAGCCTGATTTGAAGTCGCGAATCCACGTAACGCGTGTTAGAAAAACAAAACGAATAAATTGATGACAGCAGGAGTGTTTGGAATGCGTAATGGACTGTTATTGGGCTGTGTTCTCGTGTCTTTGGCCGCTTGCGGTGTCAACCCAGACCGTTTGGCGACGATGCAAAAGCGTCAAGCCGACATGGCCGAGAAGCAAAACGACGGTGGAGACATCAAGGTCGAGTACAGCGACAGCGACCCGAAGGCGATTCGGGATGCGGTCACGGGCCTGAGCGAGCTTGAATCGAGCTTGGCGGCAGGGGACTTCGATCTCTACACCACCAAACGTTACGAAATCACGAACCTCATGAGTCCCGAGCTCTCGCCGAATCTGCAAGGGCACGCGAAACGTGAACCCATCCTCGCGCGCGTCGCACAGCTCGACGCGAAGCTGGCGGGCTTGGGCAAGGAACGCGGAAAGATGCTGGTCGGTTCCAATCGCGTGTCGACCGCATCCGCCGATGCTCTGTACGCGATTCAGGATGCGATCGACGCCTGCGCTCGTGGCGTGGTCGCCAACGACGAGCAGATGCGCGCTGACCTCTTCCGCAAGTTTGAGGCTGGACTTGAACGCGCCAAATCGCTCGATGGATCCTCGCTCAGCTACTACGGACGCCGTCCAAGCGGTGCTGGGATGATCGATGTGCCCCTCGAGGTCGCGGTCTGCGAAGCCAAGACCACGATGCGCGAGATCGAAGCTGCGGACGAGGCACCTTCGGCGCCCGACTTGGCCAAGGAGTACAAAGGTTGTGGGTCGTTCGACGTGACGATCGAAGCCGCTCAAACAGGTGCGAATGCGTTCGGCGAGTTTCAAATCGTTGGCAGCTCAGAGCAGCCAAGGGCTGTTAAGGCTATATGCGAGAAGATGCCCCCCTCGTCGGATGCACCTTCGAACGTTCAACGTGCGATCCGCGACAAGGCGCTGTGGTTGATTCAGGGCGACATTATCAGCATGGCGGGACCCTTTGAGTACGACCAGCGTGAGACGTTGTACAAGCGCGGGGTCGCGCGTGTGTTCCGCAAGGATGCCACTCTGCGAACCAACAAGTGTGGAACGGAAGATGGCACGGCGTGCGAAGCCGAGGGCTCAGAGCTGGCGCGCGCGATCAATCAAGGAGCGCACTACATGCAGCGCGCCGATTTCCACCGCGGGAACGGTAATGCCGCACGTTGCAAAGAGATGGCGGATCGGGCTTACAAGGCCCTCAGCGCATCGATGACCACGACGAACAGCGAGCGCATTCTCTTGTCGACTGGCGAAGCCGTTGCCAAGGCAGAAGCGCAGTCGCGTTTGGAAGCGCTCAAGAGCCAAGCCAACGACGCGTTGGCCTCGGATTGGTGTTCAAAACCCTAAGACTCTTCAGGAGTGTCATGTCGGATACGATTCTTTGCCCGGTTTGTGAAACCGAGAACGACCCAGCAGCAATCAACTGCGAGGTCTGCGGTGAGCGTCTAGCGCCGTTGGCGCCTGGAGAAGAACTCTCGCCAGAGGAAAATGTGGCAGCCACATTGGCGTCTGCCGAGCAGGAAGGTTTCGACATGGGCATGCCAGAGCTGCCGGACTCAGAGGCCGATGACGCCATGCCGTCGTTCGCGTCTGTGGCGGCGACCGAGGAAGGATTGCCAGAAGCAGACTCCGAACTCGGCATGACGGAAGCGTCCGAGGGGCACGTGACCGGTCCGGACGTGCTGTACTCGTCGCTCGACGGTACCGCGTTTGAACGCGGCACACCGGAGTACGAAGAGGGATTTGGACCCATGGGCGAGGAGCTCGTGGCGACGCCACCTCAACAGTCTGAGGCTTCCCCCGATACCCTCGACCATGACGATGAAGACTCACACGCCGATGCCGTCGACGAGGCGCCGTCGACCGAAGCGGCTGGATTCGAGGAGGAGGTTTATCCTCCAAGCTCGAATCTGCGTGCGTCCGCGGCGTTCGCAGCGGCATTTCCCGTTCGACAAAAGCCTCGTCCTGCTGCGCACCCACTCCCGCAACCGGGCGTGCACGCAGCCCCGGCGACGTTGACCCTTTACGTCAATCGTCAGCCTGTCCACACGCACAGCATCGAGACAGATGAGACGTTGATCGGGCGTCGGGACCCTATGGCCGACGCCTACCCAGACATCGATCTGACCGAGTGGGACGAGGCTGCTCACGTGTCGCGAAAACACGCGTATGTCTACCGTCAGAACCGCAACTACCAGCTCTACGTGGTGTCGAACGCAGGCACACAGCTCAACTCAGACCTCCTCACGCTCGGAGAGCGTCGATCGCTCAAATCGGGTGACGTCCTGGTCATCGCCGGACGGTTCGCGATGAAGTTCGAACTCCCAGCGGAGTAAACGATGTCCCTTCCGTCATTGTGCAACGGGCGCTTTGAGCTTGACCGTGTGTTTGCCGATGGGGGAGGGATGGGACTTCTCTACCTCGCTCGCGACACCCGCTGTGCGGGCAATCCGGTACTTATCAAGACGACACGATACGACTCCGGTCCGCGCGCGCGGAATCTACGCTACACCCAGGACGAAGCGACCGCCCACATCCAGCGGTCGCGAAAGATCTTGGAGTGGGAGAAGAAAGTGTTGGTCCGCTTTCGTAACGAAGGGCTCAACAATCTCCCGTCGGCCAATCACTTTTTTGTCGACCGCACGCTCACGCTTGAGCCGCGATACGAAGGCAAGTTTGGCCCCATCGCGATCCCCGAAGACGTGCTAAATTCGGAGCCCTATCTGGTCATGGAGCTGATCCCTGGGGACATTTTGGAACAGCGGATGGCCCAACCTGAGTTTCGCGAGCGCCTTGAGGAGAACGTTCTCCTGCTTGCCCGGGAGATCTTGACGATCTTCATTCGGCTTCACAAGAAGGTGGATGTGGGCGCGCAGCAGGGGGTGTTTCTGTATCAAGATTTGAAGCCTGCCAACATCATGGTCAGCGGCACCGACTACTTCACATTGATCGATTTTGGTGGAGTCACGCTCAAGCTCGGCGAGAAGACAACAGAGCCCACAGCGGCGTGCATCACGATGGGCTACGCCGCCCCAGAGGCAGCGGGTGGTCGCGAGGTCTTCATTGACGAGCGCTTCGACCTTTACACGCTCGGCGCGACGCTGTGGCACGCGGTCACGCTGCAAGACCCCCGAGACATGGGAGAGTTTCCCACGCTGTCGGTTGAACCGCTGCGGGCCGCGGGCATCTCAGCCCAGACGTGCCAAGTGATCGGACAAGCGCTCGCTCGAAATCCGGCCGCACGATACGCGTCTGCGGCGGCCATGAGAAAGGCGGTCATGGACCGCCTTAGAGACTTTAGAGAAGCTTCGTAGCCCTGAGGGTTACTCGTTCCCAAGGATGGGCTGAGGAGCGTCGTTGGCGGCTTCCTGGGCCCGCAGGAGTGCGTTGCCTTTCGCAACGGCCGGCTGCACTGCAGCGGGCGCACCAACCATGTCGATGACGGCTTCACGCGCTGCCGTGATCGCCCGGTTGGGGAAGATTCCGAGGTACAGCGTCAATACGGCACACATGACCAACGCGAACTTCGCGCCCGAGTGCTCAAGTGTGGTGACTTCCTCGGTGGGTTGCTTCATGTAAAGGTAAACGATCACCTTTAGGTAGTAATACACACCTGCGACGCTCGTCAGAATCGCAACCAACGCAAGGGCAATGAACGTCAGGTCGCCAGTTTGCGCGCCAACATCGACCGCAGCTCGGAACACGTAAAGCTTTCCGAGGAACCCAGCTGTTGGCGGGATACCCGCGCTTGAGAGCATCGAAATCGTCAGGATAAGCCCGATCGCGGGGTACTTGAGGCCGATGCCGGCGAGGTGTTCGTACGTCTCAACTTGGCCGCCCTTGCGTGTAAGGTAGGCGAGGGCTCCAAACGCTCCCAGTGTGCCGAACGAGTAGGCCAAAATGTAGAAGAGCGCGGCGTCGTTGTAGAGGAAGAATGCGTCGCGGCTGTTCGCGGACACGACACCGACCAAAATGTAGCCGGCGTGTGCGATCGACGAATAGGCGAGCATGCGCTTAACGTTGGTCTGCGCGATGGCCACCAAGTTGCCAAGAATCACACTGCCAAACGCCATGAAGTGCAGGAGGTCGATCCAGCCGTGGCCAAAAAATCCGCCGCGGATCGTCGGTTCGTAGAAGGCCACGACACCTACGCGGACCAAAGCCGCAAGCGCTGCAGCCTTGACGCCGGTTGCCATGAAACCAACAGCGGGTGTTGGCGACCCTGTGTAGACATCTGGCGCCCACATGTGGAACGGGAACGCGGCGAGCTTGAAGCCCAAGCCTGCGATGATCATCAGGACGGCCATGACGGCAAGACCGTGGGTGAATGCGGCATCGGGACTCGCGGCCAGCGTTGCCAATCCACTCGCGACCATTTCGAGATTCGTTGTTCCTGTCAGGCCATAGATGAACGCGATGCCGTAGAGCATGAACGCCGTCGAGAACGCACCCAAGATGAAGTATTTCAAGCCAGGCTTCGGCGCTCCGCGCCTCAAGTCGGAGGAAAGCAGCGATGCAGTAGATCGGAATCGACATCACTTCGAGAGCGATGAAAACCGTGAGCAGGTCGGCTGAATTGGCCATGAAGATCATGCCCAGCACGCCAAACAAGGTCAGCATGTAATACTCACCGCGGTCCATGCCTTGGGATTGCAGGTACCGTGGGGCAAGCACGGCGACGATGCCGATGGCGCAGCTAAGCGCGGCGAAGAACAGACCGAATTTGTCGGCATACAACAGGCCGTGAAACACCGGCGTTGCAATCGTCTTATCCCAGACCATCCAGCACGAGAGGATCGATGCGCCCATGCCGATCGCGCTGACATAACCCTGATAATCGCGGGTTGTCTCGTTGCGATGGAACACGTCCAACAGAATGATGACGAGCGCGGTCAACGCGACGATGGCTCCCGGCAACACCGCCACGTACTCGGCGGAGGTCGGGGGCGTCAGGATGGCGAGTAGGCCAGGTATATTCATGAGGTTCAACATTGTATTCACTGCCCCTCTTTCGCGTCACCGCCAACCATCGGGCCGGTAGGCAAGTAGTCGGTGGGCATGTCCTCGACGACGACAGTTCCCTTCGCCGTGACATGGGTGTCCATGTACTGCAGGAACTGGTGCACCGAGGGCTCCATTCGCCCCAGGAAGAATTTCGGATAGACGCCCATGAACACTGCCATGAGCACGATCGGAACAAGGTAGAGGATCTCACGCGTGTTCAGGTCTTCGAGCTTCTCGTTCTCGGGATTGGTGATCGGCCCGAACATGACGCGTCGGAACATCCACAGAAGGTATCCTGCTGCGAAGATGACACCGCTCGCAGCAATTCCGGCGAACAAGTAGGCTGTCATCTCACCGCCGGCCTGCGCGTTGTCTGCGATCGGTGTGTATGGCGCGCTCATGAACTGCCACGTTTGCGCGCCAGCTTCTCCTGCAATGGAGTAAACCTTCGCTTCGCTGAACCAGAGGAACTTGGATTGTGATGTTCCGATGATCGCTAGGAATTCGCCGATGAAACCGTTGAGGCCCGGCAGACCGACCGACGCGAACGTGATGATCATGAACATCGCCGCGAACACCGGCATCTTCGACGCGACACCGCCGAACTCTTTGATCTTCTTGGTGTGGCGTCGCTCGTAAAGGATGCCCACACAAAGGAAGAGGCCGCCTGTCGCGATGCCGTGCGCCAGCATGATGAAGAGGCCACCCTGAATGCCTTGGGGGGTCATGGCGACCAAGCCGAGGACGCAGAAGCCAAGGTGGCTTACGGAGCTGTAGGCGACGAGCTTCTTGACATCATCTTGAACCAACGAGAGCAACGCTCCGTAGACGATGCCAATCACTGACAGCACAGCAATGTAGGGGGCAAATGTCTTGAGTGCGTCTGGGAACAGCGGGAACGCATAGCGGAGAAGGCCGTAAGTGCCCATCTTCAACATGACCGCCGCCAGGATCACCGAACCCGCCGTCGGCGCCTGAACGTGCGCCAGAGGAAGCCACGTGTGGAACGGGAACAGTGGAACCTTGATGGCAAAGGCGAGAAAAAAGGCCGCGAACAGGAACAATTGCTCTTGGTAGCTCAACTTCACGCTCAGCATGTCCGCGAACAGGAAGCTGTGCGCGCCGCCGACGTTGGTGTTGAAGTACACGTACAGGATGGCGATGAGCATCAGGACGCTGCCCACCATCGTATAGATGAAGAACTTCACCGCCGCACGGACGCGGTCTTCGCCACCCCAGACACCGATGATGAAGTACATCGGGATCAGCATCATTTCCCAGAACACGTAGAACAGGAACACGTCGACCGAGACGAGGGCCCCAATCATGCCGGCCTCAAGTACCAGCAAGGCAATCATGTATTCTTTGACGTGCTTATCGACGGCGCTGAACGTCGAGTAGACCGCGATGGGCATGATGAACGTGGTCAACATCACCAGCCACAGCGAGATGCCGTCGATACCGAGGGCGTAAGAAATGCCAAGCGATGTGATCCATGGCACAGGGCCTTCGGTGAACTGGAATGTAAAGGCTTGGCCTTCTGCGATGGGGAACCCGGCGTTGAACTTTGCCATGACCGGCAAGGACAGCACGAACACCGCGAGCGTCGCGATGAGTGCGCCAGTGCGATGCACGGAGATTTGTTCGCGCGGCACAAGCATCAACGCCGCCGCAAAAAGGAGCGGCGCGAACGTCAGGAGCGTCAGCCATGGCGTACCGCCATCGGGCACCAAAGGTGCGCCAATGAGGCTAACAGACGACAGGAGTTGGGTAAGTGTATTCAACATCGTGTTTGCTCCTGCCTTAGACCAACGCCAGGGCCATAAACGCCATGGTCATCGCAACAACAAGGTAGACTGCGTACTTCTGCACATCGCCACCTTGAAGGTATCTGAGTGCCTCGCCCAAGGACTTCGTCATGAAGCCCGCTCCGTCTACACCGAGTCCATCGATGACCTTTTGGTCGACTTCGTAGCTTGCTTTGCCAGCGTTAATGGTGCCTCGAACAAAGGTCGCGTCGTAGAACTCGTCGACCTTGTACTTGTCCATGAGCACTTGATGCAGCTTGCGGTACTTGTCCGCGAAGTTTCGCGCGATAGACGGGCGCTTCACGTACACCGAGTAGGCTGCGAATATGCCCAGGAGCGCCAGCGCGGACCCGGCCACGGCGGAGGCGATTTCCCACTTGGCGTACTCCGCTCCGAAGTGGTTGACCACGCGGTACTTCATGGACATTTCAAACACCGGTGCCAACCAATGCTCGAAAGCGAGCATGGCATGTTCGGCGCTCTCCGGCACAAGATGGGCGATGAAATGAGGCCAACCCGTCCAGCCACCAGCGACCGACAAGATGGCCAGCACCGAGAGTGGAATGGTGATCGCGATGGGCGACTCGTGAAGGTGTTCTTTCGTGTGGTCGTCGGCGCGGCACTCTCCCTCAAACGTGAGGAAGTAGAGTCTGAACATGTAGAACGCCGTCATGCCTGCGGTCGCAAATCCAAGCACCGCGACGAGACCGTAGATGATTTTCCAGGGCAACATCACTTCAAGGGCAGCGCCTTGTGCGATGGCTGGCGCAACCTGTGACGTCAGCATTTCGACGCTAGGGAGCCCGTTGAACAGCCCAGCAACTTGGCCGATATGAACGTTGCTCAGTGCGCTCCAGAGGATGAGGTCCTTTGAGAAGAACCCGGCGCCGATGAACGGGACACCCGCGATGGCGATGCATCCAATCAGGAACGTCAGCCGCGTGACGGGCATGTACGCCTTCAAGCCACCCATTTTACGGATGTCTTGCTCACCGCCCATCGCGTGGATGACCGAGCCAGAGCCGAGGAACAGTAGGGCCTTGAAGAACGCGTGGGTCATCAGATGGAAGATGGCGCCCACGAAGGAACCTGTGCCGATCGCGAGGAACATGTATCCCAGCTGTGACACGGTGGAGTAGGCGAGGACTTTCTTGATGTCAGTTTGCACGAACGCGATGGTCGCTGCGAAGAATGCAGTCAGCGCGCCCACAACGGCGATGACCGCCATTGCCTGCCACGCCATCGTCACCAAGCCATTCAGACGCGACAGCAAGAAGATGCCCGAGGTCACCATCGTTGCGGCGTGGATGAGCGCCGAGACGGGGGTCGGACCCGCCATAGCGTCTGGAAGCCACGTGTAGAGTGGAATCTGCGCGCTCTTTCCGTGCATCCGATGAAGATGAGCAGCACAACGGGGATGGCGATCGGCGCCAACTTTGCGGCCCCGACGGCTGTACCGAGCATCGCGTTCATCTCGACGTAATCGAATGTCCCGGTTTCGGTGTAGAGCAGAAGAATTCCGAGGATGAATGCAAAGTCACCAACACGATTGACGATAAACGCCTTTTGGCCAGCTGCTGCTTTCTCGTCGTCGGAGTACCAGAAGCCGATGAGCAGGTAGCTGCAAGCACCAACGCCTTCCCAGCCGATGAACGTGACCAACATGTTCTTGCCCAGTACGAGCAACAACATCGCGAACACGAAGAGGTTGAGATACGTGAAATAGCGCCATTTGCCAGGGTCGTGCTCCATGTAGCTGGTGGAGTACAAATGGATCAGGAAGCCGACACCCGTGATGATGAGGATCATCACAGACGACAACGGGTCGAGGAGGAAGGCAAGGTCGAGGTGCAGGCTGCCGGTGTGGATCCACTGGTAGGCCGTATACGTCAAGTGTGGCTCGCCGATCATGTTGAACAGGCGAACGGCCATGATCGACGTGACAAACGCGAGAAACATGGCGGTGGTGGCGATAAACCCAGACCAGCTCTTGGGCAACTTTGCCCCAAACAGGCCGTTAATCAACGCCCCGATCAATGGGAAAAGGACGATTAGGCCTAGGTAGTAGAAATCATTCGACATCATGCGAATTCTCGGCGCGGGAATGAGCCTTCGAGGCCCTTCGTCACAGTTTCAACTCTTGTGCTGCATCGACGCTGACCGAACGGTAGTGCCGGAACAAGTGCAGGATCAATGCGAGCCCTACCGCGGCTTCGGCGGCTGCCACAGCCATCACGAAGAAGGCGAAGACGTGCCCGTCCATGTCGATGCGGTATTTGCTGAAGGCGATAAACGTCAGGTTAACCGAGTTGAGCATCAGCTCGATGCACATGAAAACGGTGATAGCGTTGCGTCGCACGAGGACACCCGCCATTCCGATGAAAAACGTCAGCGCTGCGACGATAAGGTAGTGCGTGATGGTAATCATGGGCGGCTCAGAGGCGTTTCTTGGCGATAATGACGGCACCAACGATGGCCCCAAGGAGCAGCATCGCTGTCAACTCAAACGGGACGACAAAGCGGTTGATCAACATCAAGCTGATGGGCTCCACGGTTCCGAACGCGGCGGGTTCTGGGTGCTCGGGCGAGCCTCCCGAAATCATGGGCGGAACGACGGTGGGTTGGTTAGGGTCCACAGGGCGGTACTTTCCGTCCGAGGCCTTGGTCTGGCCAGCGACCATCTTGGAAATTTTGGCCAAATTACCCTGACGCAATGCGTCTTCGTCCAAGGCACCGTAAAGGCCCGGAACACGCGAGGGCACGGCGACTACGGCGCTCGGGTCCTCGCTTGCCGGCGGCATGCTGTTGAGGTCGGTGATGTGCCAGATTGATGTCCCCACGATGGCGGCGAGCGCAACGCTGATGGCGAGGCCGACGGCGTGATGCGCACGGACGCGAACGACGCCTTCCTCGTCGCGCAAGTTCAAGAGCATGATGATGAACATGAACAGGACCATGATGGCCCCGCCGTACACCAGCACTTGAATGATGGCCATGAAGTGTGCCGACAGCAGCACGTAGAGGCCAGCGAAGAAAAAGAAGTCCAAGATCAAGGCAATCGCACTGTAGAGTGGGATACGCGCAGTGACCACGGCAATGCTGGACAGCACGGCGCCGGTCGCGAACAGCCAAAAGAATATCGTACTTGCCATTTCCATGGACGCTCCCAAGGGCCCGACTGGGTGTTGAGTGGCGCTAGACCGCTCAGATCCCCACGATATGGGGGAATGCGGTGCCCACCCGCTCAGCGGAAAGCTGAGGTGGATTAACTCATTTTATAGGGAAGGTAAAGCCGTAACTCAGGCATCGGCCCCGGCGGATTCGCGCGGAGTTGTCTTCTTTGCCTTTGGCGCGGAGCCACGCGTGGACCATGCCGGGAACGAACATTTACCCTGTGTCACGTGTGCTTCAAATTCGCTTCGGAACATCTCGAGGTAGCTGCGTACAGGGATGGCGATGGAATCGCCCAGCGCGCAAATTGTGTTGCCCTCAATGTTGTCCACCACATCCATGAGCAGGTCGAGGTCTTCCATGCGTCCGTGGCCCGCCTCGATGGCGTCCAAGACCTTGGCGGCCCATCCGGTGCCTTCGCGGCACGGGGTGCACTGCCCACATGATTCGTGGTGGTAAAAGTGTGCGAGTCGAGCTGCGATGCGCACCATGCATACGGACTGGTCCATAAACGTGATGGTGCCGTGCCCATGGAGCTCCCTGCGTCGCGCATGGTCTCGAAACCCATGGCAGCGTCGAGCTGGCTTGGGAGCATGACTTTGCAGGATGACCCGCCAGGAATGAACGCCTTGAGCTCTGACCCGTCCAACATGCCGCCGCCGTACTCTTCGAGCAGTTCGCGCACGGTGATGCCGCTTGGCGCTTCGTACACGCCGGGCTTCTTGATGTGTCCGCTCAGACCGTAGAGCTTAGGGCCACCGTTCTTCTCGATGCCCATGGAGGCCCAAAACTCGCCGCCACGCTCGATGATGAAGGGGATGGAGGCGATGGTCTCGACGTTGTTGACCAGTGTGGGCGCGCCGAATGCCCCAACGACGGCGGGGAAGGGGGGCTTGAGTCGGGGCTGGCCGGGCTTGCCTTCGAGGCCTTCAATCATGCCCGTTTCCTCGCCGCAAATGTATGCGCCGCCACTGGGGTGGACGTAGAGGTCAAAGTCGAAGTTCTTGCCCAGGATATTCTTGCCCAGATAGCCCTTTGCGTAGGCCTCCTTCAGCGCCGCTTCAAGTCGTTTGAGGGCGAGCTGGAGCTCGCCACGCACGTAGATGTACCCGTAACGCAAGCCGAGGGTCCACGCGGTGATGATGCAGCCTTCGATGAGTCGATGGGGATCGAGCTCCATGATGTAGCGGTCTTTGAACGTGCCGGGCTCGCCTTCGTCGCCGTTGATCGGGAGGTACTTGGGCAAGTCAGATTCTTTGGGCATGAAGCCCCATTTGACTCCCGTGGGGAACCCTGCACCGCCTGCCCGCGAAGGTTCGACTTCTTAACCTCATCGATGATGGTTTGCGATTCCATCCCCGAGGGCTTTTGAGGGCCGCATAACCCCCACCGTTTTCGTAGACGGGCAGGGTGTAGGCTTTGTCGACGCTAAAATTACGGCTCAGAAAAAGCTCGTCCATGACAACCTCAGTGCATCTTACGTGGATCAGGGAGTGTTTTGACGCGTTCATTCAACTGTGCGAGCAACGCATCAACTTTCGCATCCGAATCGATGTTCTCGAAGTACTCGATGTCGCCTCGCGAATCGGTGACCTGGAACATGGGCGGGGAACCGCAGGACGCCAAACATTCGACTTCGCTGAGTGTGAAGTGGCCGTCCGGGGTGGTTTCGCCTAAGCGAATTCCAAGACGATCTTCGAGCTTCTCGATCAGTTCTGGCCCGCCGCGAAACGCGCAGGAAAGTGTGGTGCATACTTGGATGTGGCAGCGTCCAACGGGTTGCTTGTTGTACATCGTGTAGAACGTCGCCGTTGTGAGCACCTTCGATGGTGGGAGCTCCAGCCTTGCGGCGACGTAGTCCATCACCTCGACTGAAATCCAGCCGAAATCTTTCTGCGCCAGAAACAAGGCAGCGTGCCGCGTGGCGCGTGTAGTAATGTGTGATGAGTCTTTGAACTCACTCTGATGTCTGGCGAGAACTGAAGCGTCATGAATCAATCCTGTTGGAGCGACCGCATCATGAGATAAGATGCGGCCGGAAGCTAATTCAGTCGTCTTCGCGTGTCAAGACGACCGGCCGCCACTGCCGCTGCGGATTGATGCACGAGCATCACGTTCAGGAACATGATTCGATTGTGTTTCGACGCGCGCGGTCATCATCTGTGCCGACCCAAGCGCGCGACAGCGGGACAGGATGCGCAGTAGACCTTCGACACATCCGTTTGCGCTGACTTGTTCAACCGGGGCGATAAGTTGCCCCACATTGAGTGATGCATAGAAGCCGCGCCCATTGAGATCACGGAAGGTGACGCGGCTGAGCTCCAGAATCGGTGCCCAAGGGGTCGCCGCGGGGTCCTCAGGCAGCACCGTATCCGTCAACACGAAAAAGCGTTCGCCCCAGCCCCGGTAGACGTAGGCGCCGTCAAAGTGACTGGTCAGCGAATCAGCCACATGGCGCAAGACGGTGCGGGCGGATGTTTCGCCATGTTTTGTGCGCAGCTCCGCGAACCCGCAGACTTCAAAGGCGGCCATGGAGATGAGCGATGTACCGCCAACTCTCGTGGCGATCTCGCGTAAGCCGTGTTCAAGGGCGCTGACGTGTTTGGTACCCGTGATGCGGTCAACCTGAAACGTGGTGCCGCGCAGCCGATGGAGTTCGACAAGCTGTTGAATCCGCTTTTGCACCTCGGCCACAACCCACGGCAGCGCAATGAGGTCGTTGGCGCCCGCGCGAAATGCTTCGTAGCGGGTTCCCTGATCGGCGTGATCGGCGATGAAGAGGATAGGAACGCGAGACTGAGTTCGGATCGAACGGCACACATCAAAGCCGCTGACATGGTGGTAGCTTGGGGACAACAGGATGGCGTCGAGCTGTACTTCCTCCATGACCTCACGAACTTGCGCGGGATTACGCACGACGATCGCGTGGCCCCCCATCCGATGGACGCCATCCACCGCGTCTTGGTGGGTGCCGTTTTCGTCGACGATCAAAACGCGGGGGGCGTCGAGCGCGGCTTGGCGCGCTGCATGGGCGATTGCGTCGGCCACGTCCTCGATGGGTGTGTCCGCGTCGAAGGCGAGGGCGACGTCGTAGGAAACGTGGCGGTCAAGCGGTCTCAGGTCGCGACCCAGCAACGCGATCGAGGGGCTGAGTCCTGGGAGAATTCGTCGCAAGAGCATCAACGTGTCGCGGGTATCTTGGTCATTCTCGTCGACGACCACCACGACATGAGGCACGAGCAATTCGCACGCAGATTCGAGCGAATCTCGATGAAGCACTTGGCTCACCGTGACATTGGGTTCCAACAACGGCTTGAGGGCAAGGTTCGCCAGGGCTGCGACCGCAAAAGCATCACTCGCCCTTGGGTCGGGTCGTACACGATGAGCGCTCGAAGTTGGGTGATGAATGCTCGACGCCATCCTCGGTCGGCGGAGCATCCTCGGTGCTTACCGCGGACATTTCTGGGGTCGGCGGTCCCAAGTTCAGAGCGTCCAACAGATCGGGTGTCTCGAAGACTCTTGACGAGGTCCACCGATGAGTGTGCGTCGTCGAGTGCCTTTTCAAGATCATCCAAGGTCACTGCTGGAAGGCCTCACGTTGCTCGTGCGTCTTTCGAGGCTTGGCAACACGTGTCGCAAAATGTCGGCTGAGTGCATCCGCAAGCACATGGCCACGCACATCTCTTGGAAGCCATAGCTCACCTTTTTGCGGGAGCGGTGGAGGGTTGTCGGCGAGGTGGAAAACACTCCCGAATCGCTCCAAAGAACATCCGGCAGCTGCGCGATGAACTGCGCAGCGAGGTCGCCCGAGAATGTTCGATGATGATCGCGTCAGTTGGGCCCGTGGCGAGGTACGCGCAGCCTCTTTGTTCGTTGGCGCACTGCATCGTAGGTCGAGTGCACGAGCGATGGACTCCGAGAGACGTTGCCTGTGGAATCGTTTGCGGAGTAGATGAGCACGCGGGGTGTTTCCATGGCTACCTCCCCGACCCAAGTTCCAAACAGAAACGCTCGCGTCCTAGGCGTCGGAAGCCGATGCTTCGGTGGTAGAGGATCGACGCGGGGGTGTTGCCTTGATATGCCTCAAGGTCCACGCCGTCGACCTGGTGTTCTTCGGCCCAGTCGAGCAGCGCATCGACGAGGAGGCGTCCCACACCGTTCCTTCGCGCACTGGGGGACACGAAGAGCTCCTCGATCCATACCGACGTGCCCGCGAATTTGAGCGACCAAGATTTCATTCCCAAGATCACGCCCACGGGGACCTCGCCGGGACCCATCCGCGCGACCCAAAGGAGACCTCGTCCGTTGTTGTGAAAATCGGCGACCACTTCGGCGGCGAGCGCCTGCATTTTCGGCAGTGGGACGTCGACGCCAAGGTGTTTCATGTCCTCGAAGAACAGGTCTGCGATCGCGTTCGTATCGTTGAATGTAGGCGGCTCGACCACGACACTCATGCCTGTTCCGTCTAAGTAAATCGTGTTTCGTGAAGATTATCAGCGAACTGACCCCAACGAAAGCCTCAGAGTCACAGTTCGTGGACGATTGGAATGACGACGGGTTTTTTGTCCGCGTTTTTGCGGAAATATCGCCGCACCGCGGTGCGCAAAGTTTCTTGCACCTCCGCCGTGTCTTGGCGGGCGTCGACGGACATCTCCTCGATCTCTTGTCGCGCATACTCCGCGGCTTGGGCAAACCACTTGTCACCCCCTTCAACGCTCAGCCCATGATGGAGCAGGCGAGGCCCATCGGTAATCGCGCCTGACTGGCCATCGAGGACGAGGAACGCAACCACGATACCCGTCGCGGCGAGTTTCATGCGGTCCCGTATTTGAACGTCGTCGATATCCCCCAGAGCCTTCCCGTCAACCGCCACCCTGCCCGAACGAACTTTTCCGATGACATGGGCCGTGTTGTCTCGAAACTCGAGCACGTCCCCATCGTCGATCACGAGCGGGATGCTTTTTGAAACGCGTTTTCCGAGCTCGCCGTGTTGGCGTCGGACGCGAAAGTCTCCGTGCATGGGCACAACGTATCGGGGTTTGGTCAGGTTGAGCAGGAGCTTTAGTTCCTCGCGATGTGCGTGACCGGATGCGTGGACCGATGCGTTCGACTTCGTGATGACCTTGACGCCTTTGCGCGCAAGGGCATCAAGCATGCGGTAGATCGCGACGTCATTTCCGGGGATCACGCGCGCGCTGAGGACCACGGTGTCTTCGCTCTTGAGTCGTATAAGGTTGTGTTCCCCGTGCGCCATCCGCGTCAGCGATGAGCGAGGTTCTGCTTGGCTTCCGGTGCAAAGAATAAGCAGGTCCCGGTCTTCGAAGCGTGCGATCTCGTCCGGGGCGATGAGCACCGGCCCCGTGGGAAGATCGAGCATTCCGAGCTCGCTAGCGAGTTGGAAATTGCGCTCAAGACTGCGACCGAGCAGGCAAACGCGTCGCCCGGATTGCTCGGCTGCATGCATGAGGCCAGCGACCCGATGCAGGTTGCTTGAGAAGAGCGCCACAATCACGCGCCCTTGCGCGTCGCCAAGGATTCGGGTCAGCGTCTCTAACACGTCCGTTTCGGAGGCTGACACGCCGGGAACGTCGACATTTGTCGAATCGCCAAGCAGGGCCAGCACCCCCTCGTCACCAAGCCGTGCAAACGTCGCGAGGTCCATCACGGGTTCACCAAACGGGGTCTGGTCGAGCTTCCAATCTCCGGTAAAAATCAGTCGTCCTTGCGGCGTGTCGATTTTTACGCTCATGGCGTTTGGAATGCTGTGATTGACGTGGATGAACTCGAGCTTGAATGGCCCGAACGTCATGGTGTCTCCGGGCTGGACGTCGAAATAGGCGACATCTTCGACGTCGTGCTCAAGGAGTTTTCTCTTGATCATCTCAAGCGTCAGTCGACCTCCGACGACGGGTACGTCCACTTCTTCGAGCAAATACGGAAGGCCACCGATGTGGTCCTCGTGTCCGTGCGTAAGCACGATGGCTTCCAACCGTTCGACGTTCTCAAGCAGCCACGAGAAGTCCGGGATGATGTAGTCGATGCCGAAATTCGGGGTTTCCGGGAAGCTTAGGCCGCAATCGAGCATGAGGAGGGCATCGTTGCATTCGAGGACGCAACAGTTCATTCCGAACTGATTCAAGCCTCCGAGCGGGATCACGCGGAGGTAGTCAGGTTTTTCGTTCATTGAAATCCGATATCGTCCCTCGCCTACGAGCGGGAGGGATCCTTGGCGTCTTTGGACTGTTTGCAGTCCTGCGCCTGAATGGGTTGCTCAGGGTTAAGCCACAAGGGGGCGTCTTCAGCCTGAAGGCAGGGTTGCGGCTCAGGTTCACACCACAAGCACTTGGCAGGTTGGTCCAGCACCTCCACAGGCACCAAGTCAGCCGACGCTTGAGGCTCGACCCACGCACGGGGCGTGAGCACTAGCGCCATGGCAAACACGGCGCCCGCGATCGCTCGGCTGAGGTGGATGTGATGTGAACGCAACATGGGCAAACCTACAACTCCTGACATAGTAACCAATCCACCGGTGATCGAAAAGAGCGCTACGGAATAAAAACGATGATTCGAATTTGGGCTGCACGTGTTGGCTCACTTGGGCTACATTGCGGGCCAACGAGTAGTAAACGAACTTTCGGGGTGCCTGCATGACGTCTGACGAGCGTTTGAAAATCGTACATTTTTTGTTTGCGGCCGCTTGGGCCGATGGCCAGCTGGCCAAAGAAGAGGGGGATATTCTGGCGACCCTGCTGTCGTCGTTGTCGTTCACGTCCGAGGAGTTGGCACAGGTGGAGCCTTGGTTCCGTTCGGCGCCGCCCGCGGTTGACTGGACGACGTTGCATGGAGACACCGAGCTTCGCGAGGCGATCTTGAGGCAGGCCTTGGTTTTGGCGGGAGCGGACCTAACCTACTCGATCCAGGAGGTGGAGTTCTTGGAGCGGTTGCGCGTCAACGCCGGCATCGAGAACGCGCGTTTTCAGGAGATTTGGCGTGAAGTTGAGACGCTGTTGGTGCAAGGCCGCGGAAACGAATAGGTAGCATATGCTCTGGTTATATCTGGCGTGCCTGATTTTTGGTGGGGTCTTTGTCGGCCTGTCCGTGTTTTCGGGACTGGGCAGCGACGCGGATTTCGACAAGGAGCTTGAGTTCGACAAGGAGCTTGAGTTCGACAAAGAGCTTGAGTTCGACAAGGAGCTTGAGTTCGACAAAGACCTGCACGTGAGTGTCGCCGGGGTCGACGCGGATGGCGACGTGGCGGCGGATGGTGGCGATCTCGAAGGCGACGCCGAGGGTGATCATCACTTGGTGACCCAGGCGGACGAAGACATCGAGCTTCACTCGCGAAAGCGGTACAACCCGTTTTTGAGTTTCAAGTTTTACACGTTTTCGTCCGCTTTTTTGGCTTGACCGGCACAGTGTTGACGTTGCTTTGGCCGAACCCATTTCTTGTGGCGGCGATGGCGACTTTGGTTGGTTCATTCGCAGGTTTTGGGATAACCAAGTTTTTACATATTGCAGATACCGGTGTTGGCGGACGGGTCACCACGGAAAATGATTTTCGGGGGGTAACCGCTCGGGTTGTGTTACCTGTCGCGAGTACACGACCTGGCCGCGTGAGATTTAAGATGAAGGGGCGAACCGTCGAATTGATGGCTTCGACCGAGGAGAATGCAACGTTGCAGCCGGGCACGGAGTGCCTCGTGATCGCCGTCGAAGATGGCGTGGCTCAGGTCGTTGCGATGGAGTCGACCACAACACGTGGATGAGAATCTTCTTGTCCCCACATGTTAGGTGAGAGATGGAATTCATAGTCTTTTTAGCGATTGCAGCCGTCATTGCGGTGCTCGTGGGCTTCGCAATCATCAAAAGCTTCCTGTTTGTCGGGCGGCCTAACGAGGTGCTGATCTTTTCGGGTCGGGATCATCGGCTCCCAGACGGGTCAACGGTGGGGTACCGATTGGTCCGAGGCGGATGGGCGGTGCGTCGCCCTGTACTGGAAACAGCCGACCGCATGGACCTGCGTGTCTTCCCGGTCCGTATCGACACGCGAGGCGCGTATTCGAAAGGGGGTATTCCCCTCAACGTTCACGCCATTGCGAATGTGAAGATCGCGAGCGATGACGGGATCATCCACAACGCGATTGAACGCTTTCTGGGTCGCAGCCGCGATGAAATTGTCCGCGTGGCGCAGGAGACGCTGGAGGGCAACTTGCGCGGCGTGTTGGCGACGCTGACGCCCGAAGAGATCAATGAGAATCGCCTTCGTTTCTCGGAGCAGTTGGCCGAAGACGTGGAGCCGGATTTGGAGAAGCTTGGGCTTCATCTGGACACGCTCAAGATCCAGAACGTCAGTGACGATCGTGACTACCTTGACTCGTTGGGGCGTCGCCGCATCGCGGAGATCTTGAAGGTGGCTGAAATCGCGGAGTCAGACTGTATGAAACAGGCTGAGGAGGTCGAAGCCGTTTCGCAGGGTCGCGGCGAGGTGGCCCGTCGCAACGCTCAGGCTCAGATTCAGAAGGAACAGAATGAGCTGCGTCAGTTTGTGGCTGACTTGGAGCTTCAAGCGAAGTCCGAGGAGGAGCGCGCCGAGGCTCGCGCACTTGAGGCGAGAGCCGAAGCCGAGCAGGAGCTGCAGCAGGTGCGTACTGAGCTTGAGAAGCTCCGCCTGCAGGCTGACGTGGTCATTCCCGCCGAGGCAAACAAGGTCGCCCGTGAGCTGATCGCAGCGGGCGAAGCGGCGGAAATCGCCGAGAAAGGGCGCGCCATGGCGGAAGTATTGCGCATGACCGCGGATGCTTGGAAAGACGCTGGTGAGAACGCCGCTGACATCTTTGTGTTGCAGCGCCTCGAGATCATCATGAAACGCGTGTCCGAAGCTGCGCAGCAGGTCAAGGTGCGTGAAGTTGCGCTCATCGACGGTGGCAGCGGTGAAATGCTTCCCAACTACGTGTCATCGTTCCCCAAGATTGTTGCTGGCCTGTTCACCGAAATGCGCGACACCGTGGGCCTGGACATCGGCGGCGCATTGACCGGTCGCAAGGACGAAGAGCCCCGACAACTGACGGCTGAACAGCCGGCAGGTTTGGGAGCGCTCACGGCGGAGAAGAAGGACAGTTTGGCGCGCGCGCTAGCTCAACGTAAACAAGACGGCGATAATCGCTGACGGGAGATAAACATGGACATCTTTCTTGGACTCGGACTCGGAATGATTGGCCTCATTCTGCTTGTCTTTGCGATTGTGGCTTTCATTGTGGCCAACAACTTGGTCGAGATTTGCCAGCCAAACGAAGTGCTCGTTTTCAGCGGGATGGGCGGCACAAAAGACAAAGGCTACATGGTGCTGCACGGCGGCAAAAAAGTGCGCATCCCGGTCTTTCAGAAGGTCGATCGGATCGATGTGACCAACATGGTCATCGACATCAACGTGACCAATGCTTACTCGAAAGGCGGCATTCCGCTGACGCTTAAGGGAGTGGCGAACGTTAAGATCGGCAGCGATGAGCCCTACGTGACCAACGCTGTCGAACGCTTCTTGGGCATGAATCGAGACCACGTGAAGCAGATCGCAAAAGAGACCCTTGAGGGCACGATGCGCGGCGTTTTGGCGACCCTGACCCCCGAAGAGGTCAACAACGACCGGCTCAAATTTGCGCAGTCACTTCAGGAAGAGGCAGAGCACGACCTTACACGACTTGGGCTTGTGCTGGACAACTTGAAGATTCAGACGGTCGCTGACGAGAAGGGTTACCTCGACTCGATCGGTCGCAAACAGTCCGCTGAGCTCATCATGACCAGCCGGATTGCTGAAGCACAAAACCGCGCGGAAGCGACGGTGCAGGATGCTGAGAACCAGCTGAAGAAAGCCATCGCGAAGATTGCGGCCCAGAAGCAGATCAGCAAGGCGGAGGCCGAGCGACGAGTGCTCGATGCGCAGACGCGCGGCCAAGCTATGATTGCTGAGGAACGCTCAAAAGCAGGTTCGGCTATTGCGCGTGCAAAGGCGAACATCGACGTGCAGCGCGCGAGGTTGGAGCAGGTCAAGCGCCAGCTTGCAGCGGACATTATTCAGCCGGCGCAAGCGAAGAAGGCGGAGCTTGAGGCCCAAGCGAAGGGCAACACAGCGCGCATCGTTGAAGACGGTCGTGCCACGGCCGACGCGCTCAGAAGCCTTATTCACGTGTGGCATGAGGCCGGCGATGCTGCGCGTCCGATCTTCCTCGTGCAGCAGTTTGACGCGATCATGGACGCGATGTTGTCCACGATTAAGGACATTCAGATCGACAAGATCACAGTGATTGACTCGACGGTGCAAAATGCCGATCCAAGCCGCGGCCTTCCCATGAAGGCTGCGAGTGGATCTGAGCAGATCAAGCAGACGCTTGGCTTGGATCTCCCCCGTGTGCTCCAAGGTTTGGCAGCCCTTCAAGAGAAGGGCTAGGCTAACCAGCCGGCTGAGTCACCACAAACACACTTGAAGAGGGCACCCAAGCGGTGTCCTCTTCGTTTGTGAGCACCACGCGTGTCCATCCGGGGCGCAACTCAATCGCACGTAACATCGTTCCCGCCGTGGTCCCTCGCACGCGTCGTGTGGCAGCGAGGTCGCTTGGTCCTTCATGAAACGGCGTTGTGCCGCTGAGCAGAACAACAACGTGGGTGTCTTCCAAGACCTGTCGTTGCGCCCACCACACCCCAAAACCAATGCAGGTGACCAACAGCGCCACGCGAGCGTGCACCACCAACGGTTTTCGGCGGCTGAGATAAAAGAGCGCGATCGTTGAGATCAACAGCAACACCACGGAAGTCGGAATGACCCAAGGCGGAACTTGCGCAGCGGTGTTCCATGCCACGAGGTCGTCGGTCCCGTCGATCACACGCCCAACTCGCGTCGATTCGATGGCACCCAGACGCACGATTCCTCGCACGGTGTCGAGCTCCGACTCGATGACGCCATTGCGCGGGCTGAGGTAATGGGCTCGTTCGAGGTATGCTCTAGCCCGACCCCAATCGCCTGCATGCGCAAATGCGATGCCTGCGTTGTAGACCGACGACGGGTCGCTGAATTTCGAGGCCTCCGCCTGTTGCTCCCAAGCCTGGGCTGCCTTGACATAGTCCCCCGCGTCGAACAGTTCGGTGGGCGTGGATTGCGCACGCGCTTCAACGCCGCCAAGGACAAGAAGTGCGAGCGCAAGCGTGCGGAGAAGCGCCAAGAGCGCAGGTGACTTTACCGTGTCGAGCACGGACAGGGCTCTGGCTCGGATGGCATCGATGGGTGCCTGCGCGCTTGCCGGTGCGAATCGGGACGTCTCCAGGTCTTCAAGGGTCCCCAAGATCTTGTCGATGTCGTCTTGGGGAAGTTCCACGTCCTTTAGCGCACGCCGCACCGCCGACCCGGAGGTTCGGCCGTTGGGAAGGTTCAGAATCTCGCCCAAAGTCGCTTTAAGGGAAACCGCGACTTCCTCGGCGGTCTTTGCGGCCTGAATCGCCGCACGTCCTTCGTGAAGGCGTTGGTTGAACCTTTGAGCAGGTTCACGGCGGGCACGCCATCGTCGAACGGGGGGCTCAGCCAACAGTCCAAGCAGCACGATGGCTAGAACGATGATTGCCAACTGCATGGGGATGCTCACGCCGGTGCGCTGGTTCGTCCAGTGCTGGGCGGTTGGACGGCCCAGCGTCTGGACCTGCTCGGCGATCATCTCGGTGGCAGTGGTGGCCTTGGCGTTTGAAGCCAATGGTGCGACGTCAGCCGCCTCTGGCGGAAGCACGCCGTCAGCAACGGTAATCTCAATGGGGGCTGTCTGTTTGGTGCGATATTCGGTGGCTGTGGGGTCAAAGTAGGTGAACGCAATGGCGGGTATTACTAGTTTGCCAGGTTTGGTTGGCATGACGCTCCACGTTCCGACGCGCTTTCCTGTGACAAGATTTCCTCGCAGGCTCTTCTTCGTGTCCTCCTGTGGCACCGCGACGCGTGCATCAGGGATCTCGACATCGGGAAGGCGAATTCGGTTGACGTCGCCTGCACCCGAGACCTGAACCTTCAGCGCGAGCAGCTCGCCGACTTTCCCAACCCGGCTGTCAACGGATGCGTCGATGTCCCACTGCCCGACGTTGCCCGAGTAAAAACCCGGCGGCGCGTTGGGCGGAAGTGCAAGAACGGTGAGTTCAATGGGGTCCGAGGCAACTTCAATTTCTTTTGATGACCTCAAGAAGCCGCCCGTGGCGAGCGTAACTTGCATGGGGTCGATGGTCACTTTGCCCGTGTGGAGTGGAAAGATGGCGTAGTTTCGCAGCGTCGTTTTTTCCATCAACCGGCCATTGAACGGGGTTGCTTGCCGCTGCCCAACCTGCCGCTCATTGAGGTTTTCGATCCAGAAGTCGTCCAACGGCGGGTCGGTGGCACCTGTGAGCTGTGGGTTGAAGATCCGAGCATCCGTGTAGAGGTCGTAGGAGAGGTTGACTTGTTGGCCGATGTAAACCTGCTCGGTCGGTGCAATCGAGGTTTCGATGAACGCCTGATCGCTCTTTTGTCGCACGGACTTCGGGACTTTCCCGGGCTTGACGACCTTGACGGTGACGCGGCTTGGGCTGTCCAATGCGTCCCCAAGTCTGACCTTTGGAGGGGTGATTTCGAACGAACCGAGCGCGTTGGCACGAAGCGTCCAGGACACCGTGAGGATCCGTTGCGAGACGTTGTTAACCGTGATGAACTGGGGTGCCTCGGTCCTTCCAAGCACTTCCAATTCCCCAAAGCCGGGCGCGCTCTTCAGGCCAAGGTCGCCCGAGCCAAACGTGGACATCGTGACATCGTAACGAAACGGTTTTCCAAGCTCTACGACCTCCGGCCGAACGGTCGCGGTCACGGACTCGCCTCCGGATTGAGCCCACACCAGCGCGGGCCACAGGCATAGCGCAAACATCCAAACTACGTATCGCATCACCAATCCTTGTCGATGTAGCGATTGGGTTGTTCTTTGAGTGCTTTTCTCATCTGGAAGTTATCGTCGGACGATTCAAGCGCTCGCAAGATATCCTCGATGCGTTGCATTTCTGCGGCCTTTTCCTGGGCCGATTTGCCTTGATCTTGGGTTTCGGAGGTTTCGTCTTGCGCGTCCGCGCGGGCTTGTTCGGCATCGTTGGCTTCCTCCTTCTGACCCTGCTGCTCGCCATTGTCGGACTGCGTTTCGTCTTGGCTGCCGTCGTCCTGCGGTTGTTGTTCGTCTTTTTCGTCGCCCGGCTTTCCGTCCTGTTGATCCTTTTCTTCGTCGCCGTCTTGGGCATCATCTTGCGAGTCCGACTGATCTTGTTGATCGCTTTTCTGCTGTTGGTTCTGATCTTGGCTGGAGTCGCCGGATTCCCCTGCGGCACCATCCAAAATCTGGAGATGGTAGAAGTCGCTGTCGCCACTGACGCGCACCACGGAGGTCTCCGCGTCAAGATTTTCGGCGGTTAGCACAGACTCAAACGGGGGCCGCCCGACATCTGCGCTGTCTGGTCGCTGGCCCTCTTGTGCCACACCGTCTCCGCTCGCGTTCATGAGATCGAGCCGTAAGGCGGAATGCGCTTGAGGGTCGTCGGGATCGCTTGGGGTCGAAACAGTGACAACCCCATGCTCAGACGCTTCTTCTTGGGGTCGTGGCGACCCTGAAGAAGTCGAGGTCACCGTCGCATAGGCGGAGGTATCGAACCACGGTTTGGTTGGGTTCAAGCGTAGCGGCCGTGGTCGCGTCGTCATTGTCTTCGAGGCGGTCATCGCCCGCGACGCAAGGCGCAAACGCATAAGCTGTCAACGTGTAAGGGCCTTGCTGATCGGGTCGACGGGGCGTACCTGAACGAGGTAGCGGCCCGGTTTGGCGACGTCGCGCACGCGACCGTCAAAGCGACCCTTCCGCGACCCCCTCGGCGACGACCAGTCCGCTGTCCGCCTCAACGAGCGTCATCTCGGCTTGGGCCGGAACCTGACGATCGAGGTCGGGTCCCAGCTCAAGGTCAACAAAGAGGCTGTCACCTGCTTGCAGGTCGTAGGCGTACCAGTCCGTGTCCCCGGGGCAAAGCTGACCTTGCGCTGGTTGCTCGCCCAGCGGCGCTGCGGTGGCAGGGGCATCGTTGGGTTCGGACGCCTCCTGAAGGAAGGCACATGGCGGCACGACCCGAATCGTCACGTCGTAGGCGGCTTCGCGTCGCGTCGTCACGCGAAGGGCAACGCCCACGGAATGGTCACCAAGTCGTACGTCTTGAATCTCGCGGGTGGCTCCCCGCAGCTTTTGTTCGTCAGCCAGCTTGGACGGGTCGCCAGAGTCTTGGCCCATAACTTCTCGGTTGGACCGATCCACCAGCTCAACCGTGAGGTCGTCGGTCTGGTTAAGGAATGGCTCCGATTTGTCGGGGTCCTCACGCAGATCCTTGAACTTTGCGGTGGCAAAGATCCGGCTGCCTGCAGGCGCGTCGATTTCAAACCAGTCGTCATCGCCAGGGCATGCAACTGCTGAGAAAGCGTCGGGTTTTTCTGTCTTCGCTGCCTGGTCAATCGTGTCGTTTTCTTCAAGCTTATCCTCCAGTTTTTGGCACGGGTACAGCTGATGAAACACCCATTCCAAATTCTTTTGAGGAGCAACTTTTGGCCTTGGGGAGGCCGCTTGTGTGTCGTCGGCAAAAACGATGGCGTCCTTAAACGCCGAATACGCCTCTTTCCATGCTTGCTTCTTGGCGACGCCACCGAGATTAAACATGGCTCACAGGCGCAGCTGTGGGTCCGTTGTCTCAAGTGCCCGCGCGAACGCTTTCTGTGCATCGTCGAAGCGTTGGGCGCCCATCGCGATGCCTTCATCACAAAGGCAATCTCCGGCGCGCCTTTGTGATCCTCCGACGCTCGTCGATAGGCCTCGATGGCGTCGTCGAACTGTTGGGATTCGATCAACGCGTTGCCCCGATCGACGTCGGACTGCGTGTCGCGAAGCGCGTTGTCACACGCGGCGAGGAACGACAACGCGAGTAAAATGGACGCGACCTTCGCGGAGGGTTTTCGTCGCCGGTCGCCGAGCGAGACGCCGAGCAGCAGGAAGCAAAACCCGGGCACGAGAAACACCATGAAGCGCTCTTGGTATCGCTCCTTCATGAGGCTTTCGAGCTCGCTGCGCTCAAGTGTCGCGATGAATTCCGAGACGCCTTTGGCCACGGAGTTTTTGCCAGTGTAGGGGATGTAAAGTCCGCCGGTTCTGTCCGCGATCGCCTGCATCGACTTGACGTCGAGCTTGGTGCGCACCACCTCGCCGGACCGGTCGCGTTGATAACCCATCAACGTGCCATCTTGTTTGTAGAGGGGTATGCGCTCACCCGTGGCCGACCCAAATCCCACGGTCACGATCTTGATCCCCGACTCTGATGCCTTTTCTGCCGCCTCGAGAGGTGCAGACTCATGGTCCTCTCCGTCCGAGATCAGCACGATGATCTGGTTCTTCGCCCGCTTCATCGACGGGCCGTCTCCTTCACCGCCGGTAAGCAGCGCGACGGAATCTAGGATGGCTCGTCCCACCGATGTGCCGCCTACCGGCATCTGAGCCGGGTCGAGTTTGTCGAGGTAGAATCGGATGGCGCCATAGTCCGTCGTCAAGGGCGACTGCGGGAAGCTCACCGCGGTAAAGACCACCAATCCGACACGGTCGCCGCCAAGCGCACTCATGAGTTCCTTGATTTCGGCCTTGGCGGCATCGAGGCGATTTGGCGCTGCGTCGCGGGCCAACATGCTCTTTGAGATGTCGAGTGCGAAGACAACGTCGACGCCCGTTCGCTTGATGGGCTTGTTTGTTAGGCCCCACTGGGGTCGAGTCGCCGCAATCCCTACAAAAATCGCAGCCAATACGAAGGAAGCCGCGCGCACACGCTGCCGGAGTGGCGATGCCGCGCTGGCCATTTGAGCCAGCATCGGGTGGTCGCCAAATGTCTGAAGCGTGCGCCGACGCCAGCGAACGTAGAATGCCAACGACAGCGCCATGATAAGCGCCGACGCCAAAACCCAGTAGAGTGTTTCCGGATGTCCAAAGTGCATCATGGCCTCACGGAAATTTTCGAAGCAGTGTGTTTCGCAAGAAGAACTGGAGGGT